>JAWUWW010000001.1:0-20426 GCA_034111645.1 Cellvibrionaceae bacterium
CTTGAAATGTTAGTCGTCCAAGCAGATGGTAATAATGTACAACCCGTTAACGTTGATGAGTTTCGTATAGGCGTTGCAGAAACCTACGACGTTATTGTGCGACCCAGAGAAGATAAAGCATATACGATATTCGCTGAATCAATGGGTAGATCAGGTTATGCGAGAGGAACATTAGCAACAGCAGAAGGTATGGAAGCAGAAGTCCCTGAACTTAGACCTTTATCATTGCTAACCATGGCTGATATGGGAATGAGTCATGATATGGCAGGTATGGACCACACTTCTATGAAAGGCATGGATCACTCTGCCATGAAAGGCATGGATCACTCTGCGATGAAAGGCATGGATCACTCTGCGATGAAAGGCATGGATCACTCTGCCATGAAAGGTATGGATCACTCTGCGATGAAAGGTATGGATCACTCTGCCATGAAAGGTATGGATCACTCTGCCATGAAAGGCATGGATCACTCTGAAATGAAAGGTATGGATCATTCTAAAATGGATATGGGTGAAAGTGCTGATCCATTCTACGCTGCAGGCAGTGGGTTAATTCCGACAGCGGCAAATGGCGGGAAATTTTTATCCTACAGTGATTTGCGTGCACAAAAACCACTATACGAAGACCGTGAACCTACCCGTGAAATTGAATTAAGATTGACCGGTAATATGGAACGCTACACTTGGAGTATTAATGGTACTAAATATGAAGATGCTGAGCCGCTTCGCCTTCAATACGGTGAGCGTGTGCGCTTCAAATTCGTTAATGAAACGATGATGACCCACCCCATGCATTTACACGGAATGTGGACCATTCTTGATGTTAATGCGGGAAAATGGAACCCGATTAAACATGTGGTCAGTGTCGCGCCAGGTACAACTGTCTACACTGAAACGGAAGTTGATGAGCCAGGTCAATGGGCATTTCATTGCCATTTATCTTACCACGGGGCAGCGGGTATGTTTCGTAAAGTCATAGTCGAAGGTGGACCAAAAGAAGTCGTCGCACTGCAAAATACTACAAGTGTTCAAGGAGCAGTTAAATGAGATATCCTATGAAAAATATGGCTCAGTTAGTTTGTTTTTTGAGTTTAATATTGGTATCTCAGATGTCGTTGGCAGCCGAACCGAGAAGTTTTTGGGGGGTTCAGCTCGAAGAACTCGAATATCGCTACAATGAAGATAGTGGCGATGAGTTGGGTGTTTGGGACGGCGATATATTCTATGGCACTGATGAGTACAAGTTTCGGTGGTTAACCAAAGGTGAATATGAAAACGAGTCGAGTAAATTTTCTACCCTAGAAAATCAGTTTGTTATTCAAGCGCCTATATCAGACTTCTTGGATGCCAAAGCAGGCTTACGCTTTGACACGCCAGAGGTCGCTAAAAACCGAAGCTATGCAGTAGTTGGCATAGCTGGTCTGGCGCCGCAATGGTTTGAAGTTGATCTTAATTTTTATCTTAGCGAAAAAGGTGATGCTTCAGCGGCTATAGATGCAGGGTATGAATTGTTACTGACTAATCGGCTCATATTAACACCGAGTTTAGCTGCAGATGTAGCCTTTTCTGATGATCTAGAAGTCGGTATCGGTTCTGGTTTAAGTAGCAGTGAAATTGGCTTGCGTCTTAGCTATGATGTTATTGATCGTGCATTTTCACCTTACATTGGTGTTGTCCAAGAAAACCTTTACGGTAAAACGGCTGACTTGGCTAAAGATGAAGGAGAAGCTACAGACGAATTATTTTTTGTTTTGGGTGCAAGAATAGTTTTTTAATCTGTTGATTCTTTATAGTGAAATTTAACTGCGCTGTTTATTTAACGCAGTTAAATTTCAAGTTAATAAGTTTACATTCATAATGTCATAAGCTCGGAAATAAGCCATGACTCTGTTAATAGAGAAATTAAAAAAATATAAAATGATGCTGCTTTGTACAGTGGCCTGCGCAGCACCTTTTGCGATTTTATTACTGCTAGGGTATCAGCTATCACTATCTTGGATTGGGCTGGTATTGTGTGTAGGAATTCATCTATTGATGTTCAAGATGATGCCTAACCATAACTGCCACTCATCAAAGGTGGAAGCGTCAAAAGAAGCTATAAAAATAGGCTCGGATGACAAGCCCAAAATACATTACCCTCTAAAATAAGACCCATCCAAGCGCTACTATAGAAATTCTTGCACTCTAGGCAATTCACCTCCATGATCATTACCCCATTGTTTTTTAAGCGAAAGAAAAACTTAATAGGAATACTTTAACAGCTTAGGTTATTTGCTGGATTTTTTTAGGTCTACTGATAAAAGTGGGCAATAGCAGCGGTTCAGGTGTACTGTATCTACTAGCAGGCTGCGCAATCTGACGCAGTCCCGTAATAAAGGGGTCGTGGTTTACATCTATGTTTTATTATGTCTTTATTAACAGAAATTCCCTCTAACTCGCATGTACCAAAACATGTTATCACCAAAGTATTGTAGCCCTAACTAAAAATCGCTTTTATAATAAGACAGTATCTCTGTTCTGTTATACAGCTGTTTTTAGAACTGCTGTTGATAGAGCTATCCTCATATATTAAGAGCTTAATAAGGTTTAATCATGCGAGCCAAGCAATGCCCTCAATGCCATCAACCAATAAGCCTTGCGTTACTCAAAAGTTCTGGCACTCACAAAGCCTTTATTAAACGCCAAGCGTTTGCATGCCCAAGTTGTAAGACACCTATTAAACTGCCCCAAAAAGCTGAGAGGCTCGTATCCATTGGCATATTGTGCAGCCTTATATTTGCCCCACTAAGTTACTATTTTCTAGCAGCACCAACGCTAAGCTATTTATTATTTATTAACGGCGCCATATTAATATTGATTGGTAGTTTTACAAATAAACTAACGCTAGCTAAAGATTTAACAAATACAAATCTGGAACCAGCATCAATAACAAATGATTTAAATAAAGAATCTGAAGATAAGCCAATAAAAAAGGCTAAAGAAGGACAAAAAGAGGCAGACAATAATGAGTAAAAAAACAAATTCATCGAATCAAATCTCATCATCAAATAACAGCCGCTTAGTCTACTCGACAGAAACTGGTCGTGTAAAAACAACCGATATATCCGTTATCGAAGACGAAGGTGATGGTATCGTTCGATTACATCGAGAGAGCCGTAAAGGCAATGGAGTAACTTTAATAAAAGGCTTACCCCTAAGTAACGATATAAAAAGCTTGGCAAAATTATTGAAAACAAAACTAGGCGTCGGTGGTAGCATCAAAGATAATGTCATTGAGTTACAAACAGATCAGCGAGAAAAAATAAAAAGTTTACTTGAAACAAAGGGCTTTAGCGTAAAAATCGCAGGGGGCTAACGAATATTTGAAACGCTGCTAAAATAATTTTAATTTTACAGTTTCTTTTCCCAGAAAAGTGCGTGCCCTGCCGATTGATCGAGCACATAACTATTGAAGCCAAATTTTTGATAGCTGTTTTTAGCTCCCTCGTTACCCGAAAGCACTTCTAAGGTTAATTTACAGCAACCTCGTGCGTGCGCAATTTGCTCAATGGCTTTTAACAATATCTGCCCAACACCTTTGCCTCTGTAATCACTTTTTACAACAATATCGTGAATATTAATCAAAGGCTTATTAGCAAAGGTCGAAAATACTTCGAAAGCATTTAATAAACCAATAGCTTGCTCTTCTTGGTCGTGTTGATCTTTGTAATAGGCCAATAAACTTATCGCATGCGGTCTAGCTTTCAAACTATTAACTAGCCCTGCTTTGACCGATTCGGCTAAAGGCGCCCCGCCACCCATTTTGTCCTGTGCGTAATGGTCAAGTAGAGAAATAAAATCAGTGTTTTCGGTGGCCACGTCATAACTCATCTGCTTAACTTTTATTGCCTTAATACTCAATGACATATCAATCCTCTTTACTGGCTAACTCTACCCTACACATTAATACTCAATGATACTAATTTTGGCGTATTTATTGCTTTATCTATACTAAGACAAATCGATTGCTGAAATCGACATTTTTCTGACTATTCGAATAAGGTGTAGGTCATGGATACAACTATTATATGGCAACTGCTTGATACATCAATCAAAGTAGGAGTAGGTGCCCTCATTGCCTCATTATGTGCAATTATATTATTTAACAAACGACAACCGCGCCCGATGAAAGCCGAACAACGCAGGCTTGATATATTGGAGAGTATTTCTACTGATGTGGGTCATGTGAGTCATATTTTTGCCAAATACTCCTCTTTGGTAGTTGAGTCTATTCGTTTTGGTAAGCGCTGGCCCGAAAATCGTAGACAAGAACTTAATGCCGTTAGTCAAAAACTAGTTGACGAGTTTAATAAACTTTCTGATGCAGAATCTAAACTATTAATGCTTGGAGAAAAAACACTCGAGAAAAACTTACGTTTATACGGCTCGAAGGTTGCTCATTTCAGACGCCAAGTTTATGTCGGTAGAACCGATATCAGCGAGGAAGATATTCTAGCCATGAAGCGTGATATTAATAATTTGCGTGAACAGTTTTATGACTTTTTAAGCAAGAAATATGACCGTCTACTAACAGCATAAATTATAAGGCCAACAAGCTATTTCCTAACATCCATAGCGATCGTCTCGTCTTACATAAACAACAAGACGCACCTCTCTATATTTAAAAAATTCTTGGACCAACAGCTATCTCTATTTATGAAATAGAAACAGTTGCTTAAGAATCCTGTTTTAATGCATTGATAAATTAATTTGCGCGTAAAAATTATAAACATAAGTTAAGAGCATATTGCATCTATAGAATTTAACTTAATAAATACTTACTAGATAGTATTAGCTAAAACTTTGCTTAAAAGATGCTCAAAAAAAAGCTCAATAATAAATTGAGCTTTTTTATTCTGTTATATATCTAATTAACTTTTTTGAGTGACAAATTTAATAACTTATTGCAGTGTCAATTATTGACGCTTTAGTTACCGTAACTCATCAAACGCTGGTAGCGTCTCTCAACGACATCCTCAATAGGTTGCCCTAGCAAATCATCTACTTGTGCAATAAGACGTGCTTTTAAGCCAGCAGCCATTGCATCAATATCTCTGTGCGCCCCGCCTAGTGGCTCGGGAATGACTTCATCGATAATGCCTAAATTCAATAATATTTCTGATGTTACACCCATTGCCTCTGCAGCTTGCGGAGCTTTTTCAACGGTTTTCCAAATAATATTAGCGCAACCCTCGGGAGAAATAACAAAATAGGTCGAGTACTGCAACATATTAAGATGATCGCCTACGCCAATGGCTAAGGCACCACCTGATGAGCCTTCACCAATAACGGTACAAATGATAGGCGTTTTAAGACGCGACATAACAGCTAAATTCTGTGCGATAGCTTCACTGATACCACGCGCTTCACTATCGATGCCAGGATAAGCTCCTGGAGTATCGATAAGAGTGATAACTGGCATTTTAAAGCGCTCAGCCATCTCCATTAAACGCAATGCTTTGCGATAACCTTCTGGACGAGGCATTCCAAAATTACGTCTGACTTTATCCGGAACACTGCGTCCCTTCTCCTCGCCAATGACCATAACTGGCTTATCGTTAAGCCTCGCAACACCACCCACAATAGCTGCATCGTCACCAAAATGGCGATCACCATGCAACTCTTCCCAATCATCAAAAATACGCGAGATGTAGTCAGTTGTATATGGACGCTGTGGATGCCTGGCAACTTTTACAACTTGCCAAGGAGTTAACTTGCTATAAAGACTTGCAGTCAGTTTTTTATTTTTGTCTTTGAGTCTTTCAATCTCATCAGTGATATTTAAATCGTTGTCGTTACCGATTAGCTGTAACTCTTCGATTTTACCTTCGAGTTCCGCGATGGGTTGCTCAAAATCGAGGTAATTTGGATTCATAGTGACCTTGCCTGTCTGCTAAATAAGTTAATATTAGTGCCATATATAAGCGTGTAAGATACGCTAATCGACGCTGTTCGTCGAGAAAATGATCTCGATACTGAGAAAAATTGAAGCTTAAGAGTAAGCTAAAATAGAATATTGCTTGCTAACCACATACATTATCGTGCAACGAAGCAACAAAATAATATAGATCGATGTTAGCATTGACGAATATTTTGTTCAATTATTACGCTCGTTGATTTTTTGAGTGAGAGTTTACAAAAGCGCTCAAACTAATTTCTTTTTTATATTCTCACTTCACTTTACCTTACTTGAAAAAAGACCCTAAAGCGCCCTTAGCAAGCGACCCAATCATATCACCGCCTCCGATCGAATCTAATAAAGAACCGCCTTTACTACTCCCATCAATCAGATTCGGAATCATGCTTGAGAGTCCACCAATTGCTGTATTTTCATCAACCCCAAGGTCTTGAGCAAAACTTGTTACTTTTGACTGACCAAACAAATCAATAATTTGCTTGCTATCAACTGAAGAATTACTGCCATCGCCCAGCCAAGAGGCTGCCATAGAGGCTGAACCGCCCCCATTAAGCTGCCCAAGTAGACCTTGAATATCCAGACCATCCGATGAGTTAGTAGGCATTAACTTAGATAAAGCCGCGGAGATTATATTTTCACTAACATTAGAATTAGAACCCCCTAAATGACTCATCAGTAACTATGTTGCAATTTTCATTAAATCCATAATTTTACCTACATTATTTTTAACCAAAATCTTAAAGCTAAATAATATAACGTTAAAAAGAACAATGATCTCTACATATAAAATACAGTTAATCAGCAAAACAATCTGTTATACACGAGATAATATGTCTATATAATATAATAATTCATATAATAATAAGTACCCTTAAGGGAGATGCACGTGACGCAATCGTCGATAGAGTTCTTGATTGGAGGCAACAGTGGTTGCTCAGTGATGCAAAATGCCAAAATGTCTAATCGTCATGGCTTAATTACTGGCGCTACTGGTACCGGTAAAACAATCACTTTACAAACACTTGCAGAAAGCTTTTCAAAGAATGGCGTGCCCGTATTTTTAGCAGATGTAAAAGGTGATATATCTGGACTTGCAAAAGTAGCTAAGCCACACCCAAAAGTAGATGAGCGTATAAAAACTATCGGCATTCAGGATTACCATGCGCGCGCCTTCCCCACTGTTTTTTGGGATTTTTATGGCATAAAAGGCCACCCATTGCGCACAACCGTGAGTGAAATTGGGCCACTGTTATGGTCGAGCTTACTTGAACTAAACGATACACAAACAGGTGTCTTATATGCTTGCTTTAAAGTCGCTGACGACAATGGTTGGCTGCTGCTCGATTTAAAAGACCTTCGCTCAATGTTAATTTGGATTGATGACAACACAGCTGATCTTAAATCTGAATATGGCAATATCTCATCTTCAAGCCTTGGTGCTATTCAACGCAAACTTATCGTTCTTGAAGAACAAGGCGCGGAATTATTTTTAGGCGAGCCGGGCATTGTCCTAAATGATTTAATTCATCATGATTTTTCTGGTAACGGTATTATTAATATATTTGATGCCTCAAAGATCATTCAACAATCACCTAAACTTTACTCTACTTTTTTATTGTGGTTATTATCAGAACTTTTTGAAAATTTACCTGAGGTTGGCGATCAAGAAAAACCAAAGTTTGTGCTTTTTTTTGATGAGGCACATCTTCTTTTCGACGATGCGCCTAAAGTACTGATCGATAAAATTGAACAAGTTGTTAGGCTAATACGCTCGAAGGGAGTTGGCATTTATTTTGTCACGCAAAGCCCACTTGATGTGCCCGAGGAAATACTTGGGCAGCTCGGTCTAAAAATTCAGCATGCGTTACGTGCATTTACGCCAAAAGATAAAAAAACAGTCAAAATTGTTGCCGAAACATTTCCAGAAAATCCTAACATCGATACCGAAAAATGCATCACCGAGCTAGGTATTGGCGAAGCTTTAGTTTCCGTTTTAAATGAAAAAGGGCAGCCAACGCCTGTCGAGCGTATTTTAATAAGACCGCCTGAATCACAAATTGGTCCAATGAATGATGAAGAGCGTGCCGAGCATTTGAAGCGCTCACCCTATAATGGTCGGTACGATGTTGAAGTTGACCGTGAATCTGCGTATGAAATATTAAAAAAACGGGCTGAAGAAAATAAACTAGCGGAAGAAAATGAAGTAAAAGAGAAACAACAGCAAATATTAAGAGAGGAAAAAGAAAAACAAGAAGCTAAAAGTCGACAAACAAGTCGTGGTCAGCAAGCGCGAAGTTCTAACCGAGGCAGTGGACGCCAAAGTGCTACAGAAGCTTTTTTCAAAAGTACCGCGCGCGCTATTGGCTCACAATTAGGGCGCTCGATTATCCGTGGTGTATTGGGGTCTATTTTAAAAAGATAACCTTAAGCATTAACTAAACTTCGACTTCATTTTCGGGCCAAATAAAACCAATCGGCCTGCGTTCTTCTGCCTCGACAAGCTCTTGCCCAAAGCAAAGAATTTGCACCGTTGACTGATGCGCCAATAATGAACAAGGCGCATCATTCAATGTACCCTCTATGCGTATACCATGAAAGCTTACTTGTGCTAAGCCAGTAACATTAATCTGTGTGCCACCGTTGATAACCGCAAGAATTACAGGCTTAAAGTTTTTAGGTAGTTGTTGCTTTCACATCATTGCCTCTTCGGCAATAGCTTGAATAAATGCCGAGGCACTTCGGTATTCATTCAGTTTTTCAGAAGCAACAGTTGATAAGGCTTGAGAAAATTTTGCTTGCCTCTCAGCAGATGTTGGAAAACAAAAATCAGGTACCTTGGGAATAACTTGGCTATTCATAATTACTGATGGATTATCGTCTGTTTTATTATCGGTTTTATTATCGGTTTTATTATCGGTTTTATTATCTGTCATTGTTTTTATGCCTAGTTATATTAATAATAAACTCAATGATTAGACGTTAATATTTTAACACCACATTTTTTACGCCAAAAGCTTCTTTTAATTGCATAATAACCTCATCAACAGCTTGAATGCGATAAGCCTCTGGTAGTCGAAGCACAACTTTTGCATCAACGCGTTGATAATGAATCAATAAATCACAGCCTCTTACAGCATCATTGTTATTTATCTCATTACTAGCCATCCCATAATTAGCATTCATATCTTGACCATTGCTATTTATACCAATATTTATTTGCAGACGATACGGTTCAATAATACGTAATAATTTTTTCTCAAAATCTGTGCCCAATGATTGGCTTAGCCAGTAAAGACTAATTGCACGTAATTGTTGTTGTCGTGCATCCGTAAGCGAGACAACACTATCCGCGCGCATTTTTATGCCTCCACTGTAATCATCTTGGCTCACTTGCCCTTCAACAATTAACAGCGCATCTTTAATTAATTTATCTTTATATTGTGTATAGGTATCGGCAAAAACAGCAATTTCTATGCGGCCCGAGCGATCATCTAAGGTAATAAAACCCATGGTATCCCCGCGCTTCGTTTTCATCACTCGCATAGCAACCACAAGACCTGCTATTTTTCGTGTTTTTTTATCTGGCGTTAAATCTGCAATTCGTGAAGACACTAAGTATTTTATTTCTGAATCGTACTCATCAATAGGATGACCTGTTAAATATAAACCAAGTGTATCGCTCTCGCCGTTTAAGCGCTCTTTAATGCTCCATCGACGAATAGAATTAAAATCGTTATAGACATTGTAATCAGCATCCTCAGCAGTGCCAGAACCTGGCAACACATCGCCAAATAAATCACCCATGCCTGCATTTATATTCTGCTGGTTTTGCTCTGCTGTTTTAACAGCTTCAACTAAGGCTGCCAATAAAATTGCACGCGTATGATCGAGATCTAGTACCGATGTTTTTTGATGTTTGCCATTATTAATAGGTTCTTCAGGTAAAAATAGTTGCGGACCAATTCGATCAAATGAACCACTCCGAACTAATGCTTCAAGCGCACGTTTATTAAGTTTACGCGCATCAACACGCGCACAAAAATCAAAAAGATCAGTAAACGGACCGCTTTTACGTGCATCGAGAATACTCTCGACAGGGCCTGCGCCCAAACCTTTAATTGCACCTAAACCATAAATAATATTTTTATCTTCATTGACAGTAAATTGAAACTCGCCGTTATTAACATCGGGCGGTAATAAATTGAGTTTCATCGAACGACACTCTTCGACAAAGGTAACGACTTTATCGGTTTTATCCATATCCGATGACATGGTAGCCGCCATAAATTCAGCAGGATAATGTGTTTTTAACCACGCAGTTTGAAACGATACAACTGCATAAGCTGCAGAGTGAGATTTGTTAAAGCCATAGCCTGCAAATTTTTCTACTAAGTCAAAAATTTTAATGGCAAGGGTCGGATCAACGCCCTGCTCTTTTGCACCATTTTCAAAAAATTCACGCTGCTTGGCCATCTCATCTGCATTTTTTTTACCCATTGCACGACGTAGTAAATCTGCAGCACCTAAAGAGTATCCAGCTAGCTCTTGTGCAATTTGCATGACCTGTTCTTGATAAACAATGACACCATAAGTTGGCTCTAAAATTGGTTTTAATTTTTCGTGCTGATATTTTGCATCAGGATAAGCAACTTGTGCGCGACCATGTTTACGATTAATAAAATCATCAACCATTCCCGACTGTAAGGGTCCCGGACGAAATAGCGCGACTAACGCCGTCATTTCTTCAATATCATCGGGCTGAAGGCGCTTGATAAGATCTTTCATACCGCGAGATTCAAGCTGGAAAACTGCTGTGGTCTCGGCCGTTTTAAGCATTTTATAGGTGGCAGGATCGGCTAAATCGATTTGGGCAATATCAATGGGTGCTTTACCCTTTGTGGCACCCGTGCGATTGATCATCTTCACTGCCCAATCAATGATTGTCAGCGTTCGTAGGCCTAAGAAGTCGAACTTAACGAGTCCTGCCGATTCGACATCGTTTTTATCATATTGTGTGACCAAACCTTTACCCGTTTCATCACAAAACAATGGCGAAAAATCTGTTAGCAACGTTGGCGCAATAACTACACCACCGGCGTGCTTGCCGACATTTCTCGTTATGCCTTCGAGTAACAGCGACATATCCCAGATTTCTTGACCATCGCCATCATTTGCTAAGAACTCTCGCAAGCCTTCTTCTTGGTCATAGGCTTTTTGTAAGGTTATGCCAACATCCATCGGAATCATTTTAGAAAGTTTATCGGCAAGACCATAGGACTTGCCCTGAACTCGCGCCACATCGCGAACCACTGCTTTTGCCGCCATGGTTCCAAAGGTAATAATTTGCGAGACTGCATCACGACCATAAGTTTCAGCCACATAGTTAATAACTTTGTCGCGATTATCCATACAAAAATCGATATCAAAGTCAGGCATCGACACGCGCTCTGGATTTAGAAAGCGCTCGAAAAGTAGGTCATATTCCAGTGGGTCAAGATCAGTAATATCTAATGAATACGCAACCAAAGAGCCCGCACCAGAGCCGCGTCCAGGACCTACTGGGATATCTTGGTCTTTTGCCCACTGAATAAAATCCATGACAATTAAAAAGTAACCGGGAAAACCCATCTGCATGATAATGTCGAGCTCGTAACGCAACCGGTCTTCGTATTGTTTCAATACAACGGTGTAATCTTCCGAGCCTTTTTCTAGCTTTTTATTAGGAAAAATAATCGATAAACGTTTATATAAGCCTTCGTAGGAGACTTTTTGAAAAAAGACATTTGTTTGCACCATGTCTTTATATTCATCGGTTCCGGTTCTATCATCATCGCCTTCCCACTGCACCGACATTGCCGCTTTAGCAAAATCCTCTAGGGTTTTGTAGGAAATATGTTTGGTAAAGAATGGGTCTTGCGTTATGTTTTTTGGGATAGGGAAATCGGGTAAATAATATTTTCCCAATTCGATATCAACATTACAGCGTTTAGCGATCTCAACTGTATTTTCTAAGGCCTCGGGTATATCGCTAAACAACTCGGCCATCTCAGCAGCACTGCGAAAATATTGTTGCTCTGAATAGCGCCGCTCACGACGTGGATCGTCGAGCGTTCTACCCTCTCCAATACAAACTCTAGCCTCGTGCGCCTCGAACTCACCTGCATTTAAAAAACAAACTTCGTTAGTTGCGACAACGGGTATTTGCTGTGCCTCGGCTAACTCTACCGCAGCATGTAAATAGCGCTCTTCGTTTTGTCTTCCCGTGCGCTGTAACTCTATATAAAATCGATCGGGAAAATCTTGTTGCCATTCGATCAATAGAGCACGCGCCTCGCTTTCGCGACCACCTATAAGTGCTTGACCGATATCCCCTTTACGCCCCCCCGATAAAACAATCACACCCTCGCTATGCTCGCGAATCCACTCGCGACGCACATAGGGGACACCGTGATATTGCCCCTCTCGAAAGCCCCTTGAAATTAAGCGAATAATGTTTAAATAACCTGCATGATTCATAGCGAGCACGCAAATAGTCGATTGCTTCGCGTCCTCTAGCTCTTCGCGGATCCACAAATCAGCGCCGATAATTAACTTCACGCCACTTGCATGTGCAGCTTTATAAAGCTTAATTAAGCCATAAAAATTACACTGGTCGGAGACACCCACTGCAGGCATACCCATTTCAGCAACAGCTGCAATCAGTTTTTTAACACGCACGGTACTGTCGATAAGCGAGTATTCAGTATGGAGACGTAGGTGGATAAAATCGGTAGACATAATATGGGTATTCAGCTTTTTAAATATTATATTAAGGTTTTAAAATTTGATGTTTCATATATCTTATTTGAATCACTATTCTAGCGAGTCGGTAGATAGATTAATAGACTGCTATTTCTGCTCAAATGGTGCTAGGAATATTTAGCGAGACACTTAATAGGAGCTAAATCAGAGCTTTAAAAAATGCCGTCTTAATAAAAGCTTAGACTTTAAGACCTAAACTGAGGAACGTAAATATCACCTATCATAATTGAGCTTTTTATGGATTATCGACATATAATGCTCGTCATAAAATTGATTGATGCCTTCGACAATCAACAACATTCAATTATCTATTAAACATTAGGAGCGAGTATGGCTAGCGGCAAATTTAAAACTAACGAATACTTCGACGGCAAGGTCGTCTCTGTTGCTTTTCAAACCGCAACACTGCCAGCCACAGTTGGCGTCATGGCTATAGGTGAATACGAATTTGGCACTAGTCAACACGAGACCATGAGCATCATAAGTGGTGCTTTAAGCGTTTTATTACCCAACAGCGATGACAATAACTGGCAAACTTTTAATGCGGGAGAGCAATTTGAGGTTGATGCTAATCAAAAGTTTCAGGTAAAAGTAGAGGTTGAAACAGCTTATTTATGTTTGTATGGTGGATAAGCAGGCGCATTACCCATTAACGAATATTTAGTAAAAATAAATCATCCGATAATGTTAGCGTCTTAGCAGATATATCACTGAGGCGCTTTAAAGCATTTATCGACAAGTTAACGACTAGATAATTAGTTATAAATTATTTGCTTTAAACTCAAGCATCCGCTGCAAGGGCTTCATCGCTCTTAGTCCCAATGCTGGGTCTACATGAACTTCATCAGTGCCTTCTTCGAGCGCATGAATAATTCGCTCTAAGTTGTTCATTGCCATCCAAGGACAATTGGCACAACTACGACACGTTGCACCACTGCCTGCAGTGGGCGCAATTAAAAAATCTTTATGTGGCGTGAGCTGCTTCATTTTATAAAAAATGCCCTCATCGGTAGCCACAATAAAATGTTGGTTAGGCAAGGTATTAGAGGCATGAATCAGTTGCGAGGTAGAACCGACTACATCGGCAATAGCCGTCACTGCTCGCGGGGACTCTGGGTGAACCAACACAGCTGCGTCAGGATATACGGCTTTTAAATCTTCTATGCCCTTCGCCTTAAACTCTTCATGAACAATACAGGAGCCATCCCACAGCAACATATCGGCACCGGTCTTGCTCTGTATATATTCGCCTAAGTGCTTATCGGGCGCCCAAATTACTTTTTTGCCTTCTGCGTCTAGGTAATCGATAACATCTAATGCAATACTAGAAGTTACTACCCAATCTGCACGCGCTTTTACTGCAGCCGAGGTATTTGCATAAACGACAACTTCGCGATCTGGATGAGCGTCGCAAAATGCCGAAAATTCATCAATAGGACAACCCAAGTCCAAAGAACAGGTTGCCTCTAATGTTGGCATTAAAACGCGTTTATCTGGCGTTAAAATTTTGGCCGTCTCGCCCATAAACTTAACGCCAGCAACTATTAAGGTTTGAGCTGAGCTTTCTTTACCGAAGCGCGCCATCTCTAAAGAATCTGAGACAAACCCACCCGTTTCCTCAGCTAATGCTTGTATAGAGGGATCGGTATAGTAATGCGCGACTAGTACTGCATTTTTTTCTTTTAAAAGAACTTTAATGCGGCTCGTTAACTCGGCTGTTTGCTCGGGCGTATAAGTTTGTTTAACGGCACCCACCAAATGGGCTTTCACCAATTCTCTGGTTTTAACCATTACGGGAGAGTCTTGCTCTAAAACGTTATTAGCCATAAATGGTGCCTTGGTCACTGAGCCATACTATTAAATGATGTATCCAGTCTGTCTATAAAACGGCCGAGCATTCTATCAGGGAGTGTTTGTTGTGGGAATAGTTCTATTTATAGCGTTAATTCAAAGGTATTTATACGCGTGTTTTGGGAAGTAATACCCTTATAATTGAGATAAATAAGCATAAAACAAGATTAAATGGCACTTTTAACGCACAATAATTTAAAACACCCACAAAAAAACCGCTATAAAAGCGGCTTTAGGACATCAAAAAATGTTACTTAAAACTTATAATTAGCTTGTATAGCAATAGTGTGAACATCTGGCTCAATAGTCGCTTTTGTAGACCCTACTGTCAATCCACTTGCCGTAGTTATCTGATCGATAGGCCCATCAGCAAAGCTAATGTAGCGATAAGCCATATCTATGGTTATTTTAGGCGACATATTATAGGTAGCACCAAAACTGATGGCGGTTCTATCAGAATCGACGGTGCGCACAGAACGAGTGCGATCAGGCACTGGCGTTTCGGTAAATGAAACGCCTGTTCTCCAGCCCCACTGTTCATTAAGGCGACCGTCTAGACCCACTGAATAAGTATATGAATCTTTCCAATCAATCTCGGTTACAGCATCATTAGCTGTTAGAGCTCCGCCGCCAACTCCAGGAAATTTAATACGAATCTCTTCAAAAACACTCCATTGAGTCCAGCGTACACCCGCAGTAAAAAAGTAATCTCTGTTTATGGGTTTATAATAACCAAGGTAAGCTGTTGCCGGTGTTTCAAAATCAGCTGATGCATCATATGTTCCTGCTAGCGGAGCTGCCGGTGATGCTGATGGTACGCCAAACGTAGCATCAGCATCAATATCATGCTTAATACCAGAGCGGTAACCTAAACCTAGGCGTGAATCATCGGGTAAGTTAAACGTTACTCCCAAATTAAAGCCAACATCGACACTATCACCCACAGCCTCAAAATCACCCTCACCAGAAGCGCCAAAATAAGTAGCTTGCCCAAGAGTAACATCAAGTGTCTGCACACTAATGCCGCCGCCAATACTGACCGTATCATTAAGTTCATAACCAAAGGCAGTGTTTAAATCGATGACTGTTAGCTCGGTCTTTTTACCACTAAAACGACCAAAAAACTCATCACTATAATCTGTATTCGTGCCATAGGGCGAGGTTAAACCAACACCTAAAACAAGCTTATCGTTAACGGGGTGCACATAATAAAAATTAGGTACTACAGCTACCGTAGGAGTACCGTCCTCGCTACTGTTGCCTGTAAGCCCTGGTGGTAAAGAACTGCCATTGTCCTTAATATCTGCACCAACAAAATTGAAGGTTAGACCTAGTTGTAATTGCTTCTCTTTAAGCAAGGTAAGCCCCGCTGGGTTAAATTGCACGGCAGAGGCATCATCACCAACCACACCATAACCTGCATGGTTGCGACCTAAGCCAGTAATGCTGTGGTCTGATAACTGAAAGCCCCCTGCAGTTACATGTGTTGCAGGCATAGTAAGCAAAGCAGCTAGTCCGGCACCATAAAACAATTTGCTGTGTTGAGCGATAGAGCGACTGAGTAGCGATTTATTGGGTAAATATTTATTCATGAAGATGAGTCCTATTTTTATAATTATAGCCAACGTGTTATCTGGAACTGTTATCAGTAATTTATGGGTAAAACTAAGGCTCTGAATTATTGATTATAAGTACTTATAATAAATAATGCGAGCGCTCGCTTTATTTTCTGATAATAATATAGTTTTCTTTTTTTAACAACGAAAAAATAAACCATTGGTTACATATTGCACTTAGTTAAAGCGATTTTAACCACATTACTGACAATATCAGGCGCGCTTTGACAAAAAATTAAATATCAGCAGATATAAAGACTTCCGTAACAAGAATGCAAGTCTCAAAAAATAAAAATATTTAACATTGTTAGGATAATCATTAAGCTTCATAATACTTTACATTCTCATTATTTAGATGCGCATCAAACTTATGAAAGATGATTTTAATTTACAAACTCTGTTAGAGACGATGATTGAAGGACACAGTGATGACTTATTATCTTTTCTTGACGCTGGAGGAGATGCCAATACACTTGACCCCCGATGGAATTGCACAATCATTTTTCACGCAGTTTTTGGTGGCAATTTACAAAGTGTAGAAGCATTAGTTAATGCAGGAGCAAACGTTAATCACCCAGCAAAAGACCCAGCAGCGGATATTTTGGCAGCAACACCAACTGCATTGGCGGTGCAATGTAGGTTTATGATAAATCATCATAAGTTCGATCCAATAGTGAAGCTATTAGAAGAGCATGGCGGTATTGAGCAAGCGCAACACTAAATAAAGTTTGGACTTTACAGTTAAGTTTTTAACCCGTTGTAGATTAGTTCTAACATTTACAGATTTTTAAATCTTAGCGGATTTCTCAGCACCACCAGCAAATTTAAATATACATGACATTAATGTTCGAGAGCCTGAGTCAGCAATCTAAGTTTAAAATACCGTGGTATTTTTCGTCGCTAAAACACGAGGATGAAGATCGTTTTTTGATATTGAGTCTCGGTCATTGCGCTTTTTTGGCTTAGGGGTGAGCCCAAATAGCACAGACAAATTAGTAGCGCTGATTATAGCGCAGGTTAAATAGTTGCTAGTGAGCTGACAATTTTAGACGCAGAACACTGAGAATAAATGTCTGTGATTATATTTGATAGGTTAGAAATATAAATTATCTTACCAGTATCGAAACCATTGGAGTGTATTGAATGATAAACAAACTTAAAAATAATTTAGACTTATCTATCTGCATTACACATCTGGATGTGGTAGTAAAAAAATTTAGTATCGATACACCTGTAAAGACTTCCTTTGGCACAATGACAGAGCGACCCGCTGTTTTTATTCGTATCCAAGACGATCAAGGAATGATGGGTTATGGCGAGATATGGTGTAACTTCCCATCATGTGGTGCAATTCATCGTGCTAATTTATTTCAAACAGAAATTGTACCTAGAGCAGTTGGTAGAAAATTTAAAAATCCAATTGAGGCCTTTGAGCAGATGACGGATGCCATGCATATCCTAGCTCTTCAAACTGGTGAATTTGGCCCTATCGCTCAGTGTATTTCCGGTTTAGATATTGCTCTTTGGGATATTGTTGCAAAACGCCATGATATCCCTCTTCACAGGCTGTTAGGTAATTCCTCGCAAGTTATTAATGTTTATGCCAGCGGGATTAATCCAGACAATGTGGGTAAAACTATCACTAAGCTTCAAGATATGGGCCACAGTCGTTTTAAGCTAAAAATTGGTTTTGGACATGTTACCGATTTGGACAATCTAAAAGTGATTGACGACACCATGTCGGATGGTCAACAGTTGATGGTCGATGTTAATCAAGCTTGGAACTTACCAACTGCCTTAAAAGAATTACCTGATATTCTTGAATTCAATCCTAGATGGGTCGAAGAACCGCTGAGAAAAGATGCACCGGTTAAAGACTGGCTGTCTTTCAAAAATTCATGCTCAACCATGGTTGCTGGAGGAGAAAATTTTGTCAATATGCATGAATTTGAACAAGCTATAGATGACCGCTGGATGGATATCTTTCAGCCTGATGTTTGCAAATGGGGTGGCATCACAAAATGCTATGAAATAGCTCAATATGCTAATAAGGCGGGTAAACTCTATTGCCCTCATTCATTGGGCGGTGGTATTGCTCTTGCGGCGTCAGCGCACCTGCTAGCCGCTGGTGGAGCCCCTTTAGCTGGCCTTTTAGAAGTAGATAATAATACAAACCCTTTGCGCGAGGATGTTTTTCCAATTGCGCCAATAGAAGGTCAAATATCACTGTCTAATTTACCGGGCTTGGGCGTTGATACCGATGTACTGGATTACTACTTTAATAACCCAGATTAGTAAAATGCGTCGACGATAAAGGGCTGAATGACGCTTGAACTTGCCTTATCTATATACCAATATTCAAACGTTTATCAAATAAATGGCGCCTAATAAAGCAATAGTCTTGGGGTTTAACGTCACTCAGTTTATTAATAGTATTGACTGATAACTCACAACAAAAATAGGATGCTTGTGCAACCAAAATAGTCACTCAGCACTATTTGGCTTTTGCCGCTTTTATGGATTTTGCCTTGTAAGATAAAATGCGCCCTTTAAGTCCAGGCCGGCCGGCAGTATGCACAATAGTGGCAAGATCCTGCTCACGACTATCGGCAATGGTCAGGGACAACATATCCCTGATGGCCCTAAACGACAGAACTCGCATTCGCTCTAGCGTCTCTATAATCAACTGATCCCATTTATCGGACTCAACAATTTCGCTTGCTAAGTTACAACGAAAACTCTGCTGCGCATCAATAGCTTTTGTATCGATTAGTAAGTCACGGGCGATGTCTTGTCCAACAAGCTGTGTCAGTCGCCGAGTGCCGAGAGAAAGCTCAAAGTTCCAGCCCGGCATTTTTAAAGTTACATCTGCAGCGGCCACTCTCAACCAACAAGCAGCAAATAAATCTGCACCTGCACCGATTAATTTATTATGCGCCAACACCATAATTGGATATGGTGCATGCTTGATCGCTTGAAGCATTAATTCTATGCGTAAAATTCGCCAGAGAATCTCGCCGTCACTGATTTTTTCGATATCAGACAAATCAAAACCCGCACAAAAATGACGGCCATTAGCACGAATCACACATAGCCGAATATCTTTTGCAGTATTTATTTCATCATAAAGTGCCTCTACTAACTCTGGATTAAGTGCATTAGCATTATCCACACGGTTCAAGGTTAATATGAGCAGGTCATCTTTTTTTTCAACCAATAGTACCGGTTCAATTACTTCATTCATTAGCCGCTATTCCTTATTAATACTGAGACCCAGTTGGGCGAGAACTTCGTCAGTATGCTCCCCAAGTTGAGGCGGCCTGCGATTAACTTTAAGAGTTTTAGCATCAATTCGCATGGGCGAAGCAAATGTTTTCGTTTTAAATCCATTGGCCAGCGTCAGATCCTGAACCCAACCCATGCGCTCGACCTGCGGATCACTAAGAGCAGAAGAATAATCGTTAATAGGACTACATGGGACACCCGCTTCGCTAAATACTTTAAGCCAATGACTCTTTGTTTTTTTTGTGAAAATATCTTCTAGTGTTTCTTTAAGAGCGGTCTGATTTTCAGCACGCAGAGTGGGATTAAGGTAGCGTTCATCTGCTTCGAGCTCGGGTAACTTTACAACCTTACAAACACTTGACCAAAGGCTATTGTTGCCAGCCGCCATACCGAAATAACCATCTTTTGATTTAAATGCCTGATAGGGCGCATTGCGCGGATGCGCAGATCCTAATTTACGCGGATTTTTACCCGTGCCAAAGTATTCACTAGTTTGCAAAGCGGCTATCGCTAAAGAAGCCCCCAGCATTGAAAGATCAATATATTGCCCTTTGCCCGTTTGTTCGCGTTCAAGGAGTGCAGCTGCAATACCAAAGGCTCCGTAAAGTGCTGTGGTAAAATCACACAGGGGAACTCCACATTTAACCGGTTCTCCATCGGGCTCCCCCGTCACACTCATAATGCCAGACATTGCTTGCATCGTCAGATCAAAACCGCCTTCTGCGTATTCCGCTCAAAATGATCGCTCTCTGCGATTGAAGCTGATCGCTTTTCCCTCCTATGCATCATGAGGCTTCTTTTTACTCTACGTGATCACCTTCAGTCAATGTTGTTAGCATTTTTCTCATGGATTCTCCTTTTAATTTCAGTTTATGGGCGTTGTGAAGCAGTCTATCGAGTATGGCGTCAGCCAATGT
>JAWUWW010000002.1:0-92259 GCA_034111645.1 Cellvibrionaceae bacterium
CCTGTTACTCGCTTTTCTTAAGTTTCAATCAAAGCTCGATAAAAGTATGCAACAAATATTACGCTTATTACAGCTTAATTTATTTGAAAAGCGAGGGTTAATGGCTCTGCTTAGAGGCGATCCGCCCGATGACAAATTACCTGATATTAATCAAATGGTATTATTATGAAAGTTAACGGGACAGCAGTGAGCAAATATAGTAAAAATAGCGGCTTATAGGTATACTTCCCGATTTTAAATTAATCAATGTCCCCCAAAAAATCATCATGAAAAATGAAGAACAAGAGCAAATAGTGACAATATCTCTAAAGAAATCAATATTTCTGATTTTTATTATGTTGGGTTTGTGCGCCTGTGCATCTTCACCTCATACTAATAAAGCCGATCCTTACGAGGGTTTTAATCGTGTAGCTTATGGTTTTAACGATGGTTTGGATAAGTTTTTAATTAAACCTATTGCTCAAAGTTATCATTTTTTATTGCCTGATGTTATTGAGACAAGTGTGGGTAATTTTTTCTCTAATTTAGGTGAGATAAGAAATCTCGCTAATTCTGGCCTGCAAGCTAAAGGCGGTAAAGCTCTGATTCATACGGGTAGGTTTTTAGTTAACAGCACCGCAGGTTTATTAGGTTTCATTGATACAGCTCATTATGTTGGACTGAAAAAACCTACGAGCGAAGATTTTGGGCAAACATTAGCAGTATGGGGAGTAGGCTCTGGTCCCTATATTGTATTGCCGCTCTTTGGTCCATCGACTATCAGAGATGGTCTTGGTTTTCCCGTCGACTCATTTTTAAATCCCGTGACATATGTTGATCATATTCCCACACGTAATTCGTTAGGTGCCACCAGTATAATAGATACCCGCGCTGGATTTTTATCCGCCGAAAAATTAATACGTGGTGATCGATATGTTTTTATTAGAGACGCTTATTTACAGCGTCGAGAATTTTTGATTAATGACGGTGAAGTAAAGGATAGTTTCAGTGGTAGTTTGGAGGGTAATGGAGATTTCTAATCTTGGCTGTCATCTATCTACGCAATGATACATCCAAGATAATAAAAGTTCGCTTAGTGCGCACTTTCCACGGAGCTTAAGTTTACTATGGGACCTTTGCACGAAAGCCATTTAACTTCCATCCGGGTTTACCCCTCAAGGGGGCACCGAGAAAAAACGTACTCAATCGATCATTTATCACACATAAACTCTCTCTTGACCTGCGTTTTTGCCTTGCTTGAAAGCAAAATCATCTTCCGTGCAAAGGTCTCACTATATTAGTCCTCTGTCTCTTCTTCTTTAAAAATTTCTTTAATCTTTAGGCCTACACTATAACTGCCATCTTCTTGAGTTTGAACTCGCGCAACATTACAACGTGTTTTAAGCATTGGGCTGTGACTATGAT
This sequence comes from Cellvibrionaceae bacterium, assembly GCA_034111645.1. GTDB lineage: Bacteria > Pseudomonadota > Gammaproteobacteria > Pseudomonadales > Cellvibrionaceae > CANLBN01. The sequence goes on from JAWUWW010000002.1 coordinate 1,405, forward strand.
CAGATGTTACCGTCACAATGATTTCGCTGTTTAAGGGAAGCTCTTTATCGATCGTAATTGACATGCCCCCACCGCTGAGGTCAGTACAAATAGCCTTATAGGTTGGTTCATCATCGGTTTCTATCAATATTTCTGCAGTTGTATTAACCTTCATACGAATAAAGTCGCGTTTTTCACTGTAATCTCTATCATTAATACTCATAGAACAATTTCCTCTTTTCTGTGATGTAAATGTCGCTTTTTATAGGTAGCGTTCATTTTATAGGCGTTAATTTTAGCTGATTAGATCTGTAGCAAGCTTAACTATCTAATCTTGTTTGATTATAGACCAAGATTACAATTTTATCTGAACGATTTATAATCAGTATAAAACCGTGTTATTTTCTAATTTACATTAATTGGGCTATCCATATCATTACTGATCGGACTAATGGCTAGTTGCTCGAAGTTGATTAAGAGAGTACGGTTAGACCGTTGGAACGTATATAATAATAGATAACAAATTCATCCCAATTATCAGCATATTTATTGCTAAAAGTGAGTCTTATTTAGCGTGCAGAACTCAAACCCTATGGTTCTTGTTGTCGACGAGGATATAACTATATCTCAACGTTTCAGCAAAATACTTCAGGCCAGTCAGTTTCGGTCAGAACCCTACAGCGATACAGAATTAGCTCTTAAATCTATTGAACAAGCCCCTCCCGATATAGTAATTACCGAAATCAGCATGAATTTGGGTCCAAATATAAGTTTTTTACAGCAGCTAAGTGAACGTTATGCTTTTATACCTGTGATTGTAACGGCTAAAGTGGGAGCTATAGATGACGTTATTGCTGCTTTAAGGCTAGGCGCTATCGATTACCTTATAAAACCAGTTAATGATAATAAAGTTTTGATTGATGCTGTTAATCATGGTCTTAAACGTGGTCATTTAGCGCGTGAGCGCGAGCTTAATTGTTCTGAACTTGATGAGGTTAATCAACAACTTCGTCAGCATATTAATGAGATAGAGCAAGATCAGCGGGCGGGCAGTTTAATCCAACGCAGCATGTTGCCCGCGAGTCCCTACATTGCTGGTAATTATAAATGTACGCACAAAGTGATTCCCGCTCTGTTTTTAAGCGGTGATTGTATTGACTACGCGCTTCTCGATAAGCGTTACTTCGCTTTTTATATTGCCGATGTGTCGGGTCACGGAGCTGCCCCTGCCTTTGTGACTATTTGGCTTAAAAATCTAGTCTCTTTGTTAGTTAAGATAAAACAGCTATTAGCAGACTTCCGCTCTATCGATAATGCGTTACATGAGTTGGTTGGTGTGATTAATGATGAATTAATAGCGATGCGCCTCAATAATCATATAACCATGATTTTGGGGATAATCGATACAGAAACAAATGAATTATTTTATATTATTGCTGGACACCTACCATTGCCTATTGTGGTTAGTAAGGGTCAGGCTCACTTTTTAGAAGGGCGAGGTAAACCCTTGGGTTTATTCGCCGATAATGAATGGGATGTTTATCAATATGAGCTTCCTGAAGAGTTTTCTTTAGTAGCCTTTTCCGATGGTATTTTAGAAGTATTAGCAGGAAATGATCTATTGGCTAAAGAGAAAAGTCTGTTAGAATCGCTGCCGCTAACAGACGGTAACCTTGAGGCAATAACGGGCCAGTTGAAACTGTTAACATCTGGGCGTATACCTGATGACATTGCCATGTTATCTATTTCTCGTGTTTTGGCCTAAATACTTAGGCAAGATAAAACAAGATGAAAAAGTACAGCTCAAAGCTGAAAATTTAAAAGACAAGGATGAGTTTGGTATATAGAGGTTACTTGAATTGAATTTTGATGGCTCGTCTGGCGATATCTTAGTTGCCGACCACAACGGTGTCTATGTTATAAAAATGTCAGGTGATGTGCGCCTCACACTTTGCATACCCTTTGATAATTGTATTGAAAACCTGATAAAGCGTGAAGATTTTTGTACTATATTATTTGATCTTAACGATGCTCAAGGTTTAGATAGCACAACGTTAGGGTTAATTGTTAAGTTGGCGGTAAAGAGCAAATCTAAATATAACAAAACTCCATTATTGCTGTGTAATGAGCCTGCTATTAAGCGCTTAATCATGACGATGGGCTTAGATGATGTTTGTGAGTTAGTTAGCGATATTCCTAATGATTGTTATGAGATATATAGTGAAGAAAACAGTTTTCATCACTTAGAACACAGCACACAGGCCGATGAATCATTGCTAAAATCTAAAATATTAGAATCTCATTACGCCTTGATGGAATTGAATAAAATTAACAAAGAAACATTTAAAGATCTAGTGCAAACACTTAAGCAAAGCTAGAACTTCAAATTTTTAGCTGCCTTCTCTTACTGAAATCTTCTCTTGAATGAAATCTCTGTGGCTGACATGAATAAGGTCAGATATTTTACGGATGATATGTTCTTCATACTTATCTAATTCACCATCGGCATAAGCCACTTTCCATAAATTATTTACTAGTGAAAGTTTTTGCTTGTACTCGCAATGTTTATTAATAATATGCGTAAATTCAAATAACGATGAGGCCTTATTCGTTGCCGTTTCTGCGTCACTAATTAATGTATTTACATCTTCCTCACTGAGCTCACACTCACTAAGCAATAATTTTTTTAATTGAATGCGCTCACTATCGTCAAAATTTAAGTCGCTTACGGCCACTTCCACTAGCAGTGCTGCCGTCGCTAAATGTAAATCAGTCGTAGATATTAGCTGATCATCTTTTATCTCGGTAAAGCGTTCAAATAACTGGTCTATCAATTTTTTCATAGTTTATCCCTTAAAAATGGACAATGACTTTCATCAAAGATATATAAATCATGCCTTAGCCTAACAAATCACTAGGCACTGAGTTGCTCACGAATTAATGTTTCTAATTTATTTTGATCTTTAATGAAGTTGCGAATACCTTCAGCTAGTTTTTCGGTTGCCATGGCGTTTTCATTTAATTGGTAACGAAAATCCGCTTCGTTTAAGTTAATTTTATTGATTTTTGTTGAGATGTTATCAGGTGATAATCGACGTGGAATTAAGTCTTGATTATTTTGCAATTCTGCTAATAAATCAGGGCTAATAGTCAATCTGTCACAGCCAGCAAGAGCTAGTATTTCAGCGCTGTTGCGAAAGCTAGCACCCATTACAACGGTATTTATACCATGCTGTTTATAATATTGATAAATTTCACTAACCGATATTACACCTGGATCTTGATCCGCTTCGTAACTTGTATTGCCCGTCTCTTTTTTATACCAATCTAAAATGCGGCCCACAAAAGGCGAGATTAAAAAGGCTCCGGCATCTGCACAAGCAACCGCTTGGGTTAAGCTAAATAATAAGGTTAAGTTGCAGTGAATGCCTTCTTTCTCAAGTATTTCAGCTGCTTTAATACCTTCCCATGTTGAGGCAATTTTGATTAATATACGGTCTTTATCGATGTTTTGATCTGCATAAAGGGCAATTAATTGTCGCGCCTTAGCGATACTAGCTTGAGTGTTAAATGATAGGCGAGCATCAACTTCTGTGGAGACTTTACCGGGAACAATATTCAATATTTCACAGCCAATCAATACTGATAGTTGATCCATAGCAATATCTACTTGTTGCTCAACATTTTGCGACTTAATTTTTGCATAAGCCACAGCTTGTTGAAATAAATCATTGTATTGCGGCATTTGTGCGGCTTTGTAAAGAAGTGATGGATTGGTCGTAGCATCAAGCGGCTGATAAAGTTTGATGGCTTCTATATCACCGGTATCGGCAACTACATCAGTCATCGTTTTTAGTTGATCAAGAGCTGAAATCGTCATTGCTATTGTCTCTTTTTAGTTTTATTAATGGATTATATGTATTTAATTGGGTAATCTTATTGTGATTTTATTCGAATATTAATTATGTTTTGGTTAAGCAAATAGCAAGTTTATATTTATCCAAGCTTACTCATTGCTATTTTTAAGACATCAGTATCTGCATCAGCTTTGTAAGCATTTTCGCTAATATATCGTCTAAAGACACGTGCGCCGCCTTCGCCTTGGAATAAACCTAGTGCATGTCTGCTCATATGGTGAAGACGCGCGCCTGCTAAAATTTGTTGCTCGCAATAGTCTATATAACTAAGCATGATTTGTTCGCGAGAAGGTATTGGATTATCGCTGCCAAATAAATCTCGATCAACAGTCGCTAATAAATAAGGGTTGCTATAGGCTTCGCGCCCTATCATCACGCCGTCAACATGTTGTAATTGCTCGACTGTCTCGCCCAAGCTACGAATGCCGCCATTAATAATAATCGTTAAGTCAGGTAGTGCTTGCTTAAGTTTATAAACTGTCTCGTAGACAAGTGGCGGCACTTCGCGATTTTGTTTTGGACTCAAGCCCTGTAACCATGCCTTTCTAGCATGCACAATAAATGTTTTACAACCAGCATTAGCAACGATTGATACAAATTTCAGTAAGTCGTCATAGTCATCCATAGCGTCAATACCAATACGATGCTTGACCGTTACAGGAATAGAGACAGCATCTTGCATTGCTTTAACGCAGTCGGCCACTAGATTTGGATGCGCCATTAAGCACGCACCTATCATTCCATTTTGGACTCGATCACTGGGGCAGCCACAATTTAAATTGACTTCATCATAACCCCAATCTGCAGCAAGCTTTGCACACTTGGCAAGTGCGGCAGGGTCACTACCGCCCAGTTGAAGCGCTAGCGGGTGTTCTTCTTCGTTGTAACGTAAAAAGCGCTCGCTATCACCTTGCAATAAAGCGCCAGTTGTTACCATTTCGGTATAGAGCAGGCATTGCTTTGAAATCAAACGCCATAAAAAACGACAGTGGCGATCTGACCAGTCCATCATCGGGGCCACAGAAAAGCGCTGGTAGATAGGGCTAGTGGAGGGTGGTGTTATATATGTATTCAAAAGAGCGTATTCAAAAGACTATATTAAAGGGAGCTTATTTAAAAAACTACGTTTATAAAGCTGCATTAACAACTATTAAGTCATTCAATTAGTATTTATTGAGGTATTTTACAGTGCCAAGTCGTAAGTTGCTAATAATAGTCAATAACAAGTGGTTCAAGTAACTAGGATTTAACGGTGATCGCTAATTATTGCTCCTGCCGCTAATGTTTCTGCCTCGTGGTCAGGGTCTCGCCAAATTTCTGCAATTGCTTGCTGCTGCCATGCTTTCATTGCAGGTAAATCGAGGATGAGTTCTGCATATTGTTTGGCTTTGGGGCTTAGCGTTAATCCGAAACCTTGAACTCTGAAAACGACGGGCGCAAAAAAAGCATCGACCGCGCTAAAGTTTTCTCCCGCTAAAAATGGCCCTTTAAAATGTGATAAACCTTCACTCCATAGCTCGTCTATGCGTGCTATATCTTTTTCTAGAGCCTTATTAATTGTATTCATGCGCACACGCACGCCGCAGTTCATAGGACATTGGCTACGTAGTGCATTAAACCCTGCATGCATTTCAGCGGCTGCGCAACGTGCCCAAGCGCGCGCAATCGTTGAAGTTGGCCATACGCTCGAATGCTTTTCATAAAGGTATTCTATAATTGCTAAAGACTCCCAAACAATTAAGTCATTATCAATCAGGCACGGGACCTTACCAGTAGGGCTAAAATCTTTGAAGTCTATGGGGCCTTTAAAAGCGGTGAGTTGTTCTTTAAAAGGGATGTTCAGAACTTTCATTAATAGCCATGGACGCAGTGACCACGAAGAGTAGTTTTTATTGGCAATGTGCAGGGTATACATAGCTTTCCTATTGTTTTTTAGGATTGAAGGCTTTCGGTGATATTTAATTCAAGTAATAATCCCATAGCTAAGCCAAAAAGTCAGTGCTTAATATTTGCCAAGCTAACTTTTTGAGTAGGGCTAATTTACCGAGGCCATATTTAGGTTTTATATTTAGGTTTTATCTTGCCGTGTTAGATCGCAAAAAGCATGATAATTTCTTTGAGGCCTTTGCACGAAAGCCAGTTCACTTCCATTCGGGTTTACCCCTCAAGGGGGCACCGATGGATAACGTACTCAATCGGTCATTTATCATACACAAACTCCCTCTTGACCTGCGTTTTTGCCTTGCTTGAAAGCAAAATCATCTTCCGTGCAAGGGTCACACTTTATGTTTAAGGGTAGACGTCAAGTGTTAAAAGCGATTGCTTGAAAGGTATAATTTAAAAGCCATGAATATAGTTTTGCAGACGAGTATGCCTACACTTTAACATCGCAAGCTAGTGGGATCTTTAAGGTGTTTTTTTATAGGCAAGTATTTTTGTTGAACGATAAATGCAATCAACGACTCATAATAAATAGTATTACGTGTTTTTTAAAATAGTGTTTTTTTGCAATTCAACATTATGCAGCGATAGAAATTTGTTCAATAAAGTGTTGTAACTCAAATTTATGATCATCAATTAAGTTATCAAATTCAATACTGATTTCTGTTCGGCGATAAGGCCTTCCAATAAAGCTAAAAGACTTAACATGACCACTGCAAGTAATAGTGCTGCCTGAGGGTAGTGTAAAAGTGCACTTTTTTAAAGGTTTGTGTTTGTCTAGTTCTGGGCGTAAATCGCCAGAAACAATAATGCGCATACCGCCAAGACTAATATTGGTCAGTGTTGAATGCCAAGGCGCTCCATATAAAGGCGCGACTAGCGCATTTATTGGTGATTCTGCTAGTAATTCCATTCGATAATCTTGTCTACGAGGTTTATAGCCAATATCCTCGGGTAATGATAAATGCAGGCAATGGGTTTCTTCAGACCAAGAAACAACATCAACATCAATATTAATCATCTGTCTATTTTGCTGATGACGTATGGTTAATTTTCGACCCACTAATGCCTCGGGATTTTGAATACGTGGCGACAGTTCATCAATAATAAGTTGCTGATGATAAAGGTCAACGCCAATGATAATACTTTGGAAGCTATCGATAAAATCGGTTGAGATAATTTCAATCAGTTGGCGTTGATCTTGTAGTCGAATCAATGACACATAGCGATTAACTTGTGCAAAAAGCTTTGAGTGCGATTCTTCGTGTTTAACAACAGGTACTGGCTTAGTGTGACTAAAACAGCTTAATACGCGATTAATAATACCCATAAGTACGAGTGCCCTTAAAATGGTTAATGTCTATGTTTAATGATTATATAACTGCTTTATAAAGTTAATTTTGCAAGCCTTATGCCAGTTTTAAGTTTGTTAAAACTTTTGCCGTTATCAAAGGCTTGTAGCACTTTTAACGAAAGGTTATGGGCAGCCATGATCGCTGTAAGGGCATCGAGGCGGACAAGTTTTTCCTGTTAGTCGGCATAACGACAGCATGCAGGTGGCAAGTTTGTGTGCCAAGAGGCAAAGGTTAGCAGTTGATTTTAATATGGATAATGTTTGAGCCATTTAATAAAAAGTTAGATACAATGGCCCACATTAAGTCGGGGCAATAAATGCCAGTAATTAAGTTGCCAAATCAATGTCGCCGAATGAATATTGCAAGCAAATATTAGCTCGTTTAATCGCAGTTAATAACTCTTAAGACAATGACTGTTAAGTTAGGCACTATCTAATAGTGCGATAACATAAATGCATAGTAGTGAATATAATCATGTCAGAAACCGATGACCGCAAGCAGCGGCTTGAAAGTAATAAATTGAATAAACGTCTCCGTCGTCATGTTGGACAGGCAATTGCCGATTTCAATATGATTGAAGAGGGCGATAAAATAATGGTCTGCTTGTCGGGCGGCAAAGACTCTTACGCTATGCTAAGTTTACTGATGGCCTTGCAAAAAACAGCACCGGTTAAGTTTGAGTTGGTGGCGGTTAATATGGATCAAAAGCAGCCAGGCTATCCAGAGCACATTTTGCCAAATTATTTAGACGAACTAGGTGTCCCTTATTATATCGTTGAGAAAGACACCTACAGTATTGTCAAATCAGTGATTCCGGAAGGTAAGACGACCTGTGGCTTATGCTCTCGTCTTAGGCGCGGAACGCTCTATGGTTTTGCAGAAGAAATAGGGGCAACTAAGATAGCATTAGGACATCATAAAGATGATATTGTGGAAACGTTATTTTTAAATTTATTTTATGGTGGCAAGCTTAAAGCCATGCCGCCAAAGTTATTAGCGGATGATCAGCGCAATATTATTATTCGTCCAATGGCTTATTGTCGTGAAAGCGATATAGAAAAATTTGCCAAGCTTATGGAATACCCGATTATTCCCTGTAATCTTTGTGGCTCTCAAGAAAATTTACAGCGTCAAAACATAAAATCAATGCTAGTTGAGTGGGATAATAAATTTCCGGGTAGAACAGAAACTATTTTTGGCGCGTTAACACGCGTTACACCCTCACACCTTGCCGATAATGCTTTATTTGATTTTATGAATTTATCAATTGATAGAGAAGCAGATAAAGACGAAAGTAAAAACTCTCAAGTACAAAATAAAAATGTCATTAGTGGTAACAGCGAATTTCTTTTTGATAAAGTAGATTTTGTAGAACCAGCGAACTCAGAAATAACGCCCACTAACATACAAGATACAAACCAAGGCAGCGCTCAAGATACAAGTAATAGCGATGTCAGTTTATGGGTTGAGGATGATCACATAAAAATGGTTAATTTATAAATGCGGTGTAAATAAGCTTCAAAAAATTGATCGCTATAGATTACATCAGATGTGATCTATAGCCCGATAACCATCAAATATAAATAAAGGCTATTAGCTAGCTGTTTAATACAAGCTTGTTAGCAATACCGGTATTGCTGTCTCGACCCGTAAAATTCTCTGGCCTAAACTAATGCCCGTAAAGCCAATTTCTAAGAACTTATTAATCTCGTAGTCAATAAACCCACCTTCTGGTCCTACCGCTAAGGTCGTGTTATCGTTAGAAATGACAGGTGATTTAAAAGTGATGCTTGGGTGGGCAACGAGCTTTCTCGTATTGTTTGCCAATAGTGGCAGTTCATCTTCTATAAAAGGTTTAAAGCGTTTTGCGAAAACAACCTCGGGTAGAACGGTATCTTTTGCTTGTTCTAAGCCAAGAATTAGTTGTTCGTTAATAGCCTCAGGTTTTAATAGCGGGCTTTGCCAAAAGCTTTTTTCTACGCGGTAACTATTGATCAGCACAATTTTTTTAACGCCCATTGTTGCACATGTTTGTAATATTCGTTTGAGCATTTTAGGGCGAGGCAGTGCTAACAATAACGTAATAGGTAATGCGGAGGGTGGTTTGGAATCTAAAATAACATCAAGAATACAAGCATTTTTGTCGAGGCTTGTTATAGTGCCCTTACCAATCATACCGTTTATTAAGCCTATGCTTAACTTATCGCCAACACTAGCATTATGGACGGTTAAGATGTGATTCAGGCGGCGATCGGTTAATCGTGCCTGATTGATGCAATTAGAATCTTCATTAAAAGGTGCTATAAAATCTTCATCAAAAAGTATAATGAGATTCATCTTTGTTAAAACCTTATAACGGCTTTTAAATGACAGACCTTTAACTGCAAAATCTCCAGCTAAAGGCCCTTTATAAAAAGCTTAGTTAACCTCTGTCAGCCCCATTGGTTTACCGCAAACATAAGCCTTTTGCAATTTTTTAATCATCGCTTTAGGCATTGTCTTTGGCAGGTCGACTGTAGAGTAATCATCATTAATTTTAATATGGCCAATATTTTTGCTGTCGAGGTCAGCTTCGTTAGCAATAGCACCCACTATATTACCTGGTTTTACACCATCGTTACGTCCAATCTGGATACGATAAGTATTCATATCTTCTGATTTAAGAGGTCCTTTTCTGCGCTTACTGCGCTCGCGGGTATCACCAGTAGTATTTTCACGAGAATTTGGCTTGCCCCTAGAACGCTCGTTGCGAACAGGCCGCTCATCGCGTTCAAGTTCGCGGCTAGCAGGCTTAAATTCTGTTTCAACCTCAAACAAAGGCTTATTTGATTGTGCAATATGAGCAAGAGCGGCAGCAATAGTCTCTGGGGCATGATCGCCTTCTTGCATAATCTCAGAAACTAACTGATTAAAACGATCTAAATCTGCATTATCGATAGTATCTTTAATTAATTGTTTAAAGTCTGTTGCACGCTTTACATTAATATCATTTGCCGATGGAATATCCATGGGCTCTATCGGGCTTTTAGTCGCGCGCTCTATAGCACTCAGAAGACGACGTTCGCGTGGTGTCACAAATAAAATAGCTTCGCCGGCGCGACCGGCACGACCAGTCCGGCCAATACGATGCACATAAGATTCTGTATCGAGAGGAATATCAAAGTTAACAACATGACTGACGCGTTCAATATCTAAGCCGCGTGCAGCAACATCTGTTGCGACTAAAATGTCGAGCTTGCCGCGCTTCATTTTATCAATAGCTTGTTCCCGCTGATTTTGTGCAATATCACCATTCAGTGCCTGCGTGCGATAACCGCGTGCTGATAATTTCTCGGCCACATCGACGGTGGCTAGCTTAGTGCGAACAAAAACAATTACCGCGTCAAAGTCTTCAACTTCTAATATGCGCACAAATGCATGCAGCTTTTGATTGTTATTAACCAAAGAATAACGCTGGCGAATAGTGCTAGCCGTACTCGTTTTAGTTTCAATCTGAACATGAGCAGGATTGTTTAAATAAGTATTGGCAACTTTCTTAATTTCCTTTGGCATCGTTGCCGAAAAAAGGGCAATTTGTCGAGTCGCGGGCGTGTGCTTCAAGATCCATTCAACATCATCAATAAAACCCATGCGCAGCATTTCATCGGCTTCGTCTAATACCAAAGCCTCGAGTTGATTAAGCATTAATGTACCGCGATTAATATGATCCATTACGCGCCCGGGCGTACCTACAACAATTTGAGCACCACGCTTAAGCTGCTTAAGCTGATTGGTATATGACTGACCCCCATAAATAGGTAAGACACTAAAGCCCATATTGCGTGAATAACGCTGAAATGCCTCGGCTACCTGAATAGCTAATTCGCGAGTAGGTGCCAATACTAATAATTGCGGGTAATGTTTTTTAGGATCTAGCCTAGCAAGCATTGGCAGTGCAAATGCTGCCGTTTTACCGGTACCCGTTTGTGCTTGTCCAAGCAAATCGCGTCCCTGCATTAAAATAGGGATGCTAGAGGCTTGAATAGGCGACGGAGTTTCGTAGCCAAGTTCTAATAAGGATTGTAATAAAGGCTGAGGCAAGCCCATATCTGCAAATGATATTGCTGTAGAAGAGTCTGATGAAGTCATGAATACCTGAAGAAATAAGAAATAAAAAGGATTAGCTCAAAAAATGATCTGAGTAAAGACCTTAGTATAACAGATATCTTGTCACAATGTCTGATAATTGAGGGGTTAGAGGCATTGAATAATTGATGTTTTGCAACGATTTAATGTGGTTTATATTGGGGGCTTAGATCGATTTTATGGGCGCTTTTGGGGTTTATGTTGGCGGGAATAGATCATAAATTTGTTGAATAATAATTTTTAACAGCACTACCTTTACTTATAGTTTTAGCTAATTAATAACATTAATAATAATCATGGTTAAGTAATCATAATTCAATTGATTTTTGTAATATTTATATCTAATATTATTTCAGATTGGCCTAATTTACTTAACTTTTATCTTTACTTGTTCAGTTATAAACGACTAACAAGTAGATGATAAATTATTCGATACTATTTCATATTAGATAGAGCAGATAAAATGTTTGATATATTTGATAAAAAAAAATCTATTCTTATTGAAGAACTGCGTTCTCAACTGAAGGGCAAAAATGCCATTGTTGATGCGATTAACAGCTCTATGGCGGTGATTGAGTTTTCTCCTACAGGCGAAATCATTACGGCGAATCAAAATTTTCTTAAGTGTATTGGTTATACCCTTGAAGACCTATCAGGGCAGCATCACAAGATTTTTTGTAAACAGTCGTTGGTGAATAGCCCAGAGTATAAAAATTTCTGGAGCCAGCTTGCATCAGGTCAATATATGACAGGTGAATTCCAGCGTGTTGCAAAAAACGGCCAAGAGTTATGGCTTGAAGCATCTTATAATCCTATTTATGATCAAGACGGTAAAGTTGTTAAAATTATTAAGTTTGCCACTGATGTGACTCAAAAGCAGACAGGTTTAAAGAAAAATGACGAGCTAATGAAAGCGTTTAATCATTCAAGTGCAATGATCGAATTTGATTTGAACGGCACAATATTGTTTGCGAATGATAACTTTTGCAAAACCGTTGGTTACAGTAATGAGGATCTGTGCGGTAGGCATCATAGAATATTTTGCAAAGAAGATTACGCCAGCTCGAAAGCATACAGTGATTTTTGGAAGCGACTGAATACGGGCGAAGTTTTCGGAGGTCGTTTTGAGCGCGTAAGGGCATCGGGCGATCCTCTTTGGTTAGAGGCAACCTATAACCCAATTTGTGATACACAGGGAAAACTTTACAAAATCGTTAAATCTGCTTCTGATATTACAAAGGTCGTCATGGTAGAATTTGCAAATAAGGAAAGCGCGAAAAAAGCCCATGAATTGGTTATAGAAACTGATGCATCAGCCGCAAAAGGTGCAGAGATTATTCATCAATCAGTTACTGAAATGACAAATATCTCTTCGGCAATTGCTCAATCAGCAGCTACGATTAACGATTTAGCAGAACAATCTGAAAAAATTAATAATATTGTAAATACTATTCGCGGCATTGCAGATCAGACCAATTTATTGGCACTTAATGCTGCCATTGAGGCTGCGCGTGCAGGTGATCAAGGTCGGGGCTTTGCTGTTGTTGCCGATGAAGTCAGGCAGCTCGCAGCTCGCACTAGTAGCTCTACGCAAGAAATTTCTGAAATGATTGATAAAATACAATCGCTCACATCATCGGCCATCACCAGTATGACAATATGCCAAACACAATCTGATTCAGGCGTTGAACTGGCAGGTAAAGCGGGTGAAATGATTACCGAAATCAAAGATCGACTAAGTGATGTCGTCAATGCGGTTAATTTCTTTTCCACAAAGCCTGGAGAAGCAAAATAAATTTAACTAAAAAGCGCGATAAAAGCCAAACAATATCTCACCAATTTTTGGCTTTTAATAGCAACATTTAATTTGAACCCTTTTTGTAACTGTTTTGTTGCGTTATGTAGCTTATAAAATCTACTAATGTATTAATCGCTAGCTTCCAGGTTGATTTTTTAGGGTTTAATGCGCCAATGTTAAATGCTGCGCTCTGTTTATTGCTTTATTGCCTATGAGTGCTATATTGAAAATAAATGCAAGGTAAAAATATCTTCTTGGGATGACGGTAGGAAATATTTTGTTAGATCACATAAATAATAAAAATTTGGTTTGTTTTGGTAGCACTATACTGGTGGTTGATGATCAGCCGGCTAATATACAGCTTATTTATCAAATTCTCGGTGACGATTACAAAGTGTTGATGGCGACTAACTCTGAAGAAGCCCTTAATATGTGCAAAACCCATCTACCTGATCTAGTGCTGCTAGATGTCATGATGCCCGATGTTGGTGGCCTCGAAACCTGTCGTATTATGAAGCAAACGCACGAGATAGCTGATATACCGGTTATTTTTGTTACAGGCTTACAAAAACTAGCAGAGGAAGATGCTTGCTGGGATGCTGGTGGTGCTGACTTTATTCGCAAGCCAGTTAATCCAAAGACGTTACATAATAGAGTTAAATCGCTATTATTGATGAAGCATCAGTCAGACTTTTTAAAATCCCTTGTCTATATTGATTCACTAACCTTGGTATACAACCGACGTTATTTTGAAGAAACACTGACAACTCAGTTTGCGTTAAGTCAACGTAACTCATCAGATTTAGCTTTGATGATGTTGGATATCGATTGTTTTAAACAATATAATGATACTGAAGGACATCTCGCCGGTGATGAAGTGTTACGCAAGATAGCCCAAGTTGTTAAAAGTTGCTCTCAAAGACCAACTGATGTTGTCGCGCGCTATGGCGGAGAAGAGTTTGGTATTATTCTGCCCAATACAAGTATAGACGGGGCCACATCGGTAGCAAATAAAATTCTGTCATCACTAAAAACTTTAAATATTTATCATCCTGATTCTGTTGAGCCTTATGTCACCGCAAGTATAGGTATTGCCATTACACCCAAACTAGATACAGTGAGTCTTATCGATGCTGCTGACAAACAGTTATATATCGCAAAAGCAAATGGTCGCAACTGTTATGAAGTTGAACCAACACAAACCTCTTTAACCGCAGAAAGCGTTGCAGGTTGAATCTTTAATAGGTAAAGCGGGGTAGAGCGAGAATATTTTTATTGTTAATGTTATTTGAAGATTTTTTAAAATCTTAATTCAAGCTCTGCTTTACAATCTTAAAAGTCTTAATATTTAAATAGCAATAAGGTTTAACAAACAATTAGTTTGTTTTTTAATCTTCAACTATCCTAGTTTTGTTTTAATAATTCCGCCGCTTGTTTGTAATTCATACTCTGTATTAATTGATTAAATTGTTCAAATTTGTCAGTGCCGATAAGCGCCTTAATTTGTAAAGATAAGCTTTTTATCATTTTTGAAGCAGACATATCATTATTTTCTAAGGCAACAATTAAAGCCGTTAGATCAGACTCAGCAATTACCTCAACATTCGAGAGATCAATTTTGTTTTCATTAGCTTGTTGCACAGACCAGCCTTGCAAAAACTCACGGCTATCGACTCGAAGTTCTGCGAGCGCTTGCCCAACGCTCATTAATAAAGACTCAACGCCACCTTTTTGTGAACGTAAATCTATTTCGGCCTTGGATGCAAAATCATAGAGCTGTTGAGCGCCTACAATACCCGCGGTACTGCGCAATTTGTGAAGTCTTGAAGCTATCTCTTGCTGCTTTTGTTGATCATCGAGATTCGCTATTTCACCACTAGCCATGGTCTCTAAGTCACTATATTCATCGAGTAAGTTTTTAATAGAAGACACAAATAAAATTAAGTTGCCTTGAAGTAGTTCCGATGTATTTTTTAGACCTTTAATAGTTGGCCAATCTGAGTATGGAAAAAAATCTTCATCGGTCTCAAGACTAGAAATGATAATTGATTTTTTACGATAACCCTCAACTAATATGCGTATAGACTGAATTAGACGAGTTGGTTCAATCGGTTTCGTCAAGAAATGATCCATGCCAGCGGCAAAGGCTCTTTTTCTTTCTTCTTGCATTACGCCCGCTGTTAACGCAATGACCGGTAATTCAATTAGCTTAAGGTCTCGGCGAATTCGGGTGACTGCCTCTAAGCCGTCCATGACTGGCATTTGCACATCCATTAGCACCACATCAAACTGATCGGGCGTATTTTTAAGATGTTCAAGTGCCTTTAAGCCACTATTAGCGGTTGTAACCTTGGCGCCATTACGCGTCAATATAGTTTCTACTACTTCTAGATTTAGTTCACTATCGTCGACGACCAACACGCTTATGTCGGGTAACCATTTTGCTTTAATTGATTCGATCTGAGTTGATTCTAAAACGCGAGCGCTATTACCCGTATGCTTAACAATCGAATCGTTCACCGCATTAAAAAGCGTTGATGCATTAACAGGTTTATGTAAAAAAGTATCGACCAGGTGATTTTTATCCTTCGCCAGTAAAATCTCTAGCTCGTGAGCAGACACCACCAACACTGAAGGTAAATTATCTCTGCCGATAGTTTCGTAAAGCATAGAGAGAGAGCAGTTATACCATCTATCTTTGGCATCTCGTAATCCACCATCAAAACATCTGGTAGTTTCCCCCCAGAGTCAATTAGCGACTTTACAGCCTTAACGAGTTCTTCACCATCGACTACACTACATGCCTTCCAACCCAATGCCTTAGCTTGTGCGACAAGAAATTCTCTATCTTGCGGATTGTCTTCTGCAATAAGTACTCTTAGATTATCGCCACTAACATTAAAAATATCTTCCTCATCTAAGCTAGAGATCACGAAGGGAAGTTTAAAATAAAATTGACTGCCTTTACCTATTTCACTATCAACACTTATTTCGCCACCTAACTCTGTAACCATGTTTTTCACAATAGAAAGTCCAAGGCCGGTGCCACCAAAGCGACGATTAGTGCTGCTTTCAGCTTGCTGAAATGGTTGAAATATGTTTTCTTGTCCCTCTTTATTGATACCAACGCCGCTATCTTCTACACAAAATCTAACCATTTTTTGATTACGTGGAAGGTTGTCAGAATCGATAACGTTAACCCTTAAGTATACAAAGCCCTCATCGGTAAATTTAATCGCGTTACCGAGTAAGTTAGTCAGAATTTGTCGAATAAACTTTTCATCCGTTTGTATCCAGCTAGGTAAGTTTTCATCTAGCTCTAGCTCGAACGACAGCCCTTTAGTTTCTGCCTGAGTAGAAAATAGTTCAAACACATCGGATATCAGTTTGCTTAATTTACAGGGGGCTTGATTAATGGACATTTCATTGGCTTCGATTTTAGCTAAGTCAAGCACGTCATTGACAATCGCTAGCAAGGATCGACCCGCGAGTTGAATTTTACTCACTAAATTTAACTGAGCTGATGATAGGTTTTCATCTTTCAGTAGATGCGATAAGCCAATAACTGCATTTAAAGGGGTGCGAATTTCATGGCTCATATTCGCCAAAAACATACTCTTGGCCTCATTTGCACGCTGTGCTTCATCGGTTGCTTTTTGAAGCGTCTCTTGTTCGTGTTTCAGTTCAGAAATATTACGCACTGACGCTGCAATTAATAAGCGATCATCAAGTTGAATAGGGCTAAGACTGACATGAACAGGAAACAGCGATTCATCGGCATGTCGGGCTAACAAATCACGACCATTATTCATCGACATAACGACTGGGTTTTGGGCATAGTTTTTGATATGTGATTTATGCTTATCTGCTAAATCTTCAGGCAATAATTGATGAACCAGTTTGCCAATTAAGTCTTTTCTTTGATATCCAAAAACTTTTTCTGTTTGAGAATTTACCAATACAATTTGCCCGCTCGCGTCAGTGATAACCATCGCTTCGGGTGAAAGCTCTGTTAAGCTTTCAAACATATTGTCTTGACCCTGCCGATCACGTAGCTCTTTTTGCATGCCCTCTGTGTAAGATATTCGACGCACATTGGCCCAATAAAAATATAGGCTAATATGGCTAGCAAGGCAGGCTAAAAGTAAAATCAAAAAGATCGGTATTAAATCAGAATATACAGTGTTATAGATTTGAGAAAGTGGGTATTGAAAGCTAACGAAAGTTTGCCCTATATTACTAATGATATTTGGACTTGACGTAAATTGCTCAGCTATAAATTTATCTTTATCTCCTTCCCAGGTCTTAATAGTTTGAGACGTTATCCAAAATGGATTAGATACCCGTTTAAAAGCATCATCCCAGTTATATTGCTTCCCGTAAAAAGAGGCAAAATCCTTTTCATTTTTATGGCCTAAAATAAATTCCGACGTTGAGTTGGTCGCGTAGACATGTTCATCAACATCCGTATGCGTGACAATTTCGCTTAAAAAGAAAGAAGCATCGACATTAATCACAATCATACCGAAAGTATTGCCATTTTGATTAGCAATAGGTGACGAGAAGCGGATTGTTGGCACTAATGGTGAAGAGAAAATACCATTTTCACTATTTGGAGTGATATCTGAAACAAAGACTTGATCTGATCTGATCTTTAGCGAGTTAATAACATAAGCTTGATCTGCTTTATTTTGCAAATCTGTATTAACAACGTTATACAATACTTGCCCCCGGCGCTCAATACGCACCAATTCATTTCCATTCGCATGAATTAGGCGTACTTGAAGCACATCGGTCGACGATGTCATGTAAGCGCTAAAACTTTCCGTCATACGCTCGCCCAATTAGTTGCTAAATCAAGCATCAGGGGATCCATGCCTGCATCAAAAGCTCGTAGTAAATTTTTTACAGCAGGCGAAGATTTCAAGAAAGTCAGGTCTCTATAATAGTCATTTTGGCGTTCTTGTAACCTTGCCTCAGTGGTTTTAGCATCTATAGCTAGCTGTGATGTAATAAGAGAAGTTTCATATTTT
This sequence comes from Cellvibrionaceae bacterium, assembly GCA_034111645.1. Classification (GTDB taxonomy): domain Bacteria; phylum Pseudomonadota; class Gammaproteobacteria; order Pseudomonadales; family Cellvibrionaceae; genus CANLBN01. The sequence continues at coordinate 19,553 of JAWUWW010000002.1, forward strand.
AAAAGATAAAAACTAACAGAAAAAAGCATAAAAATTATTGCTACAAAATATCCTAGCAGTAGCTTAGTGGATAAATGACTACTTAAAAAATTTGCAAAGTTAACATTTTCTAGATTGATTTTTTGAGAGTCTATTGACTTTACTTTTAAACGCCATATAAACCAACTTATAGACGCAAGCAGAGTTAAAAAGACACCGATTGAAGCAATTCGACTCGGTGGAGTAAGATGATTTATCTCATTTGTTTGAGGTAATGATTCTGCAGTAACTATCCACTGGCGTCCCATAAAACTAATTTTGCGAGAGGCTATTGAGCTGTAAACAGAAGTGGGGTTTAGTTCTGGTGCCGTATTGAAAAAGGGCTCTGACTCGGCGTTATCCAAAATCGATAATGATACTTCATCTAATATGCGACCCAGTTCAAATAAAACATCATCGACGATTAGTGGGGCGTAGGACCAACCTACAGTCGCGGCCAATTTTTCGTCAGCAGTATCTAAAATTGCGTCTTGGTCGTAGACGGGCATCAAGATTAAAAAACCACCTCTTTTAGCGCCTTCTGCTTGCACTAGTGTTATGGGTGCTGATAGTTGTGTTTCATTTGACAGTGCTGCATCAATGGCAGCTTTTCGGCGACTTGACTCCGAGGCGACATCCAAGCCAATCGCTCCTCTGTTGGGTGCCTCTGGATAAACATATTGAATCACAAAACGATCTTTTTGATGAGGGTTGAGGTAGCGGATATTGAAGTTGGGGGCACCATCAGCGCGGGCTTGTTGAATAAAATCGAGCTCTTGATCTAAGGCAACACGACGAATATAACCAAAACCAAGAGCGCCCGGAAACTCAAGGTTAAAATCACGAGAATTGATGTAGTTTTCAAAACTTGGTCGAAAATGAGTTTTGGGGCCTGCAACTACCGCTGCACCACGAGCACCTCTTAGACCATATTGGTATAAATTAAAGCGGTCTTGAATCAGCTTTACGGCATCATCAATTAATGTTTCTGTTCGCTGCTCAACTGCTTGGCTATTGTTTTGTAATGTCCAAAAATAGCCAACTGCGCTAAGACTAAGACCGACAAGCCAAATTAATATCAAAGGCTTTTTTGCGGATAAAAATGTTGCTACTGAAAATATTCTGTTAACCAAGAGATCTCATCCTCATTGAACTTTAATAAGCTAAAGTATAGTTCAAAATAATGAAAAAACAGTTATAAAAAAAGGTTTATTAGTCATCGCTAGCAATGAGCCCATAAAGCCCTATATCGTGAAGTTGCGGTTGAAGGTAACGTTAGTTTGTTAGAGTTAACTATATATCAACAGCGGCGGTAATATGCGACTCCGATAACCAAAAAACACAACCTAAAGAGAGTAAATTGCAGGCAATATCGACAAATATATAAAGGCTATATTTTGTGAGTGCAGTGCGACTTTTGTTTTTTCTACCTAGAAGGATGATGCAGAGTTCATATTAAGAATTTAATGGTGCCCCCGGCTGGAATCGAACCAACAACTAAGTCTTAGGAGGACCCTATTATATCCATTTAACTACGGGAGCGCAGCACTTGGTATTCTACCAGTGCCATCGACTAAATTAAAATCATTAATCGCTAACAAGCTAAATATCAATAGGCAACTATGCATCTATTTGGTCAGATTTTTTAAGCTCGAAAGTTTAAATATTTTGTAGGCAGGACAAAAATTAAAGAGCCCCGTAACAATTAAAACCACAGCTACAACCAGTGATAAGATTCCGAGTACCGTGTTTAAGCCCCCTAATAGCAGAAATGAAATAGCAACTAAGGCTATGCCCGCGACTAGGCGAAGAATTTTGTCAGTTTGACCTACATTAGCAATTAAAATCATTTTGAACTTCCTTTAGAAAAATAAGACCACATTGGGTTTATGCATTATGCATCGTGACTTTTTGCCCATCGTAAAAACAGCTGGAGATGATCTTGGCTGAAGTGATATAACTGACCATAATTGATGTTATACATATTACAGCGCCAAGACGATACTCTAATATATTAGCTATACATCGGTGTTGATTTACATCAATTAAAAGTAAGTATCCTCTGTTTTTATCAGCAAAGCCTTATTTTGGCCATAGCGTCAATTTGTGGGTGACAGCTTCTCTGGCTGTTGGGATATTCTCGCGGCTGATTTAGTTAAGGGTTTGCTGAATGACTAATATTTGATGATAAATTAACTTCTTAGACTTTTTATCATTGCTACGAAATGATTTTATGCGCACGAAAACACAGAGTGTCTTACTTCTTCAGATTCATTTAACGAACTTATAAAGACTATTTTTTAGGTTATCATTTGAGTTATAGCTTCTTTTGACGTTGCGCAGGTATTAAATTCATTATTGCTCAATAAGCATTATTTTGTTTAAACTCAGGTATCATTGTTGTCATGAAGATACGAGTTACTAATATCTATGCTTTATGTGGTAAGCCTTTTAGCGGGTGTATTGCACTGCAAAATTATATTTTCTACTTTAATAAAGAGGATGCAACGTGAACAAGCCTGAAGTTTTTGCGTTTTACGAAAGCGACAGCAATACTATTTCCTACATAGTAAAAGATCCACAGTCGAATGCGTGTGCCATTATCGACTCGGTGCTTGATTTTGATTATGCCGGTGGCAAGATTGGCTTCGATGGTGCAGATCTAATTATTAACTGCGTCAGAGAAAAACAACTCGAAGTTTCATTGCATATAGAAACCCACGTACATGCAGATCATCTATCGGCAGCACCTTATATACAAAGTATTTTAGGTGGCAAAATAGCCATCGGTAAAAATATTGCGATGATACAAGACGTTTTTGGTAAGTTATTTAACGATGGTACTGAGTTTCAGCGCGATGGTAGTCAGTTTGATATCTTGTTTGATGATAATGATGAATATCAGATTGGAAATCTTAAAGGGGTTGCCTTGCTAACTCCAGGTCATACCCCCGCATGCATGACACATTTAATTGGCGATGCCGCTTTTGTCGGAGATACGCTATTTATGCCAGATGCGGGCACTGCAAGAGCTGATTTTCCCGGTGGCGATGCACGCACTCTCTATAAATCCATACAGCGTGTTTTAGCATTGCCGCCCGAGACCCGCCTTTATATGTGTCATGACTATCAACCTAATGGTCGTCAGTTAGCGTTTTTGAGCACAGTCGCAGATCATATCGATAAAAATATACACGTAAAAACAGGTATTACAGAAGAGCAATTTGTATCAGTGCGTGAAACACGCGATAAAACATTGGGCATGCCTCGACTTATTTATCCTGCGTTACAAGTCAATATGCGAGCAGGGCACTTTCCTCCGGCTGAAAACAATGAAACGGTTTATCTCAAGGTTCCGATAAGTGGTTTAAAGGCTCCGTTGATTTAAGTCAGCGTAAATGGCCTAGATAGTCCATTTTGTTAAGCTTTTACAGGGCTTACACAACTCTCACCAAACCTTATAGCTCTTAATAATATCGCTCAATTAACTGATTTTTATTAATAGTGTTGGGCATACCTATTTATATTTATTTTTATAAGGATGATTAATATGACTATTTCATTATGGCCGTTGGTTGGCGGTGTGCTAATTGGTGCTTCTGCGTTGCTATTAATGTTGTTTATTGGCCGCATCGCAGGTGTCAGTGGCATTATCTGGGGCGCTTTTACCGCGAATGATGCCAATAGGTTATGGCGCTGGTTATTTGTTGGTGGCATTGTTGCGGGGGCTTTTCTTTTTCACGCTATAAGTGGTAACGCATATCCATTGGTCAACGATAATATTGCCTTAGCAGCTGTAGCGGGCTTGCTCGTGGGTATTGGCGTAAAGCTAGGCAGTGGCTGTACAAGTGGCCACGGGGTTTGTGGAATAAGTCGCTTATCTACTCGCTCGATTATTGCCACTGTGGTATTTATGCTGGTTGGTATCATCACTGTTACTTTATTTAGAATGCTATAAGGCGATTAACAATGAAACATTTTAGTGGGTTATTGGCGGGCTTGTTATTTGGTGCAGGTTTGGCAGCTTCAGGCATGACTAACACCAGTAAAGTTATTGGTTTTTTAGATATTTTCGGTGCGTGGGATGCAGATTTATTAATGGTAATGGCGTCTGCCGTGATCACTACATTTATTGGTTTTGCTATCATTCTTAAAAGAAAAAAGCCGCTATTTGATAGCCAGTTTTTTCTGCCTACGGCGCAACATATTGACCGAAATTTAATTGTAGGGGCAATATTGTTTGGTGTAGGTTGGGGACTTTATGGCTATTGTCCAGGTCCGGCTATTGCATCTTTAGTTTATCTGTCGCCAGTCACCTTTATTTTTGTATTTTGTATGCTGATCGGAATGGGTGTTGGTAATTTTATGCCAAAGCTATTAAAAAATAATTTCTTGAAGACTTAAGTACAAAAAATTACAGCGAACGTATTGGTACTTAACGCCTGCATGGTCTTACTGACATTTTAAAAGCATTCTCAAGGTGTCGATCTGATGGGCTATAGCTGTATCTTAAAAGATGTGGTTGAATATCAAGCCACGTTATTAGCTGCAAAAATAATATAAACCTTTGGAGAGAACGTTTGTCTGTATTAAGTCGTCTTTTGGAGCTGTTATGCTAGATACAAAACCTTTATTGTTAAAAACTGATTTTCCGTCAATTAATCGAGCGTCAGTGCAAACACTCCAACTTAACTTAGGTTACTTATGTAATTTGAGTTGTACTCATTGCCATGTAAATGCCGGTCCTAAGCGCACCGAGCTAATGGATAAAGCGACGATAGATAGCGTTCTCGCCTATATCGATAAGCACAATATTAAGTCGTTAGATCTTACTGGTGGTGCTCCTGAGATGAATCCACATTTTGGTTATCTTGTTGAGCAAGCCAGCAAACGCAATGTCAGTGTTATTGATCGCTGTAATTTAACAATATTACTAGAGCCTGGGTATGAGTATCTGGCAGATTTTTTAGTTAAGCATAAGGTTATTATTACGGCTTCATTACCATGTTACGCCGAGCAAAATGTTGATAAGCAGCGTGGTAAGGGTGTGTTTCAAGAATCCATAACAGCCTTACAGAAACTCAATAAATTGGGTTATGGGATTGATCCTTCTTTAGAACTCAATTTAGTGTATAACCCAAATGGCACTTACTTACCGCCTAATCAAGTTACCCTTGAGCAAGAATATAAAAGCCATTTAATGGCGGATCATCAAATTGAATTTCATCAATTGTTAACCATTACTAATATGCCCATTAGCCGCTTTGGCGGTATGTTATTAGCAAAAGGTTTGTACGACGAATATATGCAATTATTGAAGGATAATTATTCTGAAAATAATTTGCACAATGTTATGTGTAAATCTTTATTAAGTATTGATTGGCAAGGTTATGTCTATGATTGCGACTTTAATCAAATGCTAGACATGCCGCTCCATTATATGGCTGATCATAATCAAAGCACATTAAGTGTCATTGGAAGTGACAAGCAGCGTTGGCATATTGCTGAATTACTTGATGCGACTTTAGAAGAGGGTAGTATTATGATTGGTGAGCATTGTTATGGATGCACGGCTGGGCAGGGTAGCAGTTGTGGCGGCGCTTTAGATTAATTATTCAATTGATCTTATTAAAAATAGATTCGGATAATAAAAATGACGATTAGTATTATTATTCCTGTGCTCAATGAAGCGGAATCTATCGGTGTGTTATTACAACAGTTAACAACAGCGTTTAGTCGGCAAGTTGAGTTTATTGTGGTTGATGGCGGTAGTAATGATCATACACTCGCTATTGTTAGCCAATATAAAGTAAGAGTTATCGAAACTAAGCGCGGGCGTGCAAAACAAATGAATGTAGGCGCTGCTGTAGCATCGGGCGAGATACTATTATTTTTGCACGGTGACACACGATTTTCTGAGGTTATTGATGAATTTGAGCTTAAGCAAGCAATTTTAAGTGGTTGTCAGTGGGGTTTTTTTAAAGTGAAGCTTAGCGGGCAGCACTGGATATATCGTGTGATTGAAGTCTTGATCAATCTACGTTCTCGTTTAAGCAGCATCGCAACGGGCGATCAGTGTATTTTTGTTGTGCGTGATCTTTTTGAAAAATTAAAAGGCTTTAAAGACATTCCTTTGATGGAAGATATCGAGCTGAGCAGCCGTTTAAAGCGACAATCTAAACCGCATTTAATTAAACAGGCCGTCATTACATCTTCTAGACGTTGGGAAACCAACGGAATTATCGCGACCATTTTACTGATGTGGCGATTACGGTTTCTATATTTTATAGGCGTTTCACCTGAAAAATTAGCAAAATCTTACCTGCGATAACTAAAAAATTCATGTCACAGCTCATCGATAAACTTAAAAGTCATTATGCCTATCCTCAATATCGGTTATTAGTTTTTGCCAAATCACCTATATTAGGCAGCGCAAAAACTCGCTTACAACCACTGTTACCAAAAGAGTTTTCATTAGCATTACACTGTCAGTTACTCAAAACGATTTTAAAGCAATGGAGCGCATCAGCTATTTGCCCAATAGAGTGTTGGCTTGCGGGTGACGAAGATAGTTTTGTAGAAAAAATAATAAATGATGAAGCGGCTAACTTAAAAGCGCTTCCCCTCTGGCAACAAAAAGGTCAAGATTTGGGCGAGCGTCTCGCGCATGCAATAGAGACCACATTTGCCCATGCACAATTTGCTACAACATCATCAAAAATTAATACGCAAAAGCAAAAAAAAATAAAAGGTGTTTTTGTTGTTGGCTCTGATTGCCCGTTTATTAATGCTGAATATCTGCGAGATGCTTGTTTAAAGCTCGAAAAATACGATGCTGTCATTGGACCCGCTGATGACGGTGGCTATGTTTTATTAGGTGTTAAAGTATCCAATACCAAATTGTTTAAAGATATCGACTGGGGTAAAAGCTCTGTTTATGAACAGACGCTTTCGAGATTACGCGAGACCAAGCTAAATTATTATGAATTGCCTTCATTGCCAGACATTGATCATCCGCAAGATTTGTTAAAGTTAAAAGGGCACAAAGACTTTAGTCATTTGTTGGCCCAAGCGGATAAATTAATAGACTATAAAAATAATTTATAACTATTAATTTATCTGTCTGTTCTATGAGCTATTAGGCCTGAGTTAGCATGGCCGAATAATTATTTGAACGCTTGGCGCCTTTTGCATCATAAATGTCAGCTTGCTGTGTATTGCCGCGCATGATTTGGAGCAATGCATTATGCGATTGAACGCCACGATTAATTAATTTTCCGTTGACGCTATTAATAGTTTTACAATGTTCTATTGTCGTTTTTACTTGCTGCCAAGTTTCTTTCACGCCATTGTCATTAAAAGATTCTAACAATAACGACCAGTTTTTTTCATTAGCTGCCTGATTTGAAGACAGTAATAACTGAGAGCGAAGCTGGGCATTCTTTTTAAGTCCATCTAATAATGGCGTCTTTTCTTTTAATAACTCTGACATTGCCGCGTAGTCACGTGCTTGTGTCGAGTCAGTTTCTTTCTCTAAAATGGCAAGCAGTTGCCGACTAGTGGCAAGATCTTGTTCTATCATTGCATGTACAGTAGTTAAATATTTAGAATTCATTGTCTACAACCCCTATTTTACGAATTTCTACAGTATCTACAGAGGTGATTGCAAAGACAGTGCCACTTTATCGAGAACTGTATTAACGACTATGAGTCGACTAAAAATAGTTAGCTAATATGTATCGTTTAATTGTAATTATTAAAGTTTATTGATGACAAAGATGCGAAAATGTTTATAGATAAATTCAAGCGAAGAATTTTTAAACCGTTAAGACAAGGTCTATCGAAAGGAAGCTGTTTTGTTAAAAGTTTATATTTAAAGAGGATAAATTTTTTATCAAAGAGTCTGACTAAAAATCTATATTAAGGCATTCTCAGATTAAAAGCTTAATCAGAAGAGTTTATCAACGCTGTGGCTATGAATGGTGGACGAGAGAGCTAATTAAGATTGATGCACTGATTTTACAGTGCACCAGAATTTAATAGTTTATCGGCAATATTTTCGGCATCAATAGTATAGGTACCATTTTCAATTGACTGTCGAATGCTTTCTACACGAGCGCTATCAACATCGGGTGCTTCATTGATGCGTGCTTCTAAGCTCGTTAGAGTTAGTGCCTTTTGGCTTAATTCAACGTTATCTGTTGATGCATTGTCCGTTGTTGAATTAGCATTACGAGCCGCTGATTCTCCCGACTGACTACGGCTAGATTCAGAGGCTCTATTATTGCTCAGCGTACTATTATTAACGCCAAGGTTGTTGATATTAATAGCCATTATCTTGTCCCATGTAACCTTTTACTAATATGTGTGTAAATGCACAAAGCGGTTCAACTTGCTTTAGATGCTGTGATCAACCGCAGCTGAGCCACAAAAACTCAGTTATGCATTATTTATCTAATATGCTATCGGCATTAATACTAGTTACTTTAGCTATATTTTCAAATAAAACGCTGACCCGATGCAATAATAACATATAAGGATAAAAATTTGTTTATTATCAATAGCTTACTGTATTTAATAAGATGCTTTAATTTGGTTTAAACTGTTATAAAACTTCGACTCTGCCAATCGATACTGCTTCTCCCTGAATAGTGCGATTAGATTCATCATTTTTTACCCGTATACGCTCACCCTTAATTGCATCCTGTAGTGCAATACCTTGATTAATTACGGACAATGCCCCTCTTTTAGTCACAATAGTGACCTTATCGCCTTTTTGAATGATCACAGGCAATTCTAATTGGTTTTGATAAATGACGGTGCCTGCTCGGATAGGTCGAACAATTTGTTGGCCAATTAAATCGCTTTCTTCAACGCTATATCCACCGCGTAATCGATATATGTCTTTTTTTGATGTGTTTAAGTCAGCAGCGGTAATAATATGACGCCTGGGTAGTTCACCGCTTGCGGTAATAACATCCATTTCTTGGGTGATAGTACTGATTGTAAAAATTGACCACGGTGATATTGAAGATTCGCATCTAACTTTGATTGAAGTGTTGCGTTTAATTGTTTGACCTTGTAACTCAAATGCTAATGGTACGTCACATTGATTAAGTTTTAAGCGCGGATCTATCTTTCTAACGCTGACATTAACCGTTATATCTTGATTATTATTTAATTGTGACTCTACTTTTTTTAAGACAAATTGCTCAATGTTGGCCTGCAGAGCATGGTGATTAATAGTTTTGGCAGCATATGCAGGAGTTATCATTAAAAAGTAGGAAAAAATTAATAAATAATTAGTCGCATTCATCATTTTTGTCCTATGCTTTAAAGAGATTATTAATAATATTGACAGATAATTGGCGTCATTCTTAGTTAATTTAATATTAAGCAAGTCGCATGCCGCTATTAACAGCTCTATATTATTACTTGATTTCCCTTTATATTTATCCCCAAGAAAGGGGAATAGATTGAAACGGGTCGATATACCCAGCGAGGAAAAATTATGGTCAGTGTGATGGATTCGGTCAATCAACGCACACAGTTGGTTGGTGAAAATCGTTTAGAGTTACTCTTGTTTCGTCTAAACGGTGGTCAAATGTATGGAATTAACGTGTTTAAGGTGAAGGAAGTATTGCAATGTCCTCCATTAAATCAATTACCGCATCGCCATCGAGTTGTCCGTGGTGTTGCAAATATGCGCGGCAATACTATCTCGATTATGGATATGAATCTTGCGATTGGTAATGATGCCATTGAAAATATTGAAGAAAGCTTTGTTATCATTACTGAATATAATGGCTCTACACAGGGCTTTTTAGTTAAATCGGTCGAGCGTATTATTAATACCAATTGGGAGGATATTCATCCGCCACCAGGGGGTTCAGGTAAAGACAACTATCTAACGGCGGTTACCGAGCATGATAAAATATTAATCGAAATTATTGATGTGGAAAAAATTCTAGCCGAAGTATCGCCACTACCTGCTGATGTTAGCAGTGAGTTAATCGAAGATGGTTTGTCTGAGCGCGTCATCAAAAAGCATATTTTGATTGTAGATGACTCAACTATTGCGCGTAAGCAAATACAGCGTGTTGTAGAGCAAATGGGCATTCGCTGTACCTTGCGTAAAGATGGACGTGCGGCACTGACATATTTAGAAGACATGCTGGCAGAGGGTAAAGACCCTTACGAAGAGCTTGTGTTAATTATTTCTGATATAGAGATGCCAGAGATGGATGGCTACACGTTTACCTCTGCGGTGCGTGCTAATGAAAAGCTAAAAGACTTACACATTATTTTGCATACTTCTCTAAGTGGTGTTTTTAACGAGGCAATGGTTAAAAAAGTGGATGCAAATGACTTTTTATCTAAATTCAACCCCGATCTTCTTGCTTCACGCTTAAATGAACGTGTTCATGCGATCACCGGTGAAGCAATTGAAGTCGTTTCTGCTTTAAAATAAATTGACTGATGCTTTTATTTTGTCTAACCAGTTGGAGTTCAGCTTTAAAAAGCCCTTCAACTGGCACTTTATTAATTATAGCTAACCACAGAGATTAAGAGGCAGTACAAAAGTTAGCCAATAACGTCCAATCAACACTAAATTACTAAAAACTCTATTTTCTTTCGAATTTCCATACTCTTTCATTCGCACCCTCATATTTATACCGTCACATTCATTCTCGCACTCTTAAACACTCAAACACTCATACATTAAATCTCATCTATCAATACTCATTAATTTACAGTATCAATTATTATTTAGCGTTTATAAGGCGGCAATTGTTGCAGGCTCGGACAATAATTGCCGCTTTTATTAACGTATTAAAATATTAAATACCTAATAAAATCAAATATATACATAAATTTATGTTTTGGCACAAGCTTTGCTATTAGTTATGTATAGATAGAAAACATTACAAAATTGGATAGCACCATGGCAATTAACTTTGAAAAAGCTTTAGGTATTCACGAACAGGCACTACGCGTTCGTGGGCAGCGTGCGCAAGTATTGGCTAATAACTTAGCTAATGCTGATACTCCAGGTTTCAAAGCACGTGATATTGACTTTAAAGGTATCTTGCAAGGTCAAGAGCAGCTTTCAATAGGCTCTACATCATTAAAAACGACGAGCGGCGGTCATATGGCAGGTCAAACTCTAGCGGCTGATACTAGTTTGATGTACCGAACTCCTACTCAGCCATCAATTGATGGTAACACCGTGGAAGAGCAAGTCGAACATGCTCAGTTTATGGAAAATGGCTTGGCATTTCAGGCAAGTTTCACCTTTTTAAATAGTAAGTTCACTGGGCTGATGTCAGCCATCAAAGGCGAATAATTATGTCACTAACAAATATATTTGATATTGCGGGCTCAGCCATGAATGCGCAGAGTGTTCGCTTAAATACAACGGCGAGCAACTTAGCAAATGCCGACGCTGCCGCATCAAGTATCGAAGAAACTTATCGTGGTCGACACCCAATTTTTACGGCACTCAATAACGATGTGTTAAATATGGATGCTGACAACAATGGCACCAATATTGGTGTTCAAGTCTTAGGTATTGTTGAGAGTGATGCGCCCCTTCAGCCTCGCTATGAGCCAGGGCATCCACTAGCAGATGAGGAGGGTTATGTATTTTATCCTAATGTTAATCCTGTGGAAGAAATGGCAAATATGATTTCTGCCTCGCGTTCTTTTCAAATGAATGTTGAGGTAATGAACTCTGCAAAACAAATGATGCAACGTGTTTTAACCTTGGGTCAATAATTGCGTCGTTGATAATAAATAGTTCTAAACAAATAGTTCTAAATAAATAGTTAGTAACAAGTAGTTGGTAACATATGGTTATTTACGAAAGTTTCTTAAAACGTAGTTGGTAAAAAGTAGCAGGTAACCATCATAAGTTACCCATAAAAATTACCTTATTACAAAATAGAGTAGGTGACGATAATGGACGGTATTACAGACAACACAGTTTTAAGCAGTTTATCGCTTAACGCCCGTCAACAAGAAAAAGCAGCCGCTGCGGGTTCAAATAATGAGTTGGGGCAATCAGCTTTTTTAGAATTAATGATTGCGCAATTAGAAAATCAAAACCCCCTAGATCCTCAAGAAAACTCTGCGTTTGTTGCACAACTTGCACAATTTAGCCAGGTAGAGGGCATCGATAAACTTAATAATAGTTTTGATAGCTTCGCGGCCAATGCAATTTCCAATCAAGCACTGCAGGCATCATCATTAGTTGGCAGTGCAGTGGCAGTGCCAGCAACTAGCGCAAATTTAGACGAAGGTAGCTTTGTCGGCGGCACCTTCAATGTGCCTAGTGCATCGGGTGATGTGAAGGTGAACATTTTAAGTGAAAATGGAATATTACTCGAGAGCATTGACTTGGGTGCGCAGCCAGCCGGTGAGATTTCTTTCCGTTGGGATGGCACACGCATGGAAGTAAACGGCGAGTTAGATAAATTCCGTTCAACAGATCCTATTCAGTCAGGTCGCTTTAGGTTTGAAGTACTAGCCTCTCAAAATGGTGAGGTTGAGCAGCTAGATACCGCGTTAACCGCTAATGTAAACAGTGTAACGGTCAATGCCAATAATCAATTGATGTTAAATCTAGCCGGAATTGGCCAAGTGAATTTAAGTGAAGTGAAGCAGTTTAATTAGCAATTTAAAAACAATTAAAAGCTCTACGTAAAAATATTTAACAAAATCATATCTAAAATACAGTGTTGTAGACTAGGAGAAGAACATGTCATTTAATATCGCCCTCAGTGGTATTCGTGCAGCCAGCCAAGATTTAGAAGTGACCGGCAATAATATTGCTAATGCTTCGACCAACGGTTTTAAACAATCGCGCACCGAGTTTGCCGATGTTTATACCTCTTCAATTGGTAATTCAGGGTCACTTTCTGTGGGTAGTGGTGTGCGGGTAGTAGATGTTGCCCAGCAGTTTGGAGAAGGTAATATTTCTTTCACCGATAATTTATTAGACTTAGCGATTAGTGGCACCGGCTTTTTTGTGACCAGCACTAATGGCGAGCAAGGCTTTACACGGGCAGGTTCTTTTGGTGTTGACGAAAATGGCTTTGTGGTCAATAGCAGCAATGGACGCCTTCAAGGTTTTAATGTCGATACCAATGGTAATGTGAATAACTTAATAGGTGATATAGGCGTCTCATCGGGTAATTTGCAGCCGCAAACGACCGGCCAAGTAAACCTAGAAGTTAATTTAGATTCAAGAGAAGCGCCACCGCAAACGGCTTTTTTCATTGATTTTTCAGGAGCACGGCTAGCTGAATTAAATACAGCGACTCCTGCGCCCATAACTATCACTAATCCGCAAGGTGTTGCAACGACTTTAAATCTAACACCCACTGGTGCTGAAACTGCGGCAGACATCAGTAACATATTAAATAATGCGTTAGGGGTTCAGTCCCAATTGAATGGCGCTGGTAGTGTAGAAATAATTTTAGATGAAGGTTATGAACTGACATCAAATCCTAGTATTGGCGCAGGCCCTACCCCTACATTGGATATAGCCGTATCAACTGCCTTTAGTATAGGTTTTGACCCCCTTGATTCGAACACCTTTAACCATACAACACCTACGATTATCTTTGATAGTTTGGGTAACTCGCATGTATTGCAGCAATATTTTATCAAACAACCTTACGATCCACTTGACCCAGCAGCACAGCCAGCTAATGCTTGGCAAGTTGTTACATTGGTTGACGGGCAAAATGTTGGTCCTGATGTTGCCGGAGTAGCATCCTTAGCGGTTCAAGACTTATTTTTCAGCCCCAATGGTACCTTTGATTCAGTGGCCTCAGGTGATATCGATATCACTAACTGGACGCCTCTTAATGCCAACGGCACACCAGTAGGCGCTATTGGGCCATTACCAGGTGGTGCAGCAGTTGGTACAGAAAGTTCTAACTTTAATGTCTCACTAATAGGCTCTTCTCAAGTTTCTGGTGATTTTGAAGTGCGGGCAGGCTCGCAAGATGGCACCACCACAGGCCGATTAGCAGGGCTTAGCATTAACGATGAAGGCATACTTGTTGCGCGCTATACCAATGGCCAAAATCGCGACCTTGCACAAATTGCCTTGGCAGATTTTGCTAACCCACAGGGTTTATCACCCTCTGGTAATACGAGTTGGAGCGAAACATCTGATTCGGGTGTGCCATTAATAGGTCAACCTGGTACCGCCTCTTTAGGGTTTATAGAATCTGGTGCACTAGAGGACTCTAACGTAGATTTATCAGAGCAGTTAGTAAATCTAATTATTGCGCAACGAAACTTCCAAGCAAATTCAAAAACAATTGAAACAGCTGACTCGGTAACGCAAACTATTCTTAACATTCGTTAATAGTGTTTTGATCACTAGCTCGATAAGCATCGGGCTAGTGATCGCATTTCTTTTCTGATTGATGCTTTTTCTGTGTCATTCTTTTTTCTCATTTGCTTTGTTCATCCTGAGTTTTTCGAAGCAAGTCTGTTTTTCTATTCGATTGTGAAAATCTTTCACTTAGTAGTAATTATCCTGCATGCCGGGGTCGCCCGGCGGCGATAAGAACGAGGTGTTATATTTTCAATTTCAATTTCAATTTCTAACATCGTTTCGCCTAAGGGCGAGTGCATTTCTTTGTATGAGCAAAGAAACGAACCAAAGAAACACATCCCAAATCCAAGCCCTGCGGGTCCCTTCGCTTTTGATAAAAATAACAGGTCGGCTTTATGTCACGTCCATGTGACAAGACGCCTTAAGTCAACGTCCTGTTGACTTAACCCATTATTTTTCCCAACACTCAGCTTGAATACATGGAGATTAAGAACCTGTTATCCAAAAAGCATTAATCGTGTATTTGACTTTAAATCCTCTTAGAAATAGCCTGAAATCAGTTAGCAATAACAGAAAAGAGCGAGCAGTGTCTGAGACCCAATTTTTGCATCGCAAAAATGGTCGAGTTGCGCAGCGGCTGTTATTGGTAAGTTATTTCATGGTTTGCCGCAGGCCGATTTATTAGTGGTGCACTTTAGAGTTAAGAGAGGTTTGGGCAAGCAAATCTTTCTTATCGCATGCCGGGCGACCCCGGCCCTCATAGTAATGATTTACTAAATATCTATATCCATACAAAGAAATGAACTCGCCCATAGGCGAAATTATTTAATCTACACATACATCGTGTCTGGGGCCCGCGGCATGCGGCAACCCAAAGTCTTATTTATTGGCATTCTTATTGCTAGTTTCTAATTAACAAATGTTTTAGCCAAAAAAATAGCGGTATTTGATTTGCTCAGTACATATTTTAAAGCTAATGCTTTTATATTAATTAATTCGAGTAGAGGACGAGTCATGGATAAAGCGCTATATGTTGGTATGACGGCCGCTAAACACAATATGTTAGCTCAAGCTATTCGATCTAATAACTTAGCGAATGCTAATACAAATGGCTTTCGCGGAGATTTTGAGCAAGCAAGAAGCATGAGCGTCTACTATGGCGAAGGCCTGCCTACACGTGCATTTGCACTCACAGAAAATCCAGCCTCTAATTTTGCAACAGGGCCACTCAATCAAACCGGTAGAGATTTAGACGTTGCCATTGCGGGCGATGGCTTTATTGCCGTTCAAAATTTTAATGAACAAGGTGTTGAAGGCGAGGCTTTTACGCGCGCTGGTAATTTATCAGTTGATAGTGCCGGTATGTTACGCACCGGCAATGGCTTGCCGGTTTTGGGTGACGGAGGACCCATTACACTACCTCCTTTTCAAAAAATAGAAATAGCTAAAGACGGAACCATTAGTCTTGTTTTGCAAGGCGCGCCTCCCTCTGAAGTAACACAGCTTGACCGCATTCGTTTAGTCAACCCTGAGCCCCAAGCCTTAGAAAAAAGAACCGATGGTTTAATGCATCTAAAAGATGATGCAGCGGTTGCCGTTGCTGATATTAACGTGAATTTAACTCACGGTTTTTTAGAGGGCAGTAACGTCAATCCTATCGAAGAAATTAGTCGAGTGATTTCATTAGCGCGACAATATGAAATGTCTGTCAAGGTGATGGAGACGGCAAAGCAAAATTCAGAAGCTTCGGCGCGATTATTGCAAACTAATGGTTAACAACCACTTAATAACATTTTAAATAATCGTTAGCTTATAACTATCACTCAAAATACATAACAGCATTAATAAATAGAGAGAAAAATTATGCATCAAGCACTCTATATAAGTAAAACAGGTTTAGCAGCTCAGGACACACGTCTAGCAACTATTTCGAATAACTTGGCAAATGCTTCAACGACAGGTTTTAAACGCGACAGTGTTAACTTTGAAGATTTGCTTTATCAAATTCAACGTCAACCCGGTGGCCTTTCATCGCAAACAACACAGCTACCCTCTGGCATTCAAATTGGTTCGGGTGTGCGCGTCGTTTCTACAGAAAAAGAATTTACCGGTGGCAGCTTACAAATAACCGATCAGGGTTTAGATTTGGCCATTAATAATCGCGGATTTTTTCAAATTCAGCTGCCAACTGGCGAGACCGGTTACACACGTAACGGCGCATTTCAGTTAAATAGCGACGGCCAAATTGTTAATTCTTCGGGTTATTTATTAGAGCCAAACATTACCGTGCCACCCAATGCGAGCAACTTAACAATTAGTATCGATGGCACAGTAACAGCGAATATTTTTGGCGATCCTAACCCACAACAGTTAGGCGATATTCAGTTGGCCGATTTTGTAAACCCTGCAGGGCTTCAGTCTCAAGGTGGTAATATTTTTACACCTACAGCCGCTAGTGGTGATGCGCAAGTAGGAACTCCTGGTTTAGACGGAATCGGTGAAATACTACAGGGAACATTAGAAAACTCAAATGTAGAAGTTGTTGAAGAGCTAGTGAATATGATCAGTACCCAGCGCACTTACGAAATGAATTCAAAAGTAATTTCTACCGTAGACCAGATGTTGCAGTATATTTCGCAAAATTTATAAGTGCTTAATAGGTAAATTGTTAATGATTACTTCAATTAAAAAAATAACCTTAGCGTGCAGTTTTTTTATTTTAGCCGCGTGCCAAAGTATACAAACTATACAGCCAGACGATCCAAGTTTTGCGCCAGTGGTTGCGCCGACGATTGTAAAGCCAAAGCCGATTACAGGCAGTTTATTTGTACCAGGTTATGGCGTTTCTTTATTTGGTAATACTAATGCACATCGTATAGGCGACATCATAACCGTCGTCTTAGATGAACGCACCGTATCTTCTAAATCTAGTAACGTTGGAGTAGATAAAGATAGTAGCCTTTCTTTATTGGAAAATGGTGCAGGCACAATTTTAGGTAAAGAGTTAACAAAAAAACTTCCACTAATCGGCAATATCACCTTGCCAACTAGCGCCAATCAAAGTCGTTCGTTTGAGGGTGATGCGAGTGCTGACCAAAGTAATCGTCTGCAAGGTAATATCAGTGTGACCATTACAGATGTGATGCCAAATGGTAATTTAGTGATCCGTGGCGAGAAATGGTTAAAACTTAATACCGGTGATGAATATATTCGCATCAGTGGCATGTTACGTTCACTAGATGTTGGGCTGGACAATATGGTTTCTTCTACAAAGCTAGCCAATGCACGCATTGCCTATAGTGGTACAGGCGATCTTGCAGATTCACAAAAGATGGGCTGGTTAGGACGATTTTTTAATGGCCCGTATTGGCCTTTATAACAAAAGTTGGACGTTATAAAAAGTTACTTCGGATAAAACATTTATTTATTTAATGGTTAGTTTATGAAAATATTTTCAATTAAAAAAGTTATCGATTTTGCGCTTGCGGGTTCGTTTGCTTTGTTATTTTCAGTCGCTAGCTATGCCGAGCGTATTAAAGATATCACCACAATCGATGGTATTCGTAGTAACCCATTAGTCGGTTATGGTTTAGTTGTGGGTTTAGACGGCAGTGGTGATAATACCGCTTCGGCGCCTTTTACTCGCGAGTCTTTTCTTAATATGATTAAGCAATTCGGTATCGCTATTCCAGATGGTGCACGGTTATCGCTTAAAAATGTTGCCGCTGTAGCCGTACATGCAGAACTTCCTGCCTTTGCTAAACCTGGACAACGCCTAGATATTACCGTTTCTTCTATTGCCGATGCAAAAAGTTTACGTGGAGGTACTTTGTTAATGACGCCATTAAAAGGCGTAGACGGAAATATTTACGCTCTTGCTCAAGGGAATTTAGTGGTTGGTGGTTTAGGTGTTGACGGAGCAGATGGTTCACGTTTGACCGTCAATATTCCAAGTGTTGGACGTATTCCCGACGGCGCATCAGTCGAGCGCTCTGTGCCCACATCATTTGCCTCTGGCCAACCTATTATTTTTAACTTACATCGCTCAGATTTTACCAGCGCCAAACGTGTCGCTGATAGCATCAATGATTTATTAGGACCCGATGTTGCGCGGGCAATAGATTCTATGTCTGTGCAGGTTAATGGCCCAAAAAATCCTGCACAGCGCGTCGATTTTATTTCGCTGCTAGAAAACTTAGAAGTAAAACCTGGCGAGGCTTCAGCGCGTGTCGTTATTAATTCTCGCACGGGTACAATTGTTGTGGGTAACCATGTTCGAGTGTCTCCGGTTGCTGTTACTCACGGTAGTTTAACCGTGACTGTTTCGGAAACTATTGACGTCAGCCAACCTAATGCATTGGCAGATGGAACGACAGTAGTTGTTCCAGATACAAATTTAACGGCAGAACAAGCAATAAATCCGATGTTTAAATTTTCTCCTGGACCTACGTTAAATGATCTTGTGCGTGCGGTTAATGACGTTGGTGCGGCACCGGGTGATTTAATGGCAATATTAGAAGCTTTAAAGGAAGCGGGCGCATTAAAAGCAGAGTTAGTTGTTATTTAATCTTTCTACTGCTCTAAAAAAATTGTTATTTGTTTGTGTATAACTTGAATAACTTTAAAATTTTTAGCCGTAACTTGTGAATAACTTTTTGTATTATAGGTATGTTTTATATTGACTCATTATAATTTATAAGCAGATTTAAAAAGATGAATACTTTACCCACACAATTAGATCAAATTCAATCTCGGCAGTCATATACCGATTTGAATCAATTGAACGATATTAAGCGTTTGGGTAAAGATGACGAAAATTTAGCGCTAAAAAAAGTGGCTAAGCAATTTGAATCTATGTTTGTTCAAATGATGCTAAAAAATATGCGTGCAGCCAATGAAGCCTTTGGTAAAGATAATCCATTAAACACATCTGAGATGAAGTTTCGTCAAGGCATGTTAGATAACCAATGGAGCTTGTCGTTAACAGAAGGGCGCGGTATTGGCTTAGCCGATTCACTATATCGACAATTGAGCCAGAGCTACGGAAAAAATCCTGTAGATGATAAAAGCACCGGTGAACTTAGCGATCCTGTTCGCAAATCAATTGCCAACCCGTACAGTGAATCTTTAGCAGCGATGCAAAATAGTAAAAAAGATCTAGGTGTACTTAATAGTATTAAAACACCTGCAGAGTTTATAAAAGCCATGCTTCCTTATGCTGAAAAAGCCGCAAAAGAATTAGGGGTAGATCCTAAAGTGTTAGTCGCACAATCTGCATTAGAGACAGGTTGGGGCGAGCACACCATACAAGATCGTTATGGCAGAACATCGTTTAATTTATTTAACATTAAAGCAGATTCACGCTGGCAGGGTCATTCGGTGAATGTGCCGACAATAGAATATAGAGATGGTCTCGCACAAAAAGAATCTGCTAATTTTAGACGCTACGATAGCATTAGTGAATCTTTTGATGATTACTTAAATTTTGTCAAACAGCCACGTTACCAAAAAGCATTAATGGTTGCCGATAATGGCCAAGCTTATGTCAACGAATTACAGCACGCTGGGTATGCGACTGATCCAAATTATGCAAAAAAAATAAATACTATTATTAATGATTATTTCACGAGTCAATAATATGTGTAAACAATCGATAAGAGTTCAAAAATTAATTTCATCTAAAAGATGTAATAAAAATGTTGGAGGTCACTCATGAGTGGCGGATTACTTGGCGTTAGCCTTAGTGGTTTGCAAGTTAGTCAAACTGCACTGCGAACGGCTGGGGCAAATATCGCCAATGCTAATACAGAAGGCTATAGCCGCCAAGCAACAGAAATTGTTACGGCGGGTGGCCAGCTAACGGGCGTTGGTTATGTTGGTAATGGTGCAATGACCTCAAGCATAGAGCGAATTGTAAATAGTTTTGTTACCACACAGGTCAGACAAGACACAAGTCTATCTAGCGGATTGCAAGCTTATAACGACAGCATTACTCAATTGAATGATGCTATTTCTAGCGATAGTCCAGGCTTAACAAACGGTCTTGAATCTTTTTTTGCCGCCTTACAAAATGCAACCGATGACCCCACATCAACCCCCGCAAGACAATTACTGATTAGCGAAGCCGAAGGTCTGCAAGATCGTTTTAATAGCTTGTATACACGTGTCGAGACGATTAAAGATGGCGTTGATGCCAATATTAAAACAGCGGTTGAACAAATAAATGCTTTATCTAAAACGATAGCGTCGCTTAATGTATCTATTAGTACAGCAACGGGAGCGTCAGCCGATAGTACGCCTAACGATTTATTAGATCAGCGCGATGAAGCACTGCGCGCTCTTGCTGAATTAGTCGGTATTCAAGTGCTACAGCAGGGCGACCAAGTCAATGTTACCGTTGGCAATGGTATTCCTCTTGTTGTGGGTACGCTATCAAATGCCTTGAGCGCACAACAAAATGAATTTAACCCAAATCAATTAGATATTTTTGCAACGGGCTTCACTACTACCATCAATGACTCGATATCGGGTGGGCAATTAGGTGGCTTAATTGACTTTGAAGAGACTGTTATCGACCCAACATTTAATGATCTTGGGCGTATAGCGTTAGTGTTAGCCGATGAATTCAATCAAATACAAGCGCAAGGTATCACTTTAAATAATAGCTTTGGACAAGACTTTTTTTCTGACATTAATAGCAGCGCACAAACGCAATCGCGCATTTTGCCTAGCATTAATAATTTAACCAATGATCAAGTCGTTGGTGTATCTATTACCGATACCTCGCTACTAACAACTAGCGATTACAGTTTTACTATTAGCGGCACAAACTTCAATGTTGTGCGTCTAAGTGATAATAGAGAACTTGCCAATGGTGCCTTACCTGCTATTCCGGGCTCTATAGAATTTGATGGGCTCTCTATCGATTTACAAGGCGGTACTTATAGTAATAACGATGCGTTTATTATTCAGCCTACACGCTTAGGTGCACAAAATTTTGCGGTTAATCCTATACAGATATCAGATATTGCTTTGGGCAGCCCGCTTTTAACTGACACCAACTTGGGTAATTTGGGCACTACAAAAATTTCTTCAGGAGAAGTGCTCAGTGTCAATGATGCGGCCGGTGTTACCTTGCCGTTGTTTGCTCAAGCGGGTGAGTTTTCGCCACCGTTGTTGGTTAAATTTACCACCCCAACCAGCTATGATATTTTAGATAATTCTGATTTATCTAATCCAATACAGCTTGATCCGCCTATACGTAATCAGATTTATGTGCCTGGGATACGAAATAACTTATTCCCAACAGATATTGGGCAAACAACCGTTGTTAGTAATGGCGCAGCTTTGGGTTTGCCTGCGGGTCCTGCAGTTGCCGCCGGGACAGGCGTTAATGGCTATCCAATCGAGACTTTTACCTTTACAACCGTTGATCCTGTTACTGGTGCGACCACTTCGCAAAGTGTTTTTTCTAATCTTAACGCTAGTGCACGTGCAACGGCGGGTATACTCGATAATGTTGATGGCGTTACTGCAACCGCCTTTAATAATGTTGAATTCCGCAATTTAAATACCTCATTAACATTAACCAATCCATTACAAATCACTTTAAACGGCCAAAATTTAGTGGATTCAACAGCAGGTGTTTTTGATCCACAAGTGCCAGCACCGGCGCTTAATGCCGGTGAAGATTTTAACGATTATATTGCTGCACAAATTAATGATAACCCAACCCTTAAAGCCTTGGGTATTTATGCGGTTAGTTCTTATGATGCTGTTGCGGGCGAATTTTTTGTACAAATTAATTCAACACGTGGTGATGACCTTACTGTACAGCTTGAAGCAGCAGCGGGCCAAACGATTAATGTTAACGATGGCTCAAACCCTAACGTGACCATTACCGGTGCGGGTGCTGGTAATGTCAATGAGGTAGTTGTAGGTGGTCGAATTGATGTGAGTTTAGCCAGCGATATAACCTTAACGACTCCTGGTGCAATTTTTGGAGTGATTCCAGTACCAGCGGCATCAGCTTTTATTGGTATTCAGGCAAGTATTAGTGGCAATACTCAAGCTGGCGATGAGTTTTCTTTAGACTTTAACACCGATGCTGCATTTGATAATCGCAATGGACTAGCGCTAAGCAATTTGCAAAGAGCGGACACCATTGCAAGCTCAACTAATTCTACCAGTATAGGCCCCGATCAAACATTTGGTGATTCTTACAGTAAACTATTAGAAACCGTGGGTATAAAAACCAATATCTCTAATAAAGACACCGATGCAGCCAAGAGTGTATTAACTCAAACTATAAATTTAAGAAATTCTATTTCTGGTGTGAGTCTTGATGAAGAAGCGGCCGATTTGATTCAGTTTCAACAATTATATTCAGCGAATGCACAGGTAATAAATGTATCGCGTGAATTGTTTGATACGTTATTAAATAGTTTGTAATAGATATGTGCAACAAGTTATAAACACTGAGGAATAAATGAAGTGGGTGGTCATAATCTAGTTATCCACATTAATTATATTCAGCGAATCACAGGTAATAAATGTATCGCGTGAGTTGTTTGATACGTTATTAAATAGTTTGTAATAGATATGTGCAACAAGTTATAAACACTGAGAGATAAATAAAGTGGGTGGTCATAATCTAGTTATCCACATTAATTATATTCAGCGAATGCACAGGTGATAAATGTATTGCGTGAATTGTTTGATACGTTATTAAATAGTTTGTAATGATGGATAAATTTTTGGTTCAAAAATGCCAGTTTGTAAATAGATTGAATTGTAATAAAGGTATAGACATTAAATAGATTCTGCGAATACATAAAAAATAGTTGTATTCAAAAAAATATTTGATTTGTTATTAGATGGTTTGTAATACGTGATAAACAACGAGTTATAAACGGATTAGGTGATATTAATAAGGGTATAGACATTAAATAAAATTTGCGGATACATAAAAATAAATGTGTTCGTAATTATTTAATCAGTAATTAGATAGTTTGTAATGCGTGATAAAAACGAATTATAAGCGGAGTGAGTTATGAGAGTATCGACATTAAGTATTTATAATCTTGCTAACACAAGTATTGGTGATGCCAACCAAGCAATTGCGCGTACGCAAGAACAAATTTCAACGGGTAAGCGTATTTTAACAGCCGCAGATGACCCTGTAGCTTCTACTCGTATACAACAATTAAACAGAAACATTGCCTCTACTGAGCAGTTTGGCCGCAATATTGATATTGCAGAAAATAATTTAGCACTAGAAGAAACCACCTTAAACGGTGCCACAAATTTGTTGCAGCGAATGCAAGAACTAGCGGTACAAGCAGGTAATACCGCGGTCTTATCTCCAAGCGAATATAAATCGTTGGCCGATGAAGTGAATATTCGTCTCGATGAATTAGTCAGTATTGCCAACACACAAAATTCGAATGGCGATTATATCTTTGCGGGTTTTAAAAGTGATAGCCAACCTTTTACCGGCGATAGTATTAATGGTTATCAATTTAATGGCGACGAAGGTCAGCTAAGAATTAAAGTCGATCACAGCACCACTATCGCGAGTAACGATACGGCTAAAGCAATTTTTGTTGATGTACCCAGTTTTGAAAATAATGTTAAAACCTCAATCAATCCCAATAATCGCTCTAACCCAGCAATATCTTTTTCTATGGGGAATATTGTTGATCAAGTTGTATATGACGAATTTTATCCAGAAGATATGGTTATCAAATTTAATGAAGATGCCGATATAGCTCCGCCAGGAAAAAACTTCACGGTTACCGAACGTTCAACGGGAAAAATTATTGAAGCCAATCGTCTTTTTACCTCGGGCGAAGTGTTAACTTATAACGGTATTGAACTGACCATTACTGGTAATCCGGCATCCGCAGATATTGGCGCGGGTTTAGCGGGCGATCAAGTTTTTATAGACTCTGCAGATACACAAGATGTTATAACAACATTGCTGCGTTTTCGCGATGCACTAAACGGCTATGACGGCAGCCCAGAAGGTGTAGCTCGGTTAGAAGCCTCGGTAGGTTCAACGATTAATAATTTGCGTAATGCACAGGCTTCAATATCAGAAGTTGTCTCCTCAATTGGTGCAAGAAATAACGCATTACAAAGTACAAGAGACTTACACATAGATACTAATTTATTATCCCGAGAATTATTATCAAACCTCAGCGATTTAGACTTTGCCGAAGCAGCAGGGCGCTTACAGTTAGAGTCATTTGTGCTGCAGGCTGCACAGGCAAGTTTTTTACGCGTGAGTGAATTGAGTTTAATTAATCAGTTGTAGTAACATTATGCTAGAGCGCAGCGCATAAAAAGTAGGGGTTAGATTTTTAATTTCAATTTTTAAAATCGCCTCGCCTAGGGGCGAGTGCATTTCTTTGTATTCATTTCTTTATATCATTAAAAATACAGTAAATTATTACTATGTTGGTCGGGGTCGCCTGGCGGCGATAAGTTCACGAGATGCCGGGGTCGCCCGGCAGCGACAAAAGATGTTTGCTTGCCCAAACCTCTCTTAACTCTAAAGGGTGCCTCGAATAAATAGGCCGTGGGCCCCAGAAACGATGTATGTGTAGATTAAATAATTTCGCCTATGGGCGAGTTACTTTCTTTATATGAGTAAATAAAGTAACCAAAGAAAACACATCCCAGATTCAAGCCCTTCGGGTACCTTCGCTTTCGATAAAAATAACAGGTCGGCTTTATGTCACGTCCATGTGACAAGACGCCTTAAGTCAACGTCCTGTTGACTTACCCCATTATTTTTATCAACACTCAGCTTGAATAAAGGGAGCTCGTTCAAAAAAATATGGAGTCTTTGTATATCAACCCCCTTATAAATCGCCTGAAATAAGTTAGTAATAACAGAGCAGAGCGAGCATTGTTTGAGTCCCAATTTTTGCATCGCAAAAATGGTCGAGTTGCGCAGCGGCTGTTATTGGTAACTTATTTTATGGTTTGCCGCAGGCCTTGGGCCCCAGGCACGATTCTTCAGGGGTGACGTTTAGAGTTAAGAGAGGTTTGGGCAAGCAAATCTTTCTTATCGCCGCCGGGCGACCCCGGCCAACATAATCATGATTTAACGTATGTCTTAAATGATATGAGCAATAAATAGAAACAAATGACTCAAACCCGACAAAATAAGAACAATCAAAACATATCAATATGTAGCACTAAGTGCTATGCTTTTTGATGGCGTATTACTTGAGGTGGAGCATAATGGATAAATCAATCTTAGATATGGTGCATGAAACAGCCCAAGACCTAAATGCTGCGGGAGTAATGAAAGAAACCACGTTGCGTGAGTTTGACGCCTTGTGCTTACCGCCAGTGGAACATTATACCGCCGAACAAATCAAACGTATCCGATTGAAAAACTATGCCAGTCAAGGCGTGTTCGCTGCGCATCTGAATACAAGCATATCGACGGTGCAGAAGTGGGAGCAAGGCGCTAAAAAGCCTAACGGTCCTTCATTAAAGTTGCTAAATCTAGTGGCAGTAAAAGGCTTGCAGGTACTGGCTTAGTTATAAGGATGCCGGATCATTAAATGGCCGGAGTCACCAGGCCTCTCTGCTAATCTGCGATGGAATGACGGGCGTTAAGGATTAGTTAGAATAGTTTACTTTTGACTTTAATCCCCTTATAAATCGCCTGAAATCAGTGAGCAATAACAGAAAAAAGCGAGCATTGTCTGAGTCCCAATTTTTGCATCGCAAAAATGGTCGAGTTGCGCAGCGGCTGTTATTGGTAATTTATTTCATGGTTTGCCTCAGGCCGACTTGTTAGGGGTGCCCTTTAGAGTTAAGAGAGGTTTGGGCAAGCAAATCTTTCTTATCGCCGCCGGGCGACCCCGGCATCTCTGCTCTCCTACTTATAAAACGAAGTCTTTTTAGAACTTCTTTTCAACTCAAGTAGTGCCTTACTTATATTCTCTTTGTTTGCCTTCGATAGTGCTAACACTTCCTCGTTAAGACCCACAATTTCTTTAAGAATTTCAGCGTCTGCTGCATTTTCGGCTAACGGATTTTTTGTAATCTCGGCAATAATTTTTTCACGCTGTTGTTCGCAATCAGCCAGTGCCTCCCATTCATCTTGTTGGGCGTGAGTTAGCATCTTTTGTGTTAGTTCAAGTAGATCGGTATAAGAGTTTTTCATGATTATGGTCTTGTGGTTATGACTAGTTGTTGTGGCTAGTACTGATACTAATAGTTATACCTGGTTTAAAAGCGGCAAGGAGTTGCAGGTTTACATTGCCGGAAGCAAAAATAACGCGATAAAAATAACATTTTTAGGCGTGCAAGCCAAGTAAATAGGAATTTTTTAAAATTGGCACGGTGGTTGCAAATATGAAAGTGTAAAGAACAAAACTGTCAACAACAGTCAAGTGAATAGTCAATCAGTTAATAGTAAAAAGGTGTACAAAAAATACTTTTTACCGTCGATTTTTTTCACTGTTTTGCTAGCAAAGTTTATCAACAAGTTTGATTAAGTTGATAAAGATGTTGATAAACATTTTGTTAAAAAATAAATCCAAAATTTTGGATCCAATAGATTAAATATATAAATAGGAGTCTATTATGGCTTTAGTTATCAATACAAACGTTGCTTCTCTGAACGCACAACGTCAGCTACTGAACTCTGGTAATGATCTTGATCAAGCCTCAGAGCGCCTAGCTTCTGGACGACGTGTCAATAACGCCGCAGACGATGCTGCAGGTTTGGCAATTGCTAACCGATTAACCTCTCAAATTAGAGGTCTTGGCCAAGCGATCCGAAATGCTAACGACGGAATCTCTCTTATTCAAACCGCCGAGGGTGCTTTGGGTGAGACAACAAATATCTTACAGCGAATTCGCGAACTGTCTATCCAGGCAGCGAATGGTATCTTTTCAGACGCCGATCGCGGCACGCTCGATGCCGAAGTGCAACAGTTAAAGCAAGAGCTCGACCGAATTGCATCTTCAACCACGTTTAACGGCCAGCCGATACTCGATGGCAGCTTAGGAGCTGTTACCTTACAGGCGGGCTCTGAGGCTACAGATACTATCGACTTAAATATTGCCGCCGTTGATACCAAAGCTCTGGGTGGTCAAAACACGGGTGATGTTATTGGATCAACAGTAACGGGTGCGAATGCTGCAGCAGCATTAGGTAGCTTAACTGCGATCACACAAGCAGCAGCTGCCACAACATTTTCAATTAACCAGCAAGCGGTAGGCGATCTGTCTGGATCTTTAAATGTTGGTGATGCATTAGCGACAATCAATTCAAATGTCTCGGGTGTCGAGACTACAGCCTTTGTTGAAATGGTTGCAACTAATGTGGGTAACGGTATTGTCCGGGGAACCGACGTCGTCACCATTACATTAGATTTACAAGATGGAACGACCAATATTTTAGAAATTGCGAATACGGGCAGCCTAGAACAATTTGCAGATCGTGTTAATGAAGTCAGTGGCGACTCTTTAAGAGCCACCATTAATGAAGATGGTCGCTTGGTCTTACAAAGTGATGTGGCTGCATTTGTCACCATAGGCAATGGATCTGGTACAGTAGCAGAAAGCGCAACAGGCTTAGTAACGGCTGATTTGGCGCAAGCATTTCAGTTATCCTTTGAGGCAACGGCTGATGATGTAACATCTGTTGATTTAACCATCGGAGCAACTATTAATGATGGCTCTTTGGGCTTAAATGCTCGTACAGCAGGCGATATTACTGGTTTAACGATATCTACCACTGCAGCGTTAGATTTAGATGCAGGGGCACTACAAATAAATGGTGTTGAAATTGGTGTTATTACCGGTGGTGTTGCTACTGCCGCAGGTAATGCGACGACTATTGCAGCAGCTATCAATCTGCTCTCTGGTGAGCATGGCGTTGTTGCTACGGCAACGGGAGCGGTATTGTCACTTAATTCAATCTCGGGTGATGAGATCCAAATCTTACAAAACAGTACCATTGCCCTAGCAGATACCGGTTTGATCAATACCAATATCTCCGAAAATCAGGGCGATACGGTCTCGAGTATTTCGATTACTACCGCAGTTGGCGCGCGCAACGCATTGAATATTGTTGATGTGGCACTTGAGGAGATTAATGCGATTAGGGCTGACTTAGGTGCGATTAATAACCGACTCGATTTTACCATCAGCAACTTATCGAACGTGGTTGAAAACACCTCAGCATCGCGCTCACGTATTCTTGATGCCGATTTTGCCGCCGAATCAGCTGCATTAAGCAGGGCCCAGGTACTCCAGCAGGCGTCTCAGGCGATTCTTGCTCAGGCTAATGCCCGACCACAGCAGGTGCTTCAGCTTTTACAGAACTAATTTTAAGCATCAATCTTTAACTGAGGGCTTAAAAATCAACAAAACAGTAATAACTTGAGTTTATTACTGTTTTTTTATGCCTTTTAAGAATAATTTTATTGGTTTCTTATAATATTTTGTTTTTTTATGTATAAAAAAAGTCAAAATGTTGTCAATAAAAATAAATACTTCAATAAAAACAATAGCTTATTGATTTCCCTAACAACTCCCCCGATAAACCCCACAACTATTTAGTATTAAAGATCATCTCGCTCTAGTCGATATCACTGACAAGACATTAGAAATTTAATTTCGATGTATTATCAGTCGGCTTATTTAGTCGGCGCTCATTTAACTATGTTAGGAGTTCATCATGAGTTTAGTCGTAAACACAAATATCGCATCAATCAATGCACAGCGTCAGCTTTCAAGCAGCGGCATGGCATTAGACCAAGCCAGTGAGCGTCTAGCTTCTGGTAAACGCATTAACTCTGCAGCGGATGATGCCGCAGGTCTTGCTATTTCAAACCGTCAAACATCACAGATACGTGGTCTAGACCAAGCCATTCGTAACGCCAACGATGGTATATCGTTGATACAAACCGCTGAGGGTGCACTTGATGCAACCACCAATATCTTACAGCGTATTCGTGAGCTATCGGTTCAATCAGCGAATGGTATCTACTCAGATAATGACCGTTCAACACTAAACGCAGAGGTCGAGCAGCTAACCGCTGAGCTAGATCGTATTGCAGATTCAACAACCTTTAACGGCCAGAAAATACTCGATGGCAGCTTAGGCACACTAACACTTCACGTGGGGTCAGAATCTGGCGATACGATTGATCTAAATGTTCAAGGTTTTAGTGCAGCAGCATTAGGTGGATCAGGGGGTGATGTGGTTGGTACTGCCTCAACAGCAGGTATCTCTTCCTTCACTGCTCTAACAGGAACCACTAATACAACATTAAGTATTAACGATACTAACATCCCAACTTTAGCAGGTCTTACTACAACTAATCAGATTGTTAACACCATTAATGCAGCATTAGAAGGAAAAGGAGCTGAGGTAGGGACTAGTGTATCAGTAGAAGGTACATCTGTTGGTACCGGCCGATTAGTTGCAGGCACCGATACACTGACCATTACGGTTGAGGATGGCAATAGTGCTGCACAGACTTACATAATAACTGGTACGGACAGTTTAGATGAGCTCGTTGCTAAAATTAATGAAGATACAAGCATTTCGGCGAGCCTAAATGATGAAGGTCGTTTAGTATTATCGCAAGAAGGGATTGAATCAATTCAGGTTGCTGCTAGTGCTGGCGGACTTACTGGTAGTGGTTTAGCTGCTGCTACCACACAATTCGGCCTATCTATAACAGATACTTCTGCCGAAAAAGTTGGTATTAAAGTTGAAGGAGATAGTCTCGCTGCTGCAGTTCTTATTAATACTGCAGGTCTAAATGTGCAGGATGATAACGGTACAACTCAGGGTGTGGCAGTTGCTGCCGGCGCCAACTTAGACGGCGACTTAGTGATCAACGGAGTTGACGTTGGCGCTATTGCTGCTGGTACTGCTGCTGCTGTTAGTAAGGCTGCCAATACGATTAATGCAATCAATGCAATATCGGACCAAACAGGTGTTGTTGCCTCTGCAGGTTCAATTACAAGTAGTATTGCCTTAAGATCAGCATCTGGTGATCCGATTAAACTTGAGGCAGGCAATGCATTAACTGCTGCTACCGCTTTCACAGCATTCGGTCTTAAGATGCAAAATGATTCTGAGGGTGCAGGGTCTGTTGCTAGTATCGATATTACGACGCAAGCAGGTGCTACTAAGGCCATTGATATCGTCGATTCGGCTCTTGAGCAAATTAACAGCCAGCGAGCAGATTTGGGTGCGATTAATAACCGCCTCGACTTTACGGTGTCTAACTTGTCTAACGTGTCTGAGAATACCTCGGCGGCCCGTTCGCGAATTCTCGATGCTGACTTTGCTAGTGAAACAGCAGAGTTGAGTAAGGCTCAGGTACTTCAACAGGCGTCTCAGGCCATCTTGGCTCAGGCAAATGCGCGTCCACAGCAGGTGTTATCACTACTTAACTAATAGCTTAACTAATTACTAAATTAGATTGATTAAGACTATTAACTTAGGAATGGAGTACTTTATAATTAAAGTCTCCATTGCAAAAGCAAGAGGTAACAACCCATGAACGAAGTAAATATGTCACAATTAGCCCCTATGGTTACTAGTGCTGCTTCTTCACAGGGTATCACTACAGCAAGATCATTATCGCCACAAGGCGGTAATACATTGCCGGTAAAGGAGCAATCGGCACCTGAGCAAGTCGCGAATGTCTCGATGGTTGAGACAATCAATAAAACCGATGAGGCAAAGAGAATAGAAAGTGCTAAGGAGAAAGCTACTCTAACCGTAGAGACATCCGTCACCGAGATTAACGAGTATGTTCAATCTGTTCAACGCGATTTGCAATTTTTCGTTGATGAAGATTCAGGGGTCACAGTTGTACGTGTACGTGATAAAGAGACAGGTGATCTAATTCGCCAGATACCAGAGGATATATTTCTGAATTTGGCGCAAAAGTTAAAAGAAGACAATACGTTGAACTTATTGAATGCTTATGGTTAAAATAAGATAGATGTATAACCCAAAAAGGCGCATTTTATGCGCCTTTTTTTATGTATTTTTTTTGTGATCAAAGCGTAAGCAATAGCGTTAAGTTAGTATGGTTTGCATCGATTTATTCCTTCTCGTCATTCCCGCGTATGAGGGAATCTCTCCGAAGTATGTCACTGTTGTCATCATGGATAGGGCACGCTCTTACTTTGTAATTCACCTTGTGCGTGGGTTGCCGGGGTCGCCCGGCGGCGATAAAAAGTAGGGGTTAAATTTTTAATTTCAATTTCTTAAATCGCCTAGGGCGAGTGAATTTCTTTGTATTCATTTCTTTATATCATTAAAAATACAGTAAATCATTACTGTGTTGGCCGGGGTCGCCCGGCATGCGATAAGAAAGATTTGCTTGCCCAAACCTCTCTTAACTCTAAAGGGCCCCCCAGATAAAACGGCCTGCGGCAAACCATAAAATAAGTTACCAATAACAGCCGCTGCGCAACTCGACCATTTTTGCGATGCAAAAATTGGGACTCAGACATTGCTCGCTTTTTTCTGTTATTGCTTACTGATTTCAGGCGATTTATAAGGGGGTCTAGAATCAAAAGACATTTTTTTAGATCACTGAGTTAAATTGTCCCTTTATTCAAGCTGAGTGTTGATAAAAATAATGGGTTAAGTCAACAGGACGTTGACTTAAGGCGTCTTGTCACAGGGATGTGACATAAAGCCGACCTGTTATTTTTATCAAAAGCGATGGCACCCGCAGGGCTTGAATGTGGGATGTACTTTCGACCGCCAAGGATGGTGGAAGTGCTGGTAATGCAGGAGCAATTACCAGTACTTTGGTTCGTATCGCTGCTCATACAAAGAAATGATCTCGCCCATAGGCGAAATTATTTAATCTACACATATATAGTGCCTGGGCCCCAAGGCCCTCGGCAAACCATGAAATAAGTTACCAATAACAGCCGCTGCGCAACTCGACCATTTTTGCCATGCAAAAATTGGGACTCAGACAATGCTCGCTCTTTTCTGTTATTGCTAACTGATTTCAGGCGATTTCTAAGGGGATTTAAAGTCAAAAGACAAGATTAAGGCACCTTGTCACAGGGAGCTTAAATCAAACGACACGATCACCAAACTTGGCGTGAAAATTGTATGTTTTATATTTGATAAGGCGATGAACAATCGTCAAAATAGGTTGAAACATAAATTGAATAAAATTTAGTCAGTTTATACTAATGTTTTATAATTGTTGGCCGATAACCGTTTAATCAATAAATAGTAGTATCGCTAGTGTGCCTGTTTGGATCTAAATGATCTCAAAGGCTCAAACAAAGCATAAAGAATTAATTAAAAAAGTTAACTAAAAGTACAGAGAGTAGACATTATGTCGCAAAATCTTGTCAATTTACTAGGTGCCGGTACTGGTATTGATACACAAGCCCTAGTTAAATCACTAGTTGAAGTTGAGCGCTCTGCACCTCAAGAGCGAATTGACACTCAGCGTGAAACCGCAGAAACGCGTATCTCTGACTTAGGCTTACTCAATAGTGCTTTATCATCATTGCAAGATGCCGCTGCTGCCTTAGGCAATACCGATGTATTCAATACCAAAAGCGCGGTCATTGGCGATAGCACGGCATTTAGCGCTGTGTCATTAGGCACTGAAGCACCCGTTGGCGATTTTTCATTTACTATCTCTCAGTTAGCGCAAGCACAATCATTATCGACTCAAACTGTGTTTTCGAGCACTACAGATGCTGTTGGTAAAGGCACACTCACCTTTAACTTTGGTAGCTATACCACTCCAGGCGACGCCACCACATTTAGCGCAAATACTACAAGTGCTGAACAGACGATCACCATTGATGACAGCAACAATACCTTGGCAGGCCTAGCAAGAACAATTAATAATGCTGATTTTGGTGTGCAGGCAAGTATTGTTAACGATGGCACAGGCCCGCGTTTGGTCTTTAGAGCAGAGTCGGGTTTAAATAATCAGCTTCAAATTACCGCTGCCGATGATGATGGTATTAATACCGATGCGAGCGGTCTATCGCGATTTGCCTATAACGCCGACACACAGCAATTAGCCCAAAATCAAGTTGGGCGAGATT
This sequence comes from Cellvibrionaceae bacterium, assembly GCA_034111645.1. Taxonomy (GTDB): domain Bacteria; phylum Pseudomonadota; class Gammaproteobacteria; order Pseudomonadales; family Cellvibrionaceae; genus CANLBN01. The sequence goes on from JAWUWW010000002.1 coordinate 53,031, forward strand.
CTGCTTTTGCCGTTAATGGTCTTGCTGTATCGCGCTCTAGCAATACCATTGACGATGTTATAGATGGCTTTGAATTCAATTTATCTGGCTTAACGGCTGTTGGTGAGGCAGTAAATGTTACCATCGAGCAAGATACAAATACGGCTGTTAATACGGTACGTGATTTTGTCGAAATTTATAATACCTTTATCGAAGCCATCGAGCCCTTAATTGGTGTAAATCCCGAGACTAACGAACGCGGTAGCTTGGCTGGCGACTCGCTTGCACGTAATTTGCCCGTTCAAGTTCGTCAATTGCTATTGGGCGATGTAGGTGGTCTAGATAGTACGTTTACAGCACTAACAAATATTGGTGTGCGCACCCAGCGCGATGGCACGTTGTCGATTGACGAAACTGATTTTGATAGAGCCATCAATAATAACTTTGATGCCTTTAGAGAGCTATTTATTCCTGTTACGCAGGGCTCAACCGATCAAATAACAGTCAATAAATTTGGTGATAACACTCAATCGGGTGTCTACGACGTAGTCATTACGCAGCCGCCAGTTAAAGGTAATTTAGAGGGCGCATCTATTACCGCTAGTGGTGGCAACATACTCGACAACTTAGCAGCCGCCACTGCAACCAATGCAACCCTTACGGGCACAGCGCCCACGGCAGCCTTAAGTGATTTTGCTCCTAGTTCTGGGGCTTTTGTTGGTGGTGCGTCGACATTAACGTTAGATCTAGCCAAACAGGGCGCAGGTGCTACTGATTTTGATTTTTCTATCACAGTCGATGGCATAGCATCAGCGGCTAATATTAGTCTACCAGTAGCCGATTATGCATCAAATGATGATGTAGCGACTGCACTGCAAACCGCTATTAATAACGATGCTAATTTATCGGGCGTCATTGTTAGTTTTGCCAGTGGTCAGTTTTCTTTCACCTCATCTACAACGGGTGCGGCATCTGCTGTAGCATTAACAGCTGTTGGAGTTCGTGCTGATGAGCTAGGTATGGATACCGGTGCTGCCACGGCTGGAACAGGCGGTGCTAACGATTATGATTTTAGCATTGATGTCGATGGTATAACCTCGGGCACTATCAGTATTACGCCAGGTACTTTTGCTAGTTTTGATGAGTTAGCAACTGAATTACAAACGCAAATTAATGCCGATGCTACCTTAAGCGGCAGCGGCGCCAGTGTCGGTGTGAGCTACAACGGCTCGGAGTTTGTGATCACCTCTAATGCCACCGGTATTGCATCAACAATTGATAATATTGCCTTAATAGGTTCAGAAGCTGTTGGTCTTGGGCTAAATGCCGGCACTGCGGTGCAAGGTGCTGCAACCGGTGGTAATACCTCGGACTATGATTTCTCTATATCACTTAATGGCACCGCATCTGGCATCATTAGCATAGATGCAGCTGCTTATGCTGATTTTGATGAACTTGCCGCCGAAATGGAGGCGCAAATTAATGCCGATAGTGCGCTGTTGGCTGTTGGTGCTTCGGTAAATGTTAGCTACGATTCGGTGAACAATATATTTGATATCCAGTCTAGCCGCTATGGTTCTGCATCTAATGTAGTCATTACTAACGTAGGCGCTAATGCTAATGATCTTGGTTTGGCTGCCGGAACCTCAACAGCGGGTATCAATGTTGCGGGCACAATAGATGGCGTAGCAGCGTTTGGTACCGGTAATGTATTATTACCCGCCTTGGGTCAGCCTGGTGAAAGTCTTGCTTTGTTGATTGGCGAAAACGCAACCAGTGGCACGATTAACTTTTCTCGCGGTCTTGGGGGTGCGCTAGAAGCACTTATAACGCAATTTTTAGGGAGCAGTGGTGCCATAGCATTGCGAGAAACATCGCTTAATAGCGACCTAGACGACCTCGATACCGACCAACTGCGCCTTGATAGCCGAATAGAGGCTTACCAAGAGCGGTTATCCGCTAAGTTTATTGCCTCGGAAGCTATTATCAGGAGCTTGCAACGCAGTGGCGACTTTTTGGTGACAACACTCGACAACTTGCTTAATGCAGGCCGCGATAATTAAGCGCTTGAACTACTTATAAAACTTGTGCTAGCTATAAAAATAGTTATACGATTAAAAATAGGTTATCTGCAAAAAATAATTAAAAATAAGTGTTAAAAGTCCTAAAGCCAATCACCATCATGCCGATAACCTTTATAAGAGATTGCTAAACAAGTTAGAAAATTAACGTCATCATCATTAGTTATTAGTTAGCAATTAGTTGGTTATCGATAAAAAGCGGAGAAGTCATCGTGAATGCTCAAGTTGCCTTAAGACAGTATGGCGAAGTAAAAGTAAAAGCAGCGGTTGCGAGTGCATCATCTCATGATTTAATCAAAATGCTTTATGATGGTCTTTTAGAGCGTATTGCTCAGATGAAAGGTGCCATAGAGCAAAAAAATATCGAATTAAAAAATAAAAAAGTCAACCAAGCAATCGCTATAGTCTCTGGCTTACGCGAATCACTAGATCACGATAGCGGAATTGAACTCTCGGGTCGCCTTGATGACATCTACGATTATGTTCAGCGCCGTTTGTGGCAGGCTCACGTCAGAGATGACGCTGCAATACTTGTCGAGTGTGCAGCACTTGTTAATGAAATTAGCGGCGCTTGGACTGAGATAGGTTCGCAGCTAAGAAAATAATCAGGCAAATTAAAAGATCTAATAAGATCTACATAAAAAACTCAAGCTGTTGACCAGTTAGCTCCATACCTAAGATTTATAAAGGGTATTTAATGGTTTTTTTAAGTTAAGGTTTAAAAAATTATTCAATTTCTCGTGTTTGATCGTCAAGTTTGAATAACCTATTCTTAATCATTTCGATCAATCCATCAACTAATTCATTAAGCTCTTCTTTTCCTATTTTGTAACACTCTTTAAATTCTTCGGCGGTTTTTGTTCGTATGCAATGACTATACATCACCGCTAAAAGCATCTCAATACTGCTATTAAGCATGCTATACATTACGGGCGCATTTTTTTCTAATGCTTTTAAATTAGAAAAAATGATAGATATATCGTTATAAAGTGTTTTAGAATTTTTCGTTTCATCTTTTAAAGTAAATGCTTTTTTTAAATCTTTGACTCCAAAAAAATATTTATTTTTTACATAAGATTCACTAAGCTCTGTATTTTTTGGCGTATAGAAGCTATTTCCTAAAATTTTATCTATAACTCTTTCTTTGTCGATGACGTTACCGTCAATTTTTAATTGTTCAACTTTTTTTGTGATAGATCCTTCGATAAACGCACCATTGCAGGAGTTTATGCATAGGACCTGAGGGTAATTTTTTAGCAATATTTCAATGTTTCGTTTAGAGTCGTTGAGTAAGGTTGTAGTGAAAACTTCGTTGCAAAAATTACCCTGTATTTTATTCTGACTTATGCTTAAGGTGTGTTTGTTAAGTGTAATAAAAGCTTTTTTCTTTCTTGTTACTTCTGTGTCATTGAAATCACTATTTTTAGTATGAATCTCCTCCTTTTGATTGAAAACACTATTTTTAGCATGATGCTTTTCTTTATTAACCATGCCAAAGTCAGTACCCGTTAGATACACTTCTTTGAAGCCTAAGGCGCAAATCAAAGCTAAACCTGTATTAGATACGCTCGGATTGCAATAATCTAATATTGTAATCTGCTGGCCTTTAAATTCACTAAGTATTATTTCGCTGCCGAGATCGTTTGCTTTTGTTGCAATGAATGAATTTTTGAACTTTTCAAGAGCTTTAGGAGGAACCGTGTTTAGACATACTAAGGTAATAGCTTTTGTATAGGTTAAGTCGGTTGAAAGATCAATATTTTGTGCAGTTAAGAAACATCTTTCCATCTCAATATGTATGTCGGGCTTTATGCCTAGGTTATAAAGTGTTCCGAGCGCAGTGCCACATGAAACAAGTATGGCTTTTTTCTGGTTTTGTTTAATGAATTCAATTTGTGTATCTAACGAAGGGCCATTAGCAATCATTATGACCGGGGGCAAGCTTCCGATTTCTTTTTTTGATTTTATGAGTAGCGGACGATTTTCATTCAAATTGTAGACAGTGTGAGCTAGGCTAATGCGCTCGTCATCACTAAATCCAATAGTTTGACCAATGACCTGAAATTGACTGTGCAGGCGTTTAGTAAAGTCACTATTATTTTCATTCAAGAAGTGTGTAAAAAAATAAATATTCATCATATTGTGAAAGCCAATGCTAATTCTATAATTAATAATGCCATTGACGGTGTGCTGTGGCGCATTACCTATTTGTAGAACAATAGTGCCCCTTTTTTTTGTGAAATGGTCTGAAAGAGCAGACCAATCAGTAGTATAAAGCGAGGCATAAAAAAAATCTTTCTCAGAGTCATAAATAAATAGATGTTGTATGTCAAACGAATTGATTAGTTCGGTAAATTGGTAACCCAGTCCACAACCCAAGGCCACCATAAAGCCAATTTTATCTAGTGATGGTAGATTTTTTTCTAAATGCAGTGCTTCAAGTTTATCTAATGCTGAATGGAGTATCTTATTATGAAGCCACCCTTCTTGAAAAACAGGAGATTTCAATATTTTGTTATACAAAATATGAGGCTCTGTTTCATACTTTAAAACTTGTTCTTCGGCTATTATTTTTGGATTTTTATTGTAGATAAGTTTTTTAGATTTTAAATCTATAATGTTAAACTGATTGTTTTGATCAATTAATAACTGATAACTTGTCGGTGTATAGCTTTGATACTCATTGTATGTAGATGGGTCAACTCCCCCAAAGAAATCTATATTCTTTTTAAAGAGTTTTGAAGCGTTTAATTGAACTTCAATTTTTTCTGCTTGCTTTAGTAAAGTAACCAATCCTTGATTTTTTTCTGAATCGGATGATATTTCTTCTTTTTTTGTATTGGACATAGGTTAACCGTTGTTTTTTTGACAATTACTTGATTAATCTTTTTTAGCACTATTGATGCCAATATAGCTTTTTAATAGAGGTTCGTAAATTTAAAACCAATGTTTACAAGTTTTGTGGTTAAGTTAATTGATATAAAGCTATGTTCAATAATTCTTAAGTTTAGAGACCTCTCTAGATTAACGTTTATAAGCTGCGCTTTCTTATGATAGAAAAATAATGTCAGTTTTATATTCCATATTCACAAATTGTTACATTAGTTATATTTACATAAATTGATAAATGCGAATAATTGGCACGCTCTATGCTATATCTTATTTGAATCTTAAACATGACGGTTTTTTGCCGCATTATTTTGAAGGGGATACATTATGAGTCTGTCAGCAAAGTCTATAGACATAAAAACAGAACAAATAGATGAGATTACACCTTATCAAGTAATTACCATGTTACTTGATGGAGCCCTAGAGCGGGTTGATCAAGCCATTATCAGCCTCGATGAGGGTCAATTTGATGAAGCCAGCATTTTGGTCGGCAAAACTATTGGTATTGTTGGTGGCTTACGTGAAAGCTTAGATACCAAAAGAGGTGGTGAGCTCGCTAATAATTTAGATCTACTTTATGAATATATTGTAGCTCAACTTGAAGTTATTGATGATTACGATGAGCCGGTCATTATATTAGATGAAGTCAGAAAATTACTAAGTGAAGTGCATCAAGGTTGGGTACAAATAGAATCCCAAGTTTAAATCTAGCTATAACTTACTCTAACTAAATAGTTAGTTAAGATTTAGGTTTAAATTTTTGCGCTAATATCATTGAGTTGCCAGTACAGTGCCAAACATTTAATTAGGCGGCATTAATACTAAAGATTTTATAAGATCGGTCGAAAACCTTAGTGTAGACAAATTCACTGAGGTTATTATGGCTATCATTCCAGCATCACAATTATCTTTGATGAGAAAGCGTCGCGAACTTAAAAAGTCTGTCGATGATTGCCAATGGGATAAGCTCTTAAAGTTAGAAGCCGATTTGTGTTTAGAAATTAATAACGCTGTCACCGACCCTGCGCGATCGCCAAAAGCATTAATGGCAGAGCTAGGTGGTGTTATTAAGCTTTATCGTGAGATGTCCGATATTTGTGTAAGACGCAAATATCAACATCCTTTGTAATTTTGGAATCATATTTCCCCTAGAAAGTGACTATTTAGCCCCATTTCGATAGGGCTTTTTTTTGTCTAAAAATCCAGATTCATATTGAATGCTATTCATCCAAATGCCTCATTATTTAACCAAAAAATTCATTAATTAAACAACAATTAAAATTAAATCTATTAAACGAAAAATAATCCTGCCATTTATTTGACTTATCTTCATTGCTTAACTATTTTTAAGCTTAAGTTAATGAATTGACGCGTTTTGTAGTCAATATTCATGATCACTATCTATTATATAGTGAGTCAGATCAATAATAGTCATCAGTAGTAGGAATGACCTATGAGTAATGTAAGGATCTTAGTAGTTGATGAAGACGATAAGCGTCGACATGAATTAAGTATTATTTTGGAATTTTTGGGTGAATCAGCGATCATTGCAAAACATGATGATTGGGAAGAAAAAGTTAGCGGCGAAAATGTTGATGAGTTTGTAGGTATATTTTTAAGTAATACCGGCGCAGCAGCCCCGATAAATGATTATTTGTCAAAGTTACTGTCTTGGAATGAATGCGCTGCGATTGTGCTGCTAGATGAGATGAGAGACCCGTCTTCGATAAAATCTAAGGCCGATCTCAATTTACGCAAACACATTATTGCAACTCTTAAGACACCACCGATCTATAATCAACTGTTGTCAACGCTGCACCGCTGCCAGTGTTTTCACCAAGCGCAAATCAATGCACAGCGCCAATCAACGCGACGAGCGCCGCATTTATTTAGAAGTCTCGTAGGCACCAGCCGAAATATTATTGAAGTGCGCGAGATGATGTCGCAAGTTGCCGACAAAGACGTGACGGTATTAATTACCGGTGAGTCGGGGACTGGCAAAGAGGTTGTGGCTAGAAACTTACATTATCATTCTGCAAGACGTGACAAACCCTTTGTGCCCGTTAATTGTGGCGCTATTCCCGCCGAGTTATTAGAAAGCGAGTTGTTTGGCCATGAAAAAGGTGCCTTTACTGGCGCTATTAGTACCCGTGCAGGCCGTTTTGAAATGGCCGAGGGTGGTACGTTGTTTTTGGATGAAATTGGTGACATGCCGCTTAATATGCAGGTTAAAATTTTACGCGTGCTACAAGAAAAATCTTATGAGCGTGTGGGCGGCAACAAAACACAAGAAACTAATGTTCGAATTATTGCAGCTACGCATAGAAACTTAGAAGAAATGATAGCGGCAGAGACATTTCGAGAGGATTTGTTTTACCGGCTCAATGTGTTTCCGATAGAAGTGCCATCACTTGATCAGCGCCGTGAGGATATTCCGTTGTTATTAACAGAGATTATCGCACGCTTAGAAAACGAAAAGCGCGGCTCAGTGCGATTCAACTCCGCCGCAATTATGTCGCTTTGTCAGCATCGATGGTCGGGTAATGTGCGCGAGCTTGCAAATTTAGTCGAGCGTATGTCGATATTGCATCCACACGGTGTCATTGGGCCCAACGATTTACCGCCTAAATTTTGTCATGTAGATGTCAGTGACGAAGTCTTTGATCTGCCCGATAGCGTCGAGCAAGAATCGGGACCCGCGCTTGTCAATCTAAATGCAATTCCATTATTGCCAGAGAGCGGTATCGATCTTAAAGAATATTTAACTGGCCTTGAGCAGAGCTTAATTCAACAAGCACTTGATGATAGTGGAGGTGTAGTTGCTCGTGCTGCCGAGCGTTTATCGCTTAGGCGAACCACGCTGGTTGAAAAAATGCGCAAATATGAAATGCAAAGAGTGTAGATCTTAGCTCAACTTTAAATTAACAATTATCAAAAATAGACACAGCTACAAACAATTTTTAGGGCGTGGCAGCCCAGCAATTTTACTCAGCAATTTTGCTGGGCTGCCCGGAAACAATTGCATTAAATAAATACTATTCCCTTTTTCTTTGCCTAACTTGTTGGTGGTAAATTTTACTAACGGCCGCATTGCCGGCGATATCTCAAAGCAGGAATAAAATTCTCTAATAAGCGCAATCATCTCCCAGTGTCGATCAGATAAGACAATGTTTTCTTGTTGAGCAATTTCACTCGCAACAGTTTCAGACCAATCATTTAGTTCTTTTAAGTAGCCCTCTTTATCGGTTGCTATGGCGGTGTTATTTATAATCAAAGGCATATTAATACCAGCTTTGCACAAGGTTATATTGTGTTGTTAGCTCTACAAATTGATCAACATCAATTAATTGTATATGTGCTTGGCGATCTTGTTCTAACAAGCCGCGCGCTTGTAAATCGGCCTCTATCACATAGCAAACTTTGTTTTTAAGCTGCGGCTCAAGTGCGTGATTTTTAAGTGCTGCATAAACACCATTCTCTAATAATAAAATAGCGTCGCCATCATCGATATACAGCAGGCATTGTGCCAGTGTATTGCTTGTAAAGGGTGACTGATTAACGGTATGTAAGATGTTGCGGCTCATAAATATTTTTTTATTCATTAAACTTGATGACTAAAAGGATAACAGAGTATCTTGCTCGCGCATGATTTTTTTAATGTCGGCGGGCGCAAGACAAGTTACATCAATACATAAAGAATCTGTCGAAATATCTCGGTGCGCTAAAGATTGTGCGCATACAAAAATACGCTCAATATCATAAAGTTCAAATGCACTTATCTGCTTTGAAAAAGTTTTTTGATTTATTGCGGAGGCCTGTTGGTGTTTTAATAGTTGAAAAATACCATCACCCAAAAAAATAAGGCTAAGCTGTTGGCCAAATAAACCGACAGCAAGTGTGGCATCTAATGCCTCTTGTGCAAAACTATTGCCATAGGGAGCATGCCGTAGAATTATGCCTATTTTTTTGGACTCAATCATATCAGTCACCTCACCCACAAGAGCCACCAAAGGTAATTAGGCGCTCAGAGCAAGCAGCTGCATCGGCTAATTGGCCAAGACCAGATAGCTCTATATGTTCACTTAAATTATGCTGTTGTTTATCGTATCGCGCAGCTTCAGTTGTATTGATAATACCGCGCTTTAAACCGGCTGCAATACAAACAACTAGATCAAAGGTATATTCTTTTTGAAGTGCCTCCCATGCCTCAGATAAGTCAAATTCATCTTGACCCACACATTGAATTGAAGATCCATGATAGGCACCATCGTGATAAAAAAACACGCGATATAAACTATGTTTTTGAGAAAGAAGTGCGCGCGCAAATTGATAAGCGCTGTAACTCGCTTGGGATGAGGGCGGCGAAGTAATTAACAAAGAAAAGTTCATAACGAGATTATATAACAGTCACCCACAAAAAAGCCCCAATTAAGGGGCTTTTAAAAATATTGTCATCAACTAAGACATTAATCGTTATTCATAACACCTAAAATGTGTAACAAGCTTACGAATAAGTTGTAAATATTCAGATATAAAGAAGTAGTTGCCATTATGTAGTTAGTCTCGCCACCATTAACAATTCGGCTTGTATCGTAAAGGATAAAACCAGACATTAACAGTACGATTAGCATGCTTAAACCTAGGTGAAATAGCGATACGTCAACACCAAACATACTCGCTACCAGCATACCGACCATGCCCACAACAGCGACGACGATACCGATCATTAAAAAGCCGCCCATAAAGCTAAAATCTTTACGAGTTGTCAACACATAAGCAGACAGCGAGAAGAATACCAATGCGGTTCCGCCCAATGCTTGGGTAATTACTGTGCCGCCATTAGCCATGGCAAGATAGTAATTGAGCATTGGCCCCAAAGAAGCACCTAACAAGCCTGTAAAGGCAAAAACAACTAAAATGCCCATGCCAGAATTTGCAGTACGAGGTAGTACAAACCAAACGAGTACTAATGCAGCTATACTAAAGACTAGAGACAAACCTTGTGGCATGCCTACAGCCATTGAAATACCTGCGGTTAACGCACTAAAAAGCAGTGTCATTGCCAATAGCGCATATGTATTTCTTAACACTTTACTGGAGTCAATTTGCTGCACACCAGCATTTTGATGAGTATAAATATCTTGTTGCATAGTAAAACTCCGAAAAACTGTTGTTAATGCTATAAATTAGTGTGGTTATTGATATAACCTTCAGCTGATATTAGGTCATTTATCTTAATATCAAGCCTATCATACAAAAAACTACTATAAAATCAACCATGTATAACTTAGGGATACTTAAGTCGTACTTAATCGTAATGCAAACTACCATCACACATATTTTGTATCCACATTTACTTATTCGTATTGCGTGAATTTTGGGTTTACTAGGTTGGCAGTAGAATTTCTGACTATCAACCTCTAAGACGTCAGATCACAATAATAGATTTAAGTTCTGCTAACTACCGATCATAAAAAAATAATTTAGTAGCTATTCACTAATGGTGTGAATGTAATTAGATGTGACTAGTATTAAATTATAAAGGTTGGGGTTTGAGAGGTAGATTTTAAAGATATGAAATATATTTGAATAATCTATATACAAATATCTGAAAATTTAGAAAAAAAATGGATACAAATCTAGGTCTTTAATTGCACATGTTGGCACATAAGATTCGATTTATATCCATATCTTTAAATATGGCGGTGGGCGTAGGATTCGAACCTACGGAGCTTTAACACTCAACGGTTTTCAAGACCGCCGCTTTCGGCCACTCAGCCAGCCCACCAAAGAAGTGGCGATTATACAGAGGTTTTTTGTGGTATCAACCAATAAAAACAGAGTTTCACTAATAATTGCCTGATTGTTAATATGTCTTGTAAAAAAGTGCTAATTACAAGTAAACCTAAAAGCATTTAATACCGCTTTTAGGTTTACCGTATTTTTAATTTAGCCCGCTTTGGCAGAATTTCTTGGGTCATTTATTGCCCGTTCTAGCGACCTTGGCGAATGTGCTATGTCTGCGGTAAGTTTGGTATCTAGAGGTAAACCGACAAAACTATTTAGCGATTTTGTACTAATGGTAGTATCTACTATTGGCTTCGGCATTAATCGTGGATCATTGCTCGCTCTTGTAAAAGGCTGTCTAGCCGATGCAATCTTTCCTGTTTTAGCCAAAGGCGCAGTAGGCTCAGACATAACAGCATCAGTTTTGGTCTCAGGCTCTTTAAGCTCATCTGCTTTTACTTTGGTTTCAGTTTTGGACTCGAGGGTCTCTAAAGTCTCTGAAGCAGCAGCTTTCTCATTTGTATCGATCGGTTTGTCCTTAGCGACATCGGCCGGATCTGCGGATACAGCTTGTGTAGAATTGGCTTCGTTACTTACTTCAGTGTTTTCAATACTAGCTTCATTCTTTTCAATACCTGCATCATTCTTTTTAATAGTTGTATCGGTCTTTTCGACGACTGTTTCAGCTATTTTCTCGACAATATCTTCAGCTACTTTTTCAGCTACAACATCAGTTTTTACAACCGCCTTAGTTGTTTTCTGATCAGCACTTTCGTTAACGCTTGTGTCTTGCTCAGAGGCTTTAACTGGTTTGCTTTTTGCTCTAGCATTATTTGTCTGCTTAGGCGCTTGATCGTCGTTAGTTGCAGTGTTGGTAGCTTCTGTATTTTCAGCTGACTCGACTAGTTGTTCTGAAGTATTAGTCTCTTCTTGCTGTTTACGATTGCCACGACGACGTTGCTGATTGCGTGGCTTACGGTTAGCTGGGCGTTGCTCGGGTGTATTGTTATCAGTTTCTTGTTGATTTCCGTTCGGCTCTTGCGCGTCTGCATTATTTTGCTGGTCCTGGTCTTGGTTACGGCGGTTATTATTACGATTTTGACCGCGTACATTCTCACGTTTGTTATCGCGCGAGTTGTCACTAGAATCGGCACTATTGTTATCAGGCTTGTTGTTGCGTGAGTCGTTGCGTGAATCGTTGACTGAATCGTCAGTATCTTGATCATTGCTCGTCTGTGAATTATTTCGGTCGCCACTACGAGGGTTGTTGCGATTGCGGTTATTGCGGTTACGTCCGCCACGGGTATTGTTTTTGCGATTATTAGGCCGCGATTTAGGTTCAGGCTTGGGTTCAGGCTCGCTAATAAATAGCGCTTTAATAGCAGACATTAATTTGCTGATTAAACCTGGTGTGCTGTTACTATTTTCTTTTTCACTCGTCACTTTAGCGACAGGAGTGGGTGCAGGTTGTGATGGTGGCAACAATTGCACGGCAGGTTGGGCAAGTGCTATTGGCTTAGCCGTCTCTACTAGGCTGTTATCCTCTGCGAGGTTGCCAACAATCTTATAGCTTGTTTCAAACTCTTCGTTATTATCTTCACGTAAGCGCTTAACTTCGTAATGGGGTGTGACCATATCTTCGTTAGGTATAATGACAATACGTGCCTTACTATTTGCTTCAATGGTTGCAATGGCGCTACGTTTTTCATTAAGAATATAAGTCGCTACATTGACAGGTGTAATCGCGCGAATTTCTGAACTGCGCTCTTTTTGTGCCTCTTCTTCTATTAAGCGTAAAATTGAGAGTGCGATAGATTTTGTTGAGCGAATAGTGCCTTGTCCACTGCAGCGAGGGCAAACTTTAGAGGTGGTTTCTCCCAGCGAGGGGCGCAAGCGTTGACGAGACATTTCTAGCAAACCAAAACGAGAAATACGTCCTACTTGTACGCGCGCTCTATCAATTTCTAGGGCTTCGTTCATGCGTTGTTCAACGGCACGTTGATTGCGCGCAGGCTGCATATCAATAAAGTCTATAACAACTAAGCCGCCCATATCCCGGAGGCGAAGTTGTCTCGCTATTTCATCAGCGGCTTCTAAATTTGTCTGAAGAGCAGTTTCTTCGATGTTGCCACCTTTGGTAGCGCGAGCAGAGTTAATGTCTATAGATATTAGAGCTTCGGTAACATCGATAACAAGAGCGCCACCAGATGGGAGTTTTACTTCGCGCTCGTAAGCTGTCTCGATTTGCCCTTCAATTTGATAGCGAGTAAATAACGGCGTTGAATCGTCGCCATAAAATTTAACTTTACTGCTATAGCTAGGCATAACCTGTTGCACAAATGCAGCGGCTAGATCATAAGTTTCTTTGTGGTCAACAATGACTTCGCCAACATCTGGTCGCAAATAATCTCTAATTGCACGAATAATTACATTGCTTTCTTGGAACAAAAAGTGAGGCGCTTGCGCTTTATCGCCCTCTTCTTTGATCGAAGTCCAAAGCTGTAGAAGATAATTCAAATCCCACTGCAATTCTTCTGCCGTGCGGCCAATGCCGGCAGTACGTACAATCACGCTCATGCCTTTAGGGACATCTATTTGTGAAAGCGTATCGCGAAGTTCACTGCGCTCTTCGCCCTCTATGCGACGAGAAATACCGCCGCCACGAGGGTTATTAGGCATTAATACCATATAGCGACCAGCAAGGCTGATGAAGGTAGTTAATGCAGCACCTTTATTTCCGCGCTCTTCTTTATCAACTTGAACGATGACTTCAGTGCCTTCTTTAATGACATCTTTGATCTTAAAGCGGCCGTCAGCGTCCTTTGGTGCTTTGACAAAGTATTCTCTGGCGATTTCTTTTAGGGATAAAAAACCGTGACGCTCTGAGCCGTATTCAACAAAAGCGGCTTCTAGGCTGGGTTCTATGCGGGTAATTTTACCAATGTAGATATTGGATTTCTTTTGTTCTCGGTGACGGTTTTCAATATCTAAATCGTAAAGTTGTTGACCGTCAACCATAGCAACACGAACTTCTTCTGGCTGTGTTGCATTTATGAGCATTCTTTTCATGATATGTTTTGTCCTTAACTGATGCGGGCAAAACAATAGAGAGCTAGTAGAGAGGCAGAGTTGTGTAGAGAGTTAGATAGAATGATACGTGTTCTTAATTAAGCCATGAAAAATCAAGGCTCACGATAATTCTAATGCTAGCGATAAGTAATTGTGCAACAAGGCTTCTGTTTAAATATTGCACTATTAATGGTTGTTCTTAAGTATTTTTAGTTCTTTAATAACTTTTAATAATATTTATGGAAGCCTATAAAAGCTATCTTTAGAAATATTACAAAACACTTTCATTTGTCTATCTTTTACAATGTAATTAACATTTGTAGGTTTAATAAAAAATAAACAATATCGCTATTATTTAAGGTCGGCAAATAATTAAAACATTATTAGTTGCCGACCTGTAATCTATTGTTGACTGTTTTTTGCTTATTTAATTTAATAATTATTGAATATATTGACCAGTTTTGTCCGTGCAATGGTATTTAATAATATTAATTATCAGTCAGTTTGATCTCTGTTAGAACAAATATATTTTGTTCTTTCCTGTCACTTTAGTATGTCTATCGTATGCTTTTAAAAAATAGATTGAATTTGTCGATCTATTGTTAATTTTTTCGCGTATTAAAAAAATTACTAGTAGTTAAAAATAAAATATAACTTAACTATTAGCGTTGATAATTTATTGCTGCCTTGTGCTAACGTCTCAATTACTCGAGTTGCCTAAATATCAATAAAGTTTTAAATATACAAACAATAATTTGTAATTTTCGAACTCATTTTGGCCATAACGTTGACCATAATTATTTAGGGTAAACTGTCAGCTTAGCGTCAACAGTACTAATTAATTGCCGGTATTTTCTTATAGATTAGCCTGTATGTGCTTTTTGATAAGCTAACTGCTAACCTCGAAAACCAGCGCAATACGCATCCATTGTAGACTTAACACCTCTTTAATTCAATCACTTAGCTTAATTTCTCCCTCATAATAGATGAAACTGGTATCATCGCGCCATGAAAAATACAGCTTCTAATTCATCGTTAAACACCCCCCAAGTCCAATTTTTGAACATTGATGAGGACATTGCTGGGCAGCGCATCGATAATTTTTTGTTAACTAAACTAAAAGGTGCGCCTAAGTCTTTAATTTATCGTATTGTTAGAAAAGGCGAAGTGCGGGTTAACAAAGGTAGAATTAAACCTGATTACAAATTAAAAGCTGGCGATATCGTGCGTGTACCACCCGTGCGCTTAGCCGAAAAAAATGAGCCAAAAAAGCCTGGTGAGAGCTTAATTGAACTGCTAAGTCAATCGATAGTGTACGAAGATGATACCGTTTTAGTAATTAATAAGCCTTCTGGTTTAGCGGTTCATGGGGGTAGCGGTATACAGCTTGGTTTGATCGAGAGCCTAAGGCAAGTTCGAGTAGATGATAAGTTTTTAGAGCTAGTACATCGATTAGATAGAGATACCTCTGGTTGTATTATGGTTGCTAAGAGCCGCCGTGGCTTGCGCCATATGCAACAACAGCTCCGAGACAGACATATTAATAAGGTTTATCAAGCCTTAGTCTTTGGTCACTGGCCAAAGCGTTGTAATAAAGTCGATGTAGCTTTACTTAAGAATCAGCTGCCAAGTGGGCAGCGAATGGTAAGAGCCGTTGATGGCTCGACCGAAGGCGCTAAGGCTTCGCTGACGCGTTTTGAAATTCTCGAAAATTATCAAGACTGTACTTTAGTTGAAGCAAAGCCTGTCACCGGTAGAACGCATCAAATTCGTGTTCATAGCCAATATGCAGGGCATGGAATTTTGGGAGATGATAAATATGGTGATCCAGAACAAGCCTCGGTGATGACAAAAATTGGGCTTAAGCGTTTGTTTTTGCATGCGTATCGTCTTGATTTTACAAATATCGACGATCAAGAACTTTCTGTTCAGTCACCTCTTAGTTCAGAATTACAGCGCGTGTTAGATAAGTTAGCTGGTCATAAAAAGTGAAAAAGGAAGTAAATTTTGTTGTTAATTTTTGACTGGGACGGAACCTTAAGCGATTCTACCGCTAAAATTATTGGTTGCCTTCAACAGGCAGCACACTCGGCAAGCCTGCGAGTTTGTAGCGATGATGACATTATGAATATTATTGGTTTAGGTTTGCCGGAGTCTATGCGTGTATTGTATCCAGAACTAAAGCAAGCTCAACACGATGCGATTAGGCATTATTATTCAGAGCATTTTATTCGTGAAGATCAAACGCCATCGCCTTTTTTTGAAGGCGTTCAAGAAGGCTTAGAGATTCTTCGCGACAGGGGTCATTTATTAACGGTAGCAACAGGCAAAAGTCGTAAAGGCCTTGATAGAGTGTTAAATAGATTGCAGCTAAACAGTTTTTTCCATGGCAGTCGTTGTGCAGATGAGACAGCATCTAAGCCCAATCCGCAAATGCTCAGTGAATTATTAAATGAATTTTCTATGCATAAAGATGAAGCCATTATGATTGGCGATACAGAGTATGATATGTCGATGGCACAACAGCTAGCCATGCCAAGAGTTGCCGTAAGTTATGGTGCTCATGCAGTTGAACGATTAGAAAAATTTCAACCCTTAGCTTGTGTTGATAACTTTTCGGAATTTGTCGATTGGGTGATAAAAAAATATTAACAATTATCGATAACATTTGAATTAACTAGTAATCATTAAACTGAAGAGAAAGTAGGAATAAATATGGGATTATTTACACGCAAATCAGCAGTCAACTCTTCTAGTGACAATCGCGATTGGGAATTGGTGGCAAGTATTGCTCAGAATTCATTAGTTGAGCAAAGAAAATCACGTCGTTGGGGGATATTTTTTAAGCTTCTAGGTTTTACTTATGTAGCAGTACTTATAGGTAGCTATTATGTCGGTAGTAACATAGGCAACGATAGTACGAGTTCAGATGAATCACATACTGCACTTATTTACGTAACAGGTGCAATTGGCGACGAAGAAAATGCCAGCGCTAACAATATTGTTGATGGGCTTCGTAAGGCATTTAAAAGTGAGACCGCTAAAGCGATTATGTTGGTTGTTAATAGTCCGGGTGGCAGCCCAGTTCAAGCTGGCTATATTTACGATGAAATTAATCGCCTAAAAGCTTTGCACCCCGATAAAAAAGTCTATGCCGTCATTAAAGAGTTAGGTGCCTCGGCAGCTTATTATGTGTCTGTAGCAGCCGATGAAATTTATTCAGATAAAGCGAGCCTTGTAGGCTCAATAGGGGTTACTGCATCTAGTTTTGGCTTTGTAGATTTAATGAATAAGTTAGGTGTGGAGCGCCGCAACTTTACCTCGGGCGAGCACAAATCTTTTCTCGACCCGTTTGCGCCTTTAAAAGAAGATGAAAAAGAGTTTTGGGAAGAAGTTTTAGCATCGACTCATGAACAATTTATCAGTGTTGTAAAAGAAGGGCGCGGGGATCGACTAGTCGATAATCCCGATCTTTTTACCGGTTTAATCTGGACCGGTGAACAAGCCTTAGAGTTAGGCTTGATCGATGGATTGGCTAGCCCGGGTAAAGTTGCCAGAGATATCATTGGTGAAGAGAAAATTATTGACTACACGCCAAGTCTATCTCGCCTCGAGGAGCTAACGCGTCGCTTTGGTACCTCAATGGGAATGGGGATCGGTAAGGCCTTAGCATTATTTGCCGAGCAGCCCATACAATTGAAATAATATAAATTAGGAGAGGTTTGGGCCGGCAAACCTCTGTTATCGCCGCCGGGCGACCCCGGCCAACATAGCCTAATTTAATGTATATCTTAACTTACACAAAGAAATGAATAGAAACTAATAGTTTCGCCTTAGGACGAGTGCATTTCTTTGTATGAGCAGCGATACGAACCAAAGAAACACATCCCAAATTCAAGCCCTGCGGGTACCTTCGCTTTTGATAAAAATAACAGGTCGGCTTTATGTCACATCCCTGCGACAAGACGCCTTAAGTCAACGTCCTGTTGACTTAAGGCGTCTTTTTACCAACACTCAGCTTGAATAAAGGGAGATTTCAATTCTGTTATCTAAAAAGATAATGTCTTTTGATCCTAAACCCCCTTAGAAATCGCCTGAAATCAGTTAGCAATAACAGAAGAGAGCGAGCACTGTTTGAGATCTTTTTTTGCATCGCAAAAATGGTCGAGTTGCGCAGTGGCTGTTATTGTTCACTTATTTCAAGGTTTGCCGCAGGCCTTGGGCCCCAGGCACGATTCATCAGGTGTGCCTTTTAGAGTTAAGAGAGGTTTGGGCAAGCAAATCTCTTTTATCGCCGCGGGGCTATCCCGGCATCCCTTGAGCTTATCGCCGCTGGGTATATTCAATTGGCATCTAGCCGTTATTCCGATAGCGGGTCGACCCCTTCTTCTCGCAGCATCTTCACCAATGCAATTAGAGGTAAGCCAACTAAAGTATTGGGATCATCACCTTTTATACTCTCAAATAAAGTGATGCCTAAGCCCTCTGATTTGAAGCTTCCAGCGCAATTGTAAGGCTGCTCTTTTTTTAAATAACTCTCTATTTGCTCGTCAGTTAAAGGTAAAAAATTAACCACATAAGGTACAACACATAATTGGTGTGCTTTTGTATGTAGGTTGTAAACGCAAAGACTTGTTAAAAAGATCACTTCGCGACCGCTAGCGCTGCGAAGCTGTTGGCAGGCTTTGTTATGTGTATGGGGTTTAGTGATAATTTCATTATCGAGTACCGCAACTTGGTCCGAGCCAATAATCAATACAGTGTCAGTTGGTTTAATCAGGTTTTCGTTTGCATTAGTTAAGTCGATTGCGCGCGCAGTTAAAATATCAGCTGCTGCCTTAGCTTTAGCAATTGCAAGCCTAGCAACTAACTCTGGGGGTGATTCTAACTGAAGGGGGCTTTCGTCAATATCGGGAGAGATTGATTTATAATAAAGACCTAATTTATTGAGGATCTCTTGCCTATAGGGTGAGCTAGAGGCTAAAATGAGTTTTAAGTTTTGGCTTTTTTTAGGCATAAATAATATTATTTGGACTTTTTCAAGTCAAGTTAAGTGGCTTGCGACTCTGATTTTTATAGCAATCATTGGTATGATAAGTGAAAAATCATCTATTTAGTTGCTGTTTCCCTTATTTAGTGCTTTTTTGTCTAAAAAATAGGTTTAATCACTAAATTCGCTTTGACACTGTCCTTGCAACTCCCTATCATTGCGCCCCTATGACGAGTACCACTTCAAAGTCTGTTTTACCTAGACGCATCGATCCGAGAAAATTTGCCCAACAAGGCATAAATATTAACGGAAGTGTGGATATAGCAGAGCTATCGCGCGTTGATACTTTACTCGCTAGTCAGCAAGGGTCAGCTTATGCAGACTTGTTTTTTGGTATTGACGAGCAGGGTATACGCAATTTGACGGGTTCCATTAATGCAACCGTCGAGATGGTTTGCCAGCGTTGCTTAGAAGCAGCACCGCAAGCACTTAAAATAAGCTTAAATTTAGGCTTTGTTTGGAGTGATGAAGATGTCGATAAATTACCAAATACCTATGAGCCTTGGATCATAGGAGAAGGGCAGACTGACATATATGACGTCATCGCAGATGAGTTGATATTGAGTCTACCGATAGTTGTTTATCATGATCAATCTTGTATCCCCCAAGAGCTGTTTAGCTCAAAGGATAAAGAGAGTGAATCGGGTAGAGCAGCTAATAGTAAAGACAATAGTAAACCTAATCCATTTCAGGTGCTTGAGCAGTTAAAAGGCTCGTTAAAAAAAGCATCTGATGAAATAGAAAAGTAAGACAGGAGCCTATCATGGCAGTACAAAAAAGTAAGAAAACTCGTTCAAAACGTGGCATGCGCCGTTCACACGATGCAATCGTATCAAATGTAGCTTTGACGGTAGATCCAACCAGCGGTGAAAAACATCTGCGTCATCACGTAAGCCCAGACGGTTTTTATCGTGGTGCTAAAGTGATTGCTGGTAAAAGCGAAGAGTAAAGTTTTGCGTTGCTGAACCTCAGTAACGACTTTAATATTTGTATAATTAATTGCATTACCCTAAAGGCTGATCTTAATCAGCCTTTTCTTATTTCTAGCTTAAAATTTTGTTCGGTAGTCAATTAATTTGATGGACTTCACTGCACGCTATTTTATGGTTTGTAATGTAACTACTGTGCAATTTTTTAATGCCTTGTTAGCTAATATGAGCCTAACAACGATTTCCCTTTTCCTTTTAAGCCACTTGTTCATGGCACTTACTGATGAACAATGTTTAAATATGCCTCTACAAGATACTAAATGAGTAGTGTGAAGTTACGGCAAATTGTCATTTTTGGTATTTACTTTAGCAGTTCTTATAATAACTAGTCTTAACTAGTCTTAACTAGATGATATTCTAAAAATAATTAAGGTCACCAAGCCTATGAATAACTTAGCATTTATTTTTCCTGGTCAGGGTTCTCAAAAAGTCGGCATGTTGGCAGATGCCGCGATCGAATTTCCTATAATTACAGAAACTTTTCAGCAAGCATCTAGCGTGCTTGGCTACGATCTATGGGCATTGGTTCAAAATGGCCCTCAAGAAGAACTTAATCTTACCGAGCGTACACAACCCATGTTGCTTACAGCAAGCGTTGCACTTTGGCGTGCCTGGTCGCAGCAGTCAAAAGTTACACCCGCACTGATGGCTGGTCATAGCTTAGGTGAGTGGTCAGCACTAGTTTGTTCTGGCGTTGTTGATTTTAAAGATGCTGTAAAAATAGTGCAGTTACGTGGTAAATATATGCAAGAGGCAGTGCCTGCGGGCGTCGGCAGTATGGCGGCTATTATTGGTTTAGATGATGCATCTATTATAAGTTGCTGTGAGACCGCTGCAGAAAATGAGGTTGTGTCTGCCGTCAATTTTAACTCTCCAGGTCAAGTGGTAATCGCTGGCAATAAGGCTGCAGTAGATCGCGCTTGTATATTATGTAAAGAGAATGGTGCAAAACTTACACAACTATTGCCGGTGAGCGCACCTTTTCATTCTTCATTACTTAAGCCGGCTGCGGACAGGCTAGCTAAAGATATAAATGCTATCAATTTTAACTCTCCAAATATTCCAGTTGTTCATAATGTCAACGCGTCGACCGAGACAAATCCTGCGCGGATCAAAGAATTAATGATTGAGCAAATTTTTAACCCCGTCTTATGGGTAGATTGTGTAGCAACGCTTTTAAAAGCAGGTGTTGATACTTGTGTCGAGTGCGGCCCTGGCAAAGTTTTATCGGGCTTAACTAAGCGAATTGATCGCAGCGTTACCTCTTTAGGCATAGAAGCACCAGATGCATTTCAGCAAACACTCGTTCAATTGTCCGAGTGATGTTGATGCTTGCCGATTTGCGATAGGTCTTAAAAATATCGAGTAATATTCCGTAGTTAGTAATAAAAAATAGGAAGTAATCATGAGCTTAGAAAATAAGGTTGTATTAGTAACGGGTGCGAGTCGAGGTATTGGTGCGGCCATTGCTGATAGCTTAGGAGCCGATGGTGCAATTGTTATTGGTACAGCTACCAGTGAAGCGGGTGCTGCAAAAATATCAGCGCGTTTTGCTGAAAAAAATATTAAAGGCGAAGGCATGGTACTTAATGTGACCGATGCAGATTCGGTGAGCGAATTGTTAAAAACTATTCAGTCTAATCATGGAGCGCCACAAATACTGGTTAACAATGCGGGTATCACTCAAGATAACCTGTTGATGCGTATGTCTGAAGATGAATGGTTTGACGTGATTAATACGAATCTGACTTCTGTTTATCGCCTCAGTAAGGCATGTCTTCGCGGTATGATGAAAGCGCGCTGGGGACGTATTATTAATATTAGCTCGGTGGTTGGATCGATGGGTAACGCGGGTCAATCTAATTATGCAGCGACTAAAGCTGGTGTCGCAGGTTTTGCACGTGCTCTTGGCAAAGAAGTTGGTTCTCGTAATATTACCGTCAATACTGTGTCGCCTGGTTTTATCGAAACAGACATGACCGATGAGTTAACTGATGAGCAAAAAGCACTGATGCTAAGTACTGTTCCATTGGGTCGTCTTGGGCAGCCAGAAGAAATTGCAGCAGTCGTTAAATTTTTAGCAGATGATGCAGCAGGCTACATTACTGGTGAAAATATCCACGTAAATGGTGGTATGTATATGGCTTAATGCATTTTTATTTAACTCTATGTTGTTGATCTTAAATAATAAAATGTAAAGTTGTTATAAAAAATGCGATAAAAAGTGTCAATGGCGAAATTTCCATGTAAAATGCGCCAACAAACAGCCAGCCAGCAAAACACAACAAATAAATCATAGGCTGTTTACTGATATTAATTTAAAGGGGAGTTCAATAGAACCATGAGCAACACTGAAGAGCGTGTAAAAAAAATCGTTGCCGAGCAACTGGGTGTTAAAGAAGACGAAGTTAAAACTGCGGCTTCATTTGTAGAAGACCTAGGTGCAGATTCACTTGATACAGTAGAGTTAGTGATGGCGTTAGAAGAGGAATTCGAAACTGAAATTCCTGATGAAGAAGCTGAAAAAATTACTACTGTTCAGTTAGCAATTGATTATATTAATAATAATCTAGCTTAATAGTTCTCTATTGTATATCCAATAGTATTTACAAAAGCCGCATCTATTTTTATAGGATGCGGCTTTTGTGCTTCTAATAGCTTATTTGTTTAATAATAAAAATAAAATTAAGTATATTTTTCTTGGTCGTTTTATTACGATATCAATTTATTGTAAATCAATAACTAATAGGAACGAATGTGAGACGCGTTGTTATAACAGGTTTGGGTATGTTAACTGCCGTAGGTAATACGGTTGATGAAACTTGGGCAGCAATACTTGCCGGCAAGAGTGGAGCGGCTCTTATCGATCTTTTCGATGCCAGTGCTTACACCACTCAATTTGCCGCAGGCGTAAAAAACTTTCAGATAGGTGATTATATTGAAGAAAAAGAGGCCCGCAAGATGGATCTCTTTATTCAGTATGGTATGGCCGCAGGTATTCAAGCAATGCGCGACAGTGGCATTGAAGTAACCGATGAGCTTGCGCCTCGCTTTGGTTCTGTTATTGGCTCTGGTATTGGTGGTATAGGCACAATTGAAGAAGGTGCGCTTACTATCGCTAATCGTGGCCCGCGTAAAATGTCTCCATTTTTTGTTCCGGGTTCAATCATTAATATGATTGCAGGTAATTTATCGATTCACTATGGCCTTAAAGGGCCTAATTTAGCGGTCACAACTGCCTGTACATCAGGAACACATTCTATTGGTTTAGCCGCTCGCTCAATTATGCACGGTGAAGCCGATGCAATGCTGGCCGGCGGTGCCGAAGCATCGATTACACCACTGGGTTTAGGTGGCTTTGCCGCTGCACGAGCGCTTTCTAAGCGCAACGATGATCCAACCAGGGCTAGTCGTCCTTGGGATAAAGGCCGCGACGGTTTTGTTTTGGGCGATGGTGCGGGTGTGGTTGTCTTAGAAGAATACGAACATGCTAAAGCACGTGGCGCCAAAATTTATGCAGAAGTTGTAGGCTTCGGTATGAGTGGAGATGCCTACCATATGACGTCGCCACCAAGCGATGGAGCCGGTGCTGCATTATCGATGGCCAATGCATTGCGTGATGCGGGTATGAACCCTGAAGATATTCAATATATTAATGCCCATGGAACATCGACGCCCGCTGGTGATATTGCAGAGTGCCGAGCGGTTAACACAGTCTTTAGCAGTGCTGCGAACAATATAGCCGTTAGCTCCACTAAGTCGATGATAGGTCACTTATTAGGTGCTGCGGGTGCGGTAGAGGCTATTTTCAGTGTGCTGGCTATTCGTGATCAAGTAGCACCACCTACCATTAACTTAGAAGATCCTGAAGAAGAGTGCGCCAACATCAACTTGGTGCCAAATACACCACAACAGATGAAGATTACAGGCGCTTTATCCAACTCCTTCGGTTTTGGTGGTACAAATGGCTCGTTGATCTTTAAAAAGGTCGACTAGACGCTTAAAAGATAAGTTAACTTATTTATCTAAAGCTTAAAGCTTGTCATCGTTTTTTGATTATAAAAATATTTAAAAATGGCTAAATAGACTTAGTTTATCTAGCCATTTTTCGCTACAATTCGGTTATGTCTACTTATACTCTTCCCCTCATCTGTATCAACAGCCAAATACAATCTTATCCAGATAAAGGCTATCCCGTTAATGGCTTGTCAGCATTAGATCGCGGTCTGGCTTATGGCGACGGTCTTTTCGAGACTATGCTACTTGTCGATGGTTTAGCGCCATTATTGTCCTATCATCATAAGCGACTGCTTAAAGGCCTATCGCATCTTAATATCAAGCTAGATTCTGAGCGCTTAGTGACAGATGTTAACAAGATGTTAGAGCTTGCTAAAAGCTTCGACGAAAAACGCTTAATATTAAAGCTAACGGTTACGCGTGGCGTTGGTGGTCGTGGTTATCAAATAGATTCAGACGCAAGTGCTACATTAATTTTGCAGCTGTTTGCATGCACTATTGATTTAACAAAACATAACGGTGTTAGCGTACATGTTTGTAACGAGACATTATCTCCAGTATCTTGGGCGGGTCTTAAAACACTGAACCAACTGCCTTATGTGCTTGCGGCACAAGAGCGCTTAAATACGAATTTTGATGAAGGCTTAATGTTAGCCAATAGTGGCGATCTAATAGAGGCAACAGCGCGCAATGTATTTATTGTTAAAGGCGATAAAGTGCTTACCCCAGCACTAAATTTTGCGGGCGTGGCGGGGGTTCAAAGGCAATTTATTATTAAATCGGTTGCAGGGCAGCTTGGGCTTGAAGTTCTCGAGTCATCATTACAACTTGAAGATTTTTTTATGGCAGATGAGATTTTTTTAACAAATAGTATTACGGGTTTATGGCCAGTAACGCATTGCCATTACAAAGAACATGATTACAACTGGGATGTAGGTATTATTACACGTTCGCTACAATCTATGTGTCATAACGTTTTTGATAAATAGGCAATAAAATAACATATGTTAAAACGTTTATTTAAAATAATAATCTTAATGTTTGTTGCTGGTGTGCTGTCACTCGCTTTTTTCATATATACGTTTAATAATTGGCTGAATCAACCTTTAGCGTCAACACAAGAAAAAGTTGTGCGCATTAATGCCGGCGACTCACTGAGTAAATTAAGCTATCGCTTAGAAAAAGACAAAATTCTTACGCATCCGCGCTGGTTAATTTTATATGCAAAAATTACTAATCAAACAGGCCTAGAGGTTGGCGAATATAAATTACCCGCACAGGCATCACCTAAATTATTGTTAGAGACGCTTCGCGAAGGTGAAGTCATTAGCTATACAGTGACATTGGTAGAGGGAAAAACATTTAAAGATTTTATGCGTGTTTTATCTGAGCAAGAGCAATTAGAACATAGCCTAAAAGATAAAAGTTTTGATGAGATTAAGTCGCTACTAAAATTAACTATAGATCATCCAGAGGGATGGTTTTACCCGGATACTTATAAATATATTACAGGATCTACTGATGCTGATATTTTATTGCGCGCACATAATAAAATGCAGTCGGTATTAAAAGAAGAGTGGGAAAAGCGCGCTAAAGATCTACCCTATAAGAATGCTTACGAAGCTTTAATTATGGCCTCGATTATCGAAAAAGAAACTGGTGTTACATACGAGAGACCTGAAATTGCAGGAGTTTTTGTGAGGCGCTTAAATAAAGGTATGCGTTTGCAAACAGACCCGACAATTATTTATGGTTTAGGTGATTCATATACAGGCAACATTCGGCGTAAACACCTTACCCAAAAAACACCCTATAACACTTATGTTATTAATGGCTTGCCGCCAACGCCCATCGCAATGCCTGCAACCGCTGCAATTAATGCAGCTTTGAATCCTGCAGATGGAAAGACTCTGTATTTTGTTGCGAAAGGTGATGGTAGTCATCAGTTTTCAGAAACATTAGCGCAACATAATAGCGCAGTGCAAGAGTATCAAATTAAAAACAAAGTTAAAAATTACCGCTCGTCACCGATAAAATAACTTCTGTGGCTTAAACTAATCACTAAAGAGAAAACAAATGGAAAAGGGAAAGTTTATAACCTTTGAAGGCTCTGAGGGTGTTGGTAAAAGTACTAATATTTTATTGGTTAAAGAATATCTAGAGTCTAAAAATATTGATCTGTTGCTAACTCGCGAACCTGGCGGCACTCCTTTAGCTGAAACAATTCGCGGATTGTTACTCGATAAATCTGATGAGACTATTGATCAGACCTGTGAGCTGTTAATGGTGTTCGCCGCAAGGGCACAACATCTTAATACAGTAATTATTCCGGCATTAAATAAAGGTTTGTGGGTGATTTGCGATCGCTTCACAGATTCTACTTATGCTTATCAAGGCGGCGGTCGTGGCTTAGACCAAAACTTAATTTCAGAATTAGAAAAAGTAGTGCAAAAAAACTTAATGCCTGATTTAACTTTTTATTTAGATATCGACGTGAGCTTAGGTTTGTCTCGCGCAACTGAGCGAGCTGAGCTCGATCGTTTTGAATGTGAAAAAATAGATTTTTTTGAACGCGTTCGGTTTGCCTACTTAGAGCGGGTAAAAACAGGCTTGAATAACCAACATTATCGTCTAATCGATGCTGGTCAAGACCTTGAGTCGGTACAACAAGATATTGTTAGTTGCTTAGACAAATTTATTGCTAGTCTGTAATAAATAAATCCTATTTATAATATATTTCTTATTGAACCTGCTAGTCTATGATCTTATGGTGTATTCACATCACAATAAATTTTATCGATAATTAATCTTATGAATAAGCTATTAGTCATTATTATATGCTTGTTGTCACTAAGTGCCTGTGAATCCGATTCCCCCAGGTTAGCAGCATTGCCATTAGACGCCGTTATTTTAGCCTTTGGCGATAGTTTAACAACTGGTATCGGTACAAGTAAAAGCAAAAACTACCCATCTGTTTTGGCAAATTTGACGGGTTTGCAAGTTATTAACGCAGGCATCTCGGGCGAGACAACGGCCCAAGGTTTAAAGCGATTAAGCAATGTACTTAATCAATCAAACCCTAATCTTGTCATTTTGATAGAAGGCGGTAATGGTATCCTTAGAGGCATGAGCTTAGCTCAGGCAAAAAATAATTTACGCAACATGATAATGTTAATTAAAGAGCGTAATATTGCCGTTGTGTTGATTGGTGTTCCCGAAAAAACATTATTTTTAAATTCACACCCAATGTATGCAGAGCTAGCTAACGAATTACAATTAGTTTTTGATAATGATCTACTATCAGAGCTGTATCGAAATGCAGCACTAAAATCTGATATTGTTCACCTTAATGAAATGGGCTACAGAAAAATGGCTGAATCTATTTATACACTATTACAAGAGAAGGGCGCACTTTGAACATCGCTCTTTTGTCTGTGTTTGTACCGACTTTTTTCTTTGTCTCTATTACTCCTGGTTTATGTATGACCTTAGCGATGACATTAGGTATGACTATTGGTGTTAAGCGTGCCCTATGGATGATGGCCGGAGAGCTAGTAGGTGTTGCCGTTGTTGCTATTTTAGCAGCAGTGGGTGTGGCGGCGTTGTTGCTAAATTATCCTACACTTTTTAGTGCCTTTAAAATTTTGGGAGGTTTATATTTAGGTTTTATTGGCATGCAAATGTGGCTTTCGCGCGGCAAGATGGCCATCAAATCTGACACGCAAAATCATAAGCCTGCCTCGCGTTTTGAACTAGCGCTACAAGGTTTTATGACCGCAGTCAGCAATCCAAAAGGTTGGGCTTTTTTTGTGGCTTTGTTACCACCTTTTTTAACCCCTGATACTTCATTATTTGATCAGCTACTAATTCTCGTTAGTATTATTTTAGTGCTTGAATTTATTTGCTTATTAATTTACGCCACGGGCGGTGTTACTCTGCGATCTATATTAATGAAAAATTCAAATGTCCGAGTAATGAACCGTATTGCCGGTTCATTAATGATAGGCGTGGGGTTATGGCTCGCGCTAGGTTGATTGCAAAAAAGCTATTTAAAAATACTAAAAGAGTTTTTAGTAAAATAAGTTTTCAATCTTAAAGATACCTTAGATTTTTTATCTAGTGCATTTAATTTATCTATATTTTATAGCGGTTTTATAACTCTTTTTCTTAACTCCTTTTTATCAATTTTTTTAGAACTGTTTATTAATGCAGTAAAAAATTGAAAGTAATTGCTTAACAATAAAGGCGCCATTATTAATGGCTAACTAAAGCGCTGATCAACAAAGCCAAATAAATAGCCAACCTAAAACATAAATTAAATTACAATTTAAAATCTCTGACATAAATTAAGCAAAAAGGTATACTAATACCGTTATTTTTTGCATAGCATAACTAATTTTACTCTCAGACTTAATCCCTATATCGATAAATACTACTATGACTGTTCGCACCCGTATTGCTCCTTCGCCAACTGGCGATCCCCATGTAGGCACAGCCTATATCGCACTCTTTAATTATTGTTTTGCTAAGCAGCATGGCGGTGAATTTTTACTACGAATAGAAGACACCGATCAAGTTCGTTCAACTGCTGCATCGGAACAGGCCATATTTGATAGCCTACGTTGGTTGGGGCTAGATTGGGCAGAAGGCCCAGATGTAGGTGGAGCTCATGGACCCTATCGACAAAGCGAGCGCGCCGATATTTATAAGCAATACGCCGACGAACTTGTAGCAAAAGGCCACGCCTTTTATTGTTATCGTACCGCTAGAGAACTTGATCAATTACGTGAGTCACGTCGTGCCGAGGGTGGATTTACTGCTCTAAAGCCAAGTGATTTAAAGCTTGATGACTTCGAGGTTGCTCGGCGCAAAGCCGCAAATATGCCCTTTGTTGTGCGCATGGTAGTGCCCGAGGGCGAAGGTCCATGCCCAATCGAAGATATGCTTCGAGGCACCATAGAATTAGATTGGGGACAAGTAGACGCACAAATATTATTAAAGTCCGATGGCCTACCAACTTATCATTTGGCGAACGTTGTCGATGACCATTTGATGCAAATTACCCATGTTATCCGTGGTGAAGAGTGGATTAATTCTGCACCCAAACATAAATTACTCTACAGCTATTTTGGTTGGGATATGCCGGTACTTTGCCATTTGCCATTGTTGCGCAACTCCGATAAATCAAAACTCAGTAAGCGTAAAAATCCAACCAGTATTTTGTATTATCAACGCATGGGTTATTTGCCCGAGGCCCTACTAAATTACTTAGGTCGTATGGGTTGGTCAATGCCAGATGAGCGCGAAAAATTTACCTTGCAAGATATGGTCGATGCATTTGATATTAATCGTGTCTCGTTAGGTGGTCCCATATTTGATGTCGAAAAACTATCGTGGCTTAATGGCCTATGGTTACGTGAAGATTTAAGCGTAGATCAGCTCGCAGATCGTCTTCAGGCATGGGCACTCAATCGCGACAACCTTCTAAAAGTGCTGCCGCATGCAATCCCGCGTATGGAGACACTAAGCGACTTTGTGCCGCTGACCGCATTTTTAGCGTCTGGCTTAATTCCCGTAGAGCCAGAAAAATTTGCAGGCTTAAAGCTTAGCGATGAGCAATTAAAAGAAGCACTACAGTTTTCACTGTGGGAGATGGAGGCATTAGAGGAGTGGAATCGAGATGCAATATTTACATCGCTCAAAGGCTTGGCCGATGGTTTAGGGATAAAACTTAAAGATTTCTTAGGTCCTTTGTTTCTAGCAATTTCGGGCACCACATCATCAATATCAGTGATGGATGCCATGGCCTTACTCGGCCCCGAGCTATCGCGAGCGCGCCTGCGCAATGCACTGAATACAGTGTGCGGTGAGCCCGGGAAAAAACAACTTAAAAAACTCGAGAAATCCTACCAAGACCTTAAATCAGCCTAAGTTGCCTAGTGGCTAATTAAGTAGGCAATTAAGTTTGCCAAAGCAGTTGTCAGATAGAGGCCTTAACGGTAGAATGCGGCCTCTTTTCGATCAATGCGCTTAGCTTAATAGTTTAAAGTTAAATGTAGATTAAGAAATTGGGGCCTTAGCTCAGCTGGGAGAGCGCAACACTGGCAGTGTTGAGGTCAGCGGTTCGATCCCGCTAGGCTCCACCAATTTTAGTCTTACAAATCAGTATCTTATAGTGTTTATACAAACTATATGTGAACTACTCCACGCTACCCTTTAGTCCAAAAATAAGGGTCATAGGTAGCGCGAGAGGTAGCACAGGATACAGGTAAGACAATGTGGAACACTAAGTGCATCTCTTCTCTAAAGCCCAGAGACTCTCCCATCAAGGCCAGGTGGATGTATAGGAGAGGAAGTCATCTTGAATCTCATTAGGGCTCAACATAAACGAAAGTGCAGCAAGAAGCCGGATATATGTCAAAGCCGCCATTTTTATTACTATATTGCAGGGTCACAAAACAGTATTTTTTATAGAGTAATACCAAAGTGAGTGAATAGAAAAAGAGCTTGACGCTTAGGCCCCAGGCGGTTTAACGACGGCCTAAAACCCCGTTAAGGCGATTAAAAAACATAACGTTGTGTTGATTTATTCAGGGTGTCCATATATGTCCCTGCTATTACCCTGCTATTATTCGCTTATCTAAAAATACAAACTTAAGCGCATTGATCGAAAAGAAGCTGCATTCTACCGTTGATGGGTGCCGGAGAGAGCCCCATTTATTTAGATTCTAGCCATGAAAACAACGAGTTAATAAAGATCTCATACTCTGCTTGCAAACGAACTATAATGTGTGAGTTTTCCTCAGGTTTGGCATTTAACATAATTTTTGAAAGCCGAAGCAAGTCTGAAGAAAAATTTTCATTTCTTATATCAACTATACTTGTGCTATCAATTTCTTTATAAAGCTCATCAATTTGTCGATAATTCATAAGACCAATAGTAGGAACACCCAAACCTATACTACACACATTCGCATGAAATCTATTCGCCAATACTAATTCAGCATTTGAATAAATGCTCATAACTTCACGAAATGAATGTTTTCCGTGCAACAATGGAGCAACCGAAACTCTTATTCTGCGATCTTCATCATTCATTATCTGTAACATATCGTTAATAAATACCAAATCACTATATATATGAGGTACAAAGACAAATTCAAGATCAAATTCTGAAAAAATTAAATTGAAATATTTTTTAAATTCGCTAACAAACCCATGATAATTTACTTTTCCCTCAACATTAGGAAATCTTTCTTCTGACATATCAGTAGCAATATTTACTGCAATGTATTTTTTATCCTTATAATATTTAGATGGACAATCTGTATCAATAAAAAAACCTGCATCTGGTGTAGAAAATATTGATTCCAAATATTTTTTTCCGATATATTTGTTTGTCGTTTTCATAGCTCCGTCATTTCTAACGGAAATAAAACTGCCCTGCTCAATAATAACATCTAAAAATTTTCTAAACTTTTCACGAGATAACTCGCTCACACCTTGTCCTGAATCGACACCTAATGCATTAAAAATGACTGGTATATTAATTTTTTTATACAGTTCAGGCTCAATAGCTATAGACGTACCAGTAGGCGAAGTCTCAACCCAGAGCTCAAAATAGTTACCGCCACCTATAATAAGTAGGTCATAGGTATTTACTAAATCCACAAAGCTTTTATCAAAAAATCGTTTCTTCCAATAAAACTCTCTGATTTCCAACTCATCTATTTGAAAATTAAAACTTTTACTTTTTTTCAGATACTTATAAAAGCCATAGTGATTAGCATTATCTCCAATATTTCCATTAAAACTTGCAAGATGCAGCGTCCTCAATACTTTCATTTTAAATATTTCCTCACTTCATCTAAATCAGACATGCAATCAATATCAATACTTTTTTCAGCCTTCATTTCGAATGGTACGGTCTTATCAGAAAAAAGCTTATTCCTTTTTAAATATTCTTCAATTTTAATAATATATATAGCGCCATTTGGCATGAATACCTTTGGGAGGTCTTGCCTACACATAAAAGGAAACTCATTGTTATATAAACCCTTGAGGTATCCTTCTTCATTAAGTATAAATGCCTTTAACGGCGTATGGACTGGTTCAGTTACACTGATCAATGCAGTTGCTTTGCACGACAACAAATAGTCTATCGCTGCATCTATATCACTACTATTACGTAATGGAGACGTAGGCTGCAATAAAATCAAATAATCGTATTTCTCGCCAGATTGTTTTAGCGTTTCTAAGACATGATCAATTACTGGTTCTGTTGGCGATGAATCTAAAGCCAAAGCAGCAGGTCTTTTAAGAATTGAGGAACCATAACTCTTAGCTATTGTTAAAATTTCATCGCTGTCTGAGCTAACTATAGTTTTTGATATCCATTTAGATTGGACACTTGCTTCAACCGACCAAGCAAGCATAGGCTTAGAACCTACATCAATAATATTTTTTTTTGGAATACCTTTTGACCCACCTCTGGCGGGAATAATGGCAACAAAGCTTGATTTAATCATCACAACCTTCACCAGATATGGTGTGCCTCAATTCCCATGCATCATCCTTTTTATTCCAAATATGTGGAGATCTAAACTTATCTATCGTAGCCCAAAATTCCTTTTCAGAAGTGTCTATATAATGAAGAAACTCCTTAAAGTATTTATTTGGAAATTCCGCATCATACTTTCTCACTAAATATATTGCTTCTTCACGGGTAATTTTATCATTTCTCACCTCTTGTGAAGCGTCATAGGTAGCTCGGCCAATGCCAAACTTAATGAGTGTCGTAAAATAATGAAACGGGTCGATTTTATCATCAATACTACTATATTTAGAAAAACTTCCTTCCGTCCGAACTGTATTTGCTTCAAACCCAGTATTTTCAACTGCGTAGTAATAACATTCTTGGGGGTCCCATTTAAGATAATAACCAAGGTAATGAACCTCCACACCTGCGTTTATTAAATCTTCTTTTAAAGGAGCAATATACGGAGCAAAATCAATTTTTGAAAAACCATGATCATCAATATAGCTTTGCATTGTTTTACCACCGAACAACATTTTTAATGAATCATCGACGGAAAAAAAGTCCATATTCATGATAGGATTTTCATTTTCTTCAATTGCATTTCCATATTCGGCTTGATTTTCTCCATACATCACTAATTTCACACCAAACTTTTTAGCTATTGCAGGACCTATGATGCGTTGGCCAACAATAAAAGGCTGAAAAGGATGTAACAAATTATGGAAGGCAAACTTTGTCATTAAACGATGTAGCTTACCGTTAGGCGTATACAAAATATTATCGTGACCACCTACGTGCATCCAATTCTGGAAATTCTTCCACCCTATATCAGTATACAAATGTGGTGCCCATGTAACTGTTAAAGGATTCATACCATATTTATATTTAAGTATATGTGATGTAAAGGCACTATCCTTTCCTCCGCTTCCAGGAACAATTACATCATATGAACCATCTTTACTTTTAAATCTTGATAGTAATTCTTTTAGTTTTTCTTCTCTTTCAACCCAGTTAATACCCGTTTCTTTTTCATCATGATAATTACATGCTGAACAAATATCTTCATCAGTAAAACTTATAACCTTCTTTTTTTCTTTAATTTCATTTTTAAATTCAACAGTTGAGTTTGGCCTTTGATTTGATATAACACATTTTTTACAAAATTTTACACTATTTGGCAAACCATAATAGGCTTCTAACTGATCATTCATTATTTATAACTCACAGATATATTTACAAAATTTTTAAGGATAATCAGCCCTATTTCTCCACTTTTTTCGGGGTGAAACTGGCATCCATAAATATTATTCTTTTTTACTGCGGCGCAAAAAAATTTTCCTCCATAATCTGCAACTGCAAGAATTTCATCATTATTGTCTGGTACGGCTGCAAAGGAATGGACGAAATACATATCATCTCCATCATTTATTCCAGATAATATAGCATCAGTTGATTCTCTATTATAAAAATTTATTTCATTCCAACTAATATGCGGAAGTTTTTCTTTTGAACCATCATTAGTCTCAAGTTTACAAACCGGTCCGGAAATCAGTCCTAATCCCTTAGTGCTACCAAACTCTTCACTTTCAGAAAATAACATTTGCATCCCTAAACAAATACCCAAAAGCGGTTTATTAGTTTTACAATATTCGTTAATTATTTCAATCAAACCAGCGGCTTTCAGCCTATTCATTCCATGCTTAAATGCACCAACACCCGGCAAAATCACACCATCTGAAGACAATATAGCTTCAGTAGATTTTGATAGAATTGGTATAGCGCCAACATTTTCTATTGCGCTAGCAATACTCTTAATGTTCCCCATTCCGTAATCTATTATGGCAATTTTGGCTTTCAAAATCTTACCCTTACGTGATTATGAGTTAAGGCTTTTTTAATATAAAAAATTTTTTCGTGTTTGTAGTGCAAAACAGAACCCAAGGCCACCGCATCCAGGCTTAAGTTTTTCATTAGATTAACTACATCAAGCTTACAGCCGGCGCCTCCACTTGCTATAACAGGAATAGAAACTGAATCAGCAACTTGTGTGTTCAACTCTATATCAAAGCCTTTCTTGGTTCCGTCTCTATCGATAGAGGTTACCATTATTTCACCCGCACCTAATTGTTCTACTTCCTTTGCCCACGCCATAACATCTAATCCTGTTGGCTCTCTACCGTTGTCCGTGTATGCCTCCCATTTTCCAACTGATATATTCTTTGCAACGATTGAAGCCACTATACACTGGGAACCAAATATTTTAGCTGCATTATCTATAAACTGCTTATTTCTAACTGCTTGTGTATTAATGGCTACCTTATCTGCGCCACTGTTTAATGCTTCTTGAATATCTTCAATTGTTCTTATACCTCCACCTACAGTGATAGGAACAAAAACATTCACGCAAGCTTTTTTTATAATATGACTAAGATTGTTTCTATCATAATAAGCTGCAACAGCATCCATAAAAATAATTTCATCGATTCCTTGTTGATAATATTCTATTGCCATTTGATTGGGGTCACCAATTTTTCTCAATCCTTCTAAATGAATACCCTTAATGACGTATTCATTTTTTACATCTATGCGTGCAATAACTCTTTTTTTGAGCAATTTAATCTAACTCCTGTAATTCTTTTTGATGTGATATATCCCATAAAAATTTTGAATGTAATAACTGAATGAATTTTTTATCACTGTTTCCATCGCCAAAAGAATTATTTACGCTAGAATATTTATTATTACTTTTTTTAATATTATGAATTTTACTTAAAATATCTTGTGAATTATACTGTGCATGCACCACCCCACCACAAATGGCTCTTCTATTTTGACGAGAACCTATATCAATAGTAGGAACATTATAGAACGGCGCTTCTCTAATACCAGCACTAGAGTTGCCTATAATAAACGTAGCGTCTTTTAGTAACGTTAAAAAATATTCAAACCTAAGTGACGGAAAGATTCTAAAGTTTTCACCTTTAAAGCGCTCATACTCACTAAGAATTTCATTGCTGCCCAGATCATTATTTGGATAAATAATCACATAGTTTAGTTTTGATTTAATAATTGCATTAACTACTTCGGCAATATGTTTTTTGATTGCTGAATATTCAGTAGTCACTGGGTGAAACATTAAAATAGAATATGAAGTAAATGAAATATTATAGTAACTCTTCACATCTTGAATATCTGGCAGTAACCCTGGTTTCATTAAATCCAAATCGGGAGAACCTATCACAAAAATAGAATTAGATTTCTCTCCGAGCTGAACTAAACGTTTTTTTGCTGAATCGTTAGCAACCAAATGAATATGCGACATCTTACTTACTGCATGCCGAATTAACTCATCAATTGTTCCAGAAATTTCACCGCCTTCTATATGAGCAACCAAAATATTATTTAAACTTCCCACTATCGCACCGGCTAATGCTTCAGGTCTATCTCCATGAACAATAATAAGATCTGGTTTTGTTTCAGCAACGTAGTGGGAGAAGCCATCAATAGTTTTTGCTAAGGTCCTATCCATATGATCAATCTCATCATGATTTATGTACATATAGATGTTTTTAAATCCACTTTTTACGACTTCGTCTACAGTCTTCCCATATTTTCTACTCATATGCATCCCAGTAGCAAAGATATGTATTTCAAAAGAATTATCAAATTGAGTAATCTTGATTAAAGACTTCATTTTACCAAAATCTGCGCGAGTACCAGTTAAAAAAACAATTCTTTTCTTATTCACTTATATCATCCCAACATAGGTGTTCATCACAATCCAAGTCTTTTATAACCTTTCTTCCTAACAATGACTCAAAAAATTCTGCTTTTATTTCACCTGTCCCTGGCCTCTTAACCCATATATTTTCTTCTGAAAGAACTTCTCCTTTTTCAATCTTTTTAATAGAGACAACCGTAGCAAAAGCAAAATTAATCGTAACCTGTTCTTCTTTAGTCGCTTTTTTCTCACCACCTCTCATATTCCATATCTCTTTACTGCCTTGAACTAACTCTTGAGCTCCAACTTCATCCATAGAGTTAACTATATCTGGTCCATTTCTATCCATGGTATCCGTGAAATGGCGCTCAAGTATAGATGCGCCTAAGGCAACCGAGGCAAAACAAGCAAGATTAGAAACTGTATGGTCTGATAAACCTACAACAACATTAGGAAACTCTTTTTGAATTTCTTGCATTGCCCCCAATCTAACTAAATGTGATGGCGTAGGGTATAAGTTAGTTGTATGCAATAAAGCAAATTTTATTTTATGACGATTAAATACTTGTACTGCTTTGCGAATACTTTTTATGTCATTCATTCCTGTACTCAATATAATAGGTTTGCCGAAAGACGCTATATGATTAAGTAATGGATAGTTATTGCACTCTCCGGATCCTACCTTATAAGCTGAAACTTCCATTTTCTGTAGTCTGTTGGCCGCAGCTCTTGAAAAAGGAGTACTTATAAATATCATCCCCTTAGAATCAACATACTCCTTTAGCTTTATCTCATCCGCTTCATTAAGAGCACAACTCTCCATTATTTCATAAATTGACATATCAGAGTTACCCGGAATGACATTTCTTGCTTCTTTACTCATCTCATCTTCTACAATATGAGTCTGATGTTTGACTACTTCGATGCCGGCTCTATGCGCAGCATCAACCATGTCAAGTGCTATATCTAGCGACCCATTGTGATTAATACCTATTTCTGCGATTACTAGAGGAGGGTAATCTTCACCTATTTTTCTATGTGAAATTTCTATAAATGGCTTAGTCATAGCTATACCTTATTTTAATTGTTAAAATCACTTCTTATTACAACTAAGCTTTAAAAGATCTACTTCTTTAAAAATAGAAGATAGCTCCAGTTTGTTTTCTTTAACTAAGGCTAGCCCATATTACCGCTCTATAGAGCTTTCAATATAATTTTTTCCACATATGATTGAACCAACATATTTTTAGAGGCTAAATCTTGTAATAACCGCTGATATGTCACTTCATCAGCGTGAAAACTTTCTAAGAATTCATAATCTGGCAATTTAATAGTTTTTGGATCGTGGTAGCTATAAAAGTTATCTAAGCGACTTATTCGACTTGATAGTTTTTCGATGTATGGACTTCCCAGCTTTTACTAGACACGGTTTGCTTCTAAAAAACACTGCTTTAATATTTAGCGGTGACACACCACATGTGTGCGAATGACAATTAATCGGATTTTAGAACATTTCGATAAAATTAAATATCTCAGTTTTCGCTTCGTCTCTTTGTGAATAGACCTTACGTTTTATCACTCGCTTTTTAAACGTTGCAAAAAATATTTCGTCTACTGGATTTTCATGACAATTTCCTCGTCGACTCATTGAGGGCTTTAAATTATTATCCCGCATGAAATCCAAATAATCGTGGCTCTCATATTGGCTGCTTTGGTCACTATGAACTAATAGTTCCTGCTTAGGCTGTCGCTGCCAAACAGCCATCATCAGCGCCCTGATAACCAGATGACGATCCATTGTTTTGTTCATTGACCAACCTAAAACGCACCTAAAAAATAAATCCAAGACCATCGTGACATACAAAAAACCTTCATTCTTAAGGACATAAGTGATATCACTCACCCAAATTTGATTCGGTTTATCCGGTGCAAAATCTCGGTCTAAAATATTGTCAGCAATCTTGCCTACTTTGCCACCTTTTATATAACGACGCTTATAGCCAATTTGTGCGCGTAGCTTATTATTTCGCATGATTTTAGCAACGCGATGAACGCTACAAACCTCACCATCATCACGTAAATCTCGATGAATCCATGGGCTGCCATAAGTGGAGCCGCTCGCAATATACGAGGCTTTAACGAGCTTTAATAGTCGACCATCTTCAATCGCTCGACTAGATAATGGCTGATTTAGCCACGCGTAAAAACCACTGCGGTGCAATTTAAAAACACGGCACATGGCATTGACAGAAAACTCATCGCGATTGTCACGAATGAAGGCGTACTTTACTCGGGGTTGTTGGCAAAGTACTTTGCGGCCTTTTTTAGAATGTCGCGTTCCTCCGTGACTCTTATCAATTCAGATTTAAGTCGAGCTATTTCTGCTTGATCATCGGTAGACTTCAGTTGTTTTGGACTAACTCGCAGATCAGAGCGCCATTGGTACAATGTTTTTGTACAGACACCCAGGCGATCAGCGACTTCGGTAACAGAGTAACCCCGCTCCGTTATTTGCTTAACCGCTTCGTTTTTAAATTCTTCGGTATATCGTTTGCCTTTGCTCATAAACGCCTCTTGTTGAGTTACATTTTAACTCTTTTGAGTGTCTAGCAAAGTCTGGGAAGTCCATTTATCTGTCATTATATTTGTCCTCTTGGGAGTTGATGACATGAGATTTTTAATAACCATCTGAAGTGATGGCCTCTGATTTGAGTCTTATAATTCGGTTATCCTATTGCCATATGGGGTATCTCCTTATTGTCTTTACAGTTAACATTCGGTTTTATAAAAATACTCTCGATAACTCAATCACTAACTTACAGACGAGCGAAATCCTCGATAGTAATCATTCGATATGTAATGGTCAAGTAATCCTGTAGGAACTCTAAGCCACTTTGAGTAGAGTTTGTCTTTTTAGCGCTGGTGTCATATATCCAATCGTCGAGTTAATTCTTTTGTTGTTGTAATACCGAATGTAATGTTCAACAGCTAACACGACTGCTTGATGATTAATGAATGATAGTCCGTTTAAATATTCACTTTTTAAACTTCTAAAAAATCGTTCTTGAACGGCATTGTCCCAGCAATTTCCGCGTCGACTCATACTTT
>JAWUWW010000003.1:0-96787 GCA_034111645.1 Cellvibrionaceae bacterium
TGCCGAAGTGAATATAGGTAAGGCGGTAACAACCACGTTTGACCTTGTTGTTTAGTTTCTAAGTCTACTTTATATGCCGGCATTATTGCCTCCATTAATTAAAAAATGAGGCGACAACAATCCTGACACAGCGGGGCAGAGGGTGATCAGTATCGAGCGCAATATGCAAAGATTATCTGATAGTTCTCAGCACCAATCGTTAATACATCATGCGCCATTATTTTTTTGCTTTTTTGCAGCTCGACAGAACCATTCAACAGCACGATTCCGCTACTAACCATTTTTTTTGCCTCAGCCCCGCTACTCGCTAAACCTTCAAATTTAAGAATTTTATATAGCTCAACTGGTTCTTTATTAATTTGAATTTTCTGCATGAATTAATTTTTAACCGTCAAATCAATTGTTATTTTTGCCCCATGGATCGCGTATTTATGCGCTTTAATTTGTTTGGCAATATCTTTATGATCAAGTGCAGGATGTTCTTTACTCTCATCTATTTCTAAACGCGTTTTAAAAGGCGATAAACAAAGAAGATCTTGATCAATATCGCTAGGTAACGATAAGTTTTCTAGTTTTGTACCTTTTTCAACAGACAAATATTTGCCTCCGTCTTTAACGCTCGTATATATATCAATTTTCAATTAATTCACCTTTAATTATATTTACTTTATTCATTATAGAAACTTAAATCGACCTAATTGTCATGCCAAGGCACTATGCCCTCCGCACGAAAAATTATAACGAAAACTCAACAATAGAATGTGAAGTTTTACCTGTATAGACAAAACTATAAGGTACAAATGCCTTATACAACATATTTATAAAAGCATTTAGGAATAAGGCAAAATGAGTTTAGGGAACCTCTGATTAAGACTGGGTTGAATTTTTGATGAGATAAAATAATTGTATTTTAGGCGATAATTGAAGGTAATAGCGAGCTATTGGCGAAATTATCAACAAAAAATACGGTTATTTTAGCCGTCAAAAAACAATCCATGACTTGATCAGAGGTTCCTAAGCTATCACCGCGATGATAATACACCTTTAGTCGATGAATAAAATAGACAAATTTGATTATTAGATAAGACCTTATGATATAAATAGTTGTAATTATATAAGTAGCTATATAAGTAGTTAAGTAAATAGCTAAGCAAACCTAAGTCAAAATCTAGATAAGGATTGACTGATTATTGAATTTAGAGATTGCCGAGAAAAAAGAAATCGTCACAACCATTAGTACTGCATCTAAAAATGGTCATGACGATTAAGCTGATTAGGTGACCGCGTTAAAAATCTACGTGATTAATTACGCACACCATAAGTTGTAAATGAGCCACGAGGCTCATCAGTTACATTAAAGACACCATCATTATTTGAATCAAAAGCAACTAAACACTCTGAATAACCTCCCTCATCAGCAACACCACCGTCTTCAATGGATATACCAAGACCAAGCTCTATCAAATATTGCTTATCTAAACCTGCTTCAAGTAATTCTGCAGAACTTTCACAGTCTGTTATTTCTAAGGGTTTTGAAGATGATAGGCTTGCATCATAGGCAATATTATTGGCATGATTGAGACTCGTCGCCGTTGTTAAGGCACCTACAATGTCTTTAATCGCTGCATCCTTAGCGGCATTTGGAATATCTATAAAACGCGGCACGGTAGTTGCTGCAACAACAACTAAAATCGCTACAACAGAGATCAATTCGATTAACGTAAAACCTGACTCTACTTGCTTCATTTTAGTCTCTAGCACCCTTCAAATATTGATAATAAAGCAACAAATACTTTCTCTAATAATAACTATAGCGACAAAATTAGATTCTGCCACTTGTAAATAAATACATAATTAAACAGTGAATCAAAAAAAGTTAACAATATTAGAAATGGTCTTTCAAGAAAATGGCAATCTGCAGATCTATTATTTTTAAATAACGTCAGCAGCTTTCATGTTAATAGCTAGCAACGAGGATAATATTTTTCTCAATATAACGTTTCACATCAGATTTTTGATCTGAATAATAATTGGCATAATGAAATGCTTGTAATGCTTTGCCATCTTCTAGCTTATCTAATGATACCGCTAAGCCTAACCAATAAATAGGATTCGTATAATCGACATGCAGCAGTTTTCTGTAAAGTGTTGAAGATTCACCGTAATTTCCGGCTTCATAGAAGAGGCCTGCTTTCAGACTATAATAATTCTGATAGTCTTCTATAGCAGGCTGATGACCTTCTAATAGACGTATTGCGCCGGCAGCATCATCACGCGCTACAAATATATGGGCGGCTTTTTCTGCAAACTGAAAAAGATCTAAGCTTTTATTGTTATAAACCAAGGCTTCAGCCTCTTTATTCATTTCGGCTTTAAGATACAAACCCAATAGTAAATCATAAGAGTCAACCCAATAATCACTGAGTAATGTAAATGACTCCAAGACTTTAATCGCTCCATCGATATTCCCTTGGTCAGTAAGTTTTTTGGCAATATAAGCGGTCTTTCTATCCACATCTTTAGTGTTAGACTTTGAGTATTTACTTCTATTATCAATAACTTTAATTGTCTCGCCATCTGTAGTTTCATCGCCTAAATTAGCTACCGCGTAATTTACACTATCATTATCATTGCCATCACCGCTACTTTGACCTAAGAAGATTGATTCATCTTTCATATAGGGAGCATATTTTTTAACTTGTGATGAAATATCAAAATAGTCGGCGCTTACTTTATAGGCATTTTCTACAAGACCAGCAACTTTATAAGCCTCATTTTTTCTTATGACTAAATCGGCGAGTGATAGGTAGCGATTAACAATTTTTTGAATTCCAGCAATGGCATCTTCATTATTAGAGTCTATAGCTAGCACACTCTCGTAGCGCTCGAAGGCATTGCTGCCAACGGGAGAAGTTAACTTATCCTCTTTTAATAGCTGATCTCCTGCTGAAATTATGCGTGCGATTTTCTCTTGCTTTTCGACTTGATCGACAATCTCAAAAATAATAACTTCTTTATTAGCTTGTGTATTTTCTGCATAACCCTCTAAAAAAAGAAATATTTCAGATGGCATTTTTTGATCGACAACTCGAGCATATTTAGGGTTAACCACCAAAAATCTAGCGGTATCAATTAGTAACGAATTTACATTTAATTCATTAGAATTGACCTTCACGGCAGGCTTTGTATAAATAAGATTATAGTCAATCACAAACCATACAACAGATATAACCATCAATATAAATATGATCTTTTGACGAACAGAAGCTTTTTTTGATGTTAACATAATGCTAATCCATAGCCTGTTTGCGTCTGACCATATATTGCTGCCTCTGCATTTATTGAAGATGTCGTTACGCAAATCGATACGCTATAATCTGATATGACCATAAAGTCGTCTTTATTAGAGATTTTTAGACCTCTACGATAATTATTATTTTTGTGGGTGAAAACTAGCGACATTATTCTCTCAAATTGCTTATATCTCGAAACTGTTAAATATGACACATTAAAAACCTTACAACTCTGAATTTAATTATAGTTCTAATTATTATTAGCGCTAGGTTTATAAGAACTATTTATTGAAATTAGGTAAAAAATCAATTTCAAGCCAAATTTTGACTAGTATCCTTCTGTAGCATAACAGCCTACTTTCACTATAATGCAGCCTCTGTTAGACCCCTAACTGCAACTGTAAGCACAAGCCACTATGATAAATATTGTTTTAGTAGAGCCAGAAATACCCCCAAATACTGGGAATATCATTCGCCTAGCAGCAAATACTGGTTGTAGGCTTCATCTGGTTGAGCCATTGGGCTTTGAGCTAGATGATAAACGCCTCCGGCGAGCAGGCTTAGATTATGATGAGTGGGCCTCTGTTGTACGCCACAAAAACTGGCAAGCATTTCTTGAGGATGCCGTTTTAAAGGATATTCCCATTAATACTGGCTCTACGGTTACTTTACCTAAACAATTATTTGCGATTAGCACTAAAGGTAAATGCAGTTATACGGATGTAACTTTTAGCGAAAATGACTTTGTTATATTTGGCGCAGAAACCCGTGGGCTGCCAGCAGAAATTCTGCAACATGAACACATTAATAATGTTTTGCGTATACCTATGCAACCCCATAGTCGCAGTATGAATTTATCAAATTCTGTCTCTGTGATTATTTACGAAGCTTGGCGTCAACTCGATTTTAAGGGCGCTATTTAGGCACTAGTTAAGCA
This sequence comes from Cellvibrionaceae bacterium, assembly GCA_034111645.1. GTDB lineage: Bacteria > Pseudomonadota > Gammaproteobacteria > Pseudomonadales > Cellvibrionaceae > CANLBN01. The sequence goes on from JAWUWW010000003.1 coordinate 4,231, forward strand.
ATTCTTAAGTAATAGTAAAAGAGACCAATTAATGAAAAGAGCTCCTATAGGACTTTTTTATGGTAGCTCAACTTGCTACACAGAGATGAGTGCCGAAAAGATCCAACAATACTTTGGCGATAAAAATATTGACCTTTTTAATATTGCCGATACATCGATTGATGAAATAAATCACTATCAGCAAATTATTTTTGGAATTCCCACTTGGGATTATGGCGAACTTCAAGAGGATTGGGAGGCAGTCTGGGAAGAGATTGATAATATTAATTTTTCTGACAAGATAATTGCAATATTTGGACTTGGCGATCAGATTGGTTACCCCGATTGGTTTTTAGATGCCATGGGATTTTTACATAATAAAGTTTTATTGCTAGGCGCAACCGTCATAGGTTATTGGCCAAATGAAGGCTATACCTTTGAGACATCACAAGCACTCAACGAAGATAAGACAGAATTTCTTGGCCTTGCTCTTGACGATGAAAATCAGTTCGATAAAACAGACGAACGCATTGCCTTATGGTGCGAGCAACTTAAACTGAACTTTAAGCTCTAACACTTAGAAAATAAATGTACTCTAAATCTATACTAATCCTATGACTAAAGTTATTAATGACGATGATTGCGAAGACAATCAAGCTTCTGCGAGTGCATCAGTTATTAAATGGGATGAAAAAGGGCAGCCACTGTCGACGCAATTTAAAGATGTATATTTTTCTCCAAAAGACGGCTTAGAAGAAAGCCGTTATGTTTTCTTAGAGCACAATCAATTAACAAAACGCTTTGTCAGCTTAAAAAGCGGCGATTCATTTGTTGTTGCTGAAGCAGGCTTTGGCACCGGACTCAATTTTTTGAGTTGCTGGCAACACTGGCTAGAACATGCACCTAAAACTGCTCAGCTTAGTTTTATTAGTGTCGAAAAATATCCTTTAACCCCTGTTGATTTAGCGCGCTCTTTAGCTTTATGGCCAAGTCTTAGCAAATTAGCAGATGAACTCTGCCACTGTTACGAGATGTGCTTTACCTCAACTCAAACACCTCAATACAAGGCTTTGAACTTTGGTAATGTAAGGTTACTGCTGTTAATTGATGATGCAGAAAGTGGCTTTAGACGATTACTGCATAGCCATGATACAAATGCCGTGCAGAATTTTACCCAGAGTGCATTTGCGATTAAACCCAATTGGAGTGGCGTAGATGCATGGTTTTTAGATGGCTTTACACCATCTAGAAATCCAGAGATGTGGACAAAATCACTCTATTATACAATGGCTTTGCTAAGCAAAAGAGAATCCACCTTTTCGACCTTTACGGCTGCGAGTGCTGTTAGGCATGATTTAACCGCAGCGGGTTTTGATGTTACTAAGGCAAGTGGATTTGGTAGCAAGAGAGAAATGTTGTATGGAGTCTTTAATCCCGCTCGGTTTAACGTTGCGGAGATCCCAGCCGCTCAAAATAATGTAACCAATCGGCCTTCATCATCTCTAAATTCTGCAAGTAAAAAGCCTTTTAGTACAAAAAAACGAACGAAGCATACAACAAACTTAACTCCATGGGCTGTTACAAAAGACTTTAAATCTCTCACGCAAAATCAATCTATTGCAATTATTGGAGCGGGCCTAGCAGGTTGTCATACGGCTAATGCCCTTGCCAAACGTGGTTTTAAAGTGTCATTAATTGATCGGCATAACACTATAGCATCAGCAGCATCTGGCAACCCTCAAGGAGTGTTGTATGCAAAACTATCAGCTCATGCACAAACTCTGAGTGACTTTAATTTGCAGGCACTACTGCATGCGCAATATTTTTATAAACACTATTGGATAGACTCTGACAATGGTGAGTGCTGCGGTGTGTTACAACTCAGTTATAACGACAACACCCAAAAAAATCACATCGCTATTGACAATAAACTTCAGCATTCAAAGGCGATAAAATTTATTGAGGCTAGTCAAGCGAGCAGTATTGCTAATGTAAAGATAAAGCATAGCGCTCTTTATTTTCCTTATTGTGGTTGGTTAAAACCTCAAACACTTTGTCAACAGCTTTGTGATCATGAAAATATTACGGTCATTAATAACACCCACATTAAATCATTAGAACAAGATAAAATCTCAAGCTCTTGGTTGCTTGTCGCTGAAAAAATAGATGAACTAAATACAATCGAAGAAAACCAAAATGACTACCTCAAACAGAAACTCAGTTACAGACAACAATTTGATCAAGTCATTATTGCCAATGCAGGCGATGCTAAACGTTTTGAACAAACCCAATGGCTACCAACTAAGCCGGTGCGCGGGCAAATCAGCTATTTAAAAACTCAACCACCCTTTGATAAACTTAGGAGCGTTATTTGTGCCGAGGGCTATATGCCACCGGCCACGAGTATTTCTGTTGACGGTGAGGCAAGTCAAATACATGCGCTAGGAGCTAGTTTTAACCTGCACTCTAACAATGAATCCCTTAATGATGAGGATCACCAGAATAATTTAGTAAATGTCATAAAATATTTTATAGATGAAGGGATAACGAATGAGCCTAATAAGAGGCCTCATAATAAGGCGGCAAAACCCTTGAATACACTAGATGCACCCGTTATTAAAGGCGGACGTGTGGGCTTTAGATGTACTAGCCCCGACTATTTGCCATTAGTAGGTCCAGCCCCGATCTATGAAGAATTCAAAGAGAATTACAAATCGCTTAGTCGAGATGCAAAAACGTTTGTGCCTGAACTTGGCAGCTATTACCCAGGTTTATATATTAATATTGCCCATGGTTCTAGAGGCTTAGCTTACACGCCCATCACGGCAGAGTTGCTAGCGTGCACTATGGCTCAACAACCTCCTCCAATGAGCCAAGAGATGGTCAATGCACTAAATCCTGGTCGCTTTATTATTCGAGACTTAATCCGTAGTCACAAGCGGTAAGCAAAACTGCTGCCCATATCATCCCCTAGATGTCATCTCTAGACATTCTTAAGTATGACTAAAAAAATTTATGCTTGCCACCTAGATAAACGCTCTATAATGTCTATACTTTATTGAGAATATCCACTAAAAGTATTAACCAAGAGTAATCATCATGCTGCTAACCCGTCGTCGCAATATTGCTTTTAGCGCTCAAGACACCGGTACTGTTCACAACTATTATGAGCGACTGGTGTTAGAAGCCTTATTGAAACAAGACCCCAGAGCCAGCAAAGATAATGATTTTATGGATGATGTCTCTTGTGTTGCTCTAAATCACCTGCCACCGCGCTATATTCGTCACGATGTGGATATGAGTTTTTACCTTTCGCCTATAGAACTTGATGAAATTAATAAAAAGGTCCATAAAGCGGTGAAGAATGCCATAGAATTTGTAAAAAAACGCGAGCAAGATAAACAAGCTTCCTTGGACGATGACGAAGAGCTAAATATCTAAGTATGCAAGATTATAAATTTTAGGTTTTAATTTTTATAGCAATGCAGCTACTACGGATAAAACCTTAAGCACAATAAAAAGTTGTTTAACTAGAGGAAATAGACGCCTAAACATAATGAGTTCTCCTCCACTATTTTTAATCTATTAATGACACTGCTTTAGTAAGTAGTGTCTCAATTCATTCCATATAAAAGTTTGGCTAAATATTCTTCTGCGCTGGTGACTTCCCTTAAGCAAGACATATTCAAAAAAAATTATATATAATAAGCGCTTCTCTAGCACTCAGGTTATTTGTTAATGTATCAATGGCTATTGCTTATTATCTTTTTAAACGTTAGCGCGTCTACTAGCGCTGATAATGTATCTATTAATAGTTTGCCTAACTTTATATTAACCGATGCATATAAGATAAACGCTAAGCCAAGAATTTCGCAAACATCCACTGAATCATTGCAGTATTTATCTGCCGTATCAACCATATCATCAGTTGCCACGTCATCAAGCCAAAAAACCTCGGCTAAATTTCCTGTCGCCTTAAAGCCAAACGTTTTAGCACAAGAACCTTATAATCAACAATGGTTTACTCAAGGCTTCTTTAAAGATGACGAAACTTTTTATATTAGCAGCGGCTTGTATAATAAATCTGTTCTTGTTTATCAAAGCCCACATAAAAACTTACGCTATTTTTTGCCGCCCCAGTATTTTGCAGAAGGCTTAACGGTTATTGATGACAAGTTATTTTTACTAACCTGGAAGGAAGAAACGCTATTCATTTTTGATAAAAAAACGTTAACTCCAATTAGCAAACTCACTTACAAGGGAGAAGGCTGGGGTCTTACTCATAATGAAAATTCATTCATTATGAGTAATGGTAGTAATAACATTACATTTAGAGATAAAAACTCTTTTGAGGTACAACACGCCCTGACTATTCAAAACTTTGATAATATAAATGAGCTTGAATATATTGATGGTATTATTTGGGCAAACCGTTGGTACGATGAAAAAATTTACGCTATAGATAGTAAAAATGGGTGTATTTTAGCAAGTATAGACCTCACCAACTTACGTTTAGATAGCATTACAAGTAACGATAAAAATATAACAAACGGTATTGCTTACGATAAAGAACGGGATGGTTTATGGGTGACGGGAAAATACTGGAACCAACGTTTTTTAATTGCTCTTCCACAATTAGATAAATCAGTTTGTATGTAAAAAAGGTCTAATTTCCTATAAAATTACTCTAAAATTAACGAGTTAATCAAAATAAAGTCAGTTATAAATTATCTTGTTAAAGCGTATATTTCATCAATACCCTCAGTGACTTATTTTACACTACAAAACTGCTTAAATAACAAACAAAACTCGAATTATTATTCTAATGCCTATCTAGCAGCTTCTGAATCGATCAAGGTTTTTAATGATGACGGGGCTAAATATCTTAAAGCAGCAGCATCTTTAATAATCAATATTTTGAATGCTCGTATCTTTTCTATTGATATTGGGTATGTTTGGAGCATGGATAGATGTTTTATGTCGACAGGCTTGGAATATAGGCTATATTGAACCTATACAGTTAATACAAACGTAATATCTCTTCATCCTTACAGCACCCAAAGACTAAAGAATTCAAAAAATTATGAATCCAAATAATAACTCACAAAATAATACGTTATTTAAAAAATTCGCACAGATGGAGGCCTCTGGTGGTATCACTTTGATTGCGGCAGCAGTGCTTGCCATGGTTTTTGCAAATACAGCGCTTAATGGTTTTTATGAATCATTGCTAGCAACTCCAGTCGAAGCCAGAGTAGGATCCTTAGAAATTGCCAAACCGCTTATACTTTGGATTAACGATGGACTAATGGCTGTTTTCTTTTTTCTTGTCGGGCTTGAACTTAAACGCGAGCTAATAGAAGGCGAGCTTTCCGATAAGCGTAATATTATCTTGCCTGGTGTTGGCGCTCTTGGCGGCATGATAGCTCCCGCTCTGATTTTTTTATATTTTAATTTTGACGACCCTACTGCTGTCTCTGGCTGGGCCATTCCTGCTGCTACAGATATTGCCTTTGCGTTAGGAGTACTTGCCCTTTTAGGTTCACGCGTACCTATATCCATCAAGATTTTTCTAACATCACTGGCTATTTTTGACGATATTGGTGCCATCATTATTATTGCTATTTTTTATACGCATAAAATATCTTTAACTGCTCTTGTTGTGGTTGCTTTATGTATTCCGGTTTTGTATTTCTTAAACAAGAGAGATGTGTTGACGAAAGCGCCTTTTATTGTAGTGGGTATTATCATGTGGATTGCCACTCTAAAGTCAGGTGTGCATGCAACACTAGCGGGGGTTGTACTGGCAATGTTTATCCCTCTTAGCTCGGCAAAAGATCCAAGTGCTTCAATGCTTAAAACAATGGAGCATAGATTACATACTGTTGTCGCCTTTATTATCTTGCCAATTTTTGCCTTTGCTAACGCCGGCATTAGCTTTACAAATATGGGCAGTGACCAAGTGTTTCACAGCGTTACCTTAGGTGTTGCTCTGGGGCTATTTTTTGGTAAACAAATTGGTGTTTTTGGCTTATGTTGGGTGTTTTTAAAATTAAAACTTGTGACACTTCCAAGAGGCATGAACATTACAAGCTTATATGCCACTTCTGCTCTTTGCGGTATTGGTTTCACAATGAGCTTATTTATCGGTTCTCTCGCTTTTGAAAATAATGGTGCCCTGCTCTTCGACGAACGTTTAGGTATTCTTATTGGCTCTTTAGCTTCTGGAATTGTTGGATATTTTTGTCTTAGGTTTGCCTTAGATTCAGCTGCAAAAAACAAATCGTTTAAAAATGCATAAAAATATGAACATAGAGATAAGCGGCACTCGCTTCTCGGCTTTATTAGAGCTTAGTAAATCACCAAAAACTTGTGAGATGTTTACCAAAACGCTGCCATTTTCAAGCCAAGTTGTACATGTCCGTTGGAGTGGTGAGGGAATGTGGATTCCACTTGGCGACACGGATTTCGATGTGGGTTATGAAGATGCAACCTCCTATCCAACTCCAGGGCAAATATTGCTTTATCCCAAAGGCAAAAGCGAAACCGAAATATTAATTGCCTATGGTGCAGTTCAATTTGCCTCCAAAGCTGGCACTTTAGCAGGCAACCACTTTGCAACGATTACATCAGATCTAACAAAGCTTAGAGAAATTGGTGTATCTACACTATGGCAAGGCGCTCAAGATATTTACTTTAGCCTTTAGACCTTATAATTTTCGATTAATTCTCTATAAAGCCTTTGATAATCTATTCGATGATTTAATACTTATTTTAATATTGTAAATACCATGAAGCTACCCAAAAAATATCGCAATATTGTTGTTCTCACAGGTGCTGGCATCTCGGCTGAGTCAGGGATTCAGACATTTCGTGCCGCCGATGGCCTTTGGGAGAATCACAAAGTGGAAGATGTTGCTACTCCAGAAGCGTTTATGCGCAACCCTGCTTTGGTTCATCGTTTTTATAACGAGCGTCGACAATATTTATTAAATGGCATCGAGCCTAATAAAGCGCATTTAAGCCTTGGGCAACTGAGCCAACAACTAGAAGAAAGCCAAAAAGGTAAGCTAACTTTAATTACACAAAATATAGACAATCTGCATCAACGCTCTCCGGTCCAAAATAACGTTTGGCCTATGCATGGAGAGCTATTAAAAATACGCTGCCAAAATTCTGGTCAGATATTTACATGCGAAGTTGATACATCTATAGATGATATTTGTGATTGTTGTCAGCAAATCGGAAATTTAAGACCTCATATCGTTTGGTTTGGTGAAATGCCACTTTATATGAATGAAATCGAACTGGCCCTGAGTCAATGTGATTTATTTGTCGCTATCGGCACCTCGGGTAACGTATATCCTGCAGCTGGTTTTTTTGAAATCGCCAAAGAATTTGGTGCTCATACCGTAGAGCTAAATTTACAACCATCAAATACAGGCTCAAGATTCGCGGAACAACACTGTGGCCTAGCAACCAAAGTAGTCCCCGACTTTATTGAAAGCCTCTCTTTTTAAAAGACTAACTTTTCTTTTTAATAGGCTTGAGATCAAATAATCGATACTTTTAGCGGTTTTAACGTTATTCATGTATTTTTTTATTACTGAGGCAAGCTTATCTCTGTTATTATTCGCACCCTTTATATGCACTGAGGCTAAAGCTCCTCGCGCAGCTATTACAGCAATCGACAATGCTTTACAAATTATGTTTTTATCAGTAAACCTTATAAAAACCCCTACTTTTAACCTTTAAATGGCTTTATACCGATATGCTCTCTGGCGATATACTCTCTCAACTTAGCTCACTCAAAAAAGAAATAAAAGATAATAGAGACACTGCTCAGGGTACAGTTCGCGGTACTAGTGGACGCTATGGTTTTGTTGTACTCGATGACGGTAGAGATGTATTTTTGAAGCCTGAAGTAATGGATCATGTTTTTCATGGCGATCGGGTTGAAGTTCTTGTGACCACTAAAAAAACTGATGCCAAAGAGCAATACGAGGGTAAATTAGAAAAACTTATACACTCGCCACTAAAGCAATTAGCCGGTCGTTATTGCGTCCGCGGCAAGGGTCATTTTGTTATTGTCGAACAGCAGCAACATACCCGCTGGATCTTTATACCTCCAAAAGCGCGCGCTAATGCCAAAGATGGTAATTATGTATGCGCTAAAATTACACAACATCCTTATGAAACGGGTAAATCGCAAGCCCGGATTACCAGCGATATTGGCACAGATATAAATATTGATAATGCTCGAAAGTTTTCCTTAGCTCTACATCAACAATTTGAAGGTTTCCCTAAAGATGTCGAAGATGCAGTTCAAGCTTTGCAAGCGTCTTCTATATTAATTGATAAGCAACAAAAGCCTGAATCAAAAAGAACTGATCTGACCAATATAGATTTTGTGACCATTGATTCGGCTGGAACGCGGGACATGGACGATGCCCTTGCCATCGAGAAAACTGATGATGGGTGGACATTACTAGTAGCTATTGCAAACCCAGGAAGTGAAATTACGGCTAACAGTGCGCTCGATAACATTGCCTTTAGACGCTCTCAAACACTTTATTTACCGGGCAAACCAGTGCCAATGTTACCCGAGGGCTTATCAACTGAGCGTTATTCATTAATCGCTAATCAAGATAGATTAGCTCTAGTCAGCAAACTCACTATTGATAAAAAGGGTAACGTCTTAACAGCAGAATTTGAATCAGCTGTTGTGCGTTCAAAAGCCAAGCTTAGCTATCAACAGGTTAGCGCATTGCTTAACAATGAGTCTTTTAATGCACAAGCTCATCTTACCGATATTGCTCCTTTTAAAGATCAATTATTACAACTGCAAGCCTGCACAGACGTACTTTTTGAGCACCGCAAAGATAATCAGCTAATGACTAATAATCGTGATGATTTTGCATTGCTACTCAACAATTTGGGCAAGTTAGAAAGTATTGAAAAAATTGAAAGAACTCCGGCACATCGAATAGTTGAAGAATCAATGATTATCACTAATCAATGCGCGGGTGAGTTTCTAGCTAAACATAATTCGGGCTTATTTCTCACTCACTGTGGCTTTAAGCTTGAGCGTCGCGATGATATTGACAAGTTATTGATTGAAGCTCTTGGTGCCGACAAGGTTGGAGACACGAGCTCCCTAACTGACTATGTGGCTATTATTAAACAACTACAAGAAAATGACCAACACTCTTTACTACTTGCAAAACAACAGCGTTTTCAGCAAGCAAGCGAATTATCTTTAACGGCAACACCACACTTCAATCTTGGTGCGCAGTATTATGCCACCATCACCTCTCCTATTAGACGTTATCAAGATCTCTATAATCAACGTATTATCCATCAATTATTGGCCAACAAAAAACCAATTCCATTACGACCTAAACAGCTCGAGCTGTTAAAAGAGTCCGTTGCTTTAAGCCGAAGTGCGTCTCGCATTGTTGAGCAATGGTTGATAGCCGACTATATGCAAGACAAAATTGGGCAATGTTTTACTGGCTATATCGCTCTCTTAACAAATCAAGGTGTTGGCATACGTCTGCACAATACGGGTATCGAGGGTTTTGTTGTTGCGAAAAAAGAGGACAAAGAAAATCCAGATGCTATTTTTGATAAACTTTCCTTTAATAATCAGCGCATGGAACTTACATGGAATGAAAACGAATTGAGCTTAGATCAAGAAGTCGACGTAAAATTAACGGCTATTGATATGGACAAGAAAAAGCTCAGTTTTGAATGGATAATTTAATATAGCTAAAGATCCTTTCACAAGTATTAATTTTTACTCTTGAAAGCTATCGCGTTTCCCTTGATTCTTATTCTTTATGTCATCGGATAGAGCATTCACCAAAGCTAACTGAGCATAAAATTTAACGCTTAGATCTTTTTTAGTTACCTATCACTTAAGCCCGCAGATTATGGCTTCCGGCTAACATTCTGCCTCCCGTAGATTTTAACAAGAAATTGCAACCATATTGAACCTGTCATATTTAAGCTTATGTTAAATCTGACCGGCTGCCGTTTTTGCGGTGACATTCTGCTCAAACTATGATTTGTTGAGCAGAATCGAGAGACCAATTAACTCGGTTAGCATTACTTTGTGGCTGCCTATAAAGTCAATATTATGGGATTTTACTTACAACTGTAAACATTGATTATAGTTACATATAAAATAATGCTGTTTATTCAATTTGAGTCTAAACATAAGATCATCTATGGTATGAATTTTGTCTTTTGTGATAACATGCCTCCATCGTTTGATGGTCGCAAGTTTGGGTAACTGCCCTAAAGCCAAAATTTTTAAAGGATTTTTTTGAAGTCTTTTAAGAAGAGATTGAATACATAATCACGGTTGGTCTGTTTTGAAAGGTTGAATAAGTTTGATGACCTGCTCCTAGACAGATCGATAATTGTCGTTATCTTTAATAGGATTAACATGTTTGTATTTATCTTAATTATCGTATTGCTAGCCGCTTGCTCCCCAATATTAGTGCCTTGGTTAGCTTCACGGCAAAAGGTAGGTTTATTAGCTTTAGTTCCAGCTTGCCTGTTTGTTTATGCGTTGACCACTTATCTACCTGCTGTTGCCGATGGGCAAACTTTTTTAAAAACCACGCAATGGATGCCATCTCTTGGCTTAACGCTGTCTTTCTATATCGATGGTCTATCGCTACTGTTCGTTTTGCTAATTACTGGCATCGGCACTTTTATCGTTTGGTATGCCAGTGATTATATGCGTAATTATCCTGATTTAGGCCGTTTCTTTTTATGGCTTTTTGCTTTTATGGCGGCCATGTTAGGCTTAGTGACAGCCGATAATTTACTTTTACTCTTTGTCTTTTGGGAGTTAACGAGCATCACATCTTATATGCTCATTGGTTTTAATCACGAGTCAGAAAAAGCACGAAAACTAGCTCTACAGGGATTATTCGTAACAGTCGGTGGCGGTTTATTGTTGATGACCGGCGTAATTTTGTTAGGTAGCATTGCCGGCACATTACAAATAAGTGAGATTGTTCAGCAGCCGCTTGCTGCACAAGGCTCGCTTGTGAATGTCATGTTAATATTAATTTTAATGGGCGCTTTCACCAAATCTGCACAATTCCCTTTTCATTTTTGGCTACCTAATGCGATGGCAGCACCTACGCCCGTATCAGCATTTTTACACTCGGCTACGATGGTAAAAGCCGGCATATTCTTAATGGCGCGATTACATCCTGCATTAGGGGAGCAAATACTCTGGTCTACCTTACAGCTATGGGCTGGTGGCATCACTATGATTTTAGGTGCTGTTTTAGCTTACACCGCTATCGACATTAAAAAAGCCTTAGCTTACTCCACGGTTACCGCCCTAGGCACTCTAACTTTTTTACTAGGAATTGGCTCTCAGGCAGCTATAGTTGCGTTCGTAGGATTTTTAATTGCGCATTCGCTGTATAAGGCTTCGCTTTTCATGTTGGCTGGCGCCATTGACCACAGCGCTGGCTCTAAAGATTTAAGTAAGCTAGGTGGCTTGAAAAAAACAATGCCGATGACCTTTGCGTTGATGATTGTCGCCGCCCTTTCATTAGCAGGCTTGCCTCCATTATTTGGTTTTATTGCTAAAGAACTTGTTTTTGAAGCAGCGTTAGCGGCAAATAGTGGTTTAGTATTAGTTGCAGTAACCATGGCTTCTTTAAGTGTAGCGGTAGCAATTATCTTAATAATTAAACCATTTTTAGGTTCAGATGCACTTCTACCCCAAAAGCCTCACGAAGCATCATTTCCCATGTTGGTCGGTCCTGCTGTATTACTATCAGCATCACTATTATTTGGCTTGTGGCCGAGATTAGTTGATCAAGGTTTAATACAGGCGACGGTTCAAGCAGTGATACCAAATGCAGCTGATTTTTATTTATCAATATGGCATGGCTTTAATGCTGCATTAGGTCTATCGGTACTGGCATTAATTTTAGGCATTGTTTTAGTTAGAGCTTGGCAACCTAGCCGTTGGCTTGCAGAAAAACAGCGACTATTTTCTGAATCTGTGGGTCCTGAAGCGGGTTATTTTAAGCTGATGGACTTTATTGTATGGTTGGCTATAAAGCAAACTCGGGTTATTCAAAATGGTCGACTTAGCAATTATATGACGGTGATTATACTTGCGGTCGTTATCCCCGTTGGCTACACCTTATTGACGCAGCATGGATGGCCTGATTTACCTAAGGTCGCCCCACCCAATATTTATGAAGTTATGATGGTGGCTTTACTTGCATTATCCACACTGTTTGCCGTTATTACTCCAGCAAGATTTGCGTCAATCATTAGTCTTGGTGCCATGGGCTATGCTGTAGCATTAATCTTTGTGCATTTTAGTGCGCCAGACTTAGGTATTACGCAGGTACTTGTTGAAACATTAACTGTGTTATTGCTCGTGTTGGTATTAGTTAAAGCGCCAGGGTTCTCGAGTTACGCTAGCCGGGGTGAAGTTATTCGCGATGCAATTGTTGCTATTTTGCTTGGCGTGCTGATGACACTTCTGGTCTTAGCGGCATTAAATGTTCAATGGGCGCCTTCAATTTCTGATTACTTTATTGAAAATAGTTATGAACTGGGTAAGGGCCGCAATATTGTGAATGTTATTTTGGTTGATTTTCGTGCACTCGATACCCTAGGTGAGATCTTCGTATTAGCTATTGCTGCTTTAGGTGTCTATTCTATGATTCGCTTACGTAAGGGCTCTTCATGAAAAAACATAAAGATATTTTGATTGCGCGAAATTTATCTATGGTTCACCGCCATGACGATAGTTTGATACTGCGTACCGCAGCAATAATTATTTTACCACTTCAACTAGTCTTCTCCGTATTCTTATTGTTGCGTGGTCACGATGAGCCTGGAGGCGGTTTTATCGGTGGTTTAGTTGCAGCAGGCGCCTTTTCTTTGTATTTGTTTACCTTTGGAATTAGAGCTCTTAATCGATTATTTTGGGTTTCACCTAAAGATATTTTAGCTATTGGTTTATTACTTGGCTTAGTCGCGACCGTGCCTTCGTTATTGTCGGGGCAAGCATTCTTTACCGCACTTTGGCTTGAGTTTTATTTAGCGGGAACAAAAGTAAAATTATCTACTGTGCTAATTTTTGATATAGGGGTATACCTTACAGTGATAGGCACCTTAATGACGATGTTTACAGCCATCGCTAACCCTCGAGATTATAGGAGCTAGCGATGGAAATAGTATTAGCCTGTTGTGTGGGTATCTTATTCGCCTCTGCGACCTTCATGATGTTACGTCGTTCAATTGTTAAATTAGTCATGGGCTTAATTATCTTAAGTAATGCAGCTAATTTAGTCATATTTACGGCAGCTGGTGTTGTACATGGAAAACCACCGCTCATTGATGAAGTAACCAAAACAGTAGTTGATGGCATAGCTGATCCATTACCACAAGCATTGGTATTAACCGCTATTGTTATCGCCTTTGGTGTACTTGCTTTTTCTGTTGTGCTTATTCGCAGAGCATACGAAGAAGTTGGTAATGACGATACTAATCAGATGAATGGCACCGATACGTGAGTAATATATTATTTTTACCCATCTTTATTTCCCTGCTTGGCGGTGCGCTTACGTTGTCATTTTGGCGCAGTATTCGTTGGCAAAAGCGGGTGACACTTTTATCTGCCGTAGTCTATTTAATAGTGGCTGTCATTTTACTACTTAAGGTGATGGAAGAAGGTTATGTGGTATTACAAATGGGTGACTGGGCAGCCCCTTTTGGCATTACTCTTGTAGCCGATGTTTTAAGCGCTACGATGATTTTACTAACGGGCATTGTTGGCTTCGCAGCAGCTTTATACTCGATGGCAAGCGTCCCTAATGAGCATATACGGTTTGGTTATTTTTCGTTATTGCAACTATTGCTTGCCGGTGTGAGCGGTGCATTTCTAACGGGCGACGTTTTTAATCTTTTTGTTTGGTTTGAAGTCATGTTGTTGGCCTCTTTTGGCTTGCTGACACTCGGTGGCGAACGCAACCAAATGGAGGGCGCTATAAAATATGTCACCATTAATTTATTTTCTTCAGCGATATTTTTGTCTGCTATAGGCCTACTTTATGGCACGACAGGCACTCTCAACATGGCAGATCTTTCAGTTAAACTAACGGGGGTTGAAGAACAAGGATTAGTTAACGTATTAGCGCTGATGTTTATGGTTTCATTTGGTATTAAAGCCGGCGCCTTTCCATTATTTTTTTGGTTGCCTGCGTCTTACCATACCCCGCTTGTTGCGGTATCTGCAGTTTTTGCTGGCTTACTGACAAAAGTAGGGGTTTATGCACTGTATCGTTTCTTTTCAGTCATTTTTATCGGTGATATTGAATATACGCACACTATAATATTGTGGTTAGGCATATTAACGATGCTTACGGGTGTGCTTGGTGCTGCTGCTCAATTTGAATTTCGGAGAATACTTTCATTTCATATCATCAGCCAGATTGGCTATATGTTGATTGCATTTGCTATCTTTACTCCCTTGGCGATTATAGGTGGCGTATTTTATATAGCGCATCACATTATTGTAAAAACTAATTTGTTTTTGATCAGTGGCATCACTTATCAGCTAGCGGGGACCCATGAATTAAAAGCGATGGGTGGCTTCTATCGACAACGACCTTGGCTAGCGCTAGTATTTTTGATTCCAGCATTATCACTTGCCGGTTTACCGCCTTTATCAGGATTTTTTGCTAAGTATATTGTTATCAAAGCGGGTGTAGAGGCTGGTTCTTGGTGGGCTGTTGGCTTTGGTCTGCTAGTCGGTTTATTAACCCTGTATTCAATGATTAAAATTTGGGCCGAGGTTTTTTGGAAGAGACAGCCTAAAACAGATGCACCTACTGACCTCACTGCTAAGCTAAGTCTTTGGATGTTAGCACCAGTAGTCATTTTGGCTTTAATGACAGTAGCAATCGGCCTTTATGGAGAACCTTTATACCAACTCGCCGAAGTTGCGGCAAACCAGCTCTTAAATCCTCAAGGCTACATTGATGCTGTGCTTGGAGGTACAAAATGATAGGTTTTTTTTGGAATGTACTACTAGCCGCAGCTTGGGTACTGATGACAGGTAGTTTTGAATTTTTAAACTATGTGTTCGGGTTTGCAATTGGTTATGTCGCTCTTTTATTGATGAGTCGTAGCGTGTCAGCAGTGAGCGATTATCCAAGGCGCCTACCGAGGGCGATTTATTTTTTACTGTATTTTATCGAAGAACTTATTAAGGCAAACCTAAAAGTTGCTATTGATATTATTACTCCTACATTTTTGGGTAAACCTGGCGTGATTAGTATTGAGCTTGACGCGAAAACGAATTTAGAAATAACGTTAGTCGCCAATATTATTTCTCTCACACCCGGGACTTTGAGCTTAGATGTTTCCGCTGATAAAAAAATACTGTTTGTACATGCCATGTATTTAACTGATGAAGACCAAGTGCGTGCAGAATTAAAACATCTTGAGCAGCGTTTGCTCAAAGTTATGCGATAGGAGCGAGATAAATGCTAGAACTTGTTATTATTTTTTCATATATTTCTCTTTCATTAGCATTATTGCTAGCCTTTATTCGGATGGTTAAAGGTCCGTCTTTACCTGATCGTGTCGTGGCATTAGAGTTGATTGCCTCTATCGTTATAGGTTTGTTTGGTCTTAATGCTATTGATACCGGCGTAAGTGCTTATCTAGATATTGCGATTGTACTTGCACTAACAGCGTTTCTTGTCGCAATTGGTTTTGCACGATTTATTCAGGTAAGGGGGGCGTGTGATAATTGAAATAATAGTGTCTATTTTAATCGTCTGTGCATCAATATTTATGGTGCTAGCTGCTATTGGACTTCTGACATTTCCTGACTTGCCGACACGTATGCACGCCACAACGAAATCCGGTGTTTTAGCAACCTGTCTTGTTATGATTGCTGTGGCGTTATACTTTTTACAAACGGATATAACTGCCCGCGTTATTGCTATTATTACCTTCATTTTAATTACAGCACCAGTAGCCGCACATGCTATCGGACGCGCCGCCTATTTTGCAGGTGTGCCTTTATGGCCAGGTACCGTCAAAGACGAACTGGGTGATTATTACGCACCCGAATCTAGTTCTGGAGATACAGATGAAGATCGCCCTGAAGAAATTACAAAAGATGAAAATATTTACGGGCAGAATAAGAATAAACCTTAGCTTTAGTAAAATAGATCGCTTACAAAAATATCGGATATCACATCGTTAATTGGTGAAGTTTGGGTTCTGATCTTTTACCCTTGCACACCTAGAATGCGGAATTGCCCTCCTCGCCCACTGCTAAAAAACGCTTAGCTAGCGTCTAAAATGCATGGCCTAGACTAAACGATAAGGCGTGATCACTGGCTGAAGCACTAATGCCGTGTCCATAATTCACATTAGCAAACCAGCTGTCATCATCAGAGATAATTTGTAGATTAGCCGTAACTGTACCCACTGAATCAGCACTCGGTGTAGTCGTAGACGTAGACGCAGACTTGGCAGTGGCTAATAAACCATTCCCTGCCACATCAGCACTCGCAGTAGGCCTAACCGAGTCAGTGGGTAATAAATTCTGCACTCCCGCCCCTTCAACATCAGTACTACCAAGTTCATCATCAGAGATAATTTGTAGATTAGCAGTAACTGCACCCACTGAATCAGCACTCGGGGTAGGCGTAGACGTGGCTAATAAACCATTCCCTGCAACATCAGCACTCGGAGTAGGCGTAGACGAGGCAGTTGGTAATAAATGCTTTCCATCAACATCCGCAGCTTTAGGCGGAGTTGGCAGTAGAGGTGTTTCAAAGAGTAGAGTGGTTGGTCCGTGTTCTTTTAATTTGAACATCGGATTAGCTGGGGCGGTATTGCTTGGAATATTATTAAAACTCTCAAAGGTAGCGGTTACTGCGGGGTTAGCTTTATTTAATATACTCGTTGAATTCATTATCATTATAATATGAGAATAATTTTTAAGGGTTGCGTCTAGGTATACTTGAGGTTTAGGAGTCAATACCTGAGTGACTACTGGAGTCGCTACTGGACTTAATTGCCCAGCAGCTTGAAAAGCGGTTGGGACGACACTAACAATAATAATAAATTTTACAATAAGTTGAAGTTTTTTTTCATATTAAATACTACGATAATTAAATCCCTTATTACTTAAGAAATTTTGGCAAAGAACATACAGCACACAGATAGCTCAGTCAATCTTATCGATTCTTCAGATAATTTTAGTTTTACATTAATTTTAAAAAATAACCGCTTAGCCGTCGACACTCACGCTCCGATCTGCGTTTGCTATAGCCATTATTTTAATTACAGCACCAGTCGCTGCACACGCTATCGGACGCGCCGCCTATTTTGCAGGTGTGCCTTTATGGCCAGGTACCGTCAAAGACGAACTAGGTGATTATTACGCTCCTGAATTAAGCGCTGAAGATAGCCATCGGGAAGGTTCTGTAATCAGCCCTGAACCAAGCTCTATAAACAGTGTTGAACAGCACCCTGAAAAAACGCCAAAAATTTAAAATAATTCAGAACAAAAAAATATCAAGTTACTACAAGCTACTAAAGTAAACTCGAATAAATATTTATTGAGTCTACTTTTTAACTTTATTTAGCTCTTAATTGCATTAACTTGATTTTCTAGTTCTTTTACCAATTGTGCCGGTAATTGCAGACGAGCAGCAAGCATTGCAAGATAAGATTTTTCCGCAACAGTATCTACATCGACAGCAAGTAATGAGGCAATATAAATTTCTGCCGCTACCTCAGGACTATTAGCGCTATTGATAATTGCATCCATATCGACTGGATGCCCCATTTCCTGTACTAACATATTTTGACTTGCACTATCGAGCTCTAGCGATTCAATTCTTTGAAATATAACCTGGCTTTCTTGTGCATCTAGTCGCCCATCAGCACGTGCAACAGCAATCATAGCTCTTACAAGTATTAAGCCTAATTCTTCATTAGCCGCATTATCATCAGCGGGTGGTAAAAAAGCAGAACCAACGGGAGCTTCTATAATATTATCAGCAATAGCAGCTGAGTTTGAAACTTGAACAGTCCCCTGACTAGCTACCTGATTAGCGTTGTAACGCTTATATGCTGTATAAGCTAAAGCTCCGACTGCCGCTACACCTCCAAGCTTAAGAGCACTCTCACCCATTTTTTTGACGGATTTTCCACTGATCAATTTACTTGCCATGCCGCCAGCTAAACCACCGGCGAAACCGCTTGCAGCACCACTACTAAGGAAAGATCCTAAAAGTTTGTTCACATCAACCATGGTTATAAACTCCAATAAAATTATTAGCGCAATAGATGTTTCTTTTATAAAAAGCATTCAATTACTCAAATGCTTTTGGATTCTATCGTATAAATTGAGGACAAACAAACAACATTATTTGTTTACAGCATACGATATTAAAAAAATTAAAAAATTTATTAATATCTTATTTCTTGCTTAAAAGTAAAATTAACGGGATAAATTTTTAATAGAAGGACATGGATCATGTGAGTATTTAAGTATTGTTTTATTCTATATTTTCTGATTCTTAAGTAATAAATTTTCTATAGCGATAACCATTGGTTTCATAAAATACTTTTGATCAGGCATTGCGGCTATATCATAACCCTGAGAGATTAACTGGCCTGCAACGACAGGACCAACAGCAATAATTTGTGTTTGCTTTAAGCCTATCTTTAGTAGGGATTCTAAATCGAATTGCTTTGCCACTGTCTCAAGGCGATCATATTGCGCCTTACTAGTAAAACAAATCATATCAATATTTTTAGCGGCTAAATTCTCGATTAGCTCGATGACACTTTTTGTCTGAATGTCAGAGGCATAAACATAGGGCGCAACTGTTTTATAGTCTACATTGCGAGATTTAAGATAATTTTGTAATTTATCATTTGGATCTTCACCATAAAGCTGTACGTTTATCTTAATATTTATTAAATCTTTATTATCTAAAGATTTAATAATGCCATCGGTGGTTGGCTCCATTGCTAATTCATCGGCTTTTAAGTGTAGCTCCTTTAATGCACGATTAGGCTTTGGACCACGTGCTAAAATATGCACTTTTGCCAAAGCTTCTGACCATGCCTCTAGCATTTCAGCTCGCTCGGCAAATCCGCTCAAGCGTTTTATACCTTCACCTGTTAATACTATAAAAAGATCAGGTGGAGATACAATAAAAGCCTTTAACCAAGCTTCAATTAAAGGAGTATTTGGACTATCGATAATAGCGACTAAAGGACAACGTAACAGACTTGCGCCACGCTTTTCAAATAAAGTAGCCAGTACATCTAATTGCCGGCTTTCAGGCAGTGCAATATGCAAACCTATAAATTTTTTTTCTAAATCATATGACTCAGCATCTAACGGCTCTATTTTTGACGATGCTTTTTTTACCGATACTTTTTTTGGGATAACCTTATCTAGTGATTGAGATGACTCGGAAGAAATATTTGACAGCGAATTTTTTGCAGGCTTTGTTGAGTCTTTCTCAGAATCTTTCATTTAATCATTCTCTCAATGACTGTTAGCAGATACTCTAACCATTATAGATCAATATCGTCGCGACATAGACCATACCAAACCAATGCCGCGGCGATAAATACGGCAACAGCACTGACACTAAATAACAATTGTGAACTAATACCCCATAAGAAACCACCACTCATTGCACCCAAGGCGCCTCCAGCACCAAAGGTTAGAGCACTATACAGCGCTTGCCCTTGGCCTATATTTGAGTGTCTAAAAAAATGTCTGATAAGCTCAATACATGCTGCGTGACAGGCTCCAAAACTCAGCGCATGAATCGTTTGAGCTAGAATTATCAATGCAAGATTATCTGTAAAAAATGCAATAATTAACCAACGAAAACCTGTAAGCACTAAACTCCAAAAAAATATTTTAGGAACATTTTTTTTACTCATAAAGCGATGAATAAATACAAATAGAATCACTTCACAAAAAACGCCCAACGCCCAAAGTAAACCGATACTCATCCTAGAATAATTAAAGCTCTCTAAATGTAGGCTAAAAAATGTATAGTAGGCTCCAAAACTAAACTGTAATAAAAATGCCGCTATAAAAAAATAAATAATTGCAGGTTTTTTTAATAATTTTAGCCAGTGAATTCCAGTAGTCTCGCTTACTTCTATTAATGGTTCTTGCAGTGTTAATGTACTTAACCACACCAACAATAGTAAGACCCAAGCAATAGGGATTAAATATTCAATCGAAAAGAAATCAAAAAACCATCCTAAAATAATCACCGTCGTAATAAAACCAATTGAACCCCAGACACGAACTTGGCTATAACGATTACTGTCTTTTTTTAGATATTGAATCGTAACAGTATCAAACTGAGATAAAACAGCATTCCAAAAGAAGCTATATATAAAGGTGATAAAGAGAATGGGGAGCAATGTTTTCCAGTAGAATAAACCACCAAAACACATTAGGGCAAAGAAGCTGCCAATAGAAATGATTTTTAAACGTTTACCAGTGCGGTCACATAACCAGCCCCAAAGATTAGGAGCAATGATTTTAGTGCCCATAATAACGGCGTTAACAGTACCAATCGCCTGAGCCGTTAATCCTATATCGTTAAGATATAAACTAAAGTAAGGGCTAAGGGCACCAACTAAAGCAAAGTAAAAAAAATAAAAACTGGATAGTCGCCAGTAAGGAATACCTGCTATCAACCCGCCATCTCAACTATTATTTAGGTGCTCGCGCAGGAATCACGGGGATAGAATGAGATACATCACTGTTTTGCCCACGATGCCTTAATAGATGATCAATCAGCACTAAAGCCGTCATGGCCTCAGCTATCGGCGTTGCTCGAATACCAACACAGGGGTCGTGTCGACCTTTCGTAATGATGTCAACGGAATCACCATTTACATCAATACTACGTCCGGGGATATGAAGACTCGATGTTGGCTTTAAGGCGATATGTGCAATAATATCTTGTCCTGTTGAAATGCCTCCGACTATGCCGCCAGCATTATTTGAGAGAAAGCCATCTGTTTGTATCTCGTCTCTGTGCTGCGTGCCTTTCTGCTCTATTGAATCGAAGCCAGCTCCAATTTCGACGCCTTTAACGGCATTAATACTCATTAATGCATGAGCAAGTTCTGCATCAAGGCGATCAAAAATCGGCTCTCCTAACCCCGGAATCATACCCGAGACTACAACCGAAATTTTAGCACCGACAGAGTTACCCTCTTTACGCAATGCGAGCATATACTCCTCCATCTCGCTCACTTTACTGAGGTCGGGCGAGAAAAAAGGATTTTGTTCAACTTGCTGCCAATCCCATGTATCAATGTTTTGATCAACTTTAATCGGCCCTAATTGAGATAGGCAACCGCGAACTAAAATACCGTGTTTTTGCTGCAAATATTTTTTTGCAATAGCACCAGCTGCAACCCGCATGGCAGTTTCACGGGCAGAGGAACGACCGCCGCCACGATAATCACGTACACCATATTTTTGCATGTAGGTATAATCTGCATGCGCAGGACGAAACTGATCTTTAATATTACCGTAATCTTTTGAGCGTTGATCAGTATTTTCAATCAATAAACCAATGGGAGTGCCGGTAGTTTTACCTTCAAATACACCCGATAAAATTTTCACTTGGTCTGGCTCACGACGTTGGGTTTCAAATTTATTTTTACCCGGACGACGCCGATCTAAATCATGCTGTAAATCCGCTTCACATAGTTCAAGTCCGGGAGGACAACCATCAACAATACATCCAAGCGCCGCTCCATGACTTTCACCAAAAGTGGTAGTAGTGAATAATTTTCCGAAGGTATTGCCTGACATAGTTGTGACCGCTTAAATTAGTTGTACCGCTTAGATTAGGTTGTGACCGTTCAAATTAAGTATTAATTGTTGATATTAGTTATCATTAGATTAAAAGTCGATTATACGTGAATTAAACAAACAACGCTCTATGCACAAGCAACTCGGCCTTAGACATTACAAAAACACCATGGCCTCCAAACTCAAACTCTAACCACAAAAATGATATCTCAGGAAAAGCTATTTCAAGATTCTCCCAGCTATTGCCAACTTCGACAATTAAGACACCCTTCTCACTCAAAAAATCAGGCGCCTGTCTTAATAATCGACGTGTAAAATCTAGACCATCACCACCAGAAGCTAGGCCTATTAGTGGCTCCGCATGATACTCTTGCGGCATAGAATCGAGATCTTTTTCATCAACATAGGGTGGATTCGAGACAATAAGATCAAATGCTTGGCGCGGAATATCTGTAAAAAGATCAGAGACAATCGCTGTCACTCTACTTTCTAATTGATAGCGCTTTATATTTTGCCAAGCGACTTGGATCGCCGCTGAAGAGATATCACTCAATAAAACACGAGAGTGCTCTACATATAAGGCCGTTGCGATACCTATACAGCCACTGCCGGTGCATAGGTCGAGAATATTAAGTGACTTAGTCACCTGACTCTGAGATTTGGCCTCATTTACACTTTCAATTTCACCCTCAATTCGAGCTTCATTTTCAATAAATCCATCAATAAATCCATCAATAACATGATGAACAATCCATGGATCAAATCGATTATTAATAAGTTCAGCCAATGGCGAACGCGGAACCAGAACATCGGGATTGACTATAAAGGCTAGTCCTGCAAACCAGGCCTCTCCGGTTATATAAGCTGCGGGGATTCGATCTCGAATACGACGTTCGTACAAGGCTATAATGGCATCATAGTCGGACTCAGATACTAATTGTTGTAACACTGTGATGCTAACATCCCAAGACAAACCTAGTTGATAAAAGACCAACCATAACGCTTCATCGGCAGCATTATCAGTACCATGCCCAAAAAAAAGCTCGGCCTCTGTGAATGCTTTTTCACCAGTATCGATACAGTCTTGAATTGATTGCTGTTTATAAGGCGCGAATTCAACATTAATAGAATTAGAATAATCGACAGACAAGATAATAGCTCTTATTGATAAAAGGATTGAAAAGGTTGAAGTAATTAATTAACGCTGAAAAATATTGACTATGAAAATATAAAATCTTGTACTTCACTAGCAACAGCCTCAGCTGATGACTCCATATGTAAATAATGTCCATCCTCAAAACTTTTACAAACAGCGCCTTTATTTAACAACTGTCTAAATTGAAGTGCATAGTCTGTGTTTACTTTAGAGTCATTAAGTAAGTTAGTAAACTCTTCTTCACCAACATTTATTTTGCACTTTTCTTTTAGGCCTTCGGTCGCCATGACAAGCAATATTTTTGCAGAGATACTCTCAATACATGCACTAATCTGCTCTTCGGTTAAGGCTGCCATTGATGGTGCCCACAGTTTACCATCGCCATGCCAGTGATAACCTTGCGGTAATTTACTAAGGCCACGTGTCGCTAAAAGTTCAGCAGTTGGCTGCATCAGGCGTCCATATTCACTTTGGAGACGCGCATAAATTGCAGCTTCATAGGTTTTATAACAGGAAAGCTTTCGCTTTAGGCGGCGTCTCATTTCGGCAATACTATTTTGCATCCGGCCCGGAAGCTGTTCTGCAGCAACAGCATAAGGGCCTAAGGCATCAAGTAAGACTAAGTGTGTGATTCGCTCAGGAAATACTGATGCGGCAAGTAATGACATCATTGCACCACGAGAATGTCCGATCAATGCAAACTCTTGCCAACCCATATGATCGGCCATTTCAAAAACGGCCATAATTTCAGACCAAACAGGATAATCGCTTAAGCCTTGATAACGGTCACTAAAGCCGTGGCCAGCAAGATCGGGAGCCAGTATATTTACATCGGA
Organism: Cellvibrionaceae bacterium; assembly: GCA_034111645.1. Taxonomy (GTDB): domain Bacteria; phylum Pseudomonadota; class Gammaproteobacteria; order Pseudomonadales; family Cellvibrionaceae; genus CANLBN01. Next base: position 28,109 of record JAWUWW010000003.1, read on the forward strand.
TAGTTGTGGTGCTAGCACATTAAAACTTGCACTATTATCTAGCCAACCGTGTAATGCAATGATAGGCAAGCCATGCGGCTTACCCCAAAGCTGCGCGGCGTATCGAAAATCATTAAAGGTGAATTCAATGTCTGTTGAGTCTGCCGTCTTAGTCGCCATATTATTATTAAAAACTACGCTTAAAATTACATTTAAGTTTCAGGTTGTAACAACCAATTGAGCTCACCAAAACCTTTCATAAAAAACTCTGACTGAATGCAAGCAACTGCTGCAGTTCGCATTCTGTAACGCCCAGGTTCTAGGCCAGCGAGATCATCCACCAATGTACCGATCAAAGGCTGGTGACTCACCAGCAGAATTGTATTGTTAGTTTCTGTAAGTGCTTTTATTGTTTCATCAGGATTCTTTGTTGGCGTTAAAAAATCACAAATGATGGTTTTTTTATTAATCGCCGCACTCACTAATGCTGCTGTTTGCTGAGTACGAACATATGGACTTGCCCATATTTCATCAACCATTGTAAAACTACTTTCACAGCGTTCAATCATAGCGGCAATTTGCTCTCGACCATAATCTGTTAGTTCACGGTCGATATCCTTCAAGGCAAATGATGTGGCTTCACCATGCCGCATAATAAAAACATGCAAGGCTTAAACCCCTTTATTTATCTTCATCGGCATTTTTTGATTCAGGCCAATCTGCAAAAGGAAAAGGTTTATCATCTGAATTGTAAGTTAAAAATTGCAGTACTTTAAAAATAAAAAGTGATGCACTATTACCAAAATCTTTTAATTTGCTGTTACCTTCGCCTGCAAATAACGCCCAGAAAAATTGCAAAATAATTAGTGCAACCATCAAATAACTAACAACACTTAGTATCAAGATAAATAGCACCATAAATGCAAAGCGTAACCAATGATCCACGGACAACAAACGACTTTTCAATGAAGGTTCAGCCGACTCGACTTTTTCTGCATCAACTTTTTCTGCATCAACTTTTTTAGTATCAACAACTTTATTGTCTTCATTCAACTTTTTAGCTTCATCATCTTGTGTTTTTTTTGTCATCTTATTTCTCCCGTAAAATCAACGTCACTATTTTGTTCACTAAGCATTAATTGATCAACAATACTATCAGCTGAAGCGCCTTCAAACAACAACGCATAAAGTGCATCTACTAATGGCATGTCGACAGCTAATTCTTGTGCTTTTGGCTTTACTAAACGTAATGTATTAACCCCTTCTACAACCTGTCCCACGCTCTTCATAGCCGTCGTTAAAGACTTCCCCTCACCCATTGCATAACCCACCCGATAATTTCGGCTTAGATTTGAATTACACGTTAAAAATAAATCTCCGACCCCAGCAAGACCTAAAAACGTCATTGGATCTGCACCCAATGCATGAGCAAAACGACCCATTTCTGATAGTGCTCGTGTCATTAGCAACGCCAAGGTATTTTGACCAAAGTGACGCGCTTGTGCCATACCAACAATAATGGCGTAAATATTTTTTAGCGCACCGGCCAACTCAACACCATAACAATCATGACTTGAGTAAATACGAAATAAGCCTGAACTTAAAATATCTTGAACCTTTTTAATAAGCTCATCATCAAGACTCGCAATAACGGATCCGGTTAATTGTCCTTGAATCATTTCTTTAGCGAAGTTAGGCCCGCTTAATACACCCATATTATTATTGGGTAATTCTTGCTTTAATATTTCACTCATTACGGTAAAGCCATCACGACCAATACCTTTAGTCGTACTAACCACGCCCATCGAGTCTGTTATAAATGGACGTATAGCTTGGATAACCTCTCGGAAAGATGAACTAGGTACTGATACAAAAACGATATCACAGCCTTCAATAACAGCTTTCAAATCAGCGCTAATAGTCAGAGATTCTGCTAATAGATGTCCTGGTAAGTAATGTTTATTTTCTCGTATATTTTGAGTCTCAATTGCACGTTGTTTGTCGCGCATCCAAAGGCGTGTATCAAAATTGTTACTTGCGATAACGTGCGCAAGCGCTGTCCCAAAACTTCCGCCACCAATCACGGCAACTTTATGATCTTTTAAAACCGTCATATATTAATCAATTTCTTATAAATGATAAAAATTCATACTAATCATACCAAGCAATAGCAATTAGATACAGCCTATCGAATAACCGATAGAGTATTAAGCATAAACGTAGGAGTAAGACAAAAAAAGCTTAGCCATGTACATATAGCTAAGCTTTATCGACAATAACACTTAAAATCACAATAAGAGTTATATTACTTTAAATAAAAAACGCTAAGCGTTAGTGAGAAAGCTCCAGTAATAACTTATTTAGACGTCCTACATATGCAGCAGGATCTTCAAGCTGTCCGCCCTCTGCAAGATTTGCCTGATCAAATAAAACACTTACTAAGTCAGCAAAGCGATCTTCATCTGCTTCTTGATCTAATTTTTTCACTAGCGGATGTTCGGGGTTAAGCTCAAAAATAGACTTGCTATCAGGTACATCTTGGCCTGCTTGCTCAAGCATTCTGCGCATTTGCGCACCCATATCGGCCTCACCAACTACAACACAAGCAGGAGAGTCAGTTAAACGATTAGTCAAACGTACTGACTCTACTTTATCAGCTAGAGCTTTTTGACTTCGCTCAACTAAACTTTTTAGCTCTTCATTAATTTTTTCTTGTTCTTTCTTTTCTTCCTCGGTATCAAGCTCACCAAGATCGAGTGCGCCACGGCCAACATCTTGTACTATTTTTCCATCATATTCACGCAGATGGCTCATCGTCCAATCATCTATACGTTCAGAAAGTAATAAAACTTCTATGCCTTTTTTACGAAACACTTCTAAGTGAGGTGAATGTTTTGCGGTATTGAAATTTTCGGCTGCCACATAATAAATTTTATTCTGCCCTTCTTGCATACGTGACACATAATCATCAAGCGATTGATCTTGCGTCTTCGTATCTGTGTGCGTAGTTGAGAAGCGTAAAAGTTGTGCAATTTTTTCTTTATTAGCAAAATCTTCGCCTGGACCTTCTTTAAGCACTTGGCCAAACTCTTTCCAGAATGCATTGTATTCTTCTGGTTTTTTCTTAGCCATCTTGCTGAGCATATCGAGTACACGCTTGACCAGTGCAGAACGCATTGCATCGACATTGGGATCTTTTTGTAAAATTTCACGCGAAACATTTAACGAAATATCATTAGAATCGACGACGCCTTTAACAAAACGTAGGTATAACGGAAGAAACTGCTCAGCCTCATCCATAATAAAAGTGCGCTGAACATATAACTTTAAACCGCGCGCTGTATCGCGATTAAACATATCAAAGGGAGCTTTTTTAGGGATATATAAAAGGCTGGTATAGTCCAGCTTACCTTCAACACGGTTATGACTCCAAATTAATGCATCGTTATAATCATGCGAGACATACTTATAAAACTCTTGGTACTCCTCGTCTTTCACATCACTGCGTGAGCGTGTCCATAGAGCCTTTGCGGTATTAATAACTTCATCTTCAAAGGTAACTTTTGGTGTTTTTTTCTTTGCACCTTCTTCAACTTCGGCTGCTGGCTCAGTCACTTCTTTTTGCATAATAACGGGCAAAGAAATATGATCTGAATATTTTTTGATGATCGAACGAAGTCGCCAACTATCTGCAAATTCAGTAGCATCTTTTTTTAAGTGTAAAACAATACTAGTACCACGAGACTCTTTCTCAACATTTTCGATTGTAAAGTCTGCATCACCCAAGCACTGCCAATGCGTGCCCGTTGATTTATCGGTGCCTGCGCGACGAGTAAATACTTCAATATTATCGGCAACTATAAAACCTGAGTAAAAACCCACCCCAAACTGGCCAATTAATTGTGAATCTTTTTTCTGATCACCTGATAACTTCTCCATAAATGCAGCTGTACCAGATTTAGCAATTGTTCCAAGATTACTAATAACCTCTTCACGACTCATACCAATACCATTATCGCTAATAGTAACGGTCTTTGCTTTTTTATCGAAGTCAATACGAATAGCTAGCTCAGAGTCATCTTCATAAAGACTATTATCTTTAAGCGCTTCAAAACGTAATTTATCAGCCGCATCAGATGCATTAGAAACTAATTCACGTAAAAATATTTCACGATTAGAATAAAGTGAATGAATCATCAGTTTCAATAGCTGTTTTGCCTCAGCTTGAAAACCAAGAGTTTCTTTTTGGGTAGTGTTTGAATCAGCGGTCGCAGTCACGAGAGCTCCTTATAAGTTTGACGAATAATTAAAAATAAAGATGTTGAGACTATCGAGGAATACTAGGTCTCATCATTTAACAGTAATTGATTAACAATACATATTGGGGGGGTATACAATTTTTTCAAGGTCTATACTATGTACTCAAAATATAACTTACACAAAACCACTTATAATTATCTCTAGAGGTTGTCTTCTATTCAGTACTTATACTCAAAACCGCGTCTTTTATTGGCTTTATCAGCATTATTTTGGGCGGGCAATGCCATTGTAGGACGGTCGCTTAAAGATAACGTTGATGCAGTGGATATGAACCTTATTCGCTGGACATTAGCTCTTTTAATTTTATCGCCTTTTGTTTATCGCTCTATTCAATCCGAATACATCACCATTTTTAAACATTGGCGCATGATTGGTATTTTAGGAGTACTTGGGATTGCCTGTTTTCAAGTTTTTTTATATCTAGCGCTACAAACAACGCAAGTTGTTAACGCCCTTCTATTACTGTCTCTTTGTCCTATCTTAATTTTTATTGGCAACATGATATTTTATCGTGAGCTTCCGTCAGCTAAAGCGGCCATTGGCGTTTTGGTGTCTCTTCTAGGCGTCATTACTGTTGTTTCTCATGGAGATTTTGAAATATTAAAGAACTTTGCTTTTGGTATTGGTGATTTTTGGATGTTTCTCGCAAGCTGTACATGGGCTGCCTATTCGATTGCTCTCAGAAGTAAACCTAAGAATATATCTCAGCTCAACATGTTATTCTCATGCACTGTTGTAGGTGTGGCATTACTTTCTGTTACGGCTCTTTTTATAGACTCTTCATCAGTTGTTTCGACTTGGGACACCTCCACTTACTTATCGTTAGCTTACCTAGCGATTGTGCCTTCTATTTTAGCCTTCATTTGTTGGAACCGAGGGGTTGAACTTATAGGTGCGAGTCAAGCGGGTTCATTTCTGCATTTAATACCGTTATTTGGCGCTTTTTTATCCTATATCTTGTTAGGCGAGCAATTGGCATTTTATCACTTGCTAGGCGGATTACTGATCTTTGCTGGAATTGCTCTAACCAGTAATATGAAATTCAGTAACAAAACTAAATAATCGGCGTAAAAATAAAATAATAAAGACCATAGACAATGACATCACAGCAGTCTATAGCTATAATCTATCTATTTGTTTAATCGGGGATTACAATTAATGAATCTTGAATATTACATCATTAACGGTCGTGGCGAAGGCGGCTCTAAATTTCAACTTGCTAAACTACAAGACGAGTCAGGTAATAACTTTAAAGGCGAATATGATATGTCGCGTCATTTCGCTTCCATTGATGAGTTGACTAATTATATTGCCGATGAAGTTGTTAAAAAGCCTGCTGGCGACCTATCTTTAAAACCAATGAACATATAAATTCAATCAAGACTAATTTATTTACTCCTAAGCTATAACCTCTAAATAAACAGCCTTATATCTTATTGCTAAATTAAATTTGATTAAAAAAAAGGGTGCCATAAGCACCCTTTTTTGTTGTCTGTAATTTACCTAAAATATTTTAGCTTTGACACCTATCGTATTACTTAAGAGCCACTTAGCTAATGATTACTGACTGTTTACCTGTAGCTATATAGACGATACTAGCTTTAAAATAGCAGTATTAAGCCGTAAATTAAGAAAACAACACTTACCGATATCGTTATAATTGTTATCAAATTTTTAGGTAAACCAAATTTTGACGCATAATCGCCATCAATTTGCCAAGCGGCTAACACTCCATTAATGCAACTGAAAATCAACACAACAGTCAAATATAAAGTAAACACACCATTGCTGAGCATTGTATTAACAGACCCATAATTTAGTTCATCGGTCGACAAGAAAATGTATAGCAAAACAACACCAAAACTAATAATTAATGCATTAGATAGACGTTGAAAAAGCCATTGATTAATACCATTATTCATTAAGCCCATATTAATACTCCCGCCAATATTGCTAACACAACACCTAAAATAATGGCACCCCAAGAAAGTAAGCTGCCACTTTCAAAATTTTCACAAAGTCCAAAGTCTTGAATAATATGTTTTGCAGAAGCTAGGCAATAATAAGCTAAAGCCGTTAAAAAACCCCAAGATACAAACTGCAGTAAAAAATTGCTTTGCATAATTTGCGACGTAGATGTGAAGTGCTGCTCTGATCCATTTGCATAACCTAATAACACAAGTAAAAAACCTAATCCCACCCATGTGATTACCGCCGTTATGCGGTGCAGAATCGATGCTATTGCTGTAATTGGAAATTTCACAGTACTTAAATCCAAATTAACAGGCCGTTTATCGTTCATTTTTTTCCTCCAACAAATCTAGGGATGCATAATATCTAAGCTAGTCAGATACTATGCATATTTTACTACCAGCCAGTAACTTCTTTTAGAGCACTACCAATATCGGCAAGACTACGAACGGTTTTAACACCAGCATCTTCTAATGCCGCAAATTTTTCATCTGCGGTGCCTTTACCACCAGATATAATAGCGCCTGCATGACCCATACGTTTTCCTGCAGGAGCTGTTACGCCTGCAATGTAAGACACAACTGGCTTTGTCACATTTGCTTTAATGTAGGCTGCTGCTTCTTCTTCAGCAGTACCACCAATCTCACCAATCATTACAATAGCTTCGGTTGCTGGATCTGCCTGAAACAAAGCTAAAATATCAATAAAGTTTGATCCAGGAATAGGATCACCACCAATACCTACACAAGTCGACTGACCAAAACCATAATCAGTTGTTTGCTTTACGGCCTCATAGGTTAGTGTACCTGAACGAGAAACAACGCCAACTTTACCGGGCAAATGTATATGTCCTGGCATAATGCCAATTTTACATTCTCCTGGGGTAATAACACCTGGACAGTTTGGCCCAATCATACGTACGCCTTTTTTATCGACGTACTCTTTTACTACCAACATATCGAGTGTTGGAATACCTTCGGTTATTGTAATAATTAATTCAATACCGGCATCAGCCGCTTCAATAATTGAATCTTTACAAAAAGCTGCCGGAACATAAATAACAGTCGCAGTTGCGCCGGTTGCAGCAACCGCTTCTTTGACTGTATTAAATACTGGCAAGCCAAGATGAGTCGTACCACCTTTACCTGGTGTGACTCCACCAACCATTTGAGTACCGTATTCGATCGCTTGCTCAGAGTGAAAAGTACCATTAGAACCGGTAAAGCCCTGACAAATTACTTTAGTATTTTTATCGATTAAAATAGACATTATTTGCCCTCCGCAGCAGCAACAACTTTTTGTGCTGCGTCCGTTAATGATGAAGCACTCACTAGGTTCAATGAACTCGCATCTAATAATTTTTTACCTGCTTCCGCGTTAGTACCTTCTAGACGCACAACAACCGGCACCTGAACACCAACCTCTGCTACAGCGCCAATAATACCCTCGGCAATCATATCGCAACGTACGATACCTCCAAAAATATTGACTAACACGGCTTTCACATTGGGGTCAGATAAAATTAATTTGAATGCTTCAATAACGCGCTCTTTAGTGGCACCACCACCAACATCTAAGAAGTTAGCTGGCTTACCGCCATGTATATTAACTATATCCATGGTGCCCATTGCAAGGCCAGCGCCATTAACCATACAACCAACATTACCATCTAATGCAACATAATTAAGTTCAAACGATGCAGCATGTGCTTCACGTTCATCTTCCTGTGATGGATCATGCATTTCACGAATTTTTGGCTGACGATAAAGTGCATTACCATCGATATTAATTTTACCATCTAGGCAATGAAGATTGCCCTCGGCAGTAATCACAAGGGGGTTAATTTCTAATAAAGCAAAATCAAAATCCTCAAACATTTTAGCAAGACCTAAAAATATTTTAGTGAATTGTTTTACTTGTAATGGATTTAAACCCAACTTAAATGCCAGCTCACGACCTTGATAAGGTTGAGGGCCGACCAAGGGATCGATACTCACTTTTAAAATTTTCTCTGGTGTTTCTTCTGCTACTTTTTCAATTTCGACACCACCTTCAGTTGATGCCATAAAAACGATACTACGAGTTGCGCGATCGACGACTGCACCAAGATATAACTCTTGATCGATATCAGTACATGTCTCAACAAGAATTCGGCTTACTGGCTGACCGTGCTCATCAGTTTGATAGGTTACTAGCTTTTTGCCTAACCATTTTTCGGCAAATGCGCGAACTTCTTCTTTTGATTCAACAAGTTTGACACCACCTGCCTTACCACGACCACCTGCGTGAACCTGAGCTTTTACCACCCATTTATCACCCCCTATAGTATCAGTTGCCGCTACTGCTTCTTCAACCGTAGCTGCTGCAACACCAAGTGAAACAGGCAGATTGTATTCAGCAAATAATTGTTTTGCTTGGTACTCATGCAAATTCATAATATCTTCCGTTTTTAGTTTTCTTTTATTAAATGTTAATCAGAAAAATCATTAAATAATAAATTAATATTTTTAAAATCACTTTCTACTTATTGTTAATTATTTTCTTTTTCGATTTGGCATATGGATAGCATGACCATTGACAGCTAATGCAGCTTCTTTAACTGCTTCAGAGAAAGTAGGATGACCAAACACTGTCATGCCAATATCTTCTGCAGTTGCACCAAACTCCATGGCAATAGCGATTTGCTGAACAAGATCTGAAGCACTTGGGCCAACAATATGACAACCTAGGATTCTATCTGTTTTTGCATGAGAAATTATTTTTACCATGCCGTCCTGGCTATCTGCTGCAACTGCGCGACCTACTGCTAAGAAAGGAAAGGTACCTACTTTATATTCTTCGCCTGCAGATTTTAATTGCTCTTCTGTTTGACCTACCGAGGCGACTTCTGGATAGGTGTATATAACGTTTGGCACAACGTCATAATTCATCATGGCTTTTTGACCGGCAATGCGCTCGGCAACAATAACGCCCTCTTCTGAGGCTTTGTGCGCAAGCATTGGTCCGCGAACAATATCACCCACAGCCCAGACACCAGGAACATTAGTTGAACAGTTTTCGTCAACAAAGATAGAACCGCGCTCATCTAATTCAATGCCGCAATCTTCTGCCAATAAACCTTCGGTGTATGCACGTCGACCCACGCAAACAATTAATTTATCGAATGTTTGGGTTTGTTCTTTGCCGTCTTTATCTAAGTATGTAACTTCAACTTTTTTACCCTTAATTTTAGTCCTTGTCACACGACAGCTGAGTCGAATATCTAGACCTTGCTTTCTAAATATTTTTTCAGATTCTTTGGCTATTTGTTGATCCATAACAGACAAAAATGTATCCATCGCCTCAAGACAAACTACCTCAGAACCTAGGCGACACCAAACACTTCCGAGCTCTAAACCAATGACGCCGGCTCCAATCACTCCAAGAGTTTTGGGGACTTCGCTAAATTCTAATGCTCCAGTAGAATCGACAATAATTTTATTATCTTTTGGATCAACAGGTGCCACAGGAATATTAATGGGCACCGAACCCGAGGCAAGAATAACATTAGCGGCTTCATAAACAGTGACTTCACCGCTATTAGTGGTTACTTCAACTTTTTTCCCTGCTAATAATTTACCTTTACCTGTGATTGATGTGACCTTGTTGGCTTTAAACAAACCACCAATACCACCAGACATCTGTGCAACTACCTGATCTTTACGCTCAAGCATTTTTGGTACATCAATAGCTAATTTACCCGTACTAATACCATGTTTTTTAAAATCTTCGTGGGCATCGTGATATTTATGTGAGCTATCTAACAGTGCTTTTGAAGGGATACAGCCAATGTTCAAGCAAGTACCACCGTTAACGACTTTTTTACCGTCTTCACTGACCCATTTTTCAATACAGGCTGTTTTTAAACCTAATTGTGCTGCTCGGATGGCTGCTACATAACCACCGGGGCCAGAGCCGATGACGATTACATCGTATTTGTTATCAGACATAATAAATTTCCAAATTAATTTCAAATATATCAATCTATCTGAGAATAAATAGTCTCACTTAAATTGAGTTATAGTTTTCTACTCGCTATTTTAACGCTTATATGTCCAATAAAATGCGAGCGGGATCTTCTAATAAATCTTTAATGGCAACCAGAAATTGTACCGCTTCTTTACCATCAACTAAACGGTGGTCATAAGAAAGAGCTAAATACATGATTGGTTGAATCACAACCTGACCATTAACCGCCATGGGACGATCTTGAATTTTATGCATCCCCAAAATAGCAGTTTGTGGTGGGTTTAAAATTGGCGTTGACAATAATGAGCCGAACACACCCCCATTAGTAATAGTGAAGGTACCACCCGTCATTTCGTCAATGCCAAGTTTACCATCGCGTGCGCGCATACCAAAATCTCTAATACCTGACTCTACATCAGCAAGGCCCATATTTTCCGCATTGCGAAGTACAGGAACAACAAGACCTTTATCGGTCGATACGGCAACACTAATGTCTTGATAGCCGTGATAGACAACATCATCGCCATCAATAGAGGCATTAACGGCCGGATAGCGCTTTAGTGCTTCAACAGCTGCTTTAACAAAAAAGCCCATGAAACCTAGGCGTGTTCCATTATGTGCTTTTTCAAATTGATCTTTATATTTTTTTCGAAGCGTCATTACCGGCTCCATATTAACTTCGTTAAACGTTGTTAACATGGCAGTTGAAGATGTAGCTTGTAGCAATCGTTGAGCAATAAGCTTGCGTAAACGTGTCATCGGCACACGTTTCTCAACACGTCCACCTTGATTTGCTAGAGTAAGTGGTGCACTAGCTACTTTAGCTTGAGTTGGCGACGCGGCCGCTGCTGGCTTATTTGTTGAGGCTGTTTCGACATCTTCTTTAGTAATCAAGCCGCCTTTGCCAGTACCGCTAATAGTACTTAAATTTAAGCCTTTTTCAGCCGCTAACTTGCGCGCTGATGGGCTGGCAACTGAATCGACAGATGCTGCAGGTACAGAATCATTTGACGGTTCAGAAGATGATGCACTAGCTGGAGTCGGAGCTGAAGCCGCAGAAGCACCTTCAAGAATACTCGCAATTACCTCACCACTAAGTACTATATCGCCTTCGGGTTTGATAATATCGCCCATTACACCATCTGCAGGTGCGACTACTTCAAGCACTACCTTATCTGTCTCGATTTCAACGATCAATTCATCACGAGTAACGGCATCGCCTGCGGCTTTATGCCACGCTGCGATAGTCCCATCTTGGACTGATTCTGGAAATGTCGGTGCTTTGATTTCAATTGCCATTCTTTTATATCCTTTAAGTTCTTTTAATAACGTTCAAATGAATGCTCATACCTATTTGAGGGACAAAAAATCCACTCTAAACTAGCGAAATCATTTTAACTGTTAATTTTTAATGCTTTATCAATAAATTTATGTTGCTGCTCAAGATGCAATGACATGTATCCACAGGCAGGGGCAGCTGAAGAAGCTCTTCCTACATAGCTTATGTTAATTTTTGGATATGTTTCTGCCAATGCAGCTTCTAGGCGATGCCTAATCTGAAACCAAGCACCCTGGTTTCTGGGCTCTTCTTGGCACCAAACTACTTCTTTTACTTTCTTAAATGGTCCTAAAGCTTCTAACAATTCTTCTTTAGGAAACGGATATAGCTGTTCAAGTCTAATCAACGCTACATCATCTTGCCCAGACTCCATTCTTGCCTCTAGCAAATGATAGTAGACCTTGCCACTGCAGATAACGACTTTTTTAGCTTTAGCAGGTTTGATTTCATTGTCGCCGATTACATTATGAAATTTACCCTCGGCTAATTCTTCTATAGATGAGGTTGCAAGCTTATGTCGTAAGATCCATTTCGGACTCATTATAATTAACGGACGCCGCATCGGACGAATGACTTGTCGCCGCAAAATGTGAAAAATTTGAGCCGGTGTTGTAGGGATACAAATCTGTACATTATGTTCTGCACACATTTGCATAAAACGTTCGAGTCGAGCGGATGAATGCTCTGGCCCCTGGCCTTCGTAACCATGAGGTAACAGCATCGTTAAACCACAAAGTCGTCCCCATTTGTGCTCGCCACTGGTAATAAACTGGTCAATAACAACTTGTGCACCATTGGCAAAATCACCAAATTGGGCTTCCCAAATAACAAGCGTATCTGGCTTAGTCGAGGCATATCCATATTCAAAAGCTAAAACTGCTTCTTCAGACAACAATGAATCATACAAATGAAAGTTTCGCTGCCCTTCGAACAACTTAGCCAAAGGCATATAGCTGCTGCCGTCTTTTTGGTTATGGATGACAGCGTGACGGTGCGAAAATGTCCCGCGTCCTACGTCTTGACCTGTAAGACGAATGCCTGCACCTTGATCTATCAAGGAAGCATAGGCTAAGGTCTCGGCCATACCCCAGTTAATGGGTAGCGAACCACTAGCCATTTTTACTCTATCTTCGTATATCTTTTGAACTTGACGCTGCACTTGAATACCATCAGGCACTTCACAGCATTTATGGCCAAGCTCCTGAAGTCTCTGGAGGTCAAAACTAGTGTCAGCGGCAACGGTCCAATCATGATTAAGATAAGGCATCCAATCGACAAATAATGTTTTATCGGGCTCACTGACTAAGCCATCGGCAACATTATCACCGCGATCGAGCGCGGCACGATAATCCTGAATTAGTGCTGCGTCGTCCTCTGCACTTATAACACCTTCACTAATTAATTTTTGAGAATAAAGTGTTCGTGTCGTTTTCTGTTTTTTGATCGCTTGATACATCACTGGCTGAGTCGACGATGGCTCGTCAGTCTCATTGTGTCCGCGACGCCTATAACAGACTAAATCAATAACAACGTCTTTTTTGAACTCATGACGATAATCCATTGCCAATTGCGTAACAAACAACACCGCCTCTGGGTCATCACCGTTAACATGAAAAACAGGGGCGCCAACAAATTTAGCCACGTCTGTACAATAAGGTGTGGAGCGAGCATCTTCTGGATGACTCGTGGTAAAACCAACTTGGTTATTGATAACAATATGAATAGAGCCGCCAGTTTTATAAGCGCGAGTCTGAGACATCTGAAGAAGCTCAAATACAACCCCTTGACCAGAAAATGCAGCATCACCATGAATGTTGATAGGGACAACGAGGTTACCTGTTTTATCATGGCGACGATCCTGACGCGCACGCACAGATCCCACCACAACAGGTGCAGCTATTTCTAGGTGAGAAGGATTAAAAGCCATCGCAATATGAACTTCACCACCTGGGGTCATCACATTTGATGAAAAACCTTGGTGGTATTTAACATCTCCCGAGGTGTCGATAACTTTCTTGCCTTCGAATTCGGCAAATAAGTCAGATGGTTTTTTACCAAATATATTAATCAAGGTGTTTAAGCGGCCACGGTGAGCCATACCTAGAACAATTTCTTTAGCACCATAACTACCCGCTCGCTTGATAAGACCGTCTAGAAGAGGAATCAAGCTCTCTGCGCCCTCCAGCCCAAAACGCTTAGTACCTGGATATTTACTATCTAAATGCTTTTCTAAACCTTCAGCAGCGCTTAAACGCTGATGGATACGTAATTTGTCTTCTTTTGAAAAATTTGGCTTCGAGCGTGCACTCTCAAGACGTTGTTGAAGCCATTTAAATTCCTCGGCATCGCTAATGTGCAATAACTCTGCACCGATGTTACCGCAATAAGTCGCTTCTAAATCAGCAATAATATCTTTAAGTGGTGCTTGATCGTAACCAAAATATAAATTGCTTGTATTAAAAGTCAAATCAAGTTCAGCTGGCGTAAGACCATGGTAGTAAAGCTTTAAATAATCGCCAGAATTTCGCTTAAACAAACCCAGCGGATTGAGCGTCGCCTTTGTATGCCCGCGTGATCGATAAGCTTGGATTAGCTGTGCAACGTTGATTTGTTTTTGATCGTGATCGGCCGCTAAAGCGTGAGCAGGAATATTAGATGCGCCATTAGCTGGACGATATTTGGCTAACAATCTAAATTGTTCTTGAACCGCCGAGTGAGGCGTGTCTTGAGCGCTTGAACCATTTATGCGTGGTAGTTGGTCGAAATATTCTCGCCACTCGTGCGGAATAACACTTGGGTCATGTAGGTAATTATCGTAAAGTTCTTCTACATACACTGCGTTACCGCCTGATATGTGCGCGGTACTCCACAGATGTTCCATACTATCTGGCATGGACTATTCTCTCTGTTGTTAAGTGATAAATATAACCTAGTGTTTTTTTAGAATCTTAAATTGTGGTTAAACAATCTTTGTAAGAGCCCACAAAAAATCTAAAGTTGTCTTTGTGAACTAATAGAATAGACCAAAAAACACATAAGCGCCTTTTTACACAGCCATTTTAAAAGGGACGCCGCCTAAAAACAACAGCAAGAATAATTAGGCTTAATATTACTCTTTATTTTAAAATATATGATCAAAGCAGCAACTCTAATCTAAACACTTAACACCTATCCCCCAAGTTTATTTTTGGTGTTTCATGCAACAAAAAATAAGCGAGAGGGATAGAAATAAACCCCTACTATTGTGATAGCAGCATTGTGCGAATGTGTCCAATCGCCTTAGTAGGATTCAAGCCTTTTGGGCATACCGACACACAATTCATAATACCTTGACAACGAAACACACTGAATGGGTCACTCAGGTTTTCAAGTCGCTTTGCGTTTGCTGTATCGCGGCTATCGGCTAAAAAACGATAAGATTGAAGCAGCCCTGCAGGCCCAATAAATTTTTCTGGATTCCACCAGAAAGAAGGGCAGCTAGTTGAGCAACAAGCACATAAAATGCACTCATATAGACCATCAAGCTTTTCACGCTCTGCTGGTGATTGTAGGCGCTCTCTGCCCGGTGCAGGTAAATCAGTTTGCAAATAGGGCTCAATTTTACGATATTGATCATAGAATTGTGCCATATCGATAACAAGATCTCTGATCACTGGCAAACCCGGCAATGGCCTTAATACTAGCTTATTATTTTTAACCGTTTCCGATAATTGGGTAATGCACGCAAGGCCATTTTTACCATTAATATTCATGCCATCAGAGCCGCACACGCCTTCTCGGCATGAGCGACGATAGGACAAACTATTATCTTCGACTTTGAGCATCTCTAATACATCAAGAACCATAATATCGCGCCCTTTTGTATCCACTTTATAGGATTGCATGTAAGGCTCTTTATCGGTTTCAGGATTATAACGATAGACTTCTACATTTAACATTTGTAATCTCTCCGATTAATAAGTACGAGTCATGGGTTCAAAAGTGTCGACCGTTACCGGCTTAAAGTTTACAACGCGCTTAGTGACACTCTGATCTTCTGGAAAATATAAAGAATGGCATAACCAGTTTTTATCATCACGCTCTTGGAAATCATCGCGCGCATGTGCACCGCGAGTTTCTTTACGAACTTCTGCCGGAATAGCAGTTGCTTCAGCAACCTCAAGCAAGTTTTGCAGCTCAAGCGCCTCTATACGGGCCGTGTTGAAGGCATTACTTTTGTCTTCAAAGGTAACATTCTTAATACGCTCGCGCAGGTCTTTTAACTTTACAATGCCTTCTTGCATAAAATCACCGCGACGGAATACGCCAAAATGATTTTGCATAACCTGCTGTAACTCTTTTCGTAGAGCAGTAGCAGATTCACCACCGGTATTAGCATTTAATCCATTGAGGCGAGACATAGCTTTCTCGATATCGCTCTCAGATGCATCGCGGTGCTCGATACCCTGCTTTAAAGCTTTCTCGATAAATAGACCAGAAGCTCGTCCAAATACCACTAAATCAAGCAAGGAGTTACCACCTAAACGGTTAGCA
Source organism: Cellvibrionaceae bacterium (assembly GCA_034111645.1). Taxonomy (GTDB): domain Bacteria; phylum Pseudomonadota; class Gammaproteobacteria; order Pseudomonadales; family Cellvibrionaceae; genus CANLBN01. The sequence continues at coordinate 44,259 of JAWUWW010000003.1, forward strand.
CCGTGCACCGATACACAAGCTGCTTCACCACAGGCATAAAAACCTTCGATTACTTTGTCTTTACCATTGACCTGAGTGAGCGCTTGACCATCAACATTTGTTGGTATACCTCCCATCATATAGTGACAAGTAGGCACTACTGGGATGGGCTCCTTAACAGGATCAACACCCGCAAACGTACGCGACAACTCCAAAATACCGGGTAGACGTGCGTTGAGTGTTGCCTCACCAAGGTGATCCAACTTCAGCATCACATGGTCGCCATTTTCGCCACAACCACGACCCTCTAGCATTTCCAAAACCATTGATCTCGCTACCACATCTCGACCAGCGAGATCTTTTGCGTTGGGCGCATATCGCTCCATAAAACGCTCGCCATCTTTATTAATAAGATAGCCACCTTCGCCACGACAACCTTCAGTAACAAGGGTTCCTGCGCCGGGAATACCGGTTGGGTGAAACTGCCACATTTCCATGTCCTGCAATGGAAATCCAGCCCGTGACGCCATACCAATACCATCACCGGTATTAATGTGTGCATTAGTGGTTGAAGCATAAATACGGCCTGCTCCACCGGTAGCAAAAACAGTAGCTTTTGATTTGATATGAACAACTTCGCCATCTTCAATATTAATCGCAATAACGCCCGTTACAACGCCATCTTGGTTTCTCACTAAATCTACCGCAAACCACTCGTTAAAGAAAACTGTGTTGCTTTTAACATTGCTTTGGTAAAGGGTATGCAGTAAAGCATGTCCGGTGCGGTCAGCAGCAGCACATGTGCGAGCAGCTTGGCCTCCCTTACCGAAATCTTTAGACTGACCACCAAAAGGACGCTGATATATACGGCCTTCTTCTGTACGTGAAAAAGGTAAGCCCATATGCTCAAGCTCAAAAATAGCCTCTGGTCCTACTGAACACATATATTCTATTGCATCCTGATCACCGATATAATCAGAGCCTTTAACCGTATCGTACATATGCCAGCGCCAATCGTCGTTTTGATCAGAGCTTGCAATAGAACAGGTGATGCCACCTTGAGCAGATACTGTGTGAGAACGTGTTGGAAATACTTTTGTAATCACCGCGGTTTTGAATCCGGATTGTGCCATCTGCAATGCAGCCCGCATACCCGCGCCTCCACCACCAATGACAATGCCATCAAAAGAAATGGTTCTTATAGATGTCATGGTTTTACTCCACCTGTTAGCTTATAAATGATTGAATCTAATGAATATCATAGAGGGCTCTAGCACTCTACATCATCGAGAGTTTACTTTTAACGCAGAATATTGATCAAAGAAAACATGAAATATTGCACTATATATCTATATTAGCTCTAAGATTTGTCGATTTAAATATCTGCAAACTTGCAATATTTATAAACATTTGATGTTTATAAATATTGCTTATGTGAATATACGTGCCTGCATCTAAAATCTATTTATTAATACCTACTATGTATTTAATCACTGTTATCTATAGAAGTTAACCAAAATATCAATTCTAGCAGTAATAATCTTTCTATAATCTGCGAAAATTATAGTGATACCTACGTAAAAACACAAACCAAAGTGCATATTTAATAAAATCATATTCATATTTTTGAGCAATAGGAACAACCAATAATGTTTCAATTCAAATATGAGCAATCTTATTCAAAAGATAATCACTAAACTTTATGTCAAAAACAAAATATTTGTTTAAATTTAATCAAAATGCACCATTTTTAAGCTGAAGCTCACCCCACTATTCAAAAGTGACTAACCATTCACAGGAACCATTGCTATAATGTATCCGTAAAACAATAATTATTAGTAAATGTGTCATATTAAAAGTCACAACTTTATTCTCGAAATTCATATTTGTTGGGGTTTCCCAATAAATCTATTGTACAAATTAATGCAGCAATCTGACTCAGGGTTATGCTGAGATTGATTAAACGTTAATTTGACTCGTGTAAGAATTTCTAAATATCTTTAAATCACTAGGAGTACTCATGACAGATAAATTTGCCCACCTTAAAATAGATGGTTCAGATGACACTATCAAATTACCCATTCTATCCGGTAGTTTAGGGCCAGACGTTATCGACGTACGCAACTTAGGTGACAGCGGTTGCTTCACTTATGATCCAGGTTTTATGTCAACAGCTTCGTGCGAATCTAAAATTACTTTTATTGATGGCGACAAAGGCATTCTGCTGCATCGTGGCTATCCCATCGAACAGCTTGCTGAGCAATCAGATTATTTAGAAACCTGCTATTTGTTATTAAATGGCGAGCTTCCTAACGAAAAAGAAAAAGCAGAATTCGAATACACTATTACTCAACACACCATGGTAAACGAAGCAATGGCCCGCCTATTCCGGGGCTTTCACCACGACGCTCATCCGATGTCTATGATGTGTGGAGCCGTTGGGGCTTTGTCAGCTTTTTACCATGACTCTCTAGACATCTCTAATGCTGAACATCGCAAAATATCTGCGCATCGATTAATTGCTAAAATTCCAACTCTTGCTGCTATGTGTCACAAGCATCATATCGGCCAGCCGTTCATGTATCCTCGAAATGAACTCAGCTATTCAGAAAACTTTTTGCACATGATGTTTGGCACTCCTTGCGATGAACCCAATGTAAACCCTGTAGTTGCAAAAGCAATGGACAAGATCTTTTTATTACATGCCGATCACGAACAAAATGCTTCAACATCTACCGTTCGTCTTGCGGGCTCTTCTGGAGCAAATCCATTTGCGTGTATTGCATCAGGTATAACGGCACTTTGGGGTCCTGCGCATGGCGGTGCTAACGAGGCCGTACTTAAAATGCTCGATCAAATCGGTAGTGTCGATAATATTGATAAATTTGTATTAAAAGCCAAAGATAAAAATGATCCCTTTCGCTTGATGGGTTTTGGACACCGTGTTTATAAAAACTTTGACCCACGTGCAAACGTAATGAAAGAAACATGCGCTGAAGTTTTAAATGAGTTAGGTATCAATGATCCACAACTTGCTATTGCCCAACGGCTTGAACAAATTGCGTTAGAGGACGATTATTTTATCGAGCGTAAACTTTATCCAAATGTTGATTTCTACTCAGGCATCATTATGAAAGCTATTGGTATTCCTACCGATATGTTTACCGTTATATTTGCCACAGGCCGCACCGTTGGTTGGATTGCTCACTGGAGTGAAATGGTTAGTGAGAGCTACAAGATTGGTCGTCCACGCCAGCTCTACACTGGCTATGATTCTCGAGACTATAAAACGATGGATAATCGCTAATAGATATTCATTATTTTTAAACACAAAAAAGGCCGCATCATAGCGGCTTTTTTTATTCCCTCTAATTTTTAGTTATTGTTTGTTCTAAGATATTCATTGATTTAAAGATATTTTAAATTTTATAGATATCCCATAACACTCAAACTATTCACTTATCGCGTCGATTATTTTATTTACCGCAGCATTTTTTATATTTCTTTTGACTACCACAAGCACATGGGTCATTTCTCCCGACCTTAACCCCTTCACGCACAACCGGTGCTTGCGGTTCATGGTGGTGATTACAGTCTGGGCCATGCACATGCGGCTTATGTTCTTCAGTATTCATTGAATTTCCTAACTTTATATAATGGTGCAATATGATATATCAAACTCAGTACTAAATAATATTATTTAATCAACAATATCAGCGACAATCAATCGTGATCAAAGCTATTAAATTTTTAAAGCGGTTTGAAAATAGAGAGCTTTTTAACAGTTTTAACTAATAAGCTTGGTCATTTTGTCGATAATTAACGTAAATTGTTCTATATTTAATGTAAAGTAATGAGTTTTAAAAACATTTGATGCTAAAAAAACAAACAGAATATGTTGATAAGTATATTTAATATTTAATTTGTGGATAAAGGACAAGTCGGTTTTTAGTAATGATGGGTTTTACGTAAACTTAAGTTGCTGCAATTAAAGCATTGTTTTTAATTTATTTTGAGGAAAAGTTAATATAAACATCTATTTTAACCATCTATTTTAAATACAGAGCAAAGTGATTAATATGATTGAGTGCTCAGCGCCACAAGACTTTTTATCCTTTATAAATCTTCTAGGTGACATCGTAGAAATGGTCAGCGAAAAGCTATATATTATTCACTCCGAAACTAAGGATATTGTGTGGCTTTACGATGAACAAAAAGAGGCTTATTGTCGAATTGACTCAATTGTTAAATAATTATTTTTACAGGTAAATCTAGCTATACCTCGACCAATAAAATATTCAAACTAGTCTTACTGCAGTTCAGCGTCTATTTTATTATTTAGCCCACCCCAGCTAGGTAAACTTTTTGATACATCCCCTTTAATTGCGCGCGAGCGTGATTTTGTTAACCACAGGCCCTCACCGTTAAAACTATACACTGGTAACAAATCCATGCGCTTAGAAGCCGGTAAAATCGTTTTGTTAATATTGTCTAAAATCAAAGGTTCTGAAGAGGGTGTCTCGTAATAAGCCAAGACCATATGGGCTAGATTATAATGAAGCGCTTTAACATAAGTAATGCGCAATTTAGAAGTATCCATACCTAAGCTTGTTAATGAAAAGTATTTACCGATAGAGAAATCTTCGCAATCACCACCATTTGAGCCTAATGTTTCTATTGGCGTTGCCCAATAATCTTCTTGGCCCCAGTGATCGATATCCCAAACCCAATCAACTCGATTAAAATAATCATTGGCTGAGAGGATATGGTTAGCATCATCTGGTGATATTTGGCTCGCCAATTCATTTAATAGGTCTTTCCAATCACTTACACGAATCTTACCTTCTGGGCCAAAGCGTGCTTCAACGCGAGTTAATGCCTGCTCCGATATATTTTTATAATCAGGGACCGCAATAGCGCAGAGCGAAAAAAAGGCTAGCAAAAGAGCCAAATACTGCATAAGAAAACCTTGATTTAGGAACGTTGATTGCAAGAATCTCAAGTATAGTTGAGTCTCAGAAAAAAAAGAGGATAAAATGTATATAAACTTATATTAGTGATTCACTAATCATTATGTAATTAGTTTATGACTAAATAGAGTATAAATGTGATTAATGGGCTTAAATCGCTCAACATAAACATCAAATACTTATTGTAAGCGTCTTTTAATAATTAAAGCCTTGATTAGACTTTTTATAATTAAGCCTCATAAAACATCGTATTAAAAATCATCAACATTCTCAGAACAACTATAGCAAATCACTGACTCCCTAATAGCTTATCGTGATGGCAATAGACTGAACACTCACTAAAAAACAGACGTTGAAAACCTTACTTATTTAAGAATATTCGCTTTATTAGCAATAAAGCTCTTTCACTAAAGATTGATCCATAAACACTGATTGAAAATAATTGAAGTAAAGGCGTGTATTTGATTATCTTAAAAAATTCTAATGAAGCTTTTTAACCGGAAAAATATAAACTGCACCAGTTTCTGTGATTAATTTTTCGGGGTCTAGCCTCAGGCCACCTCTATTAACTACAGGGATTCTAACTTTAACGCAATAGTGTTTATTGTTTTCTAAGAATGCAATAATTTGATTATTTTCATAATCGGGATAAGCAACACAACTCGATAATATATCGAAATTTGCGGCTTGGTTTTTTAATTCATGTTGAATAACATTAACATGATCAACAATGTCGCCGGAATCAACATTTGCTTTAACCACCTTAATACTTTTATCACTATTAACGACTAAACCAATAGGAATAATAAGATTCTCAACTTTAAGCATTTGATTAATACAAGCAATTAAGTAAGTCACCAAACCTTGAAAGTGATCCTTAGATTTCATGATCAAAAATTTAATTCATATTTAGAGAAGCTAGTTAATATAAAAAACATTTATTCAAACACTATTATTGAGGATTTATTTGTCATCAAGCTTTAATCAAAGATAATTTATTTTAGCATAAATTTTGCGTTTTATTCGACGTTAAAGGGTTTGTTTTTTTAGGCTTAAAGAATTTATAAAAATGATGGATGATACTTTACTTATCAATATTTAGAATTTGCTAAGCACTCTAACAAACACCAATGTCGGTTACTGAAGAAAAGTATCGAACAATACTAAATGAATACCGCGAAAATTTTAGCTTAACTGGTCGAGGATTAATTTATTGATGTGGGGATGTAGGCTTTTTAAAAAATAGAGAATAGAGTTTATATCGAAGCTGAAATAAACAAAACAAAAATGTGATAGGTTCTTCGTCAATGATAAGAATATTAACCACGGCTTTAAAATTTATCAAAATAGCGACTAAAAAAGAACTTGAAGCTTATTTTACGCAAAAAAAATCAACTGAATACAATATGTATCCAGTTGATCAAGTTTGACTAACAATAATATCTAAAATTAAATCTTAGAAAGATTTAGAAATTGAAAATACTACGCGCTCATCGGCAAGTTTGTCATCACTGATGTCAGTTCCGTAACCTACTAGAGATAAATCAACGCCACCAAATGGTACTGTTAAACCAACAGAATAATCTAGATAGTCATCACCGCCTTCGTATGAAAGACCTTTAGTATCATCATCTAGTGTTGTGTAACCTACACCAAAATCTAAACTAATACCTTCTGCTAATGCTAATGAGTAACCAGCATTAAGAATAATTGCGCTGGTATCTACATTTAGATATTCAGGAGAATATACTATGCCAAAGCTTGCATCGCCAAAACCAAAAGAGGCAATATATTCTTCATAGTTTAAATCATCAGTTGCATCAGGGTACATAAAATAAATAGCTGATAAATCTAGGCTTAATGAATCAGTTAGGTCAAACGCATAACCTGCATAAAGATCTATTTCCGTTGAAGCATCGCCGTCACTAGTAGCAGAGTCAAAGTCAATGCTTGATGCCCAAGTACCTACATAAAAACCACTGTCAAAACCGTAGTCGAAACCACCAGAGATCGCTGGGTTTTCATCTGACTGAGAGAAGCCACGGAAAACATAATCGGTAGACAATGCAACATTGCCTTCGATTTCATTTGCAGAAACTCCACCACAAACTAACATTGCTGTAGCGGCAGTACCTATCATCAATTTATTCATTTTCATGCTTAACTTACCCCATTAAAGAAAAATTTATCATTATTAATTAATCCATTAAATAATATCCTTGCTCAACCTATAGCAGAATTGATGCCAACTTTTTTGATGATTTTCAGGGGCTTTGAAGGTAACTTATCGAGACATTCGCACAAAAAAAGTGCGTAGCTATTTTTTGTTTTTTATAAGCGCACCAAATCTGATCAATGCGTTATTGTGTGAACAAGCTAAATAAAAACAAGAAGGGGATATATGATTAAAAATTTTAATCAGTAATATTAAGAGATGGTGATTATTCTAAAAATTCACCACAGCCTTGGCGCATAACTACGGGTTCATCTCCGCTTAAATCAACAACGGTAGTTGGCTCCATACCGCAGAAGCCGCCATCAATGACTAGCTCTAACTGATGCTCTAAGGTGATACGAATATCATAGGGGTCGGTTAAAGGTAATTCATCACCCGGCATTATTAGCGTACTCGTCATCATCGGCTCATTTAGCTCTTCTAAAAGGTCTCTGACGATTGGATTACTAGGGATGCGAATTCCGATGGTTTTTTTCTTGGGATGCTTTAAGCGCTTCGGTGTCTCTGACGTCGCCGCTAAAATAAATGTAAACGGGCCAGGCGTATGAGCTTTAATCAAACGAAACATTTGATTATTTACTTTAGCGTAAGTGGCAACTTCTGAGAGGTCGCGACAAACTAAGGTAAAGTTATGATCTTTACTAATTTTTCTTATGCCACAAATTCGATCTAATGCAAGCTTGTCGCCAATATGGCAGCCAAGAGCGTAAGCAGAATCTGTTGGATACGCAACAAGGCCACCATTGCGAATAATATCTGCAGCTTGTTTAATTAATCGAGCCTGTGGGTTTTCGGGATGAATTTGGAAAAATTGCGCCATAATATCTAATTAATTTTTTTATTGTTTAAAGTCTACTATATGAGCATTTACTTATTAGCTCTATATAATTCAAATATATTAAATAAGTCTTACTGGCAGTTTACCAGAAATCCCAGATAGCTTGGCACTTATTAGGCAGCGGTGACATAACACCGGGAGATTGCCATTTATTATCGGGGGAATGAAAATCACTGCCACAAGATGCCAATAACGAGAAATCTGTTGCTGCCTTTTGTAACTTTTGAGTAACAGCAAGATTTTGATTGCCGCTGACAACCTCAATGCCCTTACCTCCAGCATCAGCAAACTCTTGCAGCAGAGCGTAAAGCTTTGTGCGAGTCAGACCATATTTATCAGGATGCGCTACTACGGCTATGCCACCAGCTGCATTAATCCAACTAATTGCACTGGCAATCGAGGGCCATTGATTTTTAACGTCGCCAACTTTACCTGCGCCTAAATAACGTTTAAATGCTTGGGCAAAATTAGCGGCATAGCCGCCATCGATAATATGTTGTGCAAAGTGAGGTCGTCCGATGGCAGCGCCTTGCGCATATTGCTGAGCGCCCTCCCAAGCGCCCTTAATGCCAGCTTTTTCAAGGCGTATAGCTATAGTCTTGGCACGTTCGAGGCGAATGTCTGCTTGCTTACTGACTGCTTGCTGAAGCTCACCTGAATGAATATCAATTTGAAGACCGACAATATGAATACCCCGACCTTGCCAGAGCGTAGACACCTCAATGCCAGGAATGATCGTTAGCTCATCACCCGCCGCCAAAATGGCAGCAGGAATTCCATCAATCGTGTCATGATCAGTTAAAGCTAACACATTGACATTATTGACCTTCGCTAAGCTAACGAGCTCCTCAGGCGATAGCTTTCCATCTGAACAAAGGCTATGCGTATGTAAATCGTACGATAAATTCAAAAAAAACCTATTAATGCCTAAAAATTAGTGATAATAATCTGTAAACTCACAATGCCTTTGCCTTTGGGGCTAAGTTTTGCGTAAACTCCACCTTCGTAAGAACTATCCTTTATATAAAATTATCTTTATATTTAACTTTTGGAGGTTCTTATCATTATTTGCCAAAAACATGTCTACCTAACGTTTGTTATTTCACAAACATTTAGAGTGGCCGAAAATAATTTTTTGGCTGTTGTCTGACATCCATTGAACTATAATGCCTTATTCTTATTACACTAGCACTAGTATTAAATTATTAAATCTACCTTGCTTAAGAAAGACTAAAAATACTTATGACAGAAGCTAAACCCGCTAAGAAAGAAAACTTTCTAATCAATATACTTTTCAATATTGTTATCCCGACACTTATACTATCTAAATTCAGTGGTGAAGATGACTTAGGTGTAAAGTGGGCATTAATTGTTGCCCTGTCATTTCCAATCATTTACGGCTTACGCGATTTAAAACGCAATGGCAAGTTTAATGTATTTTCGGCACTGGGTATTTTTAGCCTTAGCCTTACGGGTGGTATGGCTTTATTAAAGCTACCTCCTGAGTATATCATTATCAAAGAGGCGACTATTCCTGCTTTATTTGCTATTGCCACACTAATTTCATTAAAAACACCCTACCCATTAGTGAAAACATTCATCTATAACGATAAAATTCTCCAAATAGATAAAGTTTCTTCTGCGCTCAACAGTAATGGTACAGAGAAAGAGTTTGATAAAGCCTTAGTTAATGCCACTTATTTAATGACGCTTTCATTTATACTATCATCAATTTTGAACTACGTGCTGGCAAAAATACTATTAGTCAGTGAACCAGGAACAGAGGCCTTTAATGCTGAGCTAGGAAAAATGAATGCGCTTAGTTTTCCAGTAATTGCTGTTCCCGCAACGATTATTATGATGTTTGCACTTTTTTATTTGTTCAAACGCATCAAAGCACTCACGCATCTTGAACTAGAAGAAATTTTAATCAACCAATAAAACATCTTATAAGAAACTATAGAATTAATACAAATATGTAACGAGGAATTTTTATGTGGTATGCCATTATCTGTGAGGATAAGCCCAACAGTTTAGCATTGAGAATGGAAACTCGACCGGCGCATCTTGAAGCACTAAAACTATTACAAAGTGAAGGCCGTATCTTAACTGCTGGCCCACTTCCTGCCATTGATTCTGAAGATCCTGGCGATAATGGTTATACTGGCTCAGTTATTATCGCTGAGTTTGATACGTTAAATGATGCTAAATCTTGGGCAGATAACGACCCTTATGCAGTAGCCGGTGTATTTGCAAATGTGGTGGTAAAACCGTTCAAAAAAGTATTTTAAATTTTTGTTAGGCTGATTCGATTAACATCGATAAGTTTTACTTGCTCCGTATCAAACTCTAAAATTATTAAAGACTAGTTTTTATAATTAATAGAAAGAAACGGGAGATCGCTCACACATTACAACCCTATTAATAAGGTAGATTAACGCGCTTTAAGCTAAAGACAACAGGTACCAACAACCGATGAACAACATATCAATTCAAAAAAGTTCGATCATACGCTACGAAAAATATTTCCTGTCACTTTGCTCTTGTATCATTGTTCTACTTGCGAGCAATATTGCAACAGCTGCTAGTTTGTATATATCTGATCAGTTATACGTACCTGTGCGCAAAGGACAAGGCAATCAGTATGCAATTTTACATAAAGGCTTACCTTCTGGCACTAAAATTACTTTGGTTGAGCGCGATACAGAGTGGACACAAGTAGTCACAGAAGAGGGAATAACGGGTTGGATACGCAATCAATTTTTAGACGAATCACCTCCCGCTAAAATTTTGTTGGCAACCGCTAACAAGGAGATAGACAACCTATCTAAAAACCTTAGTGAATTAAAAGAAGAAAAGGATACGCTACTCAAAAACTATAGCGAAAGCCAAACGTTGCTTAAACAAACCGATGAACAAGCACGTCAAAGCGAAGAAGAGTTAAGTGCTCTAAAAGTTATTTCGGCATCGGCTGTAGAATCGCATCAGCTGCTGCAAACCGTTGCTCAAAAAATGCAACTACTGCAAACCGAAAATGATGTTTTAAAGTCTGAAAACGATAGCTTACGTCGTAGTGAAAGCACAACATTTTTTCTATACGGTGCTTTTACTGTTTTGTTAGGAGTACTAATTGCTATTATTTTACCTAAATTACGCTCTAGCAAACGACAAAGTGGATGGGTTAATTAGTGACTGCATTAAGTGTAAATCTTAATAAAATTGCTCTATTGCGTAACTCTCGAGAAGGTAATAATCCATCGGTATTAGACTTCGCAAGAATGGCTATTGATAATGGTGCAGATGGCCTAACGGTTCACCCAAGACCCGATCAACGACACATCCGTGTTAGTGATGTATATGAGCTATCTACTTTTGTAAGAAGTTTAAAAAACATAAACCGAATTAATAAACTAGAGATTGAATTTAATATCGAAGGCAACCCCTTTGCACCTGCAATAATCTCGGAAAATAGTTCAAAATCAATAGCAGATTATCCAGGGCTATTGACGCTAATAGAAAATACTCGCCCGCAACAGGCAACTCTCGTACCTGATACCAATGAGCAGTTAACCTCAGATCATGGCTTTGATTTGGAAAAAGACGGCGAGCGCCTAGCGCCTTTTATTCAAAAAATAAAATCTTGGGGTGTGCGCTGCTGTCTATTTATGGACCCAGATCTCAAACAGATAAAATTGGCCCAAGAGCTTGGTGTAGATAGGATCGAGCTTTACACCGGTCCATACGCAGCTAGTTATGCTTTATCAGCAGATGATGTAAAAGTTAGTTTAGATCAATATAGGCAAGCCAGCGAATACGCAGTAAAACTTGGGCTTGGTGTAAATGCTGGGCACGATCTCAATCTAGATAACTTAGCGCCATTTTTAGCGATTGGAAATATAGCTGAAGTCTCTATTGGACATGCTCTCACTATAGATGCTCTATTGAATGGTTACAAAAGGACAATTCTAGATTATAGTAAAGCTTGTAGCTAAAAAGCTCTAATCACTATAATAAAAGTATAAGGAGAAGATCATGCGTTCAATACTCATTAAAGATTATATGAACCATCAGCCTACGGTTATCTTGCATACTGCAAACATTCGTGATGCGGTAATGTTAATGTTAAAGAAAAAAATTATTGGTATTTCTGTAGTCGATGAAGCCAATAACCTAGTAGGCTATATCTCAGAGCAAGACTGCGTCGCGCAGATGTTAAATGTAGTGTTTCATTCAGAAGAGCCAGGTCCCGTTCACGAAGTGATGGCTAAAGATGTGATGACAGTGACGCCAGAAACAACCGTTGTTGAGCTTGCAGAAACTATTATTACTAGCCGCCCTAAAAACTACCCTGTTATCAGCGATGGTAAATTGGTAGGCTTAATTAGTCGCACCGAAGTTTTACAAGCACTGATTGATAAAAGTGTTGATAGTTATCATAAATAACTAAGCACTAATAATTTTTATTGGATACTTTAATAGCATTACCTAATTCGTAATGCTTTTTTATTGAATATTAAGCGACAAGAAAAAATTTCACCAAACCCTTTTAAACCTCTCACAATAAATAACCGTGATCTCGTCTTAAAAAATGAAAGAACTTACAGACTCAAAAGAATATCTCGAGAGAAAAAAATTTTTTAAACAACTGCTAACGGTGTATGGAAGAAAACCAGTTATTGAAGCGCTTCAACAAACAAATATATCTTGCTTTAGATTACATTTAGCCGAGTCAAACAAGTTATCATCAATTATCACCGAAATAGAACAACTTGCAGAAAAACGCGGTATTGAAATTCAATATCATGACAGGCAAGCGTTATCCCGCATCTCAAAAAATGGTAAACAAGATCAAGGCGTTTGTCTTGATATTTCTTGCCCTAGTCACCAAGATTATCAAATTTTTCTAAAAAAACGACCCAACAATACCAATAAAAAACCAATTAGGTTACTTGCTCTCGATAGAATTACTAACCCTCAAAATTTAGGCATGATTATTCGATCGAGCTGTGCTGGCGATATTGATGGCGTATTACTAGCTGAAAAGGGTTGTGCAAAACTTGATGCACTAGTGACAAAAGCAAGTGCGGGGACTGTGTTTAAAGCACCAATTTTGCATTGTGATTCATTATCAAAAGCTCTCACTCAATGCAGCCAAGAAGGTGCTATTATCGTTGGATTATCAAGCCATGCTAAACAAACATTAAAACAATTTGTCGAAGGCGATTTTGTCATTTATGTATTAGGCAATGAGTCAGAGGGTATGAGTATAGAAATAGAAAAGCTATGCCATCAAAAAGTTAATATACCCATGAATAATGATGTTGAGTCATTAAATGTTGCTGTCACATCGAGCCTGCTTGCCTTTAGGCATCTTTTATAAAATAAATCTGCGTACGTCAATAAAAATTCACTTTGATAGTTGAACTTCAGTAGCTTCGATATCCCAAAGCCCTTTAATAAAAAAAGTTCCTGCAAACGCAATAAAACTTATAATGGCGCTTATTTTTAAAACCAGTAAAACTCCTAAGCTATGAATAGCAATACCAGCACATAAGGCACCTAAGGGTGCAAAGCCAAATAATGTTAGCTGATAAATAGAAATGACGCGACCCATATAGTCTGGATCAGTATAGGATTGTAATATACTTCGACCAAGAGTCGCTGAAATACCTACCACTAGCCCCCATAAAAATATCAAAAACAATAGACCTTCAACTGTTGGTCCAGCACTTAATCCCAGTAAAATTAAACCTGAATACAAGACCGAAAAAATGACTCGACGACCTGGACCATCAAGCTGTTTACGGTAAATGATTATTAAAGCGCTAAGTAACATGCCTACAGTAAATAAGCCTTGTAAATAACTATAAAGTTCAACATCTCCCCTATAGATTGTTTTAACTAATATTGGCAATGCAACAATAAAAACACCTATATGAAAAAATCCATTAATCGCAGTCAGTGTCAGTAAAGAGCGTAAAATTTTGCTGCCCCAGCAAAACTTAAATCCAGATATTGACAATGAATAACTGAATTTTTCTTTATCATGATTATTTTCAACAATGACTAAATTTTTATTTTTTTGCAGATTAACTAAGGCCAAACAAACAAAGACAAAAAATAATGCAAATATTTGTATTAATGGCAACAAAAATAGCGAAGCTTCATATAATTGTGAAGCAATACCAATACCAGCACTTTGGCCTACGTATAAACAAATTCTGTTTTTTGCAATATGCGTTTGTAAATTACTCGTTGCTAGAAAACCTGCTAAATACTCTTTATATGGTTGTACAAATGCGTTGATTGCACCTAATAAAAAAGCATAAAGTAATACCCAAAAAAGTGATATACCGTGTTGGAGTAATAAAAACAAAAATAACAAATGAACAACACTTGAAGCTAACAGCAGACCTTGAAATTTTTTGAGTAACTCGCCTTTATCAAGACTAACACCACCAAAAACAAGCAGTAAAATATTTGGAATTAATACGGAACTTTGTACAATGGAAATTAAAAAGGGTGTTAACTCTAAATGTTCAGTCGCCAGCCACGAAATAACAATAATTTGTATTCCCATCGCTAAGGATAGAAAAAATACAATCATTAGATAATAAGTATTAATTCGAATTGACATTATTTTTTGTGGCCTTACTAGGTGGAAATTTTTTTAAAGCGATCATAAGATTGTATTTATGATGTTGCTTTTATGTATGCACCTGGATAATTTATGAAAATCAAAAGTTTTTAATATTACGCTTTATATGCCTATATTTTTCTGTTGACAGAGTAATCTCTTGTGAATACAAGATAGCATTAAAATCTGACTCAATGGATAATAATTGCGGCTTTGCGGAAGGTAGCTTTTGATAGGCTTTTACAAATATTGAACCAATGGTATCACCTGCATTAATAGCAACGCCTTTCTTTTTTAATCTTTTACATAAAAAATTATATAATCTTAATTCTTGAGACATGGGTCTCATGCTATTTTTTAATGTAAAAAAACTAAAAATAAATAACATAAAAATCGCAGGAACAATTAACAATAACGCCAAGCGTGTCGCTGTTATTTCTCCGAAAAAATCTTTTAAAAACCGTGATTGCTGCTGCTGATCATAACTTAACACCCAGCGTTGCCAACTGTAATTTAAGCTATCCCACTTTAGTGATAAAGAATTGATCCATGCAAGAGATGGTAATATAGTTGAATCTAATAACTCTTGATCATTTACCGAGAGAGAGTCTAACAGACCACCCTGCTCAATTCGATTTGGCGCTACAGCTGCGGTTGGATCAAAGCGTATCCATCCCTCACCATCGAGCCAAACCTCAGCCCATGCATGAGCATCGTACTGACGAACTAACAAATAATTATCTTCCGCGTTCCACTCTCCACCTTGATAACCGGTAACAACTCTCGCAGGAATCCCCACTGCCCGCATTAAAACAACAAAGCTACTTGCATAGTGCTCACAAAAGCCACTTTGCGTTGTGAATAAAAAATCATCTGCAGTGTGAAATCCTACCTTAGGCGGTGATAAAGTGTAGGTAAATGATTGATTATAAAAATTTAGCACTTTATTAATATATTCATCATTCGAACTAACTTCACTACGCCATAATTTTGCAGTCTCAATCGTTTTTGGATTAAATCCTTGTGGAAGTGAAAGCGCCTGCTGCAGGCGTTCTTGCTGTTCATTAGCTTGATAGTTTAAAGAAGAATAGACTTCATACTTGATACGTTGAGTGACGGGATTATTTAACCATAATTCATTTGTAGATGTGCGCTTTAATCGGTTATCGTTAATTGTTGCAAGCGGCAGTGCATATAGCCATGGAGTATTAGTGGGCTCTAAGACAATCTCGTAATTAAAAACCGATGACTGATCATTTAAATCAGTAGGTATATATGTCGTTGCATTCACTTTATTAACAGCAAATAAATTTTCATTTTTTAATCTATCCCAGCGTCTGCCATCGAACTCTGTAAAGACGAGTCCACGCCAGTATCGCTCAGATGGCTCAGGCAATTTGTTATCTTTAAAGCTAACTCTAAATGCAAGTTTTCGACTGCGTGTTAAATTACTAAAGTCACCTGGAGACATACTGTCACTCACGCCGGTAACAGCACTGTCATTTTTGAGGGGCACAGACCATAAAGTGCCAACACGTGGAAATACAAAAAGCATCAACAGCATAAGTGGTACAGCTTGTACTAATAATATTGATACAATGCGAAAAGAACGACGAGAAATGAAATGAATATGGCTACCATGTAAAACAAGTAGGCACGCCGTTAAAAACCAAATCACAAATAGACTTGCTATTGTAACAACAATACCTTGCTCAAATAAAAATGCACAACTGGTGACAAAATATCCAATGAAGACAACTTTAATAGCATCTCGTTGATTATTAACTTCTAACAATATCAATACAAAAGCTAATGCCAACAAGGTAACCATTGGCTCTAAATTAAACCATTGTTTATAAGTGCTAGTAATTGCAACAATAGAAACTAAAACGATGACTGCACGTATCGCAGAGTTAGGAAAAGGCCATCGACCGCGTATTATTTGTATGCGCCAGATAAAAACAATAACGGCAACAATAAATAACCAAACAGGTAACATCGAAAAATTAAGAAGAATTGCACCAGCTTGCGCAAACAACAGACCAATTAAGACTTCACGATTAATAGTCTGATTGACTTGAAGCTTTTTCTGATTGCTTGCTTTACTACCCTTAATTGAAGATGAAGTAGAAGAGCTTTTGCGCTCGCGTTTAGTAAAATTAAACACGATCCACTCTTTCCCACTCAAACAAAGCTAAAGCTTCGAGAAGTTTTAATTTATGATCTTCGCCAATCGAGGGATCGATAACATGATTAGGTAAGCGCAGCCCATACGTCGACGAGGACTGTTGATTTTGTGCAAGATCTAATACGCAAAAACACAGCCGCGATAGCCTTGCCTCTTTTGATAAACCTTCAAATTGATGCCAATCTAGCCAGTAGTTCTCGCTCATATGATCTTCATACATTCGCGTCGCAAGACCTTGTCCGCGCGCCATTACTCGCCAGTCGATATCACGCAGTGAATCACCAGCTACATATTCACGAATACCAGCAAATTCTTCACTACCACTTTTAAATTGCTGATGAACAATTTCGTCATTTTCATCCAATAATTGCTGAGTTGGCATCACCGATGATTCGACCGCTTGTGGATAAGCTAAAATTCTAGAATCAATATAAAGATAAGACCAAGCAACAATTAAACCTAAAGGAAAACGCGTCGTAATTTTTACTCGCCCAGGTTGACACCAACCTCGGTGCAAAAGCGGCACGCGTAAGCTTACCTTTACATGATCATCATCTAATAATGAAAACCTAACAGACTCGTCAACAATACTGCTTAACTCTATGGCTTCATAACTACGCGTATTAATACGTTTAATTATTAAATCAATAATACCCGTATCACCTGCAAAACCTGCGTGCGTTTTAACAATACTAATACTCAAGCCGGCTAAATGCGCGTAGGTATGATGAATACAAACAATCATTAACGCCAGCAGTAAAAAAGCAATACTTAGGATAAGATTATTTTCGTAGTTTGTACCTAACAACCACAGTAAAAAAATTAACACACAAAAATACAATCCAGTTTTTGAAGGCACAATGAAAATATTATTATGCTTTAAGACATGAGTTTTTTGGGGAGGATTACGTCGCTTTAGCCAGCCATCGAGCCATATTTGAAAGCGATTTTTAAACAGCTTGTCCCATGTATAACTAATCATGATTTACCCTTGCTTTTACAAAACAACGGGAATAGATCTAATAATTTTATCGACTTGATTACGCGCAACATTTTCCAACTCTGTGGGTAACAATCGATGGCCAATTACAGGCAACATCAACTGCTGAATATCCTCAGGGATAACGTATTGTCGTTGATGAATTAAAGCCCACGCTTTTGCACAATGTAACCAAGCTAATGCCGCACGAGGAGATAAACCATGACTAAAATCACCAGATTCACGCGTATAAGTTAATAAGCGTTGAAAGTAATCTAATAATTGATCGCTAACGGTAATTTCACCGACGATATTTTGTAATTGTTTTAGTGTCTGTAAATTTACTTCGGGCTGTATGGCTTCTAATCGCTGTTTAGGATCAACCCCTTTTAATAGTTCTCTCTCAGCTTTTGGATCGGGATAACCCAGTGAAATCCGCATCATAAATCTGTCGAGCTGTGACTCGGGCAGAGGAAAAGTACCCGTTTGATGCTGTGAATTTTGCGTCGCTATTACAAAAAAATGCTCATCAAGTGGATGTGAAACACCATCAACTGTGACTTGATTTTCAGACATTGCTTCAAGTAATGCACTTTGTGTTTTAGGCGAAGATCGATTAATTTCGTCGGCCAATAAAATTTGAGTGAAGATAGGCCCTGCTCTAAATTCAAACTCATTTGTTTTAGGATTAAAAATAGAGGCCCCTAGCACATCACCCGGCAACAGATCACTGGTAAATTGCACGCGCTTAAATTGTAAGCCTAATACTGCTGCAAGCCCATGAGCTAGGGTAGTTTTGCCCATGCCGGGCAAATCTTCAATCAATAGGTTACCTTTTGCTAATATACAGGCAAGCGAAAGTTTAACACGCTCTTCTTTGCCTAATAATATCGAGTTAAGCTGATAAGTCATTTCGGAAATAAGATCTGTAATGGTCGTGTTTTTAACAGGCTTTACTGACATATAAGCGTCTCGATAGATTAACGTAATGTTATAAAAGTGACTAGCGAACGCCTAGGCTCTTTTAAACAAGATTGATTTAAGAATAGTACGGCTTTTAATTTATGCTATAAAGTTGATTAATTATGAAAGCTTGCACGCTAATAGTGTCGTTAAAGATGATATCAAATTTATTGATAACATTTGCAATGATTATGTAACATTTATATACGTTTCCCCGAAAATAAAGGATGAAAGCGATAAAGTCACAGGGCAAATGGGCTTAGTTAAGTATGAACGGAAGTATTAATAAGAAAGAGCAAGTAATAACAAAGAGCAAATAATAAAAAAGTACAAAACTGTGCAGCTACCCATCAAAAGATGGATAGCCTGAAGAAGCAATAAAATGTATCAGTTAAAGCGACTAAATCGCGTGAATGCCTCGATCGAGATCGTCGATAATATCTTTAACAGTTTCAAGACCAACAGCAACTCGAATAAGAGTGTCTGATATACCCGCTCTTTGTTTTTCTTCGTCGCTTAAACGTCCATGGGTTGTTGTCGCTGGATGGACAATTGTTGTTTTGGCATCACCTAAATTTGCAGTTATCGATAAAATACGTGTCGCATTAATAAAAGACCATGCATCCGCGCGCTTACCTTTGACCTCAAATGAGAGCACACCGCCAAAGTGTTTTTGCTGCTCACGCGCAAGCGTATGGCCCTCGTGAGTTGGCAGGCCACAGTAATATACTTTTTCTATTTGTGGCTGTTCGTTAAGCCACCAAGCCACTTCAAGCGCATTAACCGAGTGTGCCTGCATTCTTATATTAAGTGTCTCTAAGCTCTTTAAAAATATCCATGCATTAAAGGGACTTAACGATGGGCCACAGGTACGAATAAAACCTAGCACTTGATCCATATGCTCAGCACTTCCAACAACAACACCACCTAGGCAACGACCCTGACCATCAAGATATTTGGTTGCCGAGTGGGTAACAATATCGGCGCCTAGATCTAGAGGACGTTGCAATGCTGGGGTACAAAAACAGTTATCAACAATCAACAAGCAATCACTGGCATGCGCGAGATCTGCTAATTTTCTGATGTCAGCCACCTCGCAAAGAGGATTTGATGGCGTCTCTAAAAACAAACACTTGGTCTTTGAGTTTATTGCCTGCTCCCAAGCTACAAGGTCAGTTAATGCAACAAAAGACACATCGATACCAAATTTTTGTAGATATTTAGTAAATAACATTGTTGTTGTTCCAAACACACTGCGCGAACATACAACATGATCACCTGGCTGAAACATTGCCAAGAATGTACTTAAGATAGCAGCCATACCCGATGCCGTAGCAACCGCAGCTTCGGCACCTTCAAGTGCGGCAATGCGATCTTCGAATGTTCTAACAGTAGGATTGGTATAGCGCGAGTAGACGTTGCCTTCTTCTTCACCAGAAAAACGCGCTGCAGCCTGCTCTGCCGAGTCAAACACATAGCTAGATGTTAAGAAAATAGGCTCGCAATGTTCGCCCTCTTGAGTTCTCGATATTCCAGAGCGAATTGCTAATGTATCTAAGCCAAGATTCAATTCATTTTCTTCTATAAAGTCTTTTCTTTCGTTATCTGTCAAAATATTACCTGTCGTATAAAATATTATGTGGGCGCTGAACGTCTAAGAATAAAGTTTATATAAAACGTTCTTGCTTCTCACTCTTTAATAAATGCCTGTAGTCAAAAACACGCTTTGAATGAATTTGTAATAAGACATCAACAAATTAGACCATTCTTACTCTGTAAGCCGTTATGGTTTACAAATAGGTTTACACATAAATTTATAAATTAAATAATCATTAGCAATAAACTTTCTAAGCCTCTGCTGTATCGTTGTGAATACCGACGACATTAGCATTACCAAGATCTAATTCTCGCTGCTTGCTTTGCTGCGAGTCACTTCTTGCTGCGCTCAATTTATCCAGATATTCTTGTGTCACATCATTGGTCACATAGTTACCATCAAACACTGCACAATCAAACTCTGTGATGCTCGGATTACCCTCAGAAGATGCCTCAATTAAATCATCTAAATCTTGATAAATTAACCAATCTGCTCCAATTGCATGAGCGACTTGTTCATCGGTACGTCCATGAGCAATGAGTTCATTGACCGACGGCATATCAATACCATAAACGTTCGGGTATTTAACCGCAGGCGCCGCTGATGCTATATAGACTTTTCTAGCACCTGCATCTCTTGCCATTTGAATAATTTGTTCGCTAGTGGTTCCGCGAACAATAGAGTCATCGACTAAAAGTACATTTTTATCTTTAAACTCAAGCGCAATAGGATTTAATTTTTGTCGTACAGATTTTTTACGCTGTTGCTGTCCGGGCATAATAAAAGTACGCCCAATATAGCGATTTTTCATCAAGCCTTCGCGAAACTTAACACCCAAATTGTAGGCCAATGCTTGGCCAGAAACACGACTACTATCTGGAATAGGAATTACCACATCGATATCGTGACCAGGGCGCTCGCGCAAAATTTTCTCGGCAAGTTTTTCGCCCTGACGAAGTCGGGCTTTATACACTGATATACCATCCATAATTGAATCGGGACGCGCAAAATATACGTGCTCAAAGATACAGGGACGACACGTTGTTTTTTCGGCACAGATTTGTGTATGCAGTTCGCCATCTGTTGTGATGAAGATCGCCTCACCTGGTTTTACATCACGAATCAATTTGAAACCTAACACGTCTAGCGCAACACTCTCTGAGGCAATCATAAACTCAGGGCCTTGCAATGTTAGACGCTTGCCAAATACCAATGGACGAATACCATCGGGATCTCGAAAAGCAACTAGTCCATAGTTTGCAATCAGGGCAACAGCGGCATAACCACCTCTTACACGCTTATTAACATTGGTTACGGCTGTAAAAATATCATCTTTCAAGGCGCGAAGTTTTCCCAACTTTTGCAGTTCTTTCGCAAAAACATTCAGCAAAACCTCGGAGTCAGAATCCGTATTCATATGACGTAAATCATCGCGATAAAGTTCATCTCGCACTGTATCAGCATTCGTCAAATTACCATTATGCGCTAATGCAATTCCATAAGGTGAGTTAACATAAAAAGGTTGAGCCAACGCAGGACCAGAACTCCCTGCCGTAGGATAGCGCACGTGACCTATACCATAGTTTCCCGCTAGCCTGCGCATATGGCGAGTATGAAAAACATCTTTTACCAGACCGTTACCCTTTTGTTGTGCAATTCGGCCATCATCGCAAGTTACGATTCCGGCTGCATCTTGGCCACGATGTTGAAGCATTGTGAGTGCATCATACAACTGAAGATTGACTTCGCTCTTACTAACAATACCGACCAAACCACACATAAGTGCTTACCTCGATTTAACAATCTTTAGAAACAGTTTTTAAAAACCTATTGAATAACTTTTTTAGCGGACTCAAAAAGCGAGACAGCAAGCGTTCGAAATTTATCTTCAAAACTTAAAAAATGTGGGATCAACCTTGAATCATGCCACCATATATCTTGATCAACAGGTACCATTTTGGGTAGATATAAAACAATAACCATAATGATAACAAAGCCACGAATTACGCCAAACAATACCCCTAATAAGCGATCAGTACCCGACAAACCTGTCGCTTTGATAAGTGAAGATAAAAGATAGTTTACCGCACCACCTATAAGCAAAGTGACGACAAATAAACTCGCAAATGCGATCATCTGTCTGAGCGAGACAGCATCAATATAGGCCGTTAAAAAAGGTGCCAACTTAGGACTAAACCAAGTAGCAACACCAAAAGCAATGACCCAAATAGCAACCGACAATGCCTCTTTAACAAAGCCTCTAACAAGGCTGATTGCACAAGAAAGACTGAGTATCGCAATAATTACCCAATCTGCCCAATTAAACACTGTCATCGCCTCGCCCAAGTGGGTTTATTTTCAAATATACCTTGTTAAATATAATCTGGTAAATATACCGCCAAACATTGTGCATTTTACTCTTTAGACAAAAACATACACGTATTGAACATAACATTACTAACGGCAATTTCATTAAAAATCTAATCACCTGATAGTGGATTAAAGTGAAGTAATTGTGATTTCACTTTATGAATGTTATCAATTTCTTGTTGCCTTGCCATAGCCTGATTTTTATCAATAATAGGTCCAAGATAAACTCGATAAAATTGTCCTTGGCTGGTATTGGCTGATTTAAAATAGGCTTGGTCATTACCTTTGCTTAAAGTCTCTACAAACTTTTCTGCACTCTCTTTAGATTTAAAACTAGCCACTTGCAAGACCCAACCCAAAGGCACGCCATTGCTATTTAGTTTTGCATCTATTGTAGGCG
This sequence comes from Cellvibrionaceae bacterium, assembly GCA_034111645.1. Taxonomy (GTDB): domain Bacteria; phylum Pseudomonadota; class Gammaproteobacteria; order Pseudomonadales; family Cellvibrionaceae; genus CANLBN01. Next base: position 67,416 of record JAWUWW010000003.1, read on the forward strand.
TATTAACTAATGCTTCAGGGCTTGGTTGATTAACAGAATTAAGATCTTTAACTGCTAATATCGTGTTTTCAGCACTCTCAGTATTTTGACCCGATTGGGGTGGTGCCGGTTGAAATAATTCGGATGCTTTTGGCACAACAATCGATTCAGGCTTGGTCGGCTTATTAATAACAATAGCTTCAATAGATGGGGATGTCGGTATTTGGCTGCGAGTATCAATCTCGACTCGTTCAGCCTTTTGAAAAAATGAAGGCAAAAAAATAACAGCTAAAGCGATGAGTACGCATGCACCCACTAACCGTTGCTTAAGATGTTCGTCCACGTATGCGCCTACCTACCAATTAATGATTAACTAGCGATTGAATCGCAGCAACCGTATAAAAAGACCCGAAGACGACTATTCTATCATGCTCACAGGCATCAGTGGTCGCTTTATGAAAAGCATTTTGTATGGTTGATTCAATATCATACGAACTTTCATTGCGCTTCAAAATTATCGAGAGATCATGTGCTCTAGCAGCTCTAGGGATATCGGGTAAATCGCCAAGATACCAGTGATCAATCACACTCAACAGTGGTTTAAATATCGCATCGTGGTCCTTATCAGACATCACCGCTATTACTGCTAAGGTTTTGCCATTATTACTAGTAGGCTCCTGTAGCAAGCGCTTTGATAATTGTATTGCTGCCGCAGGATTATGGGCCACGTCATAGATTACGCAAGTCCTATTAACTAGTGTCTTTTGAAACCGCCCCTGCAAGCTGAGGGTTTTCATTAACTCGTCTAAATTCTCTTTATTAGGCAACATTTTAAGCAAATCAAGAACAATCAATGCGCTGGCAACGCTTGTTAAAGGCAATGATGGCAGCGGTAATTCTTGCGCGGCACCTTTAAATTGAAATTGCCAATGATCTTTTTGCTCTAAGCTATTTTCTGCGCCGATGTTGTTGGCATTTTCTTTAAAGGCTGGTCTTATAGCCGAAATGCGATTAATAAAAAAATCTCTGTCGATTAACAAACAATTGTCACTTTTAGCGGCTAATTTTAAAGCAGGCGTTAACTTTGTCTCTGCAATAATGAGTGGTCGTCCATTGCGAGCAACACCTAATTTTTCTTGGCTGATGATATTTCTATCACTGCCCAGCCATTCTTCATGGTCGATATCAATTGAAGTCACTACTGCGATATCGGCATCAACGATATTTACAGCATCTAATCGCCCACCTAAGCCAACCTCTAAAACGATGATTGAAATATTTTTTTGAGCAAAAATCCACAAAGCTGCAAGCGTACCAAATTCAAAATATGTCAGAGAAATATCTTTTCGAGCTGCATCAATCGCTGCAAAGGCTTCACAGACTAAAGCTTCGTCCACCGGGTTATTATCTATACGTATGCGTTCGCAAAAGTGATGAAGATGAGGCGAGGTATAACTACCAACTAAGCTATTGACAGCGCCGTGCGCAATGGATCCCTTAGCAGACATTTGAGTTAAGCTTTGCTCAAGGGTAGACACACAAGAACCCTTCCCATTAGTACCGGCAACAGTAACTATGGTGGGGTTAAAGGTTTTATTTTTAGCGTTAAAGGCACCAGAATATTCATGACTAATGAGAGACGCGGGCTTCAGTAAGTTAAGATGACAGGCAACAATATATACCCGCTGCAAACCCAAATCGATGGCTTTAGGATGTAGTTTTTCTAACCAAGATAACCAGTCATTTAAGGTCGTGAAGCGTGCCATTTATTCGGTGGAATCATCCGGATCATTAACTTCTTCAGCAAGAATAATCTCGTCGGGTTCAGCAACAATTTGAGGATTAGAATAATAGGTCAACTTATTTAGCAATGAGCTTAACTTATCACGCAGTTCTTTTCGGTGAATAATCAGATCAATAGCGCCGTGCTCTAATAAGTATTCACTTAATTGAAAGCCTTTAGGCAGTTTTTGGCGAATAGTTTGTTCGATAATAGCCGGGCCTGCAAAGCCTGCACGTACACCGGGCTCTGCAGTATTAATATCACCTAGTAACGCTAAACTAGCCGACACGCCACCATATACAGGATCAGTCATAAACGATATATAAGGTGTTCCCTGCTGTTTTAAGCGCTCTATCACCGCGCTTGTTTTTGCCATTTGCATTAATGAGATCAGCGCCTCTTGCATGCGCGCTCCACCCGTTGCCGAAAAACAAATTAAGGGTATGTTTTCTTTCAAAGAAACTTGTGCAGCACGCGTAAATTTCTCGCCGACCACATATCCCATTGAGCCACCATGAAAAGAAAACTCAAAGGCAACGGCCACAACAGTCAAACCTTTTAGCTCGCCTCTCATCGCCACAAGTGCGTCTTTTTCGCCAGTTTGTTTTTGAGCTTCACTTAAGCGATCTTTATACTTTTTAATGTCTTTAAAGTTAAGACGGTCGATGGGCACAACATCGGTTGCCAGTTCTTCACGATTTTCTTCATCTAAAAAGATATCTAGGCGGCGACGTGCACCAATACGAAAATGATAATCACATTTAGGGCACACATCTAAGTTCTTTTCTAACTCTGGACGATAAAGCACTGAGCTGCATTTGATGCATTTTTTCCAAAGTCCCTCGGGTACTTTGCTAGCGTTACTCGACAACTGAGACTTTGCTTTGCTTGGAACAATCTTATCTAACCAACTCATACTGTTCTCTTTTAGATTTTTATAAATTTATTTTTTTGAGCGCGTTGTTGATTAATTTAAATTAATAATGTCATCCAGCGCACATATATTTTATCTATTATCTAGCCCAGAGCGAATTTCAGCCGCAATTTCACCCACAGCTTTGACAATTTCATCATCTGTAGTGTCTTTAAGAGCACCCATTCTATCAACAAATACACTTCCTACAACAGCTCCATCACCATGTTCTGAAACCGCTTTAGCAGATGCACCATCTTTTATGCCAAATCCTACACATAATGGCAAGTCGGTCATCTTACGTATTTCCATTAATTTCTTTTTGACCGAATCTAAATCTAAATTTCCTGCACCAGTAACGCCTTTAAGAGACACATAGTAGACGAAACCACTTGCCATAGAGACAATCTCTTGGATACGAGCACTAGTGGTGGTAGGCGCTAAAAGGAATATACTATGCAGGCCTACTTTTTTTAATTGTGTATTTAATGCAGATGCTTCCTCGGGAGGCAAATCAACGGTTAATACACCATCGACACCTGCTGCCACCGCTGCATTAGCAAAAATCTCATAACCTTTGCGCTCAATGGGGTTTGCATAGCCCATCAAAATAACTGGCGTTTGCGTATCTTGCTGACGAAATTGCTCAACTAAGGCCATAGAGCTCGTTAAACTTACATTATGCTTTAGTGCGCGCTCGTGGCCTTTCTGAATAACGGGCCCTTCAGCCATAGGGTCAGAAAATGGAATGCCTAATTCAATTATATCAACACCCTGTCGAACCAGTTCATGCATTGCTGCAAGCGTAACTGATGGCCTAGGATCGCCACTAACAATGTAGGCTACAAAAGCTTTTCGAGAGGCGGCTTTTAGCGCAGTCATGCGCGTAGTAATTCGATTCATGTTGGTAAATAAAACCTTTCAATTGTTTCAATATAAACAAAAAGGCTGTTGCAAACAATTTGCAACAGCCTTTAGATGTCGGCATCTACTTATTTTACAGTGTAATGTTATCTAAGTCTGCCATTGTTAGTATGTCTTTATCCCCACGACCTGACAAATTGACTATAATTGTCTGATTTTTATTCATTCCTGCTGCTAATTTTTTAGCGTATGCAAGTGCATGAGCAGTTTCGAGTGCTGGCATAATGCCCTCAACCAGGGTTACTTCACGAAAAGCAGCTAGAGCTTCTTGATCAGTAACAGCAACATAATCGACACGCCCTAGATCTTTTAACCAAGAATGTTCTGGTCCTACACCCGGGTAATCAAGCCCAGCCGAGATAGAATGCGTGTCGATGATTTGACCATTTTCATCTTCCATTAAATAAGTTCTACTGCCGTGAAGCACACCGGGAATACCATCGTTTAAGGGCGCTGCATGGCGACCCGTCTCAACCCCATCACCACCGGCTTCAACACCCACCATACGCACGCTTTCGTCGTTCAAAAATGGATGAAATAAACCGATAGCGTTAGAGCCTCCACCAACACAAGCGACGAGAACATCAGGTAATTTACCCGTTTGATTCAAGCTTTGTTGACGAGCTTCACGACCTATTATTGATTGGAAATCGCGAACTAACTCGGGATATGGATGTGGGCCTGCTACTGTACCAATAATATAAAAAGTATCGTCTACATTAGTCACCCAATCACGCATTGCCTCGTTCATAGCATCTTTAAGTGTGCGAGTACCCGAGGTAACCGCCGTCACTTTTGCACCCAAAAGCTTCATTCTATAGACATTAAGAGACTGACGACGCACGTCTTCCTCGCCCATAAACACTTCGCATTCGAGACCTAAGCGCGTGGCGACGGTGGCAGTAGCCACGCCGTGCTGACCGGCACCGGTCTCTGCGATAACACGCTTTTTACCCGAGTATTTTGCCAACAAAGCTTGACCAATGGTGTTGTTAATTTTGTGTGCACCCGTGTGATTTAAGTCTTCACGCTTAAAATATATTTGCGCTCCACCAGTTTCGAGGCTCCAGCGTTCAGCATGATATAGAGGCGATGGACGACCTACATAATGTGCCATATCCTTGTCAAATTCTGCTTGAAAACTTGGATCATCTTTCAGTTTTTTATAGATACTCGCAAGCTCATCTAACGCTGAAATCAAGGTTTCAGAGACGAAACGTCCACCATAAATACCAAAATGCCCGTTTTTGTCTGGAAAGCAGGAGTAATCTATATTTTCTGCTGACGTTAAATCATTCACAAATTTGCTCCATTACTGTATGAGTTTAAAATAATATATTGGCTATAAATTGCTTATTCTATTTGTTGTCGATAGTGAATAAAAATCCGCTCAAAAGTCTAGGCCTTTAATTGCAAGGCATTTATTAAAAGTCATTGGCTGCACGAATAAAAGTCTTTATTTTTGTCGCATCTTTAATACCGGGTGCACGCTCAACACCACCACTGACATCAACACCATAAATATTTGTCTCGACCACTGCGCGGCCAACATTCTCCGGCGTTAGGCCACCCGCAAGAATAATTGGCTTACTCGAATCTTTAGGAACTCGCTGCCAATCAAATGTTTCTCCGGTACCCCCTGGAACACCCGGCGAATACGCATCTAATAAAATACCTGATGCGCTCGAAAAACTTGAAATCACCTTACCTACTTCAATATCTTTATGCATTCTTAATGCCTTAAGATAAGGCCTAGAAAACTGTTCGCAGAATTCCGCAGATTCATCACCGTGAAACTGAATAACATGAATAGGAACTCTCTTTAAGATATTCTCGATTACGTCTTTAGTTTCGTTAACAAATAAAGCCACTACTGTTACAAACGGCCCAACAGCCTTAGCAATAGCGGAGGCTTGATCAATACTAACAAAACGCGAGCTGGGCTCGTAAAATACAAGACCTATAGCATCTGCCCCAGACTCTACTGCTATTAACGCATCATCAACAGAAGTGATACCACATATTTTAACACGCATTTTTTTATCTTTGTTATCGAATTGTTTTATACGTCAGGGATATTTATTTTGGCTACAAAATTTTGGCTTAGATACTAATTTTGCTTGCCGCTACTGATATCTCTAAACAAAATACTAGAAGCATATATTAACAGGAATTAGATTTATCAGCGACAGAATTAGACAGGGCCATTATTGTGAAATGAACAATTGAGTAAAAAAGCGGTGTTTAATAATGACTTCCTCAGGGAAGTTATTGATATGAGGGTCATCCACACGCCACCTAACCTTAATTTTTAGTCAATTCCTTGAGGCAATTATTTTGAAAAAGCCCTTTGAACATGCCCTTTAAACCATAACTCTAAGTAAATCTAGCGCCTCTAAGCAAGTTTTAATAAGGTATCGGTTTATGATCTTATTGACGCGAGAAAAGTAGAGGAAAAATGTTTACATGATTTAATGAAATAAGCCATAAATATCTAAAGAGCATGGTCGTTAACGCCTACTAGCTAGGACATACACAGTCAGCTATAAAATTCATCTTCTGCAAGTGGACTTTGTTTATGCAACGACTAGCTTTAAGCTAATAAACCCTCAATAATATAAGGGCCTTTATGACAAATCGGTAAAGCAAAGCTCTTTTCATACTCTACTTCCACTAAATACAGGCCAGCAGCAGGTGCTGTTACACCCCCAAATCGCCTATCTTCACTTGCCAATACAGCGCCTACCCAAGAGGGTGGTTTTTCTCCTGCCGCAACGGCAGTTAATACGCCAACGATGTTTCTAACCATATGATATAAAAATGCCGTTGCTTTCACTTCTATGATAATGAAATCGCCGACGCTATTTATAGTAATGGCGTCTATACGTCTAAACGGGGTTTTAGCTTGACAGTCAGCACCTCTGAAAGCATTAAAATTATGCTCTCCAACCAAATATCGGCTGCCTTCAATCATTTCATCAATATTAAACCGGCGACGATCCCAAGTGACTAAATTCTTCATGAGAGCCGAGGGTGTCCGAGTGTTGTAGAGGACATAGCGGTAGGTACGTGAGCGCGCGCTAAAACGTGCATGAAACAGTGGACTTACCGTTTTTGCCCAACGAATACTTACACCGTCTTCGAGCTTAGTATTTGCTCCTCGTAACCATGCCTTTTCTGGCCTCTGGGCAATTGTATCAAAATGCACAACCTGATTTGTGGCATGCACACCCGTATCTGTACGACCTGCACAAACCAGCGCAATGGGCTCGTCACAAATAGAACTCAGAGCCGATTCTAGTGTTTGCTGAACGGTAGATACCCCAGAAGACTGTGATTGGAAGCCACGAAATAAATTACCATTATATTCAACACCGAGTGCAATTCTATTCATGCCCTCAGGAAATAAGCTGACATCTAATATTTCACGATTGCGCTTATATGCTAATTTACGCTGAAAACTCTCTGTCATTAACTTAGTTTAAACTCTTTTATTGTGGTCGGTCGATTATTTACTATCAAACAAATAAAAACGACCGCTAAGCGGTCGTTTTATCAATCATATTGTTTGTTGATAATAATTTAGAGGCTTTCCATTAGTAATTTCGCATCAGATTTTTGCTGCTCATTACCCTCTTCCATTACTTCGTTTAATATATCCTCAGCGCCTTCGCGATCACCCATATCCATGTATGCTTTTGCCAAGTCTAGCTTAGTTGAGACTTCGTCAGACTCTTCAAAAAAATCTAACTCATCGTCTGCGGAGATAACTTTATCTTCATTAGCATCATTAATATTTAATTTAGAAGGTTTTACTTCATCTTCTTGGTCGCCACTAAGCTCTAACTCTTCACCTGTATCAATATCTAGAGTCTCCGCAGATTCATCTTGTCCTGCTGAGGAATCATCCATACCAGATGTCATCGCATCAATCTCTTCATCTAAACTCGCCATATCAAAGTCTGTAGGCGGCGGGCTATCTAATTCTAAACTATCATCAGAGTCAATTTCAGACTTTGCTGACTCAATATCATCGGCATCTATGCTCAAGGAGCTTGAAGCTTTTTTATTGTCGCCAGCATTGTCGTCTTCTTCCAAATCAAGGAAGTCGCCATCAAGCTCCACACTAAAGTCATTATTTAAGCCGTCACCTGATTCTTCTTCACTTAATTTAGACGAGGTCTTCACGTTGTCGTCTAGGTCATCAAGCTCTAAATCAAAGTCATCTAAATCATCAGTTTCGGTTAATTGTGACGAAGTCTTTACATTATCGTCTAAGTCGTCAAGCTCTAAATCAAAGTCATCATCTAAGCCATCAGTTTCAGTTGATTCTGATGAAGTCTTTACATTATCGTCTAAATCATCAAGCTCTAAACTAAAGTCATCATCTAAGTCTTCAAGCTCCAAATCAAAATCATTATCTAGCTCATCGTCTAAGTCTTTTTCGGAAGCTTTATCTTTTGATTCCAATGAAGTCTCTAAATTGTCGTCTAGGTCGTCTAGCTCTATACTAAAATCATCATCTTCATCGAGCTCACCAAAGCTGTGCTTATTCTCTTTTACTGAAACATTAGACTTTTCATTTGCTGTCAGGCTAGCGTCCAAATCATCATTAAGATCTAGGTCTAAATCAAATTCCATGTCATCTAAAGAGTCATCCTCTAGCTCGCTGTCAAGATCAAGTGATATATCTTCAGATTCGATTTCATCGCCGTCATCTAAATCAAGAGAGAATTCAATATCTTCTACATCATCTAGATCAGATGAAGCCGCTAACTTTTCATTATTGTCTTTAGATAAATCATCATCCAGCTCATCAAGATCATCGAAATCGAGAGAAAAATCAGTATTCGATGGATCAGTTTTTGACTTATTCTTATTATCCTTAGCACTGTTAGAGACATCATCTAAATCAAGTGATAATTCATCACTATCAAAATCTGAATCTGTTTCAGAAAGTGCGATGCTGCCATCATCTAACGATTTGGCTGCACTATCTAAATCGATATCAAGATCTAAATCATCGCTCTCTATCTCGTCTAAAAAATCTAGCCCATCATCTTTGAGAGAATACTGATCGGTATCAAATGGTTCAGCATTTTCTATTTCTTTACGTAAAGCCATTGCCTGATCATTGGCATATACATTACCCAATGGCAGTAATTGAGCGTACTGCTCGTCGAAACCCGTTGAGTTTTGAGATTTAGCAAATATTTTTAACAAACCGAGGCGAGCGTCTGCATTATCTGGGTTTTGTTGTATTTCTTTTTGCAGTAACTCTATCGCTTTATCTTCTTGCCCAAAGCTAACGTAAATATCGGCCTCAGCAACAACATCTTCAGTTTGTGCCTGAACAGATTCATCAAGATCTTCATCCATAGAAAAGGCATTATCTTCTTCGTAAGATGCATCATCTAGGTCGTTATCATCACCGAGAATATTGTCATCCAAATCAAATAAATCTTCGTTTTCTTCATCTAATTCAAAATCATTTAAATCATCTTCCGGCTTCTTTTTCAACCGCATAAGTACTAGCAACGCCACTAGAAGTCCTAGCAAAGCGCCGCCTACAATCAACATATTTGTTTTCAAAAACTCAATAATAGTTTGCACAAGCGAAGGTTCAGCGGCAGGCGCAAAGTTATTTGGTGTTGCAGGCTCTGGCACTACAAATGGCGCTGGTTCTTGAACGGCTGCGGGAACGGCTTCAGTTGAGCTAACTGGGCTCTCTTGAGAATCGGTTGATTCTTGACTAGTTGCGACATTTTGATCAGCGATCGTATCGGCGGAGGTACTGTCATTTTCATCTGCAATCTTAGATGTAACCTCAAGCGCTTTTAGTTGATCGCTAGTAACAGATACCAGACTTTCCATTGTCTCTATCTGACTTTCTAATTCGGAGATTCTCGAACTTAACTCTTGATTTTGTCGTGTAGAGCGCGCTAGTTCATCGCTAGCAATTGCCAATTCATTCTGTAACGATTCACCGGAGCCACTAGCTCCTGTCCCTTTTACACTTGATTGTCCCGAACCGGCAGAACCTAAAGTTAAGCGGCCTTCAACTTTCGCAGCATCTTGAGAAGCCGATACAGAAGGTACTGCAGAAGTTAATACTGCTTTTTGTGCTGACTTATTCTCAGCAGACCACGCTTGATTTTGTTCTCGAACCGTATCTATCGCTTGTTGATAGCTAACATTAGCGACTTCTTCGTTGGTTGGAATTCGTAATACGCGACCATTTTTAAGACGATTAATATTACCTTTGATAAACGCATTAGGATTAGCTTGTAAAATAGCAATCATCTTCTGATTCATTGAGGCTTGAGAATCTGCAAGTGTTGCCTCGGTAATATCCCACAGTGTATCACCGGATTTAACCTTATAATCCTCAACACTTGATTGAACATTAAAGGTAGGCTCTGGTGCAGTCTCTTTAGGAGCAGGTATAGGAGCAACTGGCTTAGGTGCACTTGCACTATTAGCTGAGCTGTTAGCTGAACTAGGCGCGGAAACAACAGGTCTTGACGCGCTAGCTTGTGGAGCGGGAGTCACCTGAATGGGAGATGCAATAGCGACACTATTTGGTCTGCTAACAGGAGCGCTAGGAGCTGCTTCGTTGAAAACCGGCAAATCTAATAACAAGGTATATTCGCGTAGCAGGCGACCACTAGGCCATTGCACTTCGACCAAGAAATTTAAATAGGGTTCTGTTATAGGTTTGGGAGATGTAACTTTTATAATAGGATTAGATGGGTTTTTTAGATCAACCTCGAATTCGAAGCTAGATAAAAAGAATAGGCGATCGACACCAACACGTTTGAAATCCTCGCGAGAAGCCAATGCAGCAAAAATTTCGTCTTTAGATAAGTCGCGGACTTTTAAAAGTTTTATTTCAGCATTTAAAGGTTGGTTAAACTGAGATTTTAACGTTATCTCACCTAATCCTAAGGCTGATGCAAAGCCAGAATAAAGAATTCCAACGGTACTTAAAACTAAAGCGATAGTGCGGAGCTGCATAGGGTTACCCTGTTTATCTTCTTATCGTATCAAGTCATAAAAACTACGATCTTTTGACTTGATCAAAATAGGTTCACATTGTGAATGTTTATTCTTATTATAGATTACTAACGAGATTTATCAAAAACCTCGAATAAACTTTCACAATTCGCTCTAAGTATTCATTATAAATAGATTTTTATCAACTACTGAGACCTGACAATCACTCTTTAAACTGCTGTTTTTTGATTAAAATAACACTCTTAAGTAAAGTTTTTGCTATTTCGTCAAATAAACTAAGTAATCAATAGTTGGTAGTTTCGTTAAAATTCAAACATCATTAATGAGTTTTTTATAATAAAAGGAGCCTGTATTAACAATAGATGCTTAATTACAGACTGTAAGATCCAATATTGTAAGCAGTAATTTTAGATATTGGAGGTTAAAGTAGCGATTAATGACAAAATGTTAGACATTAATCACAATTGAATTACTGCTTGGTCATATAAATATTAACAGCAAATAGCTATTTACACCTTGCTTATGACCTAGCTAATGCATAGCTTTTTTTATAACTAACCGTTTGATAATAGAGAATTGAGACCTTTGCACGAAAGCCATTTCACTTCCATCCGGGTTTCCCCCTCAAGGGGGCACCGAGGAAAAACCTACTCAATCAGTCATTCATCACACACAAACTCCCTCTTGACCTGCGTTTTTGCCTTGTCTGAAAGCAAAATCATCTTCCGTGCAAAGGTCTCGAGTTAGCACAACTAAGCTTTAATTAAAGATTCAGCAATCAAAATAGTATTAATAGCAGCACTTTTACGAATATTATCAGTTGTAACCCAAAGGTTAATACCGTGATCATTGCTCATATCATGTCGAATCCGGCTAACAAATATACTTTCTTTGCCGGTTGAATGAGTAACTGGGGTAGCTGAATGCTTACCGCCTTTATCATCTATTACCTTTATCTCACTACATGCCTCAAGAGTCTCTTTGATTTCCTTAAGACTAACAGCTTCTCGTGTATCAATATTCACCATCATGCTGTCGGCATAAAAAACTGGCACCTGTATAGAAGATACATTGATAATAAGATTTTCATTGCCCAATACTCGACGTGTTTGCGTGGCCAAACGCTTTTCTACATCTGTATGGCCATCACCACGAATTTCACCTACATATGGCAGTACATTAAAAGCAATTTGTTGTGGATAAATTTTATGTTCGGCACCACGGCCATTAAGTAAACTCGCGGTTTGTGCAGCCAGCTCGCTGATCGCTTTCTTGCCGTGACCAGACACTGATTGAACAGCTGTCACATTGACACGCTCAACACCCATGCGATCATCGAGAAGTTTAAGTATTGTCGCTAGCGGGATAACATTACTATCTGGATTAACTACTATTTCGGGACGCGCCATTAAAAGCTGGCCATTCACTTGAGGCACCACTAGTGGTGCAGACTCTGCAAATACTTGGCTATTGTCTATAGTTAAACACCCTAATGCTTGAGCGTGAGGTAACATCTCAGCTGATACTGCATCAGTGGCGACAAAGATAGCTAATTGAGCTTTGCTGAAATCGAATTTTTTGAGCTCAGTTACCATCACCGGCTTACCATTGAACATCAGGCTAGTTCCCGCTGTACGCTCGCTCGCCAGCAAATATAAATTATTTACTGGAAACGATCGCTTAGCTAATAGTTCAACAATTGCCTCACCTATTGCGCCAGTTGCACCAACTATAGCTACATCTATTTTGCCCGTCATATCTACCCTTAATTTTAATAGCGTTTATTTATCCTAAAAACTGCAATTGGCACGAACAACTTTGCAAATTATTACTGCGCACTGAGTCTTTGCAATCGTTTACTGGCCTGATTAATCTTGGGAGAACTAAATATCTAGCGCCGAGAAATTAGGCCAGTTTTCATCAGTTAACGACAGTTTTTAGGCGTATTTAAGCTTAGTCGTTATTGACGATTTAGCAGTATTTGTAACATGCGCCTCAAGGGCTCGGCAGCACCCCATAAAAGCTGATCACCCACGGTAAATGCACTTAGATATTCTGGGCCCATATGCATTTTTCGGAGTCGACCAACAGGAATAGTTAACGTACCGGTAACCGCTGTTGGCGTTAACTCATCAAGCGTTGCCTCTTTATGATTAGGAATCACTTTGACCCAATCATTGGCATTAGCAATCAAGCTTTCAATTTCATCCATTGGCAGATCTTTTTTTAGTTTGATTGTCAGCGCCTGACTATGGCATCGCATTGCACCTACGCGCACACAAATTCCATCAACTGGGATATGCGGGATAAGTGTTGCAACATCGCCCTCGTAGGCAGCATCAATAGCCGCCCCTGAAATTATTTTGTTCGTCTCCGCATCTGCTTTCCATTCTTCACGGCTCTGACCCGAGCTGAGCTCGCTATCGATATAAGGCAACACACTTCCTGCTAATGGCACGCCAAAATTTTCGTGTGGCAGACTACCATCACGCAACTTAGCCGCTACTTTTTTATCGATATCTAAAATTGCAGAGGCTGGATCAGCTAGTTCGGTTACAACGCTATCGCGCAAGTCGCCCATTTGATTTAACAACTCGCGCATATGACGAGCACCACCGCCACTTGCCGCTTGATACGTCATTGCAGATATCCACTCAACGTGGCCGGCATTAATCAAACCACCAATCGCCATTAGCATTAAACTAACGGTACAGTTACCACCGATAAAATCTTTCACTCCATTATTTAGAGCGGCCTCAATCACTGACGAATTAACAGGATCGAGTATAATCACAGCGTTAGCTTCCATGCGCAGTGATGAAGCTGCATCAATCCAGTAACCCTCCCAACCTGATTCACGCAATGGCTTAAAAATAGATTTCGTATAGTCACCGCCTTGACAACTGATAATGACATCCATGTTGCTAAGTTCTGCAATATCACTAGCATCTTTTAATGGCTCAATGTCTTTACCAATGGCAGGACCTTGCCCACCCACATCTGATGTCGTAAAAAAAACAGGATCAAAGGCTAAAAAATCATTTTCTTCGATCATTCGGCCCATCAAAACTGAACCAACCATACCGCGCCAACCAACAAAACCTACTTTCATTAAATTATTTAAACCTCATATAAAAAACTATCCGATTAAGGGGCTGCAGTTTACCGTAGAACCTCTAGATAAAAAACTAATACTCCCCCTTTATTATTTAAAAATTCTTGGAATTAAAATACGCCTAGCTTATATTCAATAACATACTATAAACTGAGCTTTTTTATTCTGTCATGGGTCATATTGTTATAAACAGTCTTATTATAATTCTGTTGTAATATACCCTTTACAGCATGACCCTTTATAATAAAATCTCAACCATAAGCTCAGACCTTATAAACCATATTAAAAATTCAATGAAGAATCTTAAAATCAAACTTATTATCAGTTTAATGTCTTTAATTAGCCTAATGCCGTTGTCTTGGCATCAAGCAATTGGGCGTGTTGTTGGCAGGCTTTACTTTACGCTTAATAAAAAAAGACGGGCAATTGCCCTATGTAATATTGAACATTGCTTTCCTGAATTAAGCACAAAAGAACAACTTGATTTATTAGAAAAAAATGCCGAAGAAACTGGCATGTGGTTTTGCGAAACACCATTTGTGTGGTTTGCAAAGCCGACACGAGCAATGCAAAAGGCTACCATTAAAAATCCAGAGAAATTACAAGAGGCCTTTGACCGTCAAAAAGGTGTTGTTATTATCATGCCTCACTTCGGCAACTGGGAAATGATGAATTATTATTTACCTCAAAATTACCCATCGGGCTGCATGTATAAAGAGGCTGACTCAGCAACTCTCGAAAAAATTATTACCGATAGCCGCGAACGTGTTGGCACCAAAATGTTTAAAGTAGATATGAATGGAGTAAGACAAGCGCTAAAGCACTTAAAACAAGGTAATTTGTTGGTTATTTTATCTGACCATCTGCCCGAAAAAAATGCAGGCGTATATGCACCCTTTTTTGGACTACAGGCACTAACAGGAAAAATGACTCACACCTTTGCGCGTCATAATAAAGCGACGGCATTAGTTGTGACTGCAACCCGAAAACCAAAGGGTGCAGGTTTTGAAATAGAATTTAACGATGTAGAAGATATGGATTCGAAAGATCCTGTTGCCGCAGCAACAGGACTTAACAAAGCGATAGAAAAAATTATTAGAACAGCACCCGAACAATATCAGTGGCTTTACAGACGTTTTGGTCGCCAACCAGAGGGCGAATTAACGATTTATCAAAAATATAAACCGCTTAAAAAAACAGTTAACTAACTTAATTCATTAACGACAGCATCACCCATTGCTGCTGTTCCGACTTTTGTAACTGCAGGGTCATCAGAATAAATATCTGCTGTACGTAAACCTTTATCTAATACTCTACCAACTGCGCTAGCTATTGCATCTGCAGCTTCTGGCATGTTGAGTGAATAACGTAACATCATCTCTACCGATAGTATGGTGGCTAACGGATTAGCGATATTCTTCCCTGCAATATCTGGTGCAGATCCATGAACTGGCTCATATAGGCCTAAACCAGATGAATTAAGAGACGCCGAGGGCAACATACCAATAGATCCCGTTAACATCGCTGCACAGTCAGATAAAATATCGCCGAATAAATTACCCGTCACCATTACATCAAATTGTTTGGGTGCGCGAACTAATTGCATAGCAGCATTATCAACATACAAATGCTCTAGCGTTACATCGCTATAATCTTTTGCAATGCGCTCCATTACCTCACGCCAAAGACCTGAAACCTCTAGTACATTAGCCTTTTCAACAGAGCATAAACGTTTATCTCGCTTCTGTGCAATTTCAAAAGCATTGCGACCAATACGTTCGATCTCGCTCTCGCTATAAACCATAGTGTTATAGCCTTGGCGTTCACCATTTTCGAGTGTGCGCACACCCCGTGGCTCACCAAAATAAATGCCGCCAGTTAACTCGCGTACGATCATTAAATTCAAATCGGCTACTAACTCTTTTTTAAGTGATGACGCATCTGCTAACTGTGGGTATAAAATGGCTGGCCGCAAATTAGAAAACAAATCTAATTCTGCACGAATTTTTAAAAGGCCTTTTTCAGGTCGAATAGCACGCTCTAGAGTATCCCATTTAGGTCCACCAACAGCACCTAACAAAATAGCATCGCTATTTTTTGCAATTTCGATAGTCTCGTCGGTTAGCGGAATACCGTGTGCATCAATCGAGCAGCCTCCAATCAATCCCTCTTGATACTCAATACCTAAAGACATCTTTTTATTTAGGCATGCAATCACTTTTTTGGCTTCGGCGACAATCTCTGGTCCAATACCATCACCAGCGAGTAATAATAATTTTTTAGACGCTTTCATTTAACCCATAACCTCTGTGGCTTATTCATCTGATGTAGATAAATTAGAAATTTTTACTAAGCGCAAATAAAATATTTGCCTAACTCATTTTATAATGTGCCTTATTAAATTGATTATTAAGGCGCATCTGCAAAACACTCTGATAAAAAATACTTATTTAATCGTATCGAATAACCAAGGGGCTTCAGCGCGTCGTTTTTGTTCGTAGGCTTTAATAAAATCGGTATCTTTCAAGGTCAAACCAATATCATCTAAGCCATAAAGCAGGCAATGACGACGGAAAGTATCGACCTCAAAAGAGAAGCTCTCGCCTGTTGGAGTCACTACCAACTGCTGATCTAGATCAATGGTTAACTGATAACCAACATTTGCGTACATTTCTGCAAACAATTGATCAATAATTGACTCATCTAAAACAACGGGCAACAGACCATTTTTAAATGAATTATTATAAAAAATATCCGCATAACTCGACGCTAAGATTGCACGAAAACCATAATCATCTAGGGCCCATGGCGCGTGTTCGCGGCTTGACCCACAACCAAAGTTCTCGCGTGCTAATAATACTGAGGCACCTTGGTAACGTTCAAAGTTTAGCGGGAACTCGGGATTAAGCGCGCGACCCTCGCAAGATTGATCGGGTTGCCCTTCATCTAAATAGCGCGCTTGATCAAATAAATTTTTTCCAAAACCACTGCGTTTAATGGATTTTAAAAACTGCTTTGGAATGATCATATCGGTATCAACATTCGAGCGATCCATAGGCGCTACAATACCTGTCATTTTTGTAAATGCCTTCATCTTAACTCTCCAATACAAACTGTCTTACATCAACAAAATGGCCAGCAATTGCAGCAGCTGCTGCCATCTCAGGGCTCACAAGATGTGTGCGCCCACCATAGCCTTGACGGCCTTCAAAATTACGATTCGACGTAGACGCACAATGTTCGCCCTCGCCTAATTTATCGGCATTCATTGCCAAACACATAGAGCAACCCGGCTCGCGCCATTCAAACCCCGCTTCTATAAATATCTTATTTAGGCCCTCGGCCTCAGCTTGCTCTTTTACTAAACCGGAACCTGGGACCACGATCGCCTCTTTTATACTGTCGGCTTTTTTACGGCCTTTAACGACCGCAGCGGCGGCTCGCATATCTTCAATTCGTGAATTTGTACAAGAGCCTATAAATACACGATCAAGATAAATATCGGTAATTTTTTGTCCTGCCTTTAATCCCATATAGACAAGAGCGCGCTCCATGCCTGCCTTTTTATGTGCATCAAGTTCATCGGCGGGATTGGGTACGCAAGCGCCTACATTAACCACCATTTCTGGCGATGTGCCCCAACTCACCTGAGGATCGATAGCTGCACCGTCTATCTCTATGACCTTATCAAACACAGCATCATCGTCACTGACTAATAACTGCCACTCTTTAAGAGCCGCCTCCCAATGAGCCCCTTTTGGCGCGAAGTCTCGGTCTTTTACATAATTAATCGTGGTCTCATCAACAGCCACCATACCTGCTCGTGCACCGGCTTCTATCGCCATATTACAGACGGTCATGCGTCCTTCCATGGTCATGTCACGGAACACCTGCCCACCAAATTCAAGGGCATAACCATTACCACCAGCAGTGCCAATTTTAGCAATAATAGCTAACACAACATCTTTGGGCGTAATTCCTGTGCCTAATTGGCCGTCGACTTTAACCAACATATTTTTCATTTTTTTGGTCACTAAGCACTGGGTAGCCAATACATGTTCAACTTCACTTGTGCCAATACCGTGAGCAAGGGCACCTAATGCACCATTGGTTGCCGTATGTGAATCACCACAGACGACCGTCATTCCTGGAAGGCAGGCACCGGATTCAGGCCCAATAACATGGACAATACCTTGGCGACGATCATTAATTTTATATTCAGTAATACCAAAACTATCGCAGTTGTCATCAAGTGTTTTGACTTGAATTTTAGACACAGGATCTTGAATTCCGTCAATACCCGAAGCACGTTCTTTAAATGTTGTGGGCACATTGTGATCAGGTGTTGCCAATATACTATCGACACGCCAAACAGGTCGCTTAGCAAGACGTAAGCCTTCAAAAGCTTGTGGGCTTGTTACTTCGTGAACGATATGACGGTCAATATAAATAAGTGCCGACCCATCGTCTCGTTGCTTAACTAAATGCGCATCCCATAATTTATCGTAAAGGGTTTTTCCAGCCATAAGATCATCTTCCCATTAACTAAATATTAACTGTCACCAACAAATAAGATAAAAGCCATCACTTAAAACATAAGCTTAAATAAACAACTTAAATCGATAGCTTTAAAAATAACTTGTATATGGCACCATAATACGCCACACGAAAACACAAAACAAATTCATATTTATACTTGTTTACATTCCCAACAGGAATGAATAGTATTTATCAATGGACATTCAACTATTAGAAGCCTTTGTCACTATTGCCGAGCTCGGTTCTTTTTCTGCGGCTGCCGAACGCTTGCATTTAACGCAATCGGCTATTAGTAAACGCATTGCTCTTTTAGAGACTCAGGTGACGCAACCGCTGTTTGATCGTGTTGGCCGAAGCGTGCAGTTGACCGAAGCGGGCTTAGCTTTAGTGCCAAGAGCTAAGCGCATTTTGCAAGAAATAGCAGATACAAAACAATTTATGAGTGATATCCGAGGCAGCGTATCGGGGCCATTACGCATTGCTACTAGTCATCATATAGGCTTGCATCGACTACCTCCTTTTTTAAAAACTTTTAGTCAGCAATATCCAGAAGTTCATTTACAGCTCACTTTTATTGATTCCGAACAAGCTATTAACGCTATATTACAAGGTGAATTTGAACTGGCATTAATTACGCTGCCAAAGACTATTATCGACAACACAATTGACAACATTCAACATCATATATTGTGGCAAGACCCGATGGAGTTTATCGTCACAACTAATCATCCACTTAGCGTAAAGCAAAAGATAAAACTCGAAGATCTAGCCGCATATCCGGCCATATTGCCTGACCGAAATACATATACGACAGAGCTTATCCAACAACTTTTTACTCAAGAAAAACAACTATTAGATATATCTATGACCACTAATCATTTAGATGCTATTAAGATGATGATTTCTGTTGGTCTGGGTTGGAGTGTGTTGCCGGAGACATTAATGAGTAAAAACATTACGCGTTTGGATGTTGATGGTTTAAAGCTGATAAGGCAACTAGGTTGCATACACCACCGAGGACGCATTTTGTCTAATGCGGCAAGAGCTATGCTTAAACATTTACAATAAAATTTTTACTCAGTTAAATAAAAGCCCAATCATTAATTGAATGTTGGGCTAGAGCATTAACGTTAAAAACCTTATTCAATCTAAACATATTAATAAAGCCTTGATCTTTTACAATCAAGTTATGTTTTTTTATTTTCTCTTCTTTCTTCACGCTTTTGTTCATGCATAGCTTTATATTTTTCCTTGCGCTCTTCAACACGCTGCTCAAATTTAGCCAACTGATCATCATTCATAAACGCAGATAAATCTGTAAGTGTTTGTTGATGATATTGCTGCATTTGAATTTTTTGCGCTTCTCGTTGTTTTTGCATAAAGGCTTTACGCTTATCTCGATTACTTGTCATAACCGCTATAAAATCAGACTGCTGCTGTGCTGTTAATTCTAACTGGCGGGCTAATTTCTCAAAATCAGGCCCTTTATGTTTTTCAGCTATCGAAATCGATGAGAGTGAAAATAAAGATATTAGTAGAATAGTGGTAATAGTATTTTTTTCTATATATTTTTTCATAATGAAGCCTCAATAGTAATAATGATTTGAGTAGTCACTATAAATAACAAATATGAAACAAATAATGATAAATGAGGAAGAAATAAGACAATGAAAAGAGAGCTAGCTCAATTCGACATACTCCATTTTATAACCAACACCATAGACGGAATGTATAATTTCTACGCTAGCATCGACATTGGCAATCTTATGGCGCAACTTTTTAATATGGCTATCTATGGTTCTCTCTGACACTATCCGATAATCACTATACATTTCATCCATTAGTTGCGAGCGCGAATAAATTCTGCCAGGCGAACGCGCCATTAAGCTCAATAATGTATATTCGATTGCAGTGAGTTCTATTTTTTTACCCTTAAGCTGAACATTCATTTTATCATCTTCTAGCAACAAACCTGTTGATGTTGATAATTCTTGATAATGCTGCCTACGCAATAATGCTTTCGTTCTTGCGACAACTTCTCTTGGACTATAAGGCTTACACACATAGTCGTCTGCGCCTAACTCAAGCCCTAAAAGTCTATCTATCTCTTCAACTTTTGCTGTCGTTATAATAATGGGAAGATACTGATAAACTGGCGATTGACGAATTTCTTTGCATAGCGAAATACCATCTTTATTGGGCAACATAATATCGAGCAATATAATATCTGGCTTAAAAGAGTTGAGAGCCTCTAAGACGTTGTTACCGTCATTGACCAAATTTACGACGAAACTCGATTGCTGCAAATAATCTTTTAGTAACTCGGCTAACTTTGGCTCGTCTTCAACGACTAATACTTTATGGCTCATATTTATATCTGACATATGGTTAATAAGTAAGGCTATATTTTTGCTTTAGATAAAAAAATTGTAATTTTTAAGCCGCCTAACGCAGAGTGCTCGGCACTAATGTTACCTGAATGAGCCTCAACTATTGCTTTACATATAGACAAACCTAAACCACTCCCGCCTTTATCACGGTTTCTTGATTTTTCCTCTCGATATAGTCGGTTAAATAATTGTTGCAATGAAGCCGATGAGACACCGGGAGAACTATCATGCCAAGCTATGATAACTGCATCTGAACTTGAAGCTCCGATTTTTACTCTTATTTCTCCACCGTTATCCGTATAACGCATGCTGTTTTGTAAGAGGTTTTCAAACAGTTGATAAAGCCGATCGGTATCGGCATAAACAGTTATATCATCTTCATCCAAAAAGTTATCGCCAGACAAATTTTCAATACTATATTTTAAAGCGTGGGCTTTTAAATCGATTTGATGATGTTCAAAAACACTCGTTAATACGTTACGAATCGATACAGAAGCAAACTGATAGTTTAATGCGCCTGAATCCGAGAGTGTAAGCTCATGTAGGTCATCGACTAATCTTTGCAAACGTAATACATCATCATGTAGAGAATTTATCCTCTCCATCGATAATTTTCTCACGCCATCTTGCATCGCTTCTAGCTCTGCTTTGAGCGTTGATAATGGCGTGCGTAATTCATGCGATATATCGGCAATCCATCGTTGCTGTGATTGTTGATGATCAGCCAGAGATTGCGATAACTGATTAAATGATTGCACGAGACTACCAATTTCATCATTGGCTTTATAATCCACATGGTGATCATAATCACGAACCATTAAGCGGTTCATCGCCAAGACTAATCTTTGAATTGGTGAGGTCATCCAACGCGCAATAAAAAAGGCGACAATAACAGCTAATATACATGCAACAATTGCAATACCAATAAAATATTTCGTTTGTTTACTGACAAAAACTTGATCGGCTCTATTATTAATATCACTTAATTTATTAATATCACTTAATTTATTAATACCTACATAACCTCTAAGACGATTATCAACAACCACATCAACAAGCAATAAACCACTCACTGATGTAATCCGACCATAAATAATGTCTTTATCAGTATCTAGTAATACATAGGGATAACGACGTGATGCAGGTTTAAAGGGTCTAGAAAAGTCGCCGGCCTTAAATGCTTGTGACGATAATTTTGGCGGTGAAAATGTCGAGAAAGTTGATGAAACTCCATCGTCTTGGGCATTATTTTGAGAAGGATTTGTTCGAGCTGAGCTTAGCAAGGTATCTCTATCATTCTGTCGATGTTCTTGCAGTAACCTTAGCCAGATTTTTCTGTTGTTTTTTAGACTTTGCCATTGCTGCTCTAATTTTATATTTTCAGCAATAGTTTGGCCAAAGCTTTGTAGAGATTGGTATCGAATATCATTAAGGTATTGTAAAAACCCTGCACGAAATATTAACAACATTGCTAAAAAAGCAATTAACGTAACCCCAAGGGCAAGCAGAGAAAAAGCAATAACCAGCTTATGTCGAATACTCAAGGTCATAAAAAATCATCATCATTGAAAATAAGCTTAACTATAGCGTATTTAAAATATTAGCATTAGTCCAATAATGACGAATTCACATTATTTGCACAGTTCAAAATTGCTTTAAACGTAAATTCTTAAGTTAAACCTTGCGTTGATCAAAATATTGGAGTGGATGATGATCAAAACATTGATCAATTTATGGCGGCGATATAAGCTCTTGTTTATGTAAAACAATTAATAACATCAAGCTTGCGCTCAAAAACTCAAAACTCTACCTATGAACTTACAAATACAAACAATAGAGCATCAGACTAAAAAATGGCTGCAAGAAGTCGTTATTGGTTTACAGTTGTGCCCTTTTGCAAAGGCACCTTTTCAAAACGAACAGATATGCTTCTTTGTTAGTCAAGCTAATAGTGAGGAAGAATTAATAGAAGATCTTATAAGACAGTGTGATCATTTAGATAAGGATGTAGACACTGAAACCACATTAATCATTTGTGTTAATTTATTGGATGATTTCTTTGATTTTTGTCAATTTTTGACGTGGGCAAATAGCACCTTAAAAAGTAATCAATGGCAAGGAGTTTATCAACTTGCAAACTTTCACCCAGACTATGTTTTTAATGGCTGTGAAAGTGACGACCCTCAGAATCTAACCAACCGTGCGCCGTTTCCTATTTTACATTTACTGCGTGAAGAATCACTTTCTAAAAAATTAGAAAAATATCCACAACCAGAGTTGATTCCTGAAAATAATATAAAAAAAATGCAGCAATTAAGTGTTGATGAACAGCTTAAATATTTTTCGTACCTTTTTAAAAATACCGATAATTAACAAGGCAATCTTAGTTTGCTCGAACGGCTCGCGTACTTGCCCAATGACGCAATTCATTAATAGACTCTGCGCGTGTTACTGATATAGGCATGGTTGAACTCACTGCATTTAAATAATGCTCCAACACTAACTCTTCATTATTTGCACGAGCTTTATACAACGATGAAACAATAGCCTGCTCTATTTCTGCACCTGTAAAACCCTCAGTAACTTCGGCAATTTTATCAATCTCTTCTTGGTTAAGCGTGAGATCTCGCTTATCAAGATGAATACTCACAATACCTGCACGATCAATTTTATTAGGCAAATCGACAAAAAATATTTCATCTAAGCGCCCTTTACGAATTAGCTCGGGCGGTAGGCGCGTAATATCATTACTTGTAGCCACAATAAATACTTTACTTTTACGCTCGGCCATCCAAGTGAGTAGTGTGCCTAATACACGTTGAGAAATACCTTCGTTATCAGATTGAGATAGCGATTTTTCGATTTCATCCATCCATAAAACACATGGGGCAACATTATCGGCAAGCTGAAGTGTCTCGCGTAAATTACGCTCAGTTTCACCATGGTATTTATTATATAAAGCAGCCATATCCAAGCGAAGTAATGGCACGTGCCAAAGTCCAGCAATGGCTTTTGCTGCCAAACTTTTACCGCCACCTTGCACACCTAACAACATAAGTCCTTTTGGAGTATCGAGCTTGGTATCTTCATTTATAAATGCATCTTTACGCTCGCCCAACCATTTTTTTAACCCGTGTAAGCCACCGACTTCAGAAAACCGCGTTGTGTCGTATTCGTAGCTTAAAATATTATTCATATTCATAAGCTCAAATTTAGCTTTATTTACCGCTGATAAATCGCTCGCTGTAATTGCACCATCATCGACAATAGCTCCTCGCGCTAAATGTTTAACATCACTCTCGGTTAAGCCTCGAAGATTACTCACCATTAGGTCGAGAGTTTTACTATCTGTTTTGACTTGAAGGCCATTATTATTTTTTTGCCAAGCTCCAGCTTCATCAACAATTATTTTGCGAATCTTCTCGCTAGAAGGAAAGTTTAATTTAAAGTGTAATCCATAACGTTGAATTTCGGGAGGTAGTTTCAATTTATGACTAGTCAACACAATAGTGATGCCCTCGGCACCATAAAGAACTATATCTTTTAAAGCACGCACCACATTGGCATCTTCAAAATAATTATGAAAGTCACATAAAACATAAATACCCACTTCACTGCGCTGACGAATCGACAATAAAAGCTCATCAGGCTTCTGAAATTGAGGTGACACTACCAAATGCGTTGAAGCATTTTTAACAAGACCATCGGTACTCGTCCAACGGTGTAATGTACGATATGTTTTCACCGCTAAACGCGTACATAATTCGAGAACTCTTGGCTCCTCATAAGACTCTATCGCGATTAGCGACACACCCTTTTTAAGCATTAGCTCTATATCTTTTAGTTCTTCCATTGAGTTTTTCTCTGTAAGCTTTTATTTTATTTTTTGCTTAGGTTTTTCTTGGCGGCAATTGCTGATGCTGAGGTAATTCATCAGGATTAATATACCAAGGTGCCTTAGAATCGCAAAAAACATTCCATTGAGGACGAATTTCAGGATCATCATTAAGTGTGCCCGCAGGAATAACAACGATATTGCCGCCTTTACTATTCCATGGCATTGAGCTACCGCAAACTTTACAAAAAGCCGTCGCAAAATATTTGCTTTCAGGTGGATTATAACGACTCAAAAGCTCTGCACCAGTTAACCAATTAAAATCATCGCACTTCACAAATAAATTACTGGCATGAGCACTGCCGGTATACTTACGACAACGAGAGCAATGACAATATTGAAAAATACCTATATTGTCTTTAATCTCGTAAGTAACTTGACCACAAAGACAAGCGCCTTTTGTTGGCTGCTTAAGTATTTTTATAGACATGTTTTGCTCCTTTGCCACTTTTTTAGAGTATCGACAAATCAAGAAATATAAAAATTTAAGTCAAACGATTGGCTGTCAAAATCTCTTTATCTGTAAGAATACTACTCACTGCTTCGATAAAACTCAAAAAATGATCACTCTTTAAATGAGCATCAAAAGCTTTTTGATCAGTGTAAAGTTCATATAAATAAAATATATGTGGGGTTTTATCATCTTGAGCGACATCGAAATATTTGCATTCAGGCTCTAAACTAAGACTGTTCTCAGCTTGTTTTAGCATTAATGGTTTAAATAGGTCGATGGAATCTGGTTTAACTTCAAACCTAACAACAACAGCGTACATGTTAGCTCTCTTTTTATTAGTTTGTTAAATAATACTTTGTCGCTTAACAATATATGATAATACTGACTTTGACAGTCGCAGCAATACTTTCTGAAAGTTAACGATAATTATGTAATTATCTTCTCGCAATCAAAGCAGTAGCATAATTACCTAACTGTTAAATAAAAATAAGCAAAAGGCTACAAGGCAGAATAACTGCAAACGAGCAATCCACATTGACGTCGTAAACTGCTCAACAATATGCGTAGATTTAATGCTTTTTTTATAATTACCAGAAGCAAGATAGTAAGCAAATGGGATCGCCTTCCAGGTGACAATAGAAAAAACATCACCTACTGCCTTTTTAAACTCTTCTGGCTCATTTTCTTGTAATAATTTTACTGGTTTTTGCATACAAAACATAAGTGCAAAACCACTTAATAAATACACTGTTATAAAAAACATGATCCCTAACTCAGCCATACCCATTTCGGTCAAGGAATTAGCAAACAGTTGGTCAAACATTGTCACCCCCTAAAATTTGTATACTTCAAAATATTATTGTCACTTTCTATTTTTAAATCCGCGTCCTAATAAAAGTACGAATATTATTTTTTGGATTGGTAATACTTTTATTCTTCAGCAATACAAAGCCCTGTAAAAATAGATTGCTTTGTTATGAATGTAAATGGCTTTTGCTTATTAGTTGAATATTCCTCTATAAGCAATAAATCCACCGTCGTCTCTGGATAATGAGGAATAATTACTTTGAAAGCCTGAGTTTTAGAACCATAGTCTACGATACTTGGCTGCTCTTTAATATTGTCTGTAGTAAATACGCCATTAATTGCCCCTGTATTTTTATCCACATTAAATTCTTTGTCTATAAGAGTCTCATACTTTGGCTGGTCGACTAACATACCTTTTTCACTGACAAACTGTGTTTGCTTGATAACACAAATAAAGACATCAAATGCAGAGTTGGCATTTATAGAGGTAAACATCAGAAAAACAAATAAATATGGCATTGCGATTTTGAAACTCAGTTATAAAAAAGTCTTTAAAGGGTGAGTAAAATCATACATCAAAGTAGCGATAAGCATCTACTCAATCTATATAACTGTTTGACTTACTATTGTTGCAACCATAAGGCTCTATTAACTAACTGCTACTTAAAGCAATAAGCACCGATTTGAGTTTCAGCTTGCGGGTGCTTTATAAACACAGCTAAAGCTTGGCAATATATGCC
The DNA here is from genome assembly GCA_034111645.1 of Cellvibrionaceae bacterium. Lineage (GTDB taxonomy): Bacteria > Pseudomonadota > Gammaproteobacteria > Pseudomonadales > Cellvibrionaceae > CANLBN01. The sequence goes on from JAWUWW010000003.1 coordinate 93,972, forward strand.
TGCCTTTAGCACAAGCTGTGCGCGGGGTTTTTTATGCCCAGAATAAACCGTCGATTTATGTCCTACTTGCAAGACGGTATACAAAATTTGCTAAAGCGGAATACCTCAAGCGCCAAGGTGTTCTCAGAACTTTTCCTTTTGGCGCGTGAGGAAAACATAATGACCAAAGCTAAAACAAAAACACCATCTCTTTACTATCCACAAGAGCAGATAATTATATCTGTATGGCTAGAAGGTTCGTACGACATAAGTGAATTGGAGTTTGATAATGACAATGTCGAGGGTGTAGGGCTAGAAAGCTCTAACTCAATTCACAAAAAGAGCATACATTTTGAAGACCGTGCTCTCGCTAATGCTGTTGCTAGAATCGTGCTTAGCGCGATTGAAAGTCGCCTACCTCAATGGGCAGCGTTTGATCATACAGGCACAGTTATCCACGGCCGAAAACAAGTAGGCAAAGCTCCCCACAAGCAACGTCAATTATCGACAATCCCGCGAAAATTATTCACCATTAACTGGGCTCAATCAGGTCCTGGTTACAGTTGGCCAGATTCTTATCATATAACATGGCTGCCTATTTATGATGTCTGGGTTATTACCCTCTCTCAAGATAGTACCGATGTTTATGGCTATGCAGATTTGGCCATCGACTGGCTTGATAAAGATGCCGATATTATCGAAGGTGCTCGAAATATCATCACTATGGGATGGCGTGAGCAGTTTTTAGGGTATGACCAAAACCACTGGGAGAGCGTATTGGATAGTGATTTGGTAGATGAAGCCACCGCTTATAAATGGGCAGATTCGGTATGAGGGTGTCGGATAGTGACGAAGAAACTATCAGATATGAACCCTTATTCTAGGCAAAAAGTTTTAGGCATAAAAAAACCACTATGATCTCTCTAAGTGGTTGATTTAATTGGAGCGGGAAACGAGGCTCGAACTCGCGACCCCAACCTTGGCAAGGTTGTGCTCTACCACTGAGCTATTCCCGCATAATTTGATGCCATAGTGTTCTTTTTATATTCTATAAAAAAAGAAAAATGGCGTCCCCTAGGGGGTTCGAACCCCTGTTACCGCCGTGAAAGGGCGGTGTCCTAGGCCACTAGACGAAGGGGACCTAGTTCTGGCAACAAAGCTGTTATCAGAAGAGGTGCGCATTTTATGTATCGTGGCCCTAACTGTCAATAGTTTCAGACAAAAACTCTTTAACAGAAGACAATAAAACTAGGGCTAGCCTAAAATTGATCAAAACAGCTCTTAAAGATGCCCTACCCATCCTATTTTAAGCCAAAACACCTGTTTTCTTTCAATATAAATACATATGAGGCAGAACAAACAAGACACTTCTGAAATTGTGTCTATACTGTTATCAAGAACAGTTGGATTTTTTATAACTATTATTGATAAAAGTATCAATAACAACGCCATGCAAAATTTATTATGACTTCTGTATATATTATTATTGGACTTATTCTCTTAACTTGTGGATTGATCTGTTACGTTTTTATCAAGCAAACCATCGTTAAGCGAAAACGCGAGAGAACGCGCCTATTCAATGCTCTAGAGAAGCGTTCTAAAGAGCTTTTACAGATGCTGAATGCCTTTCCACCACATTTTTTACCTAAGGATATATCCGTTTTTTTGTACCGCTGTATTGTTGATGTGTTCGAGCAGTTAAGCAAATTAGAGCCAAGTCGTGTCTAATTTTTAGAGCAATTTACACTTTATTCAACAACCTTAGAGACGACAATTCGCCAACCGGTAAATAAAAATAAAGTCCGCTTACAAAATACCAAGCAAATTAATGAAATTAGACAATATCTCAACTATCTAGGCCGCTTTATGCAAAAGTGGGTAGAGCGAGGCAATTTGAGTAGCAAGCAATACAGTGCTTATAACGTGATACTCAAAAATCTTATCGCTAAATTAATGATCGAAAACTATATGTTAACGGCGACAAAAGCAGACAACATTGGTAAAAACAAACTCGCTGCACATTATTTTGCGCTTGCTAAAAACATGATTATTAAAGAGGGCTTAGCAAATACTCAAAAAGAAGACTTAGTTCATATTGATGAGGAGCTTGTAAGACTTGAGAATGAAGCGTCTGGAAAATTCGAGCCTGCTGCAAATGCTAGCGCTAAAGATGATGATGATGATGAATGGGCGGCATTTAAAGATAATGATGATTGGAAGAAGAAAAATATCTATGACTAGATAAAAAGGGTCTATTTATCTTTTAGCAGCAGAACAGAGAAGTCAAAGTGTTGTAAAAACGAAGCCCAACCGTTGGAGACTGGGCTTTATCTTAAAAGTTGTATCTGACCCGAATAGCGCTAAGTTAAGCCGCTTTTCCATATTTTTTCCCTCGGTGTTTGGTCTCTTTCATTTCATTCCTTGGAGCTGTCAATAATTGGAATGGTTTAGGCCTTCGCTTTACCGCTCTTGGTTCACTTCTACCTGGGCGTTCAGGAACCATATATTCAGCAATAGAATCGTATAGTAAACCGAGCAGACGGTAGCGTTCTTGCGCGCTCATTTTTGTTTGATTTAAATGGGGTTCCCATTGCCGTAGCGCTTGCACACAACCTTTAAAACTAACCCTGCGCACAGCGACTCCCGCCCCTTTTATCGACTCCATCATCAGTCGACGAATACAGTTGTAGGCAATCAAATGCATAAGGATTTCTTTGCGCACCATATCAGGCGATTGGCACCGTAAAATATCCATTCCCATCGTGGTTTTTATGTCTCTAAAAAACAACTCTACATCCCAGCGTTGGAAGTATAAATCAGCAATGTCAGCGGCTGGA
>JAWUWW010000004.1:0-48192 GCA_034111645.1 Cellvibrionaceae bacterium
TTGATTCTAGTTTTTAAATAACCTAAACAGTGCTCGACTGCTCAGTTTTATCAGCGAATTCAAGGGCTTGCCTTAAGTTCGGGATGCGAATTATACGCACCTTTTCAATAATGTAAACAATTAATTATGTTTTATTTGCAAAGTATTTTATTACCGGTACAAATTATTATTGAAACTAATGTTGATTGCTTTGAAAAACAATCTACACCTACTTAGAGGCTCGCCTCAAGTTCGGGATGCGAAGTGTACGCGCTTTTTCAACAATGTAAACCCTTAACTTTGCTTATCTTTTAACTTATTGATTATCTATCAGTGATAACAAAATAATCATTCCTATTATTAAACAATAAGTAAGCTCTAACACTTACTTTACAGCTGTTATCCATCAAAAATCACATATTGTTTTTTTATAGTGTAAATCACAGCCCTCGACCTAACTTTACATCGTTCAAGGATAAATAATAATTTTCTGCTGATTAAATATGAGAGATTATCTACCTAAGCGTAAGCGTAGATTATGAGCTAATTAATTCAAAACGGATTAATGAGGTAAATAAAACAGAGCTATGCTCGGGTCAGACGCCACAACCAGAGCAATGGGCCGGAAATGGCATAGATCAATGTTAGCGTTAGTAGTACGACGGGGGGATTGATCGCAATGACAACAAAAAGCAAGACGACTAATAACATTTTTGCAAACGGCACGCGGCCCTTTAGATCAATACCTTTGAAACTACTGTACTTAAAGTTAGATACCATCAGTACTGCTAGAAAAACCATTGCTATCGCCACAATACCCGCAAAATAATTAGGTATTTGCTGATCGTGAAATACCCAAACCACACTAGCGACTACACCTGCAGCAGCCGGACTTGCCAAACCAATAAAAAAGCGATTGTCGGTAAAGCCTGTTTGCGTATTAAAACGTGCTAGCCGAAGTGCAGCACAAGCGGTGTAAGCAAAAACTGCTGCCCATGCAAATTTACCTAAAGGCTCTAAGCCCCAATTAAGCACAACAATAGCAGGAGCGACGCCAAAAGATACCATATCGGCTAGGCTGTCGTATTGTACGCCAAACTCACTAGAGGTATTGGTTAGCCTTGCAACGCGTCCATCGAGACCGTCGAGTATCTGCGCCACAAAAATAGCAATAGCTGCTGCCTCAAAATTACCCGACATACTGATGATAATGGCATAAAAACCACTAAACAGCGCGCCCGTGGTAAATAAATTAGGCAACAAGTAGACGCCTTTATGTCTTACCTTCTTACCGTTTTCAGAAACTTCTTCTATGTGCTCGTCGATAGGAATATACCGTTCAGATAAGGCATGCTCTGATTTATCATTAGAGCCCTTATCAGAATCAGTAGCATTGCCATCATTTGGAACTGGCTTTATATGACCGGTCATAGATACCTCGAAAGTTTTAATAGCCCTATAATACGCGCAATAAAGTTAATTAACAAAAAAACGCGACACATTACCTTTAATAATATAGATAATGTATCGCGCTCCTTAAGGAATCGCTATTTACTAGTTCTTGAAATTTTTAACTCAGACTAGTTTTTGCTTTTATCAATAATTTTCTCAGCAGTGATCCAAGGTATCATGCCGCGTAATTTTTCACCTAAAATTTCAATGCCATGTGTTGCGTTATTCCGACGATATGCCGTCATTGATGGGTAATTGGTTGCACCCTCAGAGATAAACATTTTTGCATACTCACCATTTTGGATACGCGTTAATGCATTTTTATCGCAGCACGTGATTCAGCATTAATGATTTCTGGGCCTGGTAACATACTCACCATACTCTGCATTATTTGAAATTGAGTAGTTCATATCGGCAATACCGCCCTGATACATTAAATCGACAATTAATTTCAATTCATGCAAACATTCGAAGTAAGCCATCTCTGGTGCATAGCCCGCTTCAACTAGCGTATCAAAACCTGCTTTAACTAACTCTACACAACCACCACATAAAACAGCTTGCTCACCAAACAAAACTGTTTCTGTTTCGTCTTTAAATGTTGTTTGAATAATACCAGTGCGTCCACCACCAATACCTGAGGCATAAGATAATGCAAGCTCTTTAGCCACAACAGACGCATCTTGATGGATAGCAATTAGATCTGGAATACCACCACCATTTACAAACTCACTACGCACAGTATGACCAGGAGCTTTGGGCGCAATCATAATTACGTTGAGATCTGCACGTGGAACAACTTGATTATAATGGATAGCAAAACCGTGAGCGAAGGCAAGCGTTGCACCTTGCTTAATATTTGGCTGAATAACTTCGCGATAGAACTGACCCTGAAACTCATCGGGCGTTAAAATCATAACCACATCAGCAGAGGCAACTGCAGCTGGCACATCAGAAACTCTGAGCCCATGACCTTCTGCTTTAGCGGCCGATGAAGATCCTGCACGCAGACCAACGACAACATCAACGCCTGAATCTCTTAGGATACATGATGCGCATGTTCTTGAGAACCATAACCAATAACAGCGACTTTTTTACCTTTTATGATCGACAGATCGCAATCTTTATCGCAATAAACTTGCATAAGAAACACCCTTTAATATTAAGCCATCAACGCCAAACCATTTGATTCAAACGCTAATAGATAGTTAAAACAAAAAAATAAAACACCTTCATTTTTATTGGGTGCGATTATAGTGAATGCCTACCATTGCGTAAAATGATATATTAACGAAATACTATTTCATTATTTGCAATATTGCTATCATTGCTAAGCAGAAGAGAAACACAATGGATAACCGAACTCTGTCCTTATTTTTACATCTTTGTGAGACATTACATTTTGGCCGTACGAGTCAAGCAATGCACACTAGCCCATCAGCCTTAACAAGAACTATTCAACAACTTGAGGAAACCTTAGGCACATCTCTTTTTGAGCGCGACAATCGGTCGATGCAGCTCACAAAAGAAGGGATGCTTTTTCAACAGTATGCGAGAGAATCAACAAATCTATGGCAGAATTTTCGACAATCTTTAATGGAGGAGACCCAAGAATTACAAGGGGAAATCAGCATTTATTGCTCTGTTACCGCTAGTTATAGTTTTTTGCACACTATATTGACCGACTTCCGCAAAGCACATCCAAAAATTGGCATGACACTTCATACGGGTGATTCTGAGGATGCCATTAGTAATATACTCGAAGATACCGACGACCTCGCTATTGGCGCAAGACCAGACAAATTACCTAGTAAGCTCGACTTTAAACGCATTACCACATCACCATTAGTGATGATTGCTCCAGCCAAAAATCAGCAGTATAACAACGCAACAATAAACTGGGAGAATACACCATTGATCTTGTCTGAAAAGGGCCTAATCAGAAAACGTGTTGACACTTGGTTTCAACAAAAAAATATTAAACCCACTATTTATGCCCAAGTATCAGGTAATGAAGCCATTGTAAGCATGGTGAGTCTTGGTTTTGGTATTGGAGTTATTCCAAAAATTGTATTGGATAACAGCCCTCTTATTAATCAAGTCAAAACTATAGACCACAAACCTCTTTTAAAACCAATAGAAGTTGGGCTATGCGCACAAAAAAAACGTCTGCAAAACCCACTAATAAAAGCACTTTGGGATTCGCTGCCTAATACTTAGTTAGACCTAAAAAGCAGTCACATCAACAAACTATTTAACGCTAGAAAAAATAATTAGCGAACAATAAAAAACCGCCATAAAGGCGGTTTTTTAAATAAAGTAAGATAACTGAAATTGCGGGCTTAAAAATTAAAGCTTTAGAATTTTCTCGCCGCGACTAATGCCTGATACTCCAGTGCGCACAACTTCTAAAATAACTGCCTCACCGACCGCTTCAATAAACGCAGATAATTTTTCTGCATCCCCCGTTAATTGAATAGTGTAGGTGCTCTGAGTTACATCGATAATTTGCCCGCGAAAAATATCAACACTTCTTTTAACTTCTTCGCGCATGCCGCCGGTTGCACGAACCTTAATCATCATTAGCTCACGTTCGATATGAGCACCCTCTGACAAATCAACGAGTTTTACAACATCGATTAATTTATTGAGATTTTTAGTGATTTGCTCAATCGCAAGATCATCACCAACACTGGTTAAGGTTAAGCGTGAAAGCGAGTCATCTTCAGTAGGTGCAACATTTAAACTCTCAATGTTATAACCGCGCTGAGAAAATAGACCGACCACGCGTGATAAAGCACCGGGTTCATTTTCCATTAACACTGAAATTATTCTTCTTTTCTTATTCATACCGTACGCTCCGTTTTACTTAACAGCATATCTCCAACAGATTCTAACGGAATCTGCATAGGATAGACGTGTTCATCACGGTCGACATGAATATCCATAAATACGACCCGGTCTTTCATAGCAAAACATTCTTCTAACTTACTCATTAGCTCTTCACGCTTTGTTACCTTAATGCCTACGTGGCCATAAGCTTCCGCTAATTTAACAAAATCTGGCAACGAATCTTCGTATAAGATCTCTGAGTAACGGCCTTCATAATTCATGTCTTGCCACTGTTTAACCATTCCTAAAGCGTGGTTATTAATATTAATAATTTTAATAGGCAAACCGTATTGCTTAAGTGTCGATAGCTCTTGGATACACATCTGCACACTACCCTCACCGGTAATACAGACAACGGTCTCGTTCATAAAGGCAACTTGAGCACCCATAGCCGCTGGAACGCCATAACCCATGGTGCCTAAACCACCAGAGGTTATCCACTTACGTGGCTTATCGAACAAGTAATACTGCGCCGCAAACATTTGATGCTGACCGACATCGGTCGTCACAATAGCCTCGCCCTTTGTGACTTTATATACTGCCTGAACTACTTCTTGAGGCTTGATCATTTCACTCTTATCATCAAAACGATTTTTGGTATAAATTCCGTGCTTTTGACGCCACTCGTTAATCGACTTCCACCAAGAGGCTAATGCTTTCTGATCAACTTGATTTAAACCTTTTTCGATCAACGGCAGCATTTGCGCCAAAATCGCATCTGCCGGACCAACGATAGGAATATCCGCAGATATTGTTTTTGAGATTGAAGCTGGGTCGATATCAATATGGATGATCTTAGCATTAGGGCAAAACTTATCGAGAGAGTTAGTCACGCGATCATCGAAGCGTGCGCCTACACAAAAGATCAGGTCACTTTTATGCATCCCTGTATTTGCCTCATAAGTGCCATGCATACCTAACATACCGACAAACTGCTCATCGGTACTTGGGAAGGCCCCTAAACCCATCAAAGTGCTAGTGGCAGGGTAACCCAACATCTTAACCATCTTGGTAACAAGCTCGGGCGCATCGCCATGAATGGCACCACCACCGATATAAAACATGGGTTGCTTTGCCGCTAATATGGCACTGACGGCTTTTTTAATTTGACCACTGTGTCCTTTTTGCACTGGATTATACGAGCGCATAAAGACCGATTTTGGGTAGTTATACTCATAGGTTGAGGTGGGCGCCGTAAAATCTTTAGGAATGTCTATAACAACCGGTCCCGGACGTCCTGTAGAGGCAATATAGTAGGCCTTTTTAACTATTCCAGGAATATCTGAAGGGTGCTGCACCATAAAACTGTGCTTAACGATCGGACGAGAAACACCGATCATGTCGGTCTCTTGAAAGGCATCTTGACCGATTTTATCGCTGGGGACTTGGCCTGAGATAACAACCATCGGCACCGAATCCATAAAAGCTGTTGCAATGCCCGTAATAGCATTTGTTGCACCAGGGCCGGACGTTACCAGTACCGTACCTACTCTGCCGGTAACGCGCGCATATCCATCAGCAGCATGCGTGGCCGCTTGCTCATGACGTACTAATATATGTTTAACTTTATTTTGTCTGTAAATTGCATCGTAAATATGTAATGCGGCCCCACCGGGGTAACCAAACATTACCTCAACGCCTTCATCTGCAAGAGCGCGAATGAGCATATCTCCACCTGAGAGCATTTCCACTTGAATAACCTCTATCACTGTCATGATTAAAAAATAAAAATATAAATCTAATCAACAACCAAATAATCAAACAAATATTTTTCCCGCAGCGAATAGATAGACTCTACCTAGCAACTAGATTGCTTGCATTTTAAAAATACTATGAAGATATCGTTATCAAATAATGTTATCAAATAAATTGTTATCAAATAAATATTCGAGAAAGCTAACTTAAGATATGAATATCTAAAAGTTGCTTGCGGAAGGGGCCATGAACTAACCGGTAAGTTAGCAGTTCAGGGGTTGTTCGTAATAAGCGGTAACTTATTAGATCAATCCCATAAACCTCAGCTTGGAGTGTGGTTTACGCCTCACACCGCAGTACTATATAAAATAATACAAATTAACTTTGCACTACAAACATAATTATAATGATTATTTATTGACAATCAAGCCAATAGCATCAGTTTTGGGCAATAATAGTTTTTCTTTAATAGCGGCAATAGCGGCATCATACAATAACGTATATAACTTTAGTTCATCTACAAAATGGTTAACACAGAAATATTCTCGTTAAATTACCGCGAGATTATGTTTTTGTAAAGCTGAGAAAGTCAGACTGTTTACAGTGAACGCCGATATCTCTTCAACATTTATTGTCTATTTACAGATTGCAAATTAGTTGAACACTATTTCGAAAAAATATTTAAGCAATTAATAAAATTTTGTCGATGAATGTCTTGAATCTCTTAACTGTTATGTTATAACATATCTCTCCCAACAACTAAGGGAAAATGACAATGTTCAAGGTTAAATATTTATTTCTAAGCTTCCTTCTCTGGCCGTTAGTATCAATGTCTGCTGACAAGCACGTTCATGGCGAGGCTGAACTATTTATTGCTATTGAAGGCAACCAAGTATTATTGGAACTCCAGTCTCCTGCAGATAATATTATTGGATTTGAGCATGCACCAGTAACCCAATCTCAACACGAACAACTAAAAACTAGTTTTACTAAATTAAAAGACTATACATTTATAGCTAGTTTTATCGGGGGCGTCTGTCAGCAAGTTAGTTCTGAAGTTGAATCCCCGTTTAAAGATAATCATGACTCTGTTGAAAAAGAGCATGGACATAATCATGGTGCTGCAGATAAAGAGCAAAAACATGAGCATAATCATGATGCAGATAATCATTCCGATTTCTATGTGAGTTACACATTAGAATGTGATTCAGCCGTTGATAATATTAGCGCAATAGAAATTCATGCCTTTAAGCACTTTATTGGTATCAAAAACATCATTGTTAAGTGGGTAACGCCCAAAGGGCAAGGATCAGCAAAAGCTAACACCAAGAATCAAGTGATAGCTTTAAATTAAACGGAATTAAAACAGATGACAAATAACAAGACCCAACATAACTTGTTTAATTTTAGCAAAACAAGGTTGCTAGCTAATAAACTAATAAATTTATTAGCTATTATCTGAAAAACAAGGAGCAAATTTATTTTTGAAATTCTTCATAGGGTTTGATATTGAGCGCAGCTAATGAATAAGCAGATGTAGCCAAGTCATTTTCAATGATTTCGGTTGCCAACTTTCCCTCAATCCAAAAGGGATCGTACAAGGCATCGATTAGTAGACCTTTAGGGTATTTAACATAGATAATCTGGTTGGGCGGTGGTGGTGGAACGTGAATACATGCGCCAAAATATGGCACCAAAAAGAACTCAGTAATGCGCTGGTCATCACCATATTCAAGGGGCACAATAAAGCCCGGTATACGGATATTTTTATTGTTAAACTCAGCCTTAATGTTGGTTGATTCTAAGGCGTTATAGTATGCTTGATCCTCTGGGGTTAAGGGGACCTGAGCGTCGCCTATAGCCTTTTCAACTGCATCGGCTAAAGAGTTTCCGAAGATATCTTCTGGTGACCCATCGGGAATTTCCCAAATACTTTTGGGAGGATTAAGTAAGGCATCGAGATCTGCTTGGGGTATAAGATCAACCCATTGTATAGAATCGAATTCTTTAGCTGAAAGCTGAGCATTCCAAACAACACTTAACAACAAAGACAACATGCAGTATTTAGCGACTAAAAATATCAATGAATTCATTTTACTCAAAAAAAAATTTGTCATACGGATTGTTCTCTTTATGAATATTACTCAATAAATTTAATGCAACCTATTTGCATCGAACTTAACCTTATCTTCGAACAAGAAAGCGCAAAAAATGAACATTACATCAAATACTACAGCTTTACAAAACACTCTTGCGATCTCGATGCGTGATGTTAAATTTTATTGGCCTAAAGCTACTGCTCCTACCCTTAATATTAACGAGTGGCACGTTGAAAAAGGGCAAAGTGTATTTATTTATGGTCGTTCGGGCTCAGGCAAATCTACACTACTAAATATACTAGCAGGTATTTTAGAGCCACAACAAGGTGTAGTAAACATATTAAATGAAAATATTATCAACTTAAAACAAGTAAAAAAAGATCGCTTTCGCGCTCGACATATGGGGGTCATTTTTCAGCAGTTTAATTTAATTCCCTATCTTTCAGTTGCTGATAATATTCAACTAAGTCAAACATTCTCTGCAGCTAAAAGAACACAAGAGCAAATGATTAAGCTTGTTAATCAGCTGGGTTTATCCGAATCATTGCTATCCCGAAAAGCTAATCAGCTCAGCGTTGGACAGCAACAGCGGGTCGCGGTGGCTCGTGCACTTCATCACCAGCCAGAAATCATTATTGCAGATGAGCCGACATCAGCTTTAGATACAGAAACCAGAGATGAGTTTATTCAGCTATTGTTAGACCAAACAAAAAAGAATAACAGCACTGTTTTATTTGTTAGTCATGACAAAAACCTAGCCTCATATTTTGATCAAACAATCGACTTACAACAACTAAACAGAGCGATATAGTTATGTTGTTTAAAATTGCACTTACAAGCCTAATTAACCGAAAGTTTAGTGTTTTTTTGGCTATCTTTTCTATTGCGATCAGCATCGCCATTGTTTTAAGTGTTGAGCACATAAGGCAGCAAGCCAAAGAGAGTTTTTCTAATACCATTTCTGGTACCGATCTAATTGTGGGTGCACGATCAGGACGCATTAATTTATTACTTTACTCAGTATTTCGCATTGGTAACGCGACAAACAATATTAGTTGGAACAGCTATCAAGCCATTAAAGGTCAAAAAGAAGTTAGTTGGGCCATTCCTATATCTCTGGGTGACTCCCACAGAGGTTATCGCGTATTAGCAACTGTTAATGATTATTTTGTTCATTATCGTTATCGCAATAAGAACTCACTCAGCTTTAAAAAAGGCGTAGAGTTTGACGGGGTTTATGATGTCGTGCTCGGCTCTGAGGTGGCAAGGCAACTGCGCTATGATATCGGCCAAAAAATTGTCCTCTCTCATGGCGTTGCCGATGTTAGTTTTATTAAGCACGATGACAAGCCATTTATTGTCGTTGGCATTCTTAATGCTACAGGCACTCCTGTCGATAAGACGGTTCATATTAGTCTTGCAGGAATGGAGGCCATTCATCTAGGGTGGACCAACGGAGTGCCAACACCAGGCATAAAAATTAATGCAGAAGCTGCTCTTAATAAAGATTTAACACCTAAAAATATAACTGCTATTTATGTTGGACTAAAAAATAAAATATCGACTTTTGGTCTTCAAAGAAAAATTAATGACACAAAACAAGAACCTTTAATGGCTATTTTACCCGGGGTTGTCTTAAGTGAGTTATGGCAAACTATGAATATGATTGAAAAAATACTTTCGCTCATAGCCGGGCTTGTTGCCCTCACCGCCTTACTCGGTATGATCACCATGATGCTATCGACGATTAAACAACGTCAACGCGAGATAGCTGTATTACGCGCTATTGGTGCTCCCGCTAAGTTTATTTTTAGTTTGATTCAGTTAGAAGTAATAGCGATTGTGGTATTAGGTATTGCTTTAGGTATTGGTTTATTTTGGGGTGGCATGTTAATAAGCGAGCCCAGTATATCAAACATATATGGCCTTACGTTAGCCACTAATCCGCTAACACTATCGACAGGCTTATATTCTTTAATCATTCTTCTTGTTGCTATTATATTTGCATGCTTACCTGCAACCATGCTGTACCGATTATCTTTAAGCCAAGGATTAACAGTTAAAGAATAAAAATTATTTTAGCCGCATATTTAAAATAATATCGCAAAATAATTTTTCTCTCTTAAATGAGCCTAATCATTTTTGCACGCGACCTAAATAAGTTCGTTCATAAATAGATAAGGCTTTTTTAAGGTCAGTAGTTGAAATCAATGGCGATAGTGCTCGTGCCAAGACATTACAATTCCATAAGCCTATCACCGGTTGTTGTCCAAACGCATAACGACCATGCTCATCACTAGCGCTTGCTACAAAATTATCATCCCGTGAATCAATAAACATCGATTCACCAAGATCTAGCGTTATACCAACAATAGATTGATTGTCGGTATTCATCATACCGTGAACAAAACCAACATTTTGCCAGGCAGCAATTAAAGCTGCTGTTTTTTCAACAACTTGGTAAAAAAACTGTGCATAGTTATTATCTCCGCTTGCACCGATACAATTTAAAAAATAGCGTTCAATAACATAGTCGGCAAGCGCTTTTAACACGCTATGGTCTTTTTTGAAATAACAGTATTCGAAGCTTCCAAAACGAATAAAACTTGGCCCCACTCTTGTAAGCATCGCAACTGATTTAAATCCAGAACGATAAACCGTTTCGCTACCTTTTATAACACACAGGCTTCGAGTCGTAGGCACACTCAACGCCTCTAATTGTTCGCTAATAGAGTATTCATGTAAACATTCGTCAACACTTGCTCGACCATCGGATGAAAAAGTATAGGGAGTTTTACCGGCGCCTTTCAAGCCAATGTCCCAATAACCGTTAGTTGCAGCTATCTCACCTAATAAGAGTGATCGTCCATCACCTAAAAAAGGATTGAAGTTGCCAAACTGATGACCGGCATAAGCACATGCAACAGGATTTGAATTTTTTAGCAAGGCGTTGCCACTAAACACATCCAGAAAGGATTGCGCTTCAAATACATCAGTGCCCAAACCTATGAGTTCTGCTACTTGACTATTTGTTTTCAATAATTGAGCCTGCGAAATACCTTGAGGGATTGCCGGCGATGACAAACCTGCGCCCAACTGACTAAAACATTGCGTCATTATTAAGTTATTAATTTTTAAATTATTTTTCATATAAATAACGCCGAGCTTCTAAAAAAAATGTTAAATTATTAGTTATAGAGCGAAAATCATGCCTCACAACTAATCATTTTGATAACAGCTAGCAGTCGAGATCCGACGCTTATCCCTTTGCAATAAGATTGCGTGAGTTTTGCATATTGCGCAGCAATACCGTTTTATTATTTTTTTGTTGGCAACCTGCTTCTATAACAGACTCTTTTATAGTTTGGTGATATGGGCTTTTGTCACAGACTGGATCGGCATTGGTAGCATCGCCCGTCAGCATGTAAGCTTGGCATCGACAGCCTCCAAAATCTTTGTGTTTTTCTGAACAACTACGACAAGGTTCCTGCATCCAACTGTCGCCGCGATATTGGTTAAAACCTTGCGACTCTCTCCATATATGTTCAATACTGTGGTTCTTTACGTTAGGAAATTCGATCGGCAACTGTTTAGCGCTATGACAGGGCAAAGCTGTTCCATCTGGCGTAATTGTTAAAAAAATCGAACCCCAACCATTCATACAGGCTTTGGGTCGATTTTCGTAGTAATCGGGCACTACAAAAATTATCTTTATTTTACCGCCTAATTTCTCTCTATACCGCTGCGTAACTGCTTCCGCATTTTTTACTTGTGCCTGGGTTGGTAATAATAGATGTCGATTATGAAAAGCCCACCCATAGTATTGAGCATTGGCAAGCTCGACGTAATCAGCTTGAAGCTCGACTGACAACAAAAGCATTTGCTCCACATAGTCAATGTTCTCTTGAGTCAGTACAAAATTAAGGACCATAGGATAGCCTTGACGCTTTACCTCTTTAGCCATTGCAAGCTTTTGAGCATAAGCTTTATTGCTGCCAGCAATGCTATTGTTAAGCTCTGCTGAACTTGCCTGAAAGCTGATTTGAATATGGTCAAGACCGGCCTCTCTAAAAGCGGCAACTCGGTCGCCATCCATCCCCATGCCAGATGTAATTAAATTAGTGTAATAACCCAAGCCTCTAGCTTCTTTAATTAAACTCTCTAAGTCTTCGCGCAATAGCGGCTCGCCTCCAGAAAAGCCCAGTTGCACTGCGCCCATTTTTCTAGCTTCACTCATCACTCGAAACCAAGTGTCAGTGTCTAGCTCCTCACCCTTTTTGGCAATATCTAAGGGGTTAGAGCAATAGGCGCATTGAAGAGGACAGCGATAAGTTAGCTCTGCTAACAACCATAAGGGTGGCGTTTGTTTGGCAAGATTTTTATTCACTAATTAACCACTGGTTTTGACAAGCCTCGTCTAGAAAAGCGTTAACATCTGCTGCGATACTTGTAGCATCTGGGAATTTAACTTTAAGCTCGTCAATAATAACAGCGACCGTTTTATCTCCATCACAACGAATAAGTATTTCTCCTGCGGGTCCATTTAGTTTCACCATTCCTGCTGGATAAAGCAAAACATATTTATGTTGCGCGTCTTCCCACTGGAGTCGAAATTGGCGATTTATAGTTGGTGTCCATTGCTGATCAATCATTAGCGGCACCGTCTTTATGTGATATTTTTATTTCTTGTTCAGCTGTTTTACAGCAATGAAACGGAGGTGTTTTATGAATATAGGCCATCGTCATGGCATCGAGCATAGACCAGAGAATATCAAGTTTGAACTGGAGTATCGTTAAAGCCTGCTGTTGCTGCTCATAGGTTTTAAAATAATCAAGAGTGACGGCAAGGCCATGCTCTACATCTCTTCGAGCTTCTGCAAGTCGATGACGAAAATAGTGATAACCCTCGATATCAATCCATTGATAATGTTTTGGCCAAGCATCTAAGCGGCGTTGATGAATATCAGGAGCAAAAAGTTCAGTTAATGATGAGCAGGCGGCTTCTTGCCACGTTGCTCTACGAGCAAAATTTACATAGGCATCTACAGCAAAACGAACACCGGGCAATACATGGCGTTGGTCAAGAATCTCCTCGCGATTCATGCCGCAAGCTTCACCCAAGCGCAGCCAAGCTTCGATCCCACCCTCTTCAGCTTTAAGTCCATCATGATCTAGAATTCGCTGCACCCAAAGTCTTCGGGCGTCGCGGTCGTCACAGTTGGCCATTACCGCCGCATCTTTTATGGGTATATTGATTTGATAATAAAATCGATTAGCCACCCAGCCTCGGATTTGATCTGGGGTGCATTTGCCAGTATTCATAGCAACATGAAAAGGGTGGTGAATATGATAAAAAGAACCTTTAGCGAGCAACAATTGCTCAAATTCTTCTTTAGAATAGGCTTTTTTTTCAGACGGTCTCATTATTATGTCAACCCCGTTTGCGCGCTTGCTGTTTCATAAACTCTCATATAAAAACATCGCTTTATTCAGCCCTCTTTACAAAATAATTTCCATACCATCATAAGCGACTTCGATAGCAAATTTGAGCAACTCACGACGCTCGATCGAATTTTCATCTAGGATGGGGTTTGTATTATTAATATGAATCAAAATTTTGCGAGGTTTTTCAAGCTGATTCAACACAGAAACCATGCCGTTATTTCCCGATTGAGGAAGATGTCCCATTTGGCTAGCGAGCTTCGTGCCAACACCCGAGATAATCATTTCGTCTTCACACCAAAAAGTACCGTCTATAAGTAAGCAGTCTGTTTCAGCCATAGTCGCTAGCAGCGACTCATTTAACGATCCAAGTCCTGGTGCATAAAAAACACTTTTACCGGTCGTCAAATCCTTTATCAGTATTCCGATATTATCGCCAACATGAGGATTCTGGCGGTGAGGAGAGTAAGGCGGTGCCATACTATCAAGGGGGATTGGCGTAAAGCATAAATTTTCAATAGCCGGAATGGTAAAGTCACACTCACTATCAACTTTTATGCGATGTCGTCGAACTCCCCCGTTCCAAGATTCCAACATTTTAAAGATTGGAAACCCCTGAGTTAGGTCTTCATAAACCATATCAGTACAATAAACGTCGTGCGGGCAGCCCTCGCGAAGCATTAAAAGACCAGTGGTATGATCAATTTGGCTATCCATATAAATAATAGCTTTAATGCCAGTATCTCTAAGGCCTTTTTTTGGTTGCAGTGCAGGAAATACTTCTAACTGAGCACGAATATCTGGAGAGGTATTAAAGATTACCCAATTTTCATCATCAGTACTTACAGCGATAGATGATTGCGTTCTTGCTTGAGCTTTTATTTGCTCCCGCCTAAGACCATGACAATTATTGCAGTTACAATTCCATTGAGGGAAGCCACCACCTGCGGCAGAGCCAAGAACGTGAATCTTCATAATAACAATAAGCCAAATAAGGTGACTAACTATTTTAAAGGGTTACTTTATAGATTTATTCAGCCAATATTGGGTAATGACTAATTAGCGATGAGAAAAATACATCGTCACTTCAAATCCTATGCGAAAATCTTCATAAGCTGGTTTACTCCACATAATCATGTCCTCTTTTAGTTGGTCTCGTTAACGCTAAATTTTAATTACTTAAAGCGATATTATTAGCCAATTAATAACATCCTTTGAAAAAATATATCATCGTAGTTACTACCTCTTGTAAGTTAGCAAGAGGCAGTTTTCTTACTTATTTTATTCTACTTTTTAAACATTTATCTCGCTATATCACTAAATTTATCAAGGTATACCATTAAACTTATGTAGGTATACAATTAAACTTTATGCAACATTTACTGATCAACTAACAAATATCTAACTCTTAGAAAAAGCCTAATGGATTAATATCGTAGCTGACTAATAAGTTTTTAGTTTGCTGATAATGTTCAAGTGCAACTTTATACGTATAGCGACCCATTCCCGATTTCTTGTAACCACCAAACGCAGCATGAGCTGGGTATAAATGATAGCAATTGGTCCATACTCGTCCTGCTTGTATACCTCTACCCATACGATACGATTTATTCATATCTCGAGTCCATACGCCGGCACCAAGGCCATAGTCACTATCATTTGCGATGGCAAGAGCCTCTTCTTCAGTCTTGAAGGTTGCCACAGAGACAACTGGACCAAAAATTTCTTCCTGAAAAACTCGCATAGTATTATTACCTTTCAGCAAGGTAGGCTGAATATAATAACCTTTTTCGTAACCTTCACCGGCGGAAGCCATACCTCCACCCGTAATAAGCTCGGCACCTTCATCTAAGCCGATTTTTATATAGCTCAAGATTCTATCGTATTGCTCTTGTGAAACTTGAGCACCAACCATAACTTCGGTATCTAATGGATTACCGCGTTTAATCTGTCCAGCTCGCTCGACAACTAAAGCAATAAACTTTTCATAAATTGACTCTTCAATCAACAACCGAGATGGACAGGTACATACCTCTCCTTGATTAAAGAATGCCAATACCGCGCCTTCGACACATTTGCTAAGAAAGGCTTCTTCGTGATCAAAAATATCAGCAAAATAAACATTAGGCGATTTTCCGCCAAGCTCAACAGAAGATGGAATCAAGTTCTCAGCTGCACATTTTAAAATATGCTCACCGACAGGAGTAGACCCTGTAAAGGCTATTTTGGCGATACGCTTACTTGTCGCTAGCGCATGCCCGGCTTCTTCACCATAACCATTAACCACATTGAGGACACCCGCCGGTAAAATACCGTCGATTAGCTCCATTAGCATCAAGATAGTGGCTGGGGTCTGTTCTGCAGGTTTTAGAACAATACAGTTGCCCGCTGCAAGCGCAGGGGCTAAGTTCCAAATTGCCATTAATAACGGAAAGTTCCATGGGATAATTTGACCCACAACACCCAATGGCTCATGGATGTGATAAGCCACTGTATTATGATCAATTTCGCTTATGCCGCCCTCTTGAGCGCGAAGACAACCCGCATAATAGCGCAGGTGATCGACACATAAGGGAATATCAGCATTAGAGTTTCTCTGACAGCTTTACCATTATCCCAAGTTTCAGCAACCGCTAAAGCCTCGAGATTTTGCTCCATCACATCTGCCATTTTGAGTAATAAATTAGAGCGCTCGGTAACTGATGTTTTACCCCATGCCTCTTTTGCGGCATGCGCTGCATCTAGGGCTAAATTGATATCTTCTTGTGAAGACCGAGGAATTTGACAAAACGCCTTGCCATTGACGGGCGAAATATTATCAAAATAGACCCCTTTTTGCGGGGCTACCCAGTTGCCGCCGATATAGTTTTCGTAGCGCTCTTTAAAAGAGACAACTGCACCTTGAGTATTTGGATTATTGTATTGCACGATTGTGACCTCCGATTACATGGCTCTTATTATAGTTAGAGTAATTTTAGAGTTTTTGAGCCAGTTTCTTGATAGTAACATCAAATGATAATGGTAATAAGCTAGGGGTATTAATTCTTTAGTCGACATTAATGTTAAAAACAGATCAATTCTATTTTTTAATTGCTATTGTTGCTGCTTATATGCCCCTCACATTAGATAGCATCTAACCTGCTATCAGCAAAATCAACCTTTGGCATCTATCTTGTGAGACGCTTGCACTCGACTAAAGTTAGAATTAGTCTATAGTGACGGATAAGTAGTTGATGGTATTCGATTCCAGAGGATAGGCTAGATAACATGTCGATAAAAAATAATAAAACTCGATTATTAGTCATAGATGACTCTAGCACCGTTCGCATTACTGCTAGAAAATTCTTTGGTATTGAATTTGATATCTTGCTAGCGACTGATGGTGCCGATGGCCTTAATACCCTTGAAGCCGACGATACCATTGATATTATTTTTACCGATCTTGTTATGCCGGTGATGGATGGCTTTGAATTTTTAAAACAACTTCGCTCCCATAAAAAAGCACATATTCGCAACTTACCCGTTGTTGTAATGACAGGAGCCGAAAATCCAGATACTGCCAAAGAGAAAGCGCTGTCTCTTGGTGCAACAGACTTTATCACTAAACCTTTTCAAAACGTCGCTGACATTCGTATACTTGCCCAATCTTACGTAAAGATACACAACGATAAAAATAGAGAGCATAAAGTCACTAATGACCCTTTAACGGGTATGCTCAACCACGCAGGGTTTCATACCCAGCTTGATAAAGAAATAGCGTTTACATCCCGTCATCGTTACAACATTAGCTTAATGACCATTGAAATTGATCGCTATAAAGAGCTTTTTATCTCTATGGGCAGAACCAGCACCGAGACACTCATTAAGCGTATTGCTGAAATTCTTAGTAGTAATGTTCGCAAAGAAGATTCAATTGCCCGCACAGGTCTTGCACAATTTTCTATATCTGTGCCTTTACTGCAGCAACAATCTACCTTAGAAATGGCTAATAAGATTTGCCTGACAGTTGAAACCATAAAAGCTAAGCTAAATAGCAAACCGCTCAAATTAACGGTGTCTATTGGTATTTGTACAATGACTAGCGATGATGAGGTTATTCCCGAAGTCCTCATCGATATATCTAAAAACGCATTACAAAAAGCCCATAATTTAGGCAATAGTCAAATATATTCATTAAGTACAAAAGAGTATTACAAAACTCATACAGCCCATAAAAAACGTGATTTATCTATAGACGCTATTATCGATAGCATCAATAACGGTAATGAAAACGAAATTGCGAAAGACATTGACGAGGCCCTAGAGCAATTACAACCATTAGTATCCCTACTCTCTAATGCACAAAAACAAAGATTAATATCCTTACTCTATAACTCACAAAAGAAACCTTTGTTGTCGGCTCAAACATAATAGTAAGCATAGGACAAATAGACATATTGATTGGCACATAGGTCCCATCAAATTATTCTCTTTAGCAATTAACATTTCAAGCTTTTAATATCTCATCTATTTTGTATTGGCGCATGCCTACAAATTATTATCTTGTAAGCTATCATTAGCCGTCGACTTGCTTAGCGTTTATATCAATTTTATACCTTATAAATTATCGTCGTTATAAATAGCTATTGAGATTAGTATGTCTTGGCGAATACAATAGATGCAAAAATATTTTAAGGCCTTATTATGAAGCTACGACAAATTACTTATTTGACTGTCATTTTTTTTCTGAGTAGCATTGCAGATGCAGCTTGATAAAAAACTTCTGCTCTTAAAAATTTAAGCCTTTTAATAATAACTTCACATCAATAACTCGATTTTCTTGAATCTATGGCAAGCTCAACCTTATCGGATGCAATCGCTCAAGCGTTCACTCTTGTCAGTCAAGCAGATGCTGCGTTAATAGAAATTATTTTATTATCTTTTAAGGTGAGCATGTCCGCTGTCTTTTTTGCGACAATAATTGGTATTCCCACAGCAATGTTGATGGCAATTTATCGATTTAGGGGCCGTAATGTTTTACATGTTTTAATTGATACCTTAATGGCCCTTCCCCCTGTTGTTGTTGGCTTAATCATCTACTTACTTCTATCTAATAGTGGACCATTAGGCATCTGGGGCTTGCTTTATACTCCTAGCGCGATGATTATCGCGCAAACATTCCTTATTACGCCCATCGTCATTGCACTCGCGCTACCGGTATTTTCACAACACTGGCTAAATATTGGCGAGCAAATGCTGTTGCTAGGATTAAAGCGTCGTCATTGCTTTGGTGTCTTGATTAAAGAATCGAGCAATAGTTTAATTACTGTGATACTTGCTGCTTTTGGTCGCGCAATCGCAGAGATTGGTGCAGTTATGATCGTAGGTGGCAATATAGAAAATCATACACGAGTAATGACAACAGCTATCGCAATGGAGACCAGTCAAGGTAATCTTGCGCTCGCGCTCGCGCTCGGTTTAGTTTTAATTTTATGCGCCTTATCGATTAATGCTTCTGCACACTTTTGCAATTATTGCTATGGCCGCGAAGCAAACCAAAGTTTACAGCTATTACTACCTAATTCTTATGGTAAAAATAATGGTCGCTAGTGATTTTCTTCCGATCAAATTTGAAAATATTGATTTGATTATCAATACAAAACCATGTCTCAGTGACGTAAATTTTACGATAAGTGACAATGGCATTACCGTCATTATGGGAAGCAATGGGTCAGGTAAAACATTATTACTTAAATTATTAGCCGGTGTGATGCATGCGACAAAAGGCAATATTTATTGGCATAAACAACCACAGCCACCAACGCTTACAATGGTGCCTGCTAAGGCCGTTTTATTAAATCGAAGCGTATATGAAAATATAGCACTGCCACTTCGCTACAACACAAACCAAGATAACGCTGCAAAAATAAGTAGCGATGCAGCCGGGACAAAAAATAAAATAGTGGATGACGCTCTGGCGTGGGCCAATATTGATTATTTAAAAAATCGACAGGCTAAAAGTTTATCCACCGGAGAGCAACAGTTGGTGGCTTTAGCTCGAGCTTGGGCTTTAAAGCCGCAAATATTACTGCTAGATGAGATTACGGCTAATCTTGATCCTGTGCGCACACAAAAAATTAATACATTAATTAAAGACCTCAGCTTATCTTGTAAGATAATTATTACGACTCACAGTATTAAACAAGCTAAAATATTAGCGAGTGACATTATTTTATTAGAGAAAGGCTGCTTATTGATTCATGCAAATAACGATGATGTTTTTAACTCAAATGAATTAAAACACTTTTTAGGTTTTGTCTAACGTAAAAAATAAAGCCGTTTAAAAATACAACTATATTGGATCACTTTATATGCGATATTTTAAAAATTGTTCTTTAATTTTGAGTCTAACAATGTGCCTCACTATTATTGGGTGCAGTGATTCTAATACTGAAGATACTAGCAGCAGCCTCAAGAGTAGTGACAACTTGATCACTATTGGTGCCACAACCACACTACAAGATTCTGGTCTGTTAACATTGTTAGTCAACGATTTTCAGCAAAAATACACCATAACCGTTAAACCTATTATTGCGGGCAGCGGACAAGTACATGAACTGCTAAAGAGAGGCGATATCGATCTTGCTATTACTCATGATCCTGCTGGCGAGAAAGCTCTTTTACAAGAAGGTATTATTAAGCAGCGCATCCCGCTAATGCAAAATGACTTTGTCATTATTGGTCCAAGAACTGATCCTGCACACATTAAATTATCACTTACACCCGACGAGGCGCTGAAGAAAATAATTAACGCTAATGCATTATTCGTTTCAAGAGGAGATAATAGTGGCACTCATCAAATGGAAAAAAGTTGGTGGGGAAAAACTAATCAACTCCCCGATGAGAAATATTATTTAAAAACAGGAACAGGCATGGGCTCAACACTCAATGTTGTGGCTGAACGCAATGCCTATACTTTTGTAGATCGAGCAACATGGACAAGCTTCGCCAACAAACAAAAGCTAGCTGTGCTTTTTGAAGACGCCGAATTAATGCCCAACATCTATAGCTTACTTATAAAAAATGAAGCACCACAAAAAGAAAAAATTATATTATGGCGGAACTGGATTAGCGAAGGTGAAGGCCTTCAAATTATTCTAAACTACCACGTTAACAATCAATCACTTTTTTTAAAAGCACGCTAACTACTATGACAAATATATCGCTTAATATTGCCGTTTTAACTATTTCAGATACTCGCACAAATGCAAATGATACCTCTGGTGACTTACTCGCTAATAGTGCCATTGCCGCAAATCATATTTTAGCAGATCGCAATATTATCAAAGATGACGTGTACCAAATTCGCGCCACTATTTCTGCATGGGTTGCCGACCCCAAAATACAAGTTATTATTTGTACGGGTGGCACTGGATTTTCTGGTCGCGATAGCACACCAGAGGCTGTAACACCCTTATTTGATAAAACGATTGATGGCTTTGGTGAACTGTTTAGACAAATCTCTTATGATGAAATTGACAACTCGACGATTCAATCACGCTGTATTGGAG
The DNA here is from genome assembly GCA_034111645.1 of Cellvibrionaceae bacterium. Lineage (GTDB taxonomy): Bacteria > Pseudomonadota > Gammaproteobacteria > Pseudomonadales > Cellvibrionaceae > CANLBN01. The sequence continues at coordinate 21,110 of JAWUWW010000004.1, forward strand.
GTCTCGCTAATAATACGTTAATTTTTTGTCTGCCAGGCTCAAATAACGCATGTAAAACAGGTTGGGATAAAATCTTAAAGGGACAACTTGATAGTAATCATAAACCTTGTAACTTTGTTAGCATGCTCCAACAAAAGCACTAACATCTATTAGTTCTTAGATCACAACGCCTCAAATTGTTAGGGTTATATATTGTTAACTCTTTAGATTATTATCAAAATCTTTAATTATAAATATGACCATCAAAGTATGAGTAAATATGCTAGCTATTAATGATGCGCTTAATCAAGTTTTGGATACCGCCAAAAAACTCAATGCTGAGCGAAAAATAATTATTGATTACCTGCCTATCGATGAGTCACTCGGATTTACGCTTGCTAAAGATCAAATCTCTAGCATCAATGTACCTCCTGCTGACAACAGTGCAATGGATGGTTATGCGATTAATTGCGAGACGCTATTAACTGAAAAATCTACTCAGCTTATTATCAGTCAAACTATAGCGGCTGGCCACAGCCCACAAAAACTTGCCAAAAATACAGCTGCGCGTATTTTAACGGGCGCAGAAATTCCTGAAGGCGCTAATGCAGTTGTGATGCAAGAACAATGCGAAGTAAAAGATAATAACGTTATTATTCCTTGCGATATTAAAAAAAATAACAATATCCGGACAAAAGGCCAAGATATAAAAGTGGGTGACTGTATTCTTAATCAAGGTCGTGTTCTTTCCCCACAAGATATTGGTTTACTAGCCTCTATTGGCATTGCTAACGTTCCAGTGTTTCGACCACTAACCGTTGCTATTTTATCGACTGGAGATGAACTAGTTGAGCCTGGCGAGACGTTATTGGCAGGCAAAATATATAACTCTAATCGTTATTTATTAAAGGGCTTTTTAAAAAAGCTGAATATGAACATAATCGACATAGGAGTTGTGCAAGATAATCTTGATGCAACCAAGGCGAGTTTAGAAAAAGCGGCTGCATCAGCAGATTGCATTATTTCTACTGGAGGCGTATCTGTTGGTGATGAAGACCATATAAAGCGTGCGGTTAGTGAATTAGGCATGCTAGATGTCTGGCGCATTGCATTAAAACCGGGCAAGCCACTTGCTTTTGGCTCAGTAGGCAATACACCTTTCTTTGGTTTGCCAGGAAACCCAGTTTCAACTTTTGTGACTTTTTTACTATTTGTAAAACCTTTTTTGTCACAGTATCAGGGTCAAATTTACAACAGTCCAACAACCATATTACTAACAGCAAACTTCAGCAATATAGCGAATCCTAAACGCCAAGAGTATGTGCGTGTTAAACTCAATGGAAATAAACTCGAATTATTTCCCAATCAAAGTTCTGGAGTTTTATCATCTGTTGTACAAGCAGACGGACTTGGTGTGATTCCTATTGGACATACAATAAACATTGGCGATACTATTGAATTTATTTCCTTTAATGAATTTTATCTATAACATTTTTATATCGCCTAACAGTAACTTTCATTATTTTAAAAAGGATAACTAATTATGAGCCCAGAAACTAAAACAGAAATCGAAGCAGCTGTTTTTCGTAAATTTATTAGGCATTTAGACGCCAACAAAAATATACAAAATATTGATCTTATGAACCTTGCTGACTTTTGTCGTAATTGCCTAAGCAAATGGTATAAAGCAGAGGCTGAAAGCCTAGGTGAAACTTTAGATGACGAAGCCGCAAGAGAAATTATTTATGGCATGCCCTACAGTGAATGGAAAGATAAATATCAGCTTCCCGCAACACCTGAGCAGTTAGACATTATGAAGGCAAAACAGCAACAACAATAGGAATAGTAGACAAAAAAAATTAACCGCCTTTGACAACCAAGACCTAATGAGTAAATTATGGCGATTGAAATCGACCAATTATTTATATTCCCTGTAAAATCATTGCGCGGCATCGCTGTCAATAATGCTGAGCTAACACCTACGGGTTTTAAATGGGATCGACATTGGATGGTTATCAAGCCGGATGGAGGTTTCATCACTCAGCGTCAATTTTTGTGCATGGTGCTCATCCAACCGAGATTGACGGCTGAGGCTTTAATTTTATCTAAGCAAGGAATGAATGATTTAATTATTCCTTTTTCTAAATTACCATCTCAACAAAAAAATAATGATCAAAGATCAGACACCTCTGCTAGCGATATGATTATTGACGCAAAGGTATGGAAGGATAATTGCAAAGTCATCGATGAGGGCGAGATTGCAAGCCAATGGATAACGAAAGCTGTTAATGCGCCAAGAACACTTCGATTGGTTCGCATGGCGAGTGGGCATAAGCGTCCCCAAAGTAAACCCGAGCTGTTTGGAGAGACGACGCATACTTTGTTTGCTGATGCTGCACCTTTGCTAATTGGTAATGTAAATTCGCTTAAGGCATTAAATGCCCAAATGACAAAGCAAAAATTTGATGCTGTTGAGATGGAAAATTTTCGTCCAAATATTGTGCTAAATGGCCTAGAAGCTTTCGATGAGCATTCGATTAAAGGCTTTCATAACGAGAATTACGAACTAAGACACTGTTACCCATGCCAACGCTGTATTATACCAACGATCAATATACACACGGGCATAAAAAATTTTAAACAAGAACCCTTCGCATTACTCGCAAACCTAAACGCTATGCCCAATAATAAAAAAGCGCCGGCGTTCGGAGAAAATGCGATTGTTACAAAAGGTATTGGCAATATTGTTAATATAGGTGATCTATTAAAATCTTTATAAGGCTGCTTCTAATCAGATGATTAAAAAATTAAAAACTTCAATGAAAGCAGTTTATTATTCGGCACTTATTTTTCCGGGATTAGGCCAGCTTTATTTAAAAAACTTCATAAGAGCACTACTTTTTATTGTAGTTGCGGCAATTGGCTTCATTATTATAATGGATGCCACATGGGGTCTTATGATGAATATTGCAAATGATATTGAGCAAGGCAGGCAAAGCTTAGACATTAATAGCTTAACCTTAGTCATTAAAGAATCACTCAATATTTATGATGATCCGAAAATTATAACTGCTAAATTTGCGTTTCTTGCAAGCTGGATAATTAGTAGTATAGATGCTTATATCACTGTCAAACTTCAGCGTGACGCAAGCCTTAATTAATACTAAACATTAATAGATTAATCTAAGCGATTTACTTTTATCCATATATTATTATCAGAGTCGTCCTTATTTTTTGTTGAAACTACTTTTTTGTTATCACTTAACGAAGGTCTATAAGAAATAATTTGGCGCCCTGACAATTGCATCCATTCATCGGTATAAATTATTCGTTGTGAGGTAACATGTGTTTGTGATGACAATACATTGTTTGACAGAGTAGTTTTATAGCTATCATCTATAATTATGGGCACACTGTAACGAATAAAGACTTTTTCTATTTCTTGATTATCTGCCGAAGCGCCTGACTGCTTATTTGTTATAGCCTTATTTTTTTCTTTTTTATTAATAATCAAAGATGGTTCAACAAATAAACTATTTTCAATGGTCACAACCTCGTTTCTATTCATTGTTGAGCTCAAATCTCTGAGCAGTTCTGTATCAGCCAAATAGCTTAAATCATCATCAACATTTAAACTATTATTAGAATCAAATATTTCGTTAAAACGAGAGCTAAAAGACTCTATCGGTACAACTAATAACTTACTTTCATTAATAAGCAAACGTTGTCCATTTTCTACAATAACCGAATCTATTCGATTACTCACTTTATTAGTTCCCCATTTCTGTATGCCTTTGTTCTCTTTTTGAATATTAGGGTCAACACCACGATAAATAGAGACAGACAAAGAAATATTGACAACGTCTAGATCATTGATGATTTTTTTTAATTGCGTCAATGTCGAGGCCTCGCCCCTAAGAATTAAACTATTACCGTCGGATATTATTTTTACATCATCTTCAACTAATTCAGATAAGACAGACTTAAGACTGGCAGCACTTCTATTTTTTAACTCAACCCTTAAAATATCATTAGCCATATTGATAGCGCTAAATGCTATGGTGATTAAAATTAATATGAATTTAAAATAGATCTTCATAAATATATTACTCTAAGCTCCTATACTGGTTTAATTTGACCGTAATTTAAATAACCATTGACGTCATCATGTAGGATTTGACCTTAATGATCGCAGAAGTGCCAATAAATTACACAAATAGACTCTTGGACAACTATTAATCAATAATTAAGCAATAGTCGTACCTGATAGTTATACCTATGTTATCGCTATTCACAGTTCAGTCTTTAGTTGGTTGTTCAGGTTAGTGGTGTTAAAATGATCTATTATTTAATAACAATAAATTGAGTTACGCATGTATCACTTTCATATTGCTGATGATCATCCTCTATTTCGTAATGCGCTTTTAGAAGTTATTAATCAAAACTTTGCAAAAAGCACAATCAGTGAATCATCTAATCTTGAGACTACCCTCAGCGCTCTTGCAAACAATCAAGATATCGACCTTCTTTTACTTGATTTGAATATGCCCGGCAGTCAAGACCTCTACGGGCTTATTACGGTAAGAGAAAAGTTTCCGACAATTCCAATTGCCGTTATTTCAGCTAATGAAAGTGCATCAATTATTAATAGAGCCATAGGCCATGGTGCTTCGGGTTATATTCCTAAGTCTTCATCTGCAACCACACTTTACGAGGCAATACGTACTGTCACCGATGGCGAGCGTTGGTTACCACCGCATATTCCCTTTCATGCGTCTCCCATTACCGAAGAAGAAAAAACATTAGCGGCAAAAATTGCCACACTAACTCCACAACAATATAGAGTTCTTTGTTATTTACGCGAAGGTTGGCTTAACAAACAAATAGGTTATGAATTAGGCGTAACAGAAGCCACTATAAAAGCACATATTACGGCTATCTTTCGTAAGCTTGGTGTTAGCAATCGCACCCAAGCAGTGATAATGCTATCGCATTTGGCAATAGATAAAGATCATATTTAATGACTTTATAACTGTCTACCTTGTTATTGAGATAAAACATTTGATAGTAAAATGTGGCAGTTGATTCTAACTTACTTACTGGATATGAGTTAAAAAAAAGAACATAGACAAGGATCAACAACCTCTATATACTGGTGTTCAGCTAGAAAGAAGTCTTTATTTACATCCTACATTTCGCAGTTTTATTCGTAATACCTCGTCCTGCAGTTTATAAGTTCCAGTCTACATTTTAAGCGATTCACGCCTCTTAGGGGCATTACTTATATAAATTTTCAGGATAATATTATGTCTAACACAACTACAGGAACCGTTAAGTGGTTCAACGAAGCGAAAGGTTTTGGATTCATTGAGCAAAAGTCTGGTCCAGACGTATTTGCACATTTTAGCGCGATCTCTGGTGACGGTTTTAAAACCTTAGCAGAAGGCCAACAAGTTCAATTCGTTGTTACTGATGGCCAAAAAGGTCCGCAAGCCGAGAACATCGTAGCTATTTAATCATTAGCAAACGTTAAAAAAGGGTAAATCTTAACAGATTTATCCTTTTTTTTGGTCAGTCTCATATCAAATGCCTGACTTTTAGTTTAGGCAGATACTTTTCGAACTCGCTAAATAGCTTCAACCTAGCTCGCCCGACCCTTCCCTCTCAAAACACTTATTATTAACGTTCACTTCCCCCTCGATTGACTTAATTTTTCTTAGTAATATTGCTTTATGTTCGAATAGAACATTAGATAAAACTGCTTATAAACTTTTAACTTTTTGTGATTTCCCCAATATTCGAAAGCTATAAGATTTAAACTATAAGATCGTAAATAGTCTGTTCAGATTAAACAGCAAACTTGAGCATTCAATGCCAGTAGTTTTAATCTCGCTTTTAGGTTTTAAATTCTTTAACTCTATTAACTTACGAACTTGCTGGCAATAACAAGTTCTAAATTATCGCCTACGCTGGCCAAACTGAGATAACAGTGCGCGCAATTTAGCGGGTTTAAGAGGTTTACGTAGCAACTCAAAACCAGCTTTAGCCACTATATCGCTTAAATTAGCATCGGTCGCCGCTGAGATAATACAAACGGAAATATATATATTGTCGCCAAGGCGTTCTTGCCAGGCCTCAATTAATTGCTGGGCTAACAACACCCCATTAACTTTGACATTACCTAACTGATAATCCATCAACAGTACATCGGGTGGTGGTGCTGTTTGTGCGTAACTAGTAATTTCTTCTGCACGCTCAAAAAGGCCAATTTCACAGTACCAGTGTTTTAATAAGGTTGAGGTAGCTAATAAATTTTGGGGGTCATCGTCAACATAAATAACGCGTAGATCTTTGAGCTGATCCTGGGGCCTCTCAACAAGACCGTTAACGCCTCTGGTGGTATCTTCACTAGCATCAATATTTACAATAGGTACTTGAATAGAAAAACAACTACCTTTATCAAGCACCGAGCGGCAGCGAATTGGATGATCGAGCAAATCACTAAAGCGTTTAACAACGGATAAACCTAAGCCAATACCCGGAATAATATCTTGTTGCTGCTGACGCTTACTACGGTAAAAATCATCAAAAATAACCGTGCATTCTTGCTCAGAAATACCAACCCCATTATCAAAGACACAAATCTCAACCATGTCTTTTTGTGAGCCATTACCGTATAAGCGACGACAACCCACAAGAACTTTACCGGTTTGAGTATATTTAACCGCATTAGAAATGAAATTTTGAAGGATGCGTCTGAGATAATGCTTATTAGAATGGACACTTATAGACGTTTTACAATAACGAATTTCAAGATAATCTGTACTTTGCACCATCGCCTCATCGACTAAATTTGATAACAATCTGTCCAAACCAAAACTTTCAAAATTCGGCGCTAACACTGCACTTTCTAGGCGTGATATTTCGAGCAAGGAAGATATAATAGACTCAGTGTTTTGTATGGCACTTTTTAATTGCTCTACTAAATGATGATTGTATTCTTTGCCATCTTGTAAAGCACTGGCATAAAGATTTGCAGCATTAAGTGGCTGCATAATATCGTGGCTAGCAAGCGCCAAGAATTTAGTTTTAGAGGCGTTTGCATCATCGGCAATATGTTTTGCTGCCCTTAACTCACTCTCGATTTCACCTCTACGCTCAATTTCTTTTACCAAATCATAATTTATTTCTTCTATTTTTTCTGTTCTTTCTTGTACACGTTTTTCGAGATTAACGTTAGCATCTTCTAACTGTCGCTGTGCAATAATAAATTCAGTGATGTCATCATATGTCGTTACATAACCACCATTAGGCAAGGGCCGGCCTTTAATTTCAATAATCATATTTTCACTATGCGCACGCACAACACGATAGGAATTAGCCGTAGACATTAATGACAAACGCTTACGAATTAAATCTTCGACATTACCATCGCCTAAAAGACCACGCTCACCGTTAAAACGCATAATGTCGGCGACATGCAAGCCGATTTTTAACATACCATCGGGATAATCAAACATGGTTTCATATCGATGATTCCAAGCGATCAATTTCAAATCTTTATCGACCACGCTAATACCTGAGGATATATTTTCAAATGAAGCAAACATAACTTCTTGATTAAAACGTAATGCTTTGGTTGTCTCGCCAAACAAGTTGACGACATCTTCTACGGCTAATTTTTGTCCGCTATGCAGACTACTCAACATTGTTTGTGATGATGCAACGCCCACTATACCAGCTAACATTTTTTGCGATTTTTCAATCAAACCTAGCTTATCTTTACTACTTAATCCTTGCTTGTATTCTCCAAACAAAGAGTCCGTCATTTTTGTGCCTAAAAACTCTTGCAGCAAACTATAAAGGTCTTGAAGATTTATATCTTGATAGGGCTTATAAACTGTTTTTTCTAAATTACTAAAAGCGTTGGCTTGTACACGATCAGAAAAATTTTCGTTAGATGTCAATGAATACCAGCAATAAAAAATAATATTAGCGCCCAGACTAATCAACACTCCTCTAGTAAAGCTATCGCCAAAGGTTAAACCAAACAATGACTCTGGCTTTAACCATTGCAAACCAAATAAACCATTTTCTAAAACAAATGAACCAATCAAACCAGCATTAACAAGCAACGGAATCATCAGGGTATAAAACCATAAGCTTAATCCAACAAGAAGACCTGCATACAAGCCATAGGCATTACCTTTGCGCCAGTAAAGCCCAAATAAAATGCCTGGTGCTAGCTGAACAACTAGCGCAAAAGCAGTTAAACCAATACTCGTTAATGCTACGTTCTCAGCTAAAACAATTTGATAGAAATAAGCACTAAGCACAACAAATACAACCGTTAAGCGCCTTGCAATAATTAGGCTACGAGAAAAATCACTGGTTTGATTTGTGGCATTACGCCTACGGACCAATAAAGGTAAAATCACATCATTACTGAACATTTGACTTAGCGTGATTGTCGATACAATGGTCATTGCTGTGGCTGCCGAAACCCCCCCTAAAAATGCAAGTAAAGCCAACCATGAATAATCTTTCATTAATGGCAATGAAATAACATAATTATCACCATTAACCGCAAGCTCACCATAAAATAACGTATTGCCTACACTCGCAATCACTAATACACAGATACTAATAATAATTAGATAACCAACAAACAACCAACGTGACTTTTTTAGATGATCTTTTGATAGACATTCTACAAAGGTAACATGAAACATCCGCGGCAGACAAAAAATTGCACACATAGACAAGACTGTTTCTACAAGAAATCGGAGCCAAGACGGATTATCAAAAAAAACATAGTTAGCAGTGAAAATATCGGTTGTAAAGACATGGGTTGATGGTTGAAGTGTGTTGTTTGGCAACCAAGAAATAGCAAAAATCGCTATAATAATTAACGCCGCAATTTTTACGATAGATTCAAATGCAATTGCAGACATCAAGCCAGAATGATAGCCCGACATATCTAGGCGTTTAGCGCCAAAAAGTAATGAAAAGGCGATCATACTTATTGCAATTAAAAAGGTAATATCTTGACCCGCTAAGAAATTACCCCCTATGGTTAAAATTAAAGTATCAGAAACAGCTTTTAATTGCAGCGCGATATAAGGAATTATTGCCAGTAAAACAACCAAGCTCACCGTAGCAGCTACACCTTGACGCTTGCCATAACGCGATGAGATAAAATCGGCAATACTGTGAATATGCTCTTGGCGTGTCACTCGACGAATTCGCTCTAACAGAGGGTGCCCTAGAGTAAACAGTAGAATAGGCCCTAGCAAAATAGGCAAAAAGCTCCAACCTTGCTCTGAGGCAGTGCCTACAAGTCCATAAAACGTCCAAGATGTGCAATAAACGCCTAAAGCAAGCGCATACACAGCAGGATGACGAACAATACTATGCTCTGAAAATTGCTGACGATCTCCCCAACGAGCAAGACCAAACAAAAGCATAATATAAAAAAAGACGGCGATAAAAAGAATCGAAGGAGTCATATTACTTATTTATCCGAATATAATTATTATAAGAGCTCTGCACGGATAGAGCCCTCAGACGAATAGCGCTTGTGCGCCCTGCTATCGCTCTTTTTAGATCAAACTGCTTCCAACTACTTCAAGCCCCTCAACTGCTCAAGTACTTATAAGATAATTAAGTATGTGGGCGAAAGATCATTCTTGCAAAGAAGATTCTTTAAAAGACTGTTGTTGTAAATACTGCTGTTGCACATACTTAAGTATAATAGCTCATCAGCCTTATCCTCAACTAAGTAATTGCCAGTATTAGCTTAATTGTTTGCGGAAGAAGTAAGCAGTTAAAACATTAAAACCGAGATTATATCGATCTAGAAAATCTAACTAAATAGACCCAGAGATAAAACTAAATACCGATATAATTCGAATAATATGTTAATTTTATATAAAATCAGATAAATGACCTGATGCTGTATAATGCATCTAGTCATTTATTAGACTTTGTCGAACTTGCTCTATGGTCGACTTGTAATTTGAAATTAACGCTTTAATTTTGATCCTACATAAACTACTTAATCTACACTATATAACTTTATAACAATAACTGATAAATAATAGGAGGCTCAAATGGCCACAATTTCATTAAGAGGAACACCTGCTGAAACATCGGGTGAACTACCAGTAGTAGGCACAAAAGCCCCAGAATTTACTTTAGCTAACCAAGACTTAAGTGAGCTGACCCTAGCTAGCCTTGAAGGCAAGCGTGTGATTCTTAATATATTTCCAAGCATAGACACACCTACTTGCCAACGCTCTGTGCGGGCATTTAACGAAAAAGCAGCTGCTTTAGATAACACAGTTGTGTTGTGCGTGTCGCCAGATCTACCTTTTGCACAAGCACGTTTTTGTGGCGCAGAAAACATAGAAAATGTAGCAACCGCATCAACATTTCGCTCACCAGATTTTGGTAAGAATTATGGCGTAACATTTACTACGAGCAAAATGACGGGTTTATTATCACGCGCAGTTGTGGTTATCGATACCGATGGCAAAGTGATCCATAACGAAATGGTTCCAGAAATTTCGCAAGAGCCTAACTATGACGACGCACTTGCCGTTTTGTAATTAACATAATGCGATGAGTGGCTTTGGTTAAATAATGAAATCAAGCCACTGTTATTAGTATAAGCGAGTAATACGCACTTATTACTCGCTTATTCAACAAAATTTTTATGCTGCCTTTTTACTTTATTTGCTAACATCGTTATTTATGTAAGCCTTACTAGTTTAGTCCCTTTACTCAACCTATTATGTAGACTTTACTCAAAAAATTATTATTTTTTGGCTTTCTTAGATGATTGGTGAGCCAACAAATTGTTAACTTTTCCAAACCTTTTTATCGCTATTTTTATAATTTTAATCCGTTTAAAATAAATTGATAACACCATTAATGATTTGCTAATTTTAAATAAAAGATACACACCATGATACCCGCAATTACCGAAACATCTCCCACTCAAGCGCTTTATATGGCATTTGCCAAGGCATTAAAAGCAAGTGCTTTTAATGGTGAAATTTGTATGGATTATGCAAACCGTACGGTTTTGGCAACCGACAACTCTATTTACCAAATATTACCCCAAGGTGTTGTGTATCCCAAAAACAATGACGATCTTGTTATATTGACGAGTCTTGCTCATCAAAACCAGTATCAAGAGATTGTTCTGAGTCCTCGCGGAGGCGGTACTGGCACTAATGGCCAGTCGTTAACCGATGGGATTGTGGTGGACACCTCTAAGTACATGAATAAAATCTTAGAGATTAATACTAAAGAGGGTTGGGCACGAGTTCAGTGCGGCGTCGTTAAAGATCAACTCAATGCTGAAATTAAACCCCACGGCTACTTTTTTGCTCCCGAATTATCGACCAGTAACAGAGCCACATTAGGCGGCATGATTAATACTGATGCCTCGGGTCAGGGCTCTTGCTCTTATGGTAAAACTCGCGATCATGTAATGGCACTCAAGACCGTTTTAATGGACGGCAGCATTTTAGATACCCAAGCGATTGATGAAGCAACGCTTAAAAAAGAACAATCAAAAGATACTTTATCTGCGCGCATCTATCAACTTGTTGATGACATTGATAAAAATTATAAAGATCAAATAAAGGCAACATTCCCAAAGCTCAATCGTTGCTTGACCGGTTATGACCTTGCCCATATTCGCAACAACAATAATCACTTTGATTTGAACAGCATTCTCTGTGGTAGCGAGGGCACCCTTGGCTTTATTAGCGAAGCAAAACTTAACTTGTTGCCTATTCCTAAAAAGACAGCGTTAGTGAATTTGTCTTACGATAATTTTAATGCGGCTCTTCGCGATGCGAATTCGCTGATGGCGGCAGGACCAACGTCAATTGAAACTATTGATTCACGCGTGCTTAATCTAGCCAAAGGCGATATTATTTGGGATTCGATTGCAGAATTTTTTCCTGAAGATGGCGAAAGTAACAATGTTGTCAACAACGTTGATAAGAATACAGATAATAGTTTGCTCAAAGATTCTCGTAAAAAAAGCGTAGAAGGTATCAACCTTATTGAATACAGCGCCGATAGCGATGCTGAACTTAAAGCGGCAATGGCGCCATTACTTAAGATATTAAATTCTGCAACCTCGGCAAGTCATACCTATACGATTGCATGGGGCGATGACGTTAAAAAAATATGGGGCATGCGTAAAAAGGCTGTTGGTCTTTTAGGCAACACCGAAGGTGAAGCTCGTCCTATGGCATTTGTCGAAGACACTGCCGTACCGCCCGAAAATCTTGCCGATTTTATTGTAGAGTTTAGAGCGCTGCTCGACTCGCATAATTTACAGTACGGTATGTTTGGACATGTCGATGCTGGCGTATTGCATGTGCGTCCGATTCTCGATATGAAAGAGCCAAACGACGAAAAACTAGTGCGTGAAATTAGCGATCAAGTTGTTGAGCTTACTCATAAATATGGGGGGCTTTTATGGGGCGAGCACGGTAAAGGGGTTCGCTCTGAATATTCTCCTAAGTTTTTTGGTGCACTTTATCCGCTATTACAACAAATCAAACACACGTTTGATCCCAACAACCAACTAAACCCTGGCAAAATTGCTACACCTAACAAAAATATTCCTTTATTTAAAATCGACGAAGTAAAAACTCGCGGTCAATACGATAGAACGATCTCAAAGGATAACTGGCAAAATTATAGCGAAGGCATGTTCTGTAATGGTAATGGTGCTTGTCATAACTGGGATCCAAACGATGCTATGTGCCCATCGTGGAAAGGCACACGTCTGCGCACCCATACACCTAAAGGTCGCGCATCATTAATTCGCGAATGGTTACGCCAGCTCGACAAACAAGGCACCAGCACTACTAATGAAGTGCAAAAATTACATGCACAAACAAGCCTGCAAGCACTTGCGAGTTTGCCGAGTAAGATTAAAAATAGTTTTGCTAAAAAAACGGGCGCCTATGATTTTTCTCATGAAGTTCATGAGTCAATGATGGCTTGCCTTGCGTGTAAATCTTGTACTGGCTCGTGCCCTGTAAAAGTTGATGTGCCTGAGTTTAGATCAAAATTTTTAGAACTTTATTACAGTCGTTATCTGCGTCCGACTAAAGATTTTTTTGTGGGCTCTTTAGAAAAAACACTGCCATTGATGGCGAGCTTTCCGCGAACCTATAATTTTGCCATGAAAATGGGCTTGAGTTATTGCTTAGACAAAGCCTTGGGGATGAGCGACAGCCCGCTTTTATCAACCATCGACTTTGATCGAGAGTTGCGTGAGCGCGATGTTTATTACACACATCATGTTTATTTTAAAAACTTAAAAGAACAAGATAAAAAGCAGTCCGTTATAATTGTACTCGATGCTTTTACGCGCTTTTTTGAAACCGAGCTGGTGCTCGACACTATCGATTTAATTCGCAAGCTCGGATTTATGCCTTGGATAGCACCCTTTGAAGCTAATGGAAAACCGCTTCATGTTCACGGATTTCGTAAACAGTTTGGCCACATTGCACAAACTACCAGCGATAAGCTCAATGCTTTAGCAAAAACAAATATACCTTTAATAGGCATAGAGCCGTCGATGACATTAGCCTACCGTAGCGAATATAAAAAAGTCGTTGATAACGCCCCTAATGTTTTATTAATTCAAGAGTGGCTTGCCACCAAAGAGCTCACAAATACTCAACCAAGTAAGAGTAGCGATAAATCAAAAACTTATCATCTATTAGCTCATTGCACAGAAAAAACTAATGCTGCTCCTGCCATTAAAAACTGGCAACATATTTTTGAACAGCTTGGGCACAAGCTTGAAATAATTAATGTAGGCTGCTGTGGTATGGCCGGTACCTATGGTCATGAAACTGCCAACGTAGCAACATCTAAAAAGATTTATTCATTGTCTTGGTCGGCAGTGATCAATAATGAGCACTATAAAGATAGTTTAGTAGCAACCGGATTTTCTTGCAGAAGCCAAGTAAAGCGCATTGATAACAAACGTATTCCGAATCCTATTCAGGCCTTATTAAATTCATAAGACTTAAAAATATAATTTGGCTTGCTGCACATTTATTAACGCGTTATTAATACTAGGCTAATAAATGATAAGGTTATTACAAAGCAGTGCTTCTAATCGGCTTCTTTTTTTAGGATCACTTTTTAAGAGCACTGCTTTAAAAGTACTTTTTATAAGAAATGTTTTAAAGGTAAAGCTTTAAGAGAATTGTTTTAGATTGAAAATTGCGACTGCAATATAACTATTAAATATATCTATTAATATTATTATTAATAGTACATAGCAGTCACTTCAACAACCCAGATGCGATAATAAGCTATAGATTCATAAAATCTAAACACATAGACTACTCTCTATTTTTTTAGTAGCTCTTGCGCTAATGCTTTACCTAAACCCATTACTTTTTCTTGCATCTGCTTATTATTAAGAGAGCCATCTTCAGCAAACGCATCGGACGCATTTGGCACTGCGAGTTGCGCGGGCAATACAGTAACCGCAATATTACTTAACAATAGACGTAAAAACACTAAACCGCGCAGTCCACCTAAAGCACCAGGAGAGGCTGCCATAATCGTTGCATATTTTTCTGCAAATGGCGGAGCCGATTTTATATCTGGCCCAAAAGGTCTTGTTGCCCAATCAATGGCATTTTTAAGTAATGGCGAGAATGCACTGTTATATTCTGGCGACGCAATCAAAAAACCATCGTGATCAATAAGCAGCTGCTTAAATTCTTTCGCCGATTCTGGCATACCATCGGTAGATTCTAGATCTTCATTAAAAATTGGCATTGAATAATCGGCTAAATTAATAAGCGTTACTTCTGCACCCGCAATGCGTGCTCCCTGGGCTGCAATAGCAACCATTTTTTGATTGATAGATGATTTTCTTGCACTACCCGAAAAGGCTAAAATCTTTGGCATTATAATTCTTCCTTAAAAATATATTATTTAAACGACCAGACAAATAAATCTTTGGCGACTATTTTACTATCGGTTTTATTAATCTTAACTTCTTTTGAGGTTGGGTCTTTTTGATTTTTATCAACTGCAGATTCACACTGGTAATTTTCGATATTTATAATGTTATAGATCTCTTTACACAACCATAAATCGCCGACGGCGACTAATTGATCATCACAAAAAATAAGTGGCACCCTATCGCGCAACCAAGTTTCTAATTGATACTCTTGCAATAATTTTTTAAGTGTTTGCGAGTGCGCTCTATCAACAGGGGTACAACGCTCGCCACCCTGACGCCAACGAATTGATAAATTTTTAGCCTTTAAAATGGACCGATTAATACTTAAATTACCAGCCCAACCTAGATTTATATTTTTGTCACTACTGTCAATGACATAATCACTTGTCGGCATAAAAGGTTTAAGCGAAGGCATCAAATAAAAACGATCATTAAACTGGCGGCACTCACAATTACCCCAAGTTACCACCGCCGAGCTTAGTTGAGCACCCGTGCTAAAAAACTGTGCATGTATTTGTGATAATTGGTCGGCACTGGGAACAGCAAAACCTTTTTTATCACACCAATAGCGCAATACATTAGTCAAGCGCTCGGCACTTAAGGCTGCACATTTTTTATACGCAAGACTTTGACCATAACGCTCTGGTCGCTCATCAAGGTCTTGAAAATCAATGGCGGCTAAATCATCCAATAAATTTTGCGCTTGATCGAGGCGAGCACTCGTTGCTTGCAGCTGTTTAATCGCCTGTGGCCAACGCGCTAAAAATATTGGCATTACCTTATGGCGTAAAAAGTTTCTATCAAAATCTAGCGATGTATTACTGTCATCTTCAACCCAATGTAAATTATTGGCTTTAGCATAAGCTTCTAAATCAACTCGGTTAAAATCTAACAAGGGTCGCCATAATTTACCGCTACCCAAGGCGCGCTCTGCACGCATAGCCGACAAGCCTAATACACCTGCACCGCGCATTAAACGTAATAAAAATGTTTCTGCTTGATCATTGGCATGATGCGCCATTAATAAAATATCGCCTGCGTTTATATGCGCTTCAAAGAGCTTGTAACGCGCATCTCTTGCAGCGGCCTCAAAGCCTTTGCCGCTAACATTTATATCTACTAGCTCGGTAATAAAATCTACGTTTAATGCCTCACACACCATTTTACAATGGTGCTCCCAATCATTAGCAAAAGTAGATAACTGGTGATTAATATGCAGAGCAATAATTACTTTGGGCGAGGCTAGTTGTTGATTAGCCTTTACGATTAAGTGCAACAATACGCTAGAATCTAACCCACCACTAAAGGCAATCAACAAGCGCTCTTTTATTGGCTGTTGACTAAGTGCTTGCTGCATGAAAGATTCAAGTGACATAATAAAGTCTGTAAAACAATAAATTGATGAAGATTAAACAATCTATATGACGACAAAGCAAGTACTACCCTATGGTAGCTGGCCCTCGACGATCAGTAGCCAAACATTGACTCAAGGACTAAGCCAACTGAATGAGCCTATGCTCGTCAATGACGTTTGCTATTGGCTAGAATCTAGCCCTGCCAACAAGGGCTGCACTGTTATTATGTGCAAAGATGCGCTTGGAGAGACACATACTGTTACGCCAACAACAATGAATGTGCGTACGCGTATACATGAGTATGGTGGTGGCTGCTATTGTATTCATAATGATTACGCCTACTTTACCAACGATAGCGATCAACGTGTTTATCGTTGCGCGCTGCCACAAAAAATAATTAATGGCTCTAACAGTGTAAGTGATTCACAAGAAGCCCTAGGCGAGCCACACAAAATTCATCAAAAAGCACAACCATTAAGCCCTGAGGGCTCCTACCGCTATGCCGATTTTTGTATAGATGAACAGCGCCAACAACTTATTTGTGTGTGTGAGATACATAAAAAATCCAACAAAGAGCCTGAAAACTGTATCGTTACCATTAAATTAGATGGCTCATCAACAACGGCTTTTAATATACTTGTTTTTGGCAATGATTTTTACTCGAACCCGAGCATCTCACCCGACGGGGAAACTATTAGTTGGCTGACATGGTGCCATCCAAATATGCCTTGGGATAATAGCGAATGCTGGCTGGCTCAATTTAATACGTTGGGTTTGTTACATCAGCACATCAAAGTTGCAGGTGGTGAGGTTAATACCGGTATTAAAAGTGATGCGGGTAATAGCACCATTGGCGAATCTATTTTTCAGCCGCAGTGGTCACCCAACAACGAATTATTTTTTGTCTCTGATCGCAGTAATTGGTGGAACATCGAGCGCTACAACCCAAGCACAAAAACACGCTATAAAGTGCATAGCATGGAGGCAGAGTTTGCGACCCCGCAATGGGTGTTTGGCATGTCGACTTATAGCTTTTTAAACAGCTTTAGTGTGTTTTGTTGCTACACACAAAACGGCCAATGGGTTGGCGCAACCATTAATTTATTAACTAGCGAGTTTAAAACTCTCGATCTGCCCTATAGCTCTATTCGCTCTATCCATGCCAATGATGAAACCGATAGCGCCGTTTTTATTGCCAGCGATTTTAACCAGCTCGATAGCATCGTTGAATGGCATGATCATCAATTACAAACATTACAAACGAGTGGTGAACTTGCAATTGCGCCTTGTGAGTACAGCAAACCCATAGCCATGAGTTTTAGTAATCAAAAAGCACAACAGGTGCATGGTTTTTACTACACACCACATAATAGTCAATACGAGGCCGCTAAAGATGAAAAACCACCTTTGCTGGCAATGTGTCATGGTGGCCCAACAGGCGCCACTAGCAGTGCACTTAACTTAAAAATACAGTATTGGACCAATCGTGGCTTTGCTGTATTTGATATTAATTATAGTGGCAGTACCGGTTATGGCCGCCTTTATCGCGACCGCTTAAAGGCACAATGGGGCATTGCCGATGTTGATGATATTTGTGCTGGCGCAGATTTTATTAGCCAACAAGGTTTAGCCGATGTGCAAAAACTTGCGGTACGTGGCAGTAGCGCTGGTGGCTATTCGGTGCTTGCCGCGCTTACCTTTAAAGATACCTTTAAAGCCGGTGCGAGCCTTTATGGTATTGGCGATCTAAGCCTACTGGCCTCAGACACTCATAAATTCGAGTCGCGCTATCTCGATCAATTAATTGGCCCCTATCCCGAAGCCAAAGAAATATACGAACAGCGCTCACCGATTAATTCTGTAGAGCAACTCAACTGCCCAGTAATCTTTTTACAAGGATTAGAGGATAAAGTCGTACCGCCAAACCAAGCCGAGACAATGGTGACATCGCTTTACCAACAAGGTATCCCCGTCGCTTATGTTACCTTTAAAGACGAGGGTCACGGCTTTCGTCAAGCAGACAATATTCAATGCGCCATTGATAGTGAATACGCATTTTATGCCAACGTTTTTAAGATTGATTTTTCTAACAGTAATATCGACACACCTTTACTGGCAGTACCTTTTGTCGATCAAAAAACAATTAATAAGATTAAGGCGGGCGCTCATCAATCTGAAAAAAATAAGGATGTTAACTAATGGGGCGCTGGCGTCCACCTCGCGAGAAAGGCTCACCCTATATAACCGAGGCAGGGGCTGATGCATTAACTCAAGAGCTTAAACAGCTTTGGAAAATAGAGCGTCCAAAGGTCACAAATGATGTGCACGAAGCCGCAAAAAATGGTGATCGCTCAGAAAATGGTGACTATATTTATGGCAAAAAACGCCTACGAGAAATAGACAGTCGAGTTCGCTTTATCACAAAACGTCTCGATGAATTAACCATCGTTCGCGATACTCCTAAAGATCAAACCCGAATATTTTTTGGTGCATGGGTAACGCTGAGTGACGACGACGATAATCAAGTCACTTATCAAATAGTAGGGCCCGATGAATTTAATATCTCGATCGGAAAAATCAGCGTTGACTCGCCAATTGCCAAAGCGCTACTTAAAAAACAAGTAGACGATGAAGTAACTATTAAGACACCAACGGGTGAAAAAAATTTTTATATCGATAAAATTGAATATAGTGAAAAAAAACACTAACCCAATGATAGTTCAACTGAAATAAATTTTTGCTACCGATAAAAAGCCTCTTAAATATATTCACTAACACCTTCATTAAAACCGGCGCTGGCAAGCATGATATTTAAACCTTATAGTTTTTAAGTAGATATTTATATAGATTTTGCAAGCTCAGACAACACTTGTTCACCATCTCTAAATACAGGCCAACCATCACCAGGCAAAATTGCCTTAACACCCTTAATCGCAGCAAGTCTTTTTACTGACTTTTTTGCCGCCACTATATCAAGGAGCTTAGCGTCTGGAAGCAAACAAAGCTTACCCCCAGAATGGGCTCGGATAAGATCACCAGTAATTAAAGTTTCACCTTCAATAAGAAACGACAGCTCTCCATTTGTTTTGGAACCACTTAAGGAATATATATCTAACCCTTCGAGCACTTTATCGCCTTCGTTTAGCCACTGAGTGCATTTAATAGGAAAGTTTTTTGCTTCACCTGCAGGCCCCCAAATCTGAGCGCCCGTTATCTCTGCAAGTTTTTTAGCATTACGAATGTGATCAGAATTTGAGATGATAATATAAATAACACCACCCAAAGATTTAAGATGATTTTCATCATGACTGGTCAATGGTAGCGGATCAAATATGACATTACCCTCACTTCTAAGCCAAAGGTAACTATGGAAATCGATATTCCTATCCTTATCAAATTCACTCCAGCAAAACAGATTATCTTTGTGAAGCAGCTTCACAGATTGAACTCCATTAATTATATAATTGTAGGTTTGCGAGTACATGGCGCCGTAATAAGCGGCTGAATCAGTTGCTCTTTTTCTGGCAACAGATCATTTGTATCACATTTTACTAGTTGAGCAATAAACTTAGTGCAATCGTCCACATCACCAAACCAATCACAACCTCTAATACTACCCATGTTATTGGCTTTGCAAACAATGGCCGCAAAAAAGAGGCGCCATAGCCTAAGCTAAAAAAGAAAACAAAAGAACCTGCAATAGCACCAATACCAAATAGGTGAGATTGCTCACCATACTGAAGTGAGATTGAGCCCAGTAACACAACGGTATCTAAATACACATGAGGGTTTAGCCAAGTAAGCGCTAAACAAACTAATACCGCCGAACTGAGGCTTGTTGTGCGCGCTCCCTCGGGCTCTAGACTATTGCGTTGCTTATATGCGCTTAAAAAACTTTTACTGCCATAAAAAAATAAAAATGCAGCACCAAAATAACGCGCTACTATTGCAAACTCTGGAATTATCGCCTCGACGGCACTCAGCCCAAAAACACCTAATGAAATTAACAGTGCATCTGATAAGGCACAAATTACACACACCCAAAAAACATGTTGCCCCTTAAGCCCTTGCTTTAACACAAACGCATTTTGTGCGCCAATCGCTAAAATAAGCGATAAGCTTAACAAGAAGCCTTGAAATAATGAGCTAAGCATAGTGTTATGAGCAACAGAAAATATTAAGTAAAACAGTGTTAATTTTTATGGCGATTTAGGCGCTTTTCTAGGCGACTAAAAATAAAAACCATCGTGTAAGTAATCACTAAATACATAATAGCAATGGCTATATAAACTTCATAAATTGCAAAGGTTTTAGAAATAATGCGTCCGGCTACACCGGTTAAATCAAGCACTGTAATAATGCTAACAAGTGACGTCGCCTGCATGATAAAAATAATTTCATTACTATAACCGGTCCAAGCAATGCGCAGTGCCTGCGGCAATACAATGCGACGGTATAATACAAAATTTTTCATACCTACTGCTCGACCAGCTTCTATCTGATTTTTATCAACTGACCTTATAGCACCCGAGAATATCTCTGCCGAGTACGCGGCGGTATTTAGTGCTAATACAAAGATCGCACAAAAATGAGCCTCACGAAAGTAAGTCCACAATCCAATGCTATCTAACTCGTGACGAAACTGGCCGCTACCGTAATAAACTAAAAACAACTGCACCAATAAAGGGGTGCCTCTAAAGAAAAAAGTAATGGTCTCAGCTGGCCAGCGATAATAACGATGTGTTGATAATGTTAACAAGGCTAAAACTAACGCAAGCAACAAACCAATGCTTACGGCACTTGCGGTTAATTGTAGCGTTACCCAAAAACCTTCGAGTAACCACCCTGCATTATCCCAAACCACATGCCATGACATTAGTGATAACCTCGGGTATATTTATTTTCTAAATATTTTTGAATTAAAATAGAAACCAAGGTGATCGCTAAAAACAGTAAAGCCGCAAACAAATAAGCCGTAAATGGTTTTTGTGTGGCATTAGCTGCAATTTTTGTCATCCGCATAACTTCATCTAACTGAATAACAGAAATCAATGCCGTTGCCTTAATAAGCAACATCCAAATATTACTTAAACCAGGAATAGAATAACGCAGCGCTTGAGGAAATAAAATGCGATAAAAAATGAGCCCTGGGCGCATACCCATTGCGCGAGCGGCTTCAATTTGCCCAATAGGCACTTGACCAAAAGCACCGCGAAATACCTCGACCGAAAAAGCACCATAAATAAAGCCTAGCGTTATAACGCCTGCTATAAACGGATTTAAGTCGATGATAATTTCTAGCCCAAAACTAGCAGAAAGATCTTGCAGTATGGTCGGCACACCGTAAAAAATTAATAACAGTAAAATAAGTTCGGGGATACCACGAATGGTGGCCGTGTAAAAAGAGGCGGAAAGTCGTAGAGCTTTACTAGAAGAGGTTTTAGCTAGCGCACCAAACACGCCAATGAAACAGGCTAATAGCATTGCCAACAGCCCAACCAGCAAGGTTTGCTGAAGACCCAAAAAAATAGCGAATGAATAACCTTCTAAATTAAACATAACGTGTTAATCATTCGCTAATTTTTATTGAAAGATACAAAGACAAAAACAACCCTTAAGAACCGTAAACGTCAAATTTAAAATATTTATCATTGATTTTTTTATAGGTGCCATCAGCTCTAATTTGTTTAATCGCCGCATTAAGTTTATCAACTAGCTCGGTATCGCCTTTACGAACACCAATGCCAATGCCTTCACCTAAATATTTAGCGTCATCAAAATCAGGGCCCACGGCTTCGGCTTGCTGACCCTGTTCAGAGTCTAAAAAATCATAAAGCACAAAAGAATCAGCGGCGACAACATCGACACGACCAGAAATAAAATCAAGATTTGCTTCTTCTTGGGTTTTATACGCTTTTATTTTTGCATCTGGAAAAGAACCGCGAACAAAGTTTTCGGTTACCGTACTTGACTGTACCGCAATATATTTACCTTTTAGTTGTTCGGGGGTTATTTCGAAAGATGAACCTTTGATTCGAGCAAACTTTACAGGGCTTGTATAATACTTTTTACTAAAGCTAATTTTTTCTTTGCGATCGTCGGTAATAGACATAGAGGCAATAATGGCATCGAATTTTTTTGCCAGTAATGCCGGAATAATACCATCCCAATCAGAGGTAACCCACTCGCACTCGGCATTCATGGCCGCACATAAAGCATTGCCAATTTCGATATCAAAGCCTACTAAATTGCCGTTGGCATCAACCGAATTAAAAGGCGCATAAGCACCCTCTGTGCCCATTCGTATTTTTTCTGCTGCTAATATATTAGCGCTCATGATTAGCGCGGTTATTATGGTTAAAATTGATATTATTTTTTGCATGCTATCCTCTTTCATTTTTAAATGTAATTTAAAAATAATTAATAGTAGACCTACGTTATTATTTTTTATGAGAAATGAAATCTTTCAAACGTAATGATTTAGGATTTTCAAAGAATTCCTCGGGCGTTGCATCTTCTTCAACTAAACCCTCGTGCAAAAATATAACACGATTAGATACCGTTTTTGCAAAATTCATTTCGTGAGTAACCACTAGCATGGTACGCCCCTCTGCCGCCAAGGCTTGCATAACCAGTAAAACCTCATTAACAAGCTCTGGATCAAGAGCTGAGGTTGGCTCATCAAATAACAATATTTTTGGCTCCATTGCTAGCGCGCGGGCAATAGCAACTCTCTGCTTTTGACCTCCTGAAAGCTGTGCCGGATATTGATCGGCTTTATCTGACAGGCCGACTTTATCTAAATAGGCTAAGGCTTTTACTTTAACATCTGCTTTTGCTTGCTTTAATACATGCACTGGGCCTTCCATCACGTTTTCGAGCACCGTCATATGAGACCACAAATTAAAACCTTGAAACACCATGCCAAGCTGCGCCCGCATATCGTAAATACTTTGCTGATTGGTCTTAGCGCTTTGAGTTGCATCCCCATCACAAACCACCTCAAAGCCTGCCACATTAATAGTGCCCTCGTCAGGAATTTCTAAAAAATTAATACAGCGCAACAAGGTACTTTTACCCGAGCCCGAACTACCCAAGATAGAGATTACATCGCCTTTACGTGCAGTTAAACTAATGCCTTTTAACACCTCGATTTCGCCAAAGCGCTTGTGTATATTGTTAAGGCTTAAAATTATTTCTGACATTCAACTTATATCTCAACTTATATCTCAACTTCGTTATTATTTTTATCGCTATCATTTTAAAAAGCATGTATGCAAACTGCATCCATAAACCAT
Source organism: Cellvibrionaceae bacterium (assembly GCA_034111645.1). GTDB lineage: Bacteria > Pseudomonadota > Gammaproteobacteria > Pseudomonadales > Cellvibrionaceae > CANLBN01. The sequence continues at coordinate 44,773 of JAWUWW010000004.1, forward strand.
TACCTAACTCAAATTATCTATTGCAATAAATATTGCTCAAAGATCACAACAAACTTAATCATTTAGATCAAGAATTATACGGGTATTTACTATAGATCACTATTAACACAGCGCTTATAATCGATCACCATCACTTAAAACACAACAACAAGATCTTCTGGTCACCATATCACCGTAAATAGACAACGCAATGATGACTCTTTAACGTTATTATTTTGTTATACTGCAGCACTGATTATCAACACATTAAAACTTAACTAGCTATCACTCTATGACCGACCCAACTACTGCTCCTGTTACTCCTATAAAACATCCTTCTATTTTACGACGTTTAGCGATTGTCATGTATGACTGTCTGTTAATTATTGCTGTTTCTATTGCCTACGGTATTATTTATATCGTTATCGGTAAGTTTGTTTTTAGTATTGAGGCAGACAGCCCTAGCGGTTTATTTTATCAATTTATTGTTATAGGTAAGCTTGTTTTTACTATGGAGGCAGACAGACCCAGCGGTTTGTTTTATCAGCTTGGATGGTTGGCAACAGTCGTGGGATTTTATTCTTATTTTTGGATGAAAGGTGGCGAAACGACAGGTATGCGTGCATGGCGCGTTAAAATTACCGATCTTAATGGCAACTCACCTAGCTTATCGCAATGTATCATCCGTCTTTTTTCATCGCCTATTGGTTGGCTGCTTTTTTTTACGGCGCTATTCGATAAAAACAAACAATGGCTGCACGACCGTCTTAGCAAAACCCAACTGCTACTTTTGCCAAAAGAACCTAAAAAGAAAAAGCGCTAACCAATAGGTTATGCCTCGCTCTTTCATCTTAGGTTTTTAGCTTGTCTAACTATTCTGGCTAACTTAATTTTTTCATCCAAGCTAAACCAGCCTCGGTTGTTGTGCTTGGTTTATATTCAGCGCCAAGAGGTTGGTGATAGCCTAAATCCTTAAGCTTCGAGAAAATAAAACTATAATCAATCTCGCTTATATCAGGCTCGTTGCGAGCAGGTACGCCAGCAAATTGAATGTGGCCAATATATGGCTGTAGCTCGGCTAAACGCCTCGTTAAGTTACCCTCCATTAACTGCACATGATAACAATCAAACAATAGCTTAAGGTTTGAAGCATCGACCTCTTTGATAATATCGATGGCCTGCTCGGTACTATTTAAGAAATAGCCCGGCACATCGAATGAATTTAAAGGCTCTATTAGTATGTTAATACCCGACATAGCAGCTTGTTCAGCTGCATAACGTAAATTAGCAATGTAAGTATCTCGAGCTTGCTCGCCCACAGCTATTCCAGCCATTACATGCACATTCGGTACATTGACATTGCGCGCATAGCTTAAGGCCTCGTCGATTGCAGCGCGCGCATCTTCATCGCGATCGGGGATTGCAGACAAACCAAATTCACCTGACTCAGCATTGCCTCGGCGAGTATTGACCGACAACATGGTCATATCTGTTTTGGCTAGCGCTAATAATACCTCTTTTGCATCGCACTGATCATAGGGCCAATGACATTCAACAGCCGCAAAGCCTGCCTTAGCAGCAAGAGAGATTGCCTCTGGCAGCGGCTGATCTGTCCACAAAAACCCTAAATTTGCTGAAAATTTCATGATTTTGGGCGCTCCTCTATCTATTCCTATCTCTCATGGTCTCATCTTTATAAGGTGTTTTCAAAAAAGAATAACCTTAACCGTAAAGCCACCCTTTAAATGCCCAACAAAATCGATCTGCGCTGCTTGACAGCTCATCATAGTGTCGCGATAATACGCGCCCTCGGTTATGGGGTACTTTTTGTACCCTATTGCCATTAGAGATGGCTACGTAGCTCAGCTGGTTAGAGCACAGCATTCATAATGCTGGGGTCGGCGGTTCAAGTCCGCCCGTAGCTACCATTTCTTTAATTCTTTCCGATCACCTCAATAATTACGAGCCAACGCTTTTTTTGGCTTCATTAGCTGTTAACAATATTCTTAAGCAACTTCGTTTTATAAAAGATATAAATTCAAATAAATTGTCTATTAGATAGCTTCAGTACATTGACGCTTATCGCATTGTAACTTTCATATCTGAATCATCAAGAATTTTCTGCTACGATCATTCAACCCTAGAGAAGGCCGACTAATCGCCAAATAATTTGTCAAGAATAGACTTAAGGATTAATAAAATGTATGAGGATGACAACGAGATATCTTATATTAAGTTAGGCATAACTTTAACAATTTCTATATTTATAGCCGTATTACTAGCAAACGTAATCAGCACAGAAATTAGCAAAGGAATATTCGAAAGAGAGTTAGCGATAGCCGCAAAAAGAGCCAGTGAAAGCCTAAGAGTCGAGAGTCAACTGATAAAGCAAGAGAACATAAAAAGAGAAGAATTACGTGTTCAAGAAAGAATAAAAAATAACCAGATTAGACAACAACAATCAATGGCTCAGGCTGAACAAAATAAACTAAATCGAATAAAACAAGACCGTATTGATAACGCGAGAACACTACGCTTTCAAACCTGTAAATTTTGGCAAGATCAATATCAAAAAACAAAAAGAGTGGACGATCGAATACATCGAGACAATTCCTGTAAAGCGGCAAATAATTTATAACGTTTCTTAGGGCTTTGACTCAAATGCTTTAAGTGCTGACTAAATTATTTCTATATTGCTCGTTAATCCATTTTCTTTTTGACTTGGCTTCACCCGGAAAACGGCCTGTTAAGATAAGACATACAAACGAAAGGCTCCAAGTAATGAGACATACGAGGATTAACATACCTAATATCGACCACGCAAGTACAGCGGCATCTGTGGTTTTTGTAATCATATACCAACAAACGGTGATGACAACTCCTGTTTGGACTATAAATGCTAGCAAGCCCCAAGCCAAATGGATTAACCCGCAAAAATCAGAAATTCGATTTCTTAAGAGATCAGAACTAAATTTATCAGCATATAGTTCCAGTAATTTCTGAGCATTCTCTTCTTTTTCAATGTTCTCTAATCTGATTCCCAAGGTAAAAGAGTCTTCTTTATCAATTCGCTTTTGATATCTAACAGAGCGCCACTGATCGAATAAAAAAATGGCAAAATAAAGTACTAACACTGTTATTATTGAACCTAATCTGTGTACAGCTGCAATTAATATATCTATATCCATATACTGATTATCTCCGTTTTTAAGCTTTGGGCAGAGCCCTAAAAATTATTGATTTCATGGTTTGGCAGAGATCACGCCGCCAAAGAATATTGTATAGGGCTCTGACCCGAACGGCGCTAAGTTAAGCCTGTTTGCATGAGGTATGTTTTTGGAAATGCCTTTAACTGAGCGGCCTTGCAGAAGATTAATCTTTATATTTTTAGGTTCAAATAGGCTGCGAGGTGTAAATTCCTTCGCCTCGATTTAAACGCTA
>JAWUWW010000005.1:0-101483 GCA_034111645.1 Cellvibrionaceae bacterium
TTCTCCGCTGTGTTTTCCTATGTTTTGGGCAGCACCTGATACGGTTTTACTATCGCCTGTACCCCCTTTGCCTAAACTAAACCCTGCACTAATCCCTGCGCTTTTATTATTGGCGCTGTAGCGATTTTGTACGGATTGCACGTGTAGATTGTCACCGACATTGACTGTGAGCGTATCTTCCGCGTTGATATTCGCGCGTTTAATGGTGGTATCAGCAGTACTACTGAGACTGATGTTGTCGGCATTAAGGCTACTGTTGTTATAAGTGGTGTCGCCACTTTTGGCTTTTGAGCGAGAGTAGTCGGCACTGATGGTTGGGCCACCCGCTGCACCATATACTGTTTGTGCTATACGAATACTGGCTTGTTCGGTTTTTGTGTTAAAGCTGTTATCGTCTTTGCTGGCCTCTATGGTGAGTTTTCCGGTGGTGATGTTAATGGTGTCGCTGGCTTGTAGGTGGCTACCGGTAATCTGGGTAGCCGTTTGGTTAATATCGCTGTTATTGCCCGTTTGAAGGCTAATATTGTTACCCGCTAATACGCTACCGCGTGATGTCTCGCTATGGTTTTCGGTTTTTGTTTTTGAAGCTTCTAAGTCGATTTGTATACCTGCATTAAAACCAAGAGTAAATATACTGAATCCTGCCGCTGTTGTTTGTTGAACCAACAAAAGCGTTTTGCTTGTAAGATTAACAGCTGCTAAGACAATACTCGCTTGGTACCATTCTTTATCAGATTCGACTTCGTCGATTAAGCTATTAAGGTCAACTATATCTTCGTATAACAATCCTGGTACTTTGTTGTTGAAGTCGGCTTGTAGTTGATCACGTTGTGTTTTTAGATTTTCGAGGTCTTTTTCATATTTACGGTAGTCTTCTTTTGCAGTTTTGACTTGTTTTGTGGCTTTTTTAACTGACTCGGCCGCTTTGGCGATTTCGACAGCTTGATGTTGTACCACAACACTTACTTCGCCTTTACCATGCACTTCATCTGTTTTAGTGTCGCTGATATCAGCGGTTTCTTTTATGCTGATATCGCCACCTGCAATCAAATTAACATCACCTTGTTGGTTATTATCCGCATCGGCAATAATATCTGATCCCGAAATGGCAATATCGCCAACTGAATCTAAGGTGAGGTTATTATTGGCTACTAACTGACTGGCTCGATGATTAATACTATGGGTTTGGGTATCGACTTTGTCATAGGTTGCTTTAGCAAGCGATAGTTTTGCTTGGCCGTCACCGAGAGATTCGGTAAGTGCTTCTACATCAACAAGTTGGTCTATTGCATCGCTAAAACCTATTTTGACGGTGGTTTGATTGTTAAAACTCTCAGTGCTTGATTGGGCACTCTCTACAACAATATCGCCAATATCTGTTTTAACGTTAAGATTTTTACCCGCGTTGATATCGGATCCTACAACGTGTGCGCGGCCAGAATTTATGAAGACATCACCAGCAGCACTAATATTACTGCCTACCACTGTTGATGTTGTCGATCCGCTAACTTTATCTTCGCGTTCATACAAGCTCGATAAACTGCTTAAAAATTTGGTTTTCTTTGACCACTCTTGCGCTTGAAGTAAAGCTTGATCTGCGGTGATAATTACGTCGTCAATAGCTTCAAAATTAATATCTCCACCACTGCGAAGCTTAGATCCAACAATAGAAATATTACCGTTTTTGGATGAGATCTTCGCAACTAACTCATTGGCAGTTGCTGTGCCCGTCGCAACTAAATCAAGGTTTTGGGTTTTGGCGTCAACTTCACTGCCTTTAATCAACTCTGACCGATTAATTCGGCCTGTGCTTTTTGAGCTCAAGCCTGCAAAGCCCCTTTTGTGTGTTTCCTCTCGCTTAAAGCTAACTTCTTTTTGATCCGTAATGGTGACACTTGCGCCCGCAATGGCTACTTGGTTTTGGGCATCTAAATGGCCGCCCTTAATATTTACATTCCCCGATTTATTTAATTGCACATTGCCCTCAAGCTTTATGTCGCTGTTAATAGTGAGGTCGCTACCTGCTTCAAAGTTTGCACCGATGTTGGTAGTTTTAAAGCTTTCTTTAATGGTTGTTGTTTTGCGGCCAAAGGATTTTTTACGACTTTCTTTCGCATACAAATAAGCTTCATCTTGTGCTGCACTGATACTCGTATTACCTGAAGCTTTTAGGGTTATGTCGTTAACTGCTGTGGCGCTGACACCATTGGCGGATAGGTCTTTTATAGCAATTAAAGAAAGATCTTTACCGGCTTTTAAGGTGACTTTTTTATGACTGATAAGATTACTCGTATTTACCTCATCGCCATTTTGATAATCGCTAGCGCTACTATTTTTAGTGGTATCAAGGCTTATGTTGTTGCCCAATAGTGCAAGATTATCGCCTGCGGTTATATCGGCACCTTTTAGGTTTAGATCATCGCCTGCACTAAGATTAACGTTGCCACTGCTGGTAACATCACTGTTTATGGCTTTATTGGTTGACCAGTTTAAGCCCTCGCGATGGAAACCAATTGTTTCATTACTTGCGTCTATTGTGAGGTTGTTAGCAGCTGTTATGGTGGTGTCACCCGCGCCCTTATTTGCCAAGCTCACACCTGATAATGCGACATTACGCCCAGCAATAATGGTGAGTTCGTTTTTATCTGCACTACCGCTTAAGCTAATAGTTGTACGTTGGTCCACATCGGTGCGCGAGCCATTATTCAGCTTACTGGTGTCGCTTGTGCTGCCAACGTTAATATCGCGATCCGCTGTTAACGCTAAAGAATCATCTACACGCCACAGGCTGCCTTTTAAAGAAATATCATTATCGGCATTTACGTTGGCATTTACCGCCTGAAGTTGGCCAGCCGCATCGTTTAAGTCGTTAGTTTGAATATCAATATTAGTACGAGCAACAACAACACCGCTATTGGTAAATTGTTTGTTATTAATATCGATACTACGGCCAGATATTAAAGCGCCAGAGGGCAATAAATCGCTATTAGTCGACATTAAATAAACTTTGGGTACAAGCACTTGTTGGGTACTGCCATCGGCAAGCAGCACCTCTTGAGCTTCGAGCCACACTATATTGGAGGTGAGCGAAGTCATTTGCGCCTCGCTTAAGCGAATACCCGGTCGAAGGTTGTAGGCTTGAGCAAAGGCTATACCGTTATCAAGTAGATCTTGGTATTGAGCTTGATCACCGCTGTAATTAGTAAAAAAGCGATTGCCAGTTAGTGCAACAATTTGATCGCGAACAACTTGTTGCTCATAAAAACCATCTCCCAAGCGCTTATTAGTTACATTAGGATCTTGTTGAAGTTGTTGGGTAACATAGGCCGACGATAACCACTGGCGGTTATTACTAAAACTAGGATCTGTTTCTACCAAATAAGCTGCTGTAATTGCATTGCTTTGAACAAATAGACTGTTGTTAGTGGGCTTTGCAATTGTATTGAGACTTATCCCTGTTTTTGTCGTGTTGTCGGTATTACCCCGATAAACAGATGACACAAGTGGAATGGTTTTATGGACACTTGTGCCTATAATGTTAGCTAAATGGCCAGTGTATTGCGTTTCGCCAGCCTCATTTTGACCATTCGGAACACTAACCGTTTGCCGTTGTAAATTATTGGGACCACTGTAGCTATAATGACTTGTGCCTTGTTTATCCGAGTGAAATTTACTGGTAGCACGGAAATATTCTGTAAAAAGGCCCAACTCACTTTCGGTCTGAATAGCCGAGCGCGATGTATTGTTAAGATCAATACCAATATGCTGAAGCGCTCCTCCAGCCGTTATTAAACTATCTGCATTATCGACGCTATCAACTTGCAAGGTCATATCACCACCAGAAATTATCTTACCGGGATCTGTTGATAAAATGGTCTCACCCGTTGTGGTTCGCTGACCTGTAAATTGAAAATAATGCTCGCTGTTTCCGCCCGGTGTATAAGCACGATTTATTTTGAGATCACTTATACTCACCTGACTAGATTCATAGTGAATATTATCAAAGGCATTGAGACTATAAGATGTAAATGACGTCGACACTGATTGTTGTGCGATTACTAAATGATTGTTGATGTTATCAAGGCGGGTAGCATTAATGTTGACCTCGCCCGACCCCTCAATCGTTGCACTGGCATTAATAATGTTTGTAGCTTTGCCTGTTACTTGACCACTACTATCTATAGTGCCGCCAATATCTAAGTCGTCATCGCTATAAATTAGCGAATTTTCTCGATTACTTAATGTACCTACCCCTAAATCTAATTCGGTCCGTGCGGCAATGACAGCGGCTATATTATTTTCGTTATGATTTTCTAAAGCATTTGCATCAATAATGACGTGGTCACCATAAATGCGCCCAGTGCCTAAGTTACTCAGTTTTTTTACTTTAATATTGGTATCGCCACTGCTGTTAACAAAGCCACGATTTGTAAAGGTGTCGCTGGTGGTTATTTTGGTATTAATACCTGATATTTCGGAAGCTTCAGAATTTGATAATGTGTCTGAAGTGATTTCATTAATGCCATTAGTAGCTTTAATTAGACCAACATTATTAGTGATATTGTTGCTAGCGATGACATTAACGGTAGCAGCAACAATTTGACCATTGGAGTTGTCAACAAAATCTGTATCAATCGCAATTGTATCGCCGTTGATAGTACCCATATGGTTATTTATTAGCCTCTCAACATTAATATTAATATCAGATAAAGAAGTGATTGCCGAGTTAGTATTTTGTAAATTATCTGAGGCAATTAATAGTTTGCCATCAGCGTGAATACGCCCACCTGTATTATCAATATCATCCGCTGTCGAAATTGCCGCATTACCTGCACTGACAATAATATTAGTGTTTTCTAAAAGCCCATCAACGGATAAAGTAAATTCACCCACCGACGCACCAATTTCACCGGCATTGCGCACACCTACTCCATCTTCTGTGCCCAGCAAGTGAATTACGTTGGCATACATACCACCCAAAACAGATACATCTATGGCAAATTCGGGGCTAACTGAACTTGTTTGTAGCTCGGTTATGTTAGATCCATCCACCGCTACCTGATTAGTGCCCACAGTAATATCGAGTGTTTGCGCCCAAATACCCGCATTTACATTAACCGCCTGAGCAATAAGGTGCGTAAAATTGCTGCCAGTAGCACCAAGGCCAGCCCCACCAACGTTGATAACTCCGCCTGCTACTCGATAAGCCTCTATATTATTGTTATTAAAAACAATATCAGCTGTCGTCAACACAGCTTGATTCGCGTTAATAAATCCGCAACCCGAGCAGTTAATTCCAGCTGGATTAGCAACGATTATATCGGCGCGATTTCCCGCTATCTCTATGTAGCCATTAAGTAAACTTGGATTTGTCGAATTGACCTCGTTAAGAATAATCGAGGCACTACCAGTAGCTAAAAATGGATTAGCAGTGACATAACCACCCAACTGAGTCGAGGTATCAAGACGAGAGTTATTGATGATCGCTCCGTGCACATCAACATTAAACTGAGTAAATTGATTGCGCGATACACCTCCAGCCGTGGGTGTTTGAATATTCACTTGCGGCAAACCATTGGCGGTTGTTAATATTATTGCCTGTTGATTTGAGGGAGCGCTAGCGTCGGCAATAATATCGGCCCATATCGGTGAAATAAATAACAGTTGCCCAAAGGCAAATAATAAGGCGCACCTTAGGGGTGAAATAATTGCACGTACCGAATTTTTGTGTGTTGGTTTAACGGTGCAACGACCCGTTTTTTGTTTTGCTTTAGCAATTTCGCCTACCACTACCCATAGGCCACGTACTGCATTAAACAATAATCGGTAAATACCTTGGTTCATTTTCACTTCCTGTGACGAATTTATATTCCATGAATTTTATTACTAAGTAGCCTGACGAATAGGAAAGCTTTTATCCCATGCAATAAATTCTTGCAAGGATACGTTTGCGCCTCGACTAGCAATGATTCTGTTTCCGCGTTCTTTAGCGCGATGATAAAGATAACGCACACAATAATCGGCGAATAAATCTTGTTTTAGTAAACGTTGAATAGCCGCTGCATGCCCAAAAGGTGTTATCAAGTCGGTTAGCCACATTCTTTTTCCACAATTCCAATCGCCTCTATTCATTGTTAAAGTCGACTCATGAATATAGCGATACTCTGTATCTTCATCAAAATATGCCCAAGATAAGTAAGCGATGGGTTGCCTATGCTTAAGCACTAATAAAAATTGCTTATTTGAAATGGGAGAAAATAATAAATTCGTTAATAAACCAACAGGAAATTTTTTGTGTACATCTGAACGCGTCCATAACCATACCGTTGCACCAAAAATTTCTGACTCAGAAAACTTATCACAAGCTATCAAACCCGGTGCAATCAGCGTTGTGTCTTTTGAAAAATATTTTGATAAATTCACGTTTTAAAATACCCAATTTGCAGACAACCCGACAACAAAACTGTCGCTATTAAAACCTTCTGGCTTACTTAATGATCGACCAGCTAAAAGGTCGTATGACAAACTGCCGAAGAAAGAGCCCCTAAAACCAAAGACCGCACCCGCTAAATGATTGCCTAATAAAAAAGCTTCTGAAAAACCACCTACTTTGCCGTAATCTAAGCCCAAATAAACTTCATGGGGATAGCTACCTATATTCATAGCCAGATCATTTTTAATAAACCAACCTGTTTCAGATAACAAGGTGCTCTCACCATCAAAGCCTCTTACTGTGTAAGGCCCACCAATACTAAAGCGGTCTTGCGTTACAAGTCGTTCTCGGGTGTACTGATGCCGCCATTGCGCCAAGTAACTGAACTTTTGTTTAACAAGAGTAAAGGGAATACTAAGCTGTGCATTAGTTTTAATAATTTGTGGCTTTGATGCGCCTTCACCGAAGGCGTCTTCGGGTGCATCTAAGGCATCGAATGCACCCGTACCACGACGATAAGTAACACTGCCAGTCAACGTTGCTCGCTCAATAAATTGGCGATACTTAGCACTCAATTCAAATCCCGCCGTTCGTCGTCGCTGGGCCATTACCTCTGCGTCTTGAATAAAATTTTTAGAGGATCGATACCATGTATCGAGACCTAGCGTGAATTTTCGAATACTATCGCGGTACATTAATTTTGAAATGTCTAGATTAGCATTACGACTTTTCCCGCTATAGGTATAGTTTGTATAAAAGCCTTGAATGGTTTGAAAATAACTACTCTCACTTGCGTTAAACGACATCATCCAAAATTTGTAAGGTACACAATAGCCGAGACTATAAGAATCGGTGCCGCCCTTTAGCGCATTAGCACCACCAATATCATGACCATATGTAAAGGTCGTTATGTCGTGTAAGCCAAATAAATTATCGTAAGCAAAAGACAGACGGCCTTGATTTTCGCCAGTTGATTCTGTGCCATTATTATTAATAGAAGCAACCGTTCTTAAGCGTGATTGTTGAGACCATGTAATATCCAAGTCGCTGTCACCGGGCTTTGTATTTTTACTTTTAGCAGGAACAATATTAATATCTGCTGAAACACTTGGTAGGCGTCGCATTAACTCTAATGCTTGTTCGATATCGCGTAAATTAAGCAGATCATTTTTATTCATCGGTAACACATTGTGACGATTTTTTTGATCTGAAAAACGGATATTGCCGACCACTCCAGCGACTAATGTAAGCTCCAATTGCCCCGTACTGAGGTCCTGCGTACCTGCAACAATACGTGAGGTAACATAGCCTTTTTCTATCAGCTGATTTTGCAAGCGCGTCATGACATTATTAATGCTAACCGAGCCCATGCAACGTCCCAACACATATGCTTTACTTGACTCCAGCTGTGCTTGCGCAGAGGTAACATCAGCATTAGCTTTATCGCTAAATGACAAATAAAATAGATCAAGCAGCCACGAAAATTCTGTCAGCCTTTTGCCAGCCAACACAATATCTTTAATTAAAAAACAAGGGGATTCGTTAGAGGGAAACATGATTGTTGACATAGAAATAGACTCGCTATCTATACGTACGTCAACATCATCTTTTAATAATTTTTCTTGTTGCTGTCGCTGCTCTTGCTCTCGAATTAACTGCTTTGCAGTTGTGCCTTCGGGTATAACTTGCGCATAACTTACTGACGCAAAAATAACTAAGCAAAAACCAAAAAATCTACGCCGCCATTCCATAGCAATTCATTCCAACAACATAAAATGAAAAATACACATAAGTGCCTGTTTGGCAATATTGTATAAGATTCAAGGATGGACCTTAATGGAAAAGTGCTGCATTGTCAAAATTAGCTTTTTTTTATTTTCGTGGACAGATTTTTTATAAAAACGTAATTTTGTCGAATCAACAAGATGCTTGAGTGATTAATTGCTTAAATGGTGTAAGTGCCAATGAAGCTATTCCTCTCGACTTATACATTATCGCCTTTAGGTTTATTTTTCTTTATATCATCCTCATCTATTTTAAGGATATTTTTAAAGTTAATATCTCATTGTGGAAATGGTATTTCAATGTATGCGACCTTAAAGGCTTTATCAATAGCAAAATGAAGCTCGCTTATCACTCGAGGTGTCATGTAAGCATCTTGTACAAATACTCGAAGCTCAAAATCGAGAGAGCTTTCACCAAAGCTCGTAAATAATACATCTACTTTAAAGATTTCATCATTAACAATGTCAGCATGGCCGTCAGCAATATTTAATAAGATTTCTTTAACCATTTCTACATCGGTGCCGTAGGCAACCCCTACGTTAACGCTAACTCGACGATGTGCATCGCGCAATGTCCAGTTTAGAACTTGCCCACTAATTAGTTCAGAGTTAGGAATAATAACGTCCGAGCGATCGAAGGTACGAATTTCTGTCGCGCACACGCACTTTGGTAACCATGCCTTGTGTGCCATTAACTAGCACCCAGTCGCCAGGGAGAATAGGTCTTTCGACCAAAAGAATAAGACAGAGACAAAATTATTAACAACATTTTGCAAACCAAAACCTATACCCACCGAAAGTGCTCCAACAATAATGGCTAGCTTACTAAGATCAACGCCTGCAATTGAAACGGCTATCAGTAACGCTAATGTAAATTCGGCGTAAAAAATAAATGTTAATAATAAATCTCGTGTGCCTCTATCGAGCGTTGTATATTTTATTAGTTTTATATCGAGTCTTGAACTAAACCACTTAAGCAAAGAAATAAACACGACAAAAAGTGTGATGCCCGTTAGCCAATTGAGCGGCACTAATCGAAAAGCCCCTAACTCAAAACCATTAACTGCGTAGGCTGTGATTTCTGAAAGAGAGGTTTCTGATCGAGCCAAGATAACTGAAAATGCAATAATTAAAAACAATCCGTTTAAAAACCAACTGATCATTCTTATCCAAAATATGGCAGAAAAATCATCCGCTTTTTTCAATACTAACGATTTACGAATACTTTGTTGCCAATTAGAACGACCAACGTTGAGCCCATCAAGCACTTCATTAATGATAAATTGAATCGCAGTTGATAAAGCGACTACTACAACTGAAGCAAGCAACCCCATAATTAAATATTTAGAGAGATTATTATAACCAGACCAATATAAGGTAAGTTGTACCGCAAGAAAGATAAATAGCAGCGTCTTAAATTATGCATACTTGCGAGGAACTTTTATAAATCTTAAAAAAGCTCTGCCAATATAAATTAAATTAAATTAAATAATAAAAGAGTATAAAGTATTGAGCTGACCAAGCCTGCTACTGAACTGCTAAAACTAGCTGCAACTGCTATTTCTCCAAGATATCTACCAGAAAATACAAGTAGTGCTAGCACAGAAAGCCTGTGCGATAATTTTGCGGCAATTTCAGGCTCGACTTTGATTAAGATCTCATCTTTATTTATCAATATAGGATTGTGCAGCTTTGTTATTACTCCCTGTTGATTTCGAAGTTTTTTGCACTCGCATCAGCATCACCTGAAGCACTTGACGTGAGATTAACAAAGCTATCGATAATAGAATTTGTTTCGACCAGCAAGCTAGATTCGCTTACAACACAAGACTCTGCCGATACTATATGATCATTTAGGTCTCTAGTGCCTTTTTCTACTTCATCTTTAGAAATATCATCAAGCACAATTCTAGACTGCCAGTTTTTAATTTCTGCAAGCGTTGGCCCTATTTCGATCGCAACACTTTGTGTGGTCGAAAATACAGAAAAAAGAAAAATTAAAGTTTTACCCATTGAAAACATTTGTGCATAGTAATCGAATCCAAAAAATGACACAAAAATAAATAAAAAATGCCGTGCTTGATATTAATTTTATATTTTATTATTGTAAAAGGTTGCTTATAAATTTAAAAAGTTAGTCAACTTTTTTAAAGATTAAGTTTTGATCATTAAGAATTCTGACTTCACGTTGAGGAAATGGAATCTCGATTCCATTGGCTTTTAGTGTCTCGAAAATTATTAACATAAGGTCACCACCAACACGATTTTTTCCGTCGTCTACACCATCCATCCAAAACTCTACGAACATATTCACGCCTGAATCACCAAAACTATCAATCTCACAGTCGGGCCTATCTTCAATAGGTATCTCTGGTCCACTAATAACTTGAGGATGTTCTGAGACAGCAATCTTAATAAATTCAACCATCGAGCGTATATCGGTTGCATAAGGCACAGAAAAATCGACGCGATAACGTTGTTTAGAATCTTTATGTGTCCAATTAACTAATAACGAGGAGATAAATTTTTCATTAGGTACTAGAATATCTTTACCGTCATAGGTTTCAAGAACGGCGTAGCGCATGCGAAATTCACGCACAAAGCCCTTGCTGCCATCATCGAGCTCTACAAAATCTCCAACGGTTAATGACCGATCTAATAAAATTATAATTCCTGAAATAAAATTTGAAGCAATAGACTGTAATCCTAAGCCAAGACCGACACCAACTGCACCACCAAAAACAGCCAGTGTTGTAAGGCTTATACCCATTACATTAAGTAATAAAATAGCCATTATACAAAACAGCACAACCTCGAATAGTTTCGAGAAAACTTCGCGTGTTCTAACATCTAGAGTTTGTTGTTTTCTTATTATATCTTGGCCAAAAATATTTGAAGCGCGGCCTAGCCAAAAAAGTAAGCTACCGAAAATAATAACTCGCACTAAGCCATATGCCGAGACTTCAACATTACCAATATTTAGCGCAATTTTTTCTAATGTTTGAATGATAGATGGCAAATAACCAAATAAATGCAGCGATAGTATAGGCAGACCTATCCATCGTAACAACGGGGCCATAAATGAATTATTAACAAATACAACGATGATTGAATTGAAAAATAATAAGACCGCTATTATTAATGCAGCATTCATTAACCATATAGAATAGTGTTGCCCTTCTCCGATACCTATTAAGATACGCATCAAAACTATAGCTATTAATGGGTATAAAATACCACCGATGCGAACCAATAAGTCTGCTATAGGACTCGCATCATCAGTGGCATTTTGAGTTAACTTTGTCGCTTTACGTATTTTATAGGAAAGCCAAAATGCAAATAAGTAAACTGAAAATATACCCAGCAATTGAAAATATGTAGTGGTACTAGTAATTGTTATTAATATTAGCTCTACTAGCTCATTAAATTTAGTAATTATAAATTCTGTATTCATGCAATTGTCCAAGTAAGACCATAATCATATGTGTCAGCCATCATAATAAGTCATCGCTAACGACCCTAAACTCTCAATAAAATACATTATACCTTTATATTCTGATCATAAAATAGCTTCTACTTTTGCTAATTAATTAGCAGCAAATAATGCTGATATTAACTCAGAGTTTTGGTGTGCTTGGAAAGTAATTCGTTGACAAGCCTATGACTGTATTGACGCTTTACCGATACAGCAAAAAAGTTTTCATAAATATTTGGAAGCTCTAGATACGCAACTAAGCGTTGATTTGACAACTCATCTTTAACGACAACATTGGGTAATACGGCAAGTGCTCCACTATCTCGGGCAAGCAATCGCAACATCGCCATATCATCAGCTTCTGCAACTATAGTTGGTCTAAATTCGTGTTGCGCACAAAAACTATCGAAAGCGGTTCTAATTGGCGAGTCGCCTGTAGGCAGTACCCATTTATGTTTATGGTATTGTTTGTTAAATTTTTTTGTATTTAAGCCTAATTTAGGCGGCCCAATAATCGATACCGGCTGCCGCGCAAGTAACTGACTTTGTAGCATATCTTTATCGCTACTAAGCACCTCTATATTTGTTAGGCCAACATCGAGCTGATGATTACACAAATCGTTAAGCAACCCAGTTTGATTGCTAGCATGAAGGCTATAACTAACGTCTGCCCGCCTAATAAGAGGCTCTATAAAACTTTCAACAAAGTTGCGCGACATGGTTGCTAAAGTACCAATGCGCAATGTTGTTTGTGTCGAGGTAATACCTTTACGAAGCAATGATTCTAACTCATCACCTTTTAAAAAAATATCTTCGGCGTAAGCTAAGGCTTGCTGCCCTGCCTCAGTTAGTTTTAATGTGCGCCCTTCACGTTCAAAAAGCTTGGTGTTCATATTATTCTCTAATTGACGTATTTGAGAGGATAAAGCCGACTGAGATACATTTAGATTGTTCGCAGTCTTAGTGAGATTTCCCGTCTTAGCAACCTGCCAAAAATAATGAAGGTGGTGATAATTCAGCCTAGCCATTTTTAAACCTCAAGCAACAACGTTATAGATAGTTCTTTAAAAAAGAACGATACTGAAGATATTAACTATTTTACATATGTATTGCTAGCCCCTAATATGCGCTCAACTTAACTTAAAGAGTCTTATTAAATGCTTTGGTTTATAGAAAGTTACGGATTTTTAATCTTGCATGCATTACTTCTAGGGAGCTTAGTTTGTGTGAAGTCTCGCTGGCGTTGGCAGATTGCCGAAGCCACTATGGGAATAAATCTTCTTATTGCTTTAAGTTTATTAGGTCTGATATTTTTATCACATGATACTAATAGCAGTAACGTTTGGCTGCGCACCAATGGCCTATCGCTTACAGTCATGGTTTTAATCAGTTTTATCGGCTGGATTGTTTTGCGTTATGCACGTCGCAATTTAGCTGGAGACTCGGATAATGCTCGATTTCTTCTTTGGTATCTTGCAACAATATTGGCTGTAAGCGTGACCATCAGCACCAATCACCTTGTTATTTTTGGACTAGCATGGGCATCAATTAGTTTAAGCCTTAATCAACTTTTATTATTTTATCCTGAGCGCCCGCGCGCAGCTTTGGCAGCACATAAAAAGTTTTTGTCGGCACGACTCTCTGAGTCTATGTTGCTAGGCGCTTTTACACTTTTGTTTTATCAACATAACAGTGTTGATATCAGCTTTATTTTATCGCACTACCACGCCGATATGACTATTAGCAAAATAGATCAATTCGCCGCGTTATTAATCGCTATGGTTGCGTTGATTAAATGCGCACAACTTCCTCTTCATGGTTGGTTAATTCAAGTTGTAGAGGCTCCTACGCCCGTTTCAGCCCTACTTCACGCTGGCATTATTAACCTAGGCGGTTTTTTACTTTTATTATTTTCACCATTGCTGAGTGTAACACCAATTGCTCAATGGTTATTATTGATAGTGGCCGGTATAAGCACTGTGATCGCCACATTAATAATGATGACTCGTATCAGCATCAAAGTTCGGCTAGCTTGGTCGACCATCGCACAAATGGGGCTTATGCTTATAGAATGTGCGCTAGGTTTATATGAATTAGCACTCCTTCATCTTATCGCTCACTCTTGCTATAAAGCTCATGCCTTTCTTGCCTCGGGCGATGCCGTTAATCACTATTTACGTCAACAATATGTTGGCGCTAAATTTCCTAGCATTAAGTGTTGGATGGCGTCATTATTTTGCGTTGGCAGCGTTGCAGGTTTGATAATTGCACTAAGCGGATGGCCCACTTTAATTAGTCCATGGCTATTGATCACCGTTGCACTGACATCATTACTGGCCTATCACTTTAGCGCCTCTAGTAGCACGACTAAAAGCTATCAAAAATTACAAGCGATCATATTAGCTCTTGTGGGTGTATTTTTTTACACAATATTTGCCTTTCTTATATCGAAATTCGTTACGCATTCACCCCAACAATTTTCGTCAGCAGCTGATATCTGGGTAAGCCTCTTATTTGTTGTCATGTTTAGTGTATTTTTGATGCTACAAAATGGGGCGCACTTTAAAACGCAACGGAATTGGTTTATCGCACTTAATGCTGGGTTTTATATTGATGAATGGGCAACGCGAGTTACATTAAAACTATGGCCTATTCCCCTACCAAAAACACAGGGCAAGTTTTTTGATCAACAACAGCAACCCTTTAATATTAAAGCAAACCCATCTGCCAATAAAATCGAGGAACAGTTATGAAAAACTTAGCTATTGATGATAGTCAGAGCCCAATAACATTTCCACCAGCGGTAACAGAGGCTGCTGCACGCATCGCACCAGCATGGCCATTAGATACAGCAATAGCAGTAAATCCTTGGTGGCCATTGCGCGATCAAAAATTTAATGACGTTGCTGCTAATTTAGAGACGATAGGAAACATAAAATGTTTGATGCCAAAAGCATTTTATCGAGAACATTGGGGTTCTACTATTAGCAAAGATGATCTTATCTTAGCCGCTAAATCACAGGGAGTTACAGAAAACATTGACGACTTAGTTGCCTATTTAGAGTGTGATGAAAATCGTCTTCCACAATGGAATAATTTATCAGACTTCCTGGATGCGTTACCTGATCATTCAAAAAAAATGCCGTGGCATGATGAAATTATCCAACAGATTAGTCAGTTTTGTGGTCTTTACTTTTTGCATCCAAAACATATTCAAGAGTCAGATGAGCACACTGACTGTCTCTACAAATCATGGTTAAATGTGGCGCGAAGAGACAAAGGCATCGAAGTATTAATGGGTGAGCCAGGCCTGCATCAACAATTTATAGATTTACCTGGCTGTCCAAAATTACTTTGTAAAATAGCGATAGAAACACTTGGCTCACCCACTCACTTCAATGATTATGCACATTCATTATTATTTGATGTTCACGGCTGGGCATCGTTTCTTGCTTATCAAGCGTGGCAAGATAACTTTAGCAATACTCCAAATACTTTAGTTGAACAACTATTATCGATTAGACTCGCATGGGATTGGGTACTTTGGTGCCAGGGAGTAAAAAATAATAAAGAATCATTCGCTAATGTTCGCGCTCATTTTTTAAGTCAATTCGATAACTTACCGTTCTATAAACAACAGCATCTTCAACAGCAAAAAATGTTATGGGTATGGCATAAAGCACTAGAGTTAAGTTATCAATCTCAGTTAAATTCTCAACTAAACTCACAACTGCATTCAACGAATCTTGAAGCCCCTAAAAATACACCCGTTATGCAAGCAGCATTCTGTATCGATGTGCGCTCAGAGCCAATGAGACGCGCACTAGAGACGCAACACCCCGATATAGAAACATTAGGTTTTGCTGGTTTTTTTGGTTTACCGATAGAATATACACTAAGTGATAGTCACTATCGACGCGCCCAATTACCCGGACTGCTAACACCCGCAATACAAGCCAAACAAAATGACCGCGAGGCACTCACGCAAGCTAATTCGCAACAGCTGCACTTTGCTGACTGTCAAAAAAATGTTTTCAACTCTGCACCTGCAAGCTTAGGTATGGTTGAAATGCTAGGATTTTTAAAAGCTGGTGAGCTAATAAAAAATAGCTTCTGGCCATCAAAACCTAAACACGCTATCAATGACTTGTGCGATAACCGTACCTTCGAACTCAGTCGAAATGGCTGCATACTTAACCTAGATGAAAAAACAGAGTTGGCGGCAAGTATTCTTAAAAATTTAGGTCTAAGTAAGCGCTTTGCGCCGATTGTACTTTTACTAGGACATGGAAGTTGTAGCGCCAATAACCCACAAGCCGCGAGCTTAGATTGTGGCGCTTGTGGAGGTCAAAGTGGAGAAGTGAATGTTAAGGTGCTTGCACAACTGCTTAATGATAATAATATTAGGCATAAATTACATTCTAAGGGATTTGAAATTCCTGAACATACTCGCTTTGTCGCAGGACTCCATAACACCACAACCGATGATATAAAATGCTTTGGTGATCACGCTAACGAGCCTTGGCGACAATGGTTAATAGATGCGACTAAATATGCTCAAAGTAGGCGCGCGTTATCATTAGGGCTAAATCCAGATATCGATTTATCAAGTCAATATCAGCAGCGCAGCAGCGACTGGTCACAAGTTAGACCCGAGTGGGGCTTAACTAATAACGCTGCATTTATTGTTGCACCACGAAAGCTTACACGCGAGATAAATCTAGAGGGACGTTCTTTTCTCAACGATTATGATTACCATACTGATCAAGATTTTTCGGTATTAGAGCTAATAATGACAGCGCCAATGATTGTCACAAACTGGATTAATTTACAATATTTTTCCTCTGTAACCGATAATCGAATATACGGCTCTGGTAATAAATTATTGCACAATGTCGTTGGTGATCACCTTGCTGTATTTGAAGGCAATGGTGGCGATTTACGCATTGGATTATCGATGCAATCTTTACACGACGGACAACAATGGCGACACACCCCACTGAGATTAAATGTCTACATTGCTGCGCCACAAACAGCAATAGAAAACATTATTAGTAAGCACGAAGCCGTGGCGCAGTTAATTGATAATGAATGGCTATATCTGTTTCAATTAGATTCAACAACAAAAAATATCTCACGATATTATCAAGCCACTTGGCAGTCTATTACACAAAAAATTACTTAATATCTGTAAATTATTATTAGTCTGATGGGAATATATATCAATTATTTTTTTGGTGACATATTTATTATGGTAATTTTAAGTAGACAGATACCCAATAGTTATTTAACTTAAATAAAAATACCTTAAGCAATAAGTTGCAAAAAATTGGTAAGATATATTTAAGTTAATATCTGTTATTTTTATTTAAATATTGTTCTTAACGATTAAATATAATTGATGAACTTAATTATTTTTATGTGTTTTTTGTGAATCGTAAAGAAGTATTCATTCCTCTTATTGATATGGGCAATGTATCATCCATATAGTTCTTTAACCCGTAATATTCATTGTTATTGCACAGCGATGATACTTGTAGGTTTATCTAAGAGGATTTTATATGCCAGAGGGTCCCGAAATACGTTTAGCGGCAGATAAAATAGCTAAGGTATTAGTACAACAGGAGATTAACCGTGTTGAGTTTGCTTTTGACCATTTGCATCAATTTGAAAAAATTCTTTCTGGTCTAGTTGTCACCTCGATAGAAACAAGGGGGAAGGCAATGCTAACCTACTTTGACGATCAATGGATTATCTATTCTCATAATCAATTGTATGGCAGATGGCTGATAAGAAAAAAAGGCATACTACCTGAGACAAATCGACAATTGCGCTTAACCATCGAGACCAATGAAAAAGCAGCATTGCTATACAGCGCATCTGATATCAATGTGCTTCAAAAATCTGAAATCAATAAGCATCCCTTCTTAGCGAAGCTTGGACCCGATATTTTGTCGCAACAGCCCGATATTGACACCATTGTCGCTAGATTATTATCACCGGCTTTTTCACGCAGACAATTAGCGGCACTTTTGTTGGACCAACGGTTTTTGGCGGGTCTAGGCACTTATCTTTGTGCCGAAATTTTATTCTTTTCTAAATTACATCCAAAAAGCAAAGCATCTAAATGTAGTCTTGACATGCTAATAGGGCTAGCAAGTAATATCCTAAAAATAACTACGCAATCATATAAAACACAGGGAATCACTAACCCGCCAAAGCTCGTAAAACGACTAAAAGCTAATGGAATTGTTGAAAAGGAAAAATATAGGTTTAGTGTGTATGGTCGGGCCGGACAAGTGTGTTATGAATGTAATAGTATTATTGAGAGAAACAATCTTGGAGGGCGACCTATATTTTATTGCCCCGGCTGCCAGTCGCTTTATTAGCAAGTATTTGAGCATTAGCAGACCTCTGGGATAGTGTTTTATGATTATGAGCTTATAGATTCTAGGCTTTGTCTACGGCCTGCAAAATAAGACAAATAATTAGCCGCTGAATCAGTAGTAATAATTATTTTTTAAAAGGCAAGAAAGAATACATATCGCGCTATTGTATGCGCTTTAAAAAAGCTTCACTGTAAATAATCAACTTGCAACCAATACAAAATAAAGATTAATCTTGAATATTTGGATCTTACTATTGAAAATTATTATTTTGGTACAACTTACTAACTACAAAGAGAGAATCAATTGTTGATAAAGAAAAACTTCAAAGTTTTTGCTCTTATAGAATAATAGATTTTTTTACGCTTAATAATTGCCATACATTTTATTCTTCCTACGCACGCGAATAATTTATAATATCTTTTAGGTCAATCGCAATTTTAAGTTGAAACATCCCCAAGAAATAAAATTGACATACACTGGAGAAGACAATGATAAAAGCCTATGCAGCTATGAGCCCTGGCGCAAAACTAGAGCCTTTTGAATACGAGCCCGGCTCGCTAGAAAAAACAGAAGTAGAAATAAATGTCGAATCCTGCGGCATTTGTCACAGTGACCTTAGCATGCTTGATAATGATTGGGGATTTACTCGATACCCATTTGTAGGTGGTCACGAAGTTATTGGAACTATTAACGCAATTGGTGATGACGTTAAAAATGTTCATGTTGGTCAACGTGTTGGTTTAGGCTGGCACTCAGGCTATTGTAATACCTGTAAATCTTGCCAGTCTGGCGATCAAAATTTATGCTCTAATGCTCAGCCTACTATCGGTGGTCATCACGGTGGCTTTGCAGAACAAGTTCGCGCCCAAGCAAGCTCTGTAGTTGCATTACCCGAAGGCTTAAATCCAGATTCTGCCGGCCCTTTATTTTGTGGTGGCATTACTGTTTTCAATCCACTTGTGCAGTTTGATGTAAAGCCAACAGATAAAGTTGGCGTGATTGGTATTGGTGGCCTCGGTCACATTGCCTTACAATTTTTAAATGCATGGGGTTGCGAAGTTACCGCATTTACCTCAAGCGAGAGTAAAAAAGCAGAAGCTCTTGAGATGGGAGCACACAAAGTTTTGGATAGCAAAAATGCTGATGAATTAGAAGCTGCAGCCGGTTATTTCGATTTTATTATTTCTACCGTTAATGCAAAACTTGATTGGAATGGCTATCTATCTACGTTAGCACCTAAAGGCCGCCTACATTTTGTGGGTGCAACATTAGAGCCTTTAGATATAGGCGTATTTTCTTTAATTGGCGGGCAGCGCTCAATTTCAGGTTCTCCCGTTGGAAGTCCTGGCACAATAAAACAAATGCTAGACTTTGCGGCACAGCATAAAGTTGAACCTATTGCAGAATACTTTACATTCGATCAAATTAACGAAGCCATTGAGAAACTGCGAGAAGGGAAAGCACACTACCGGATTGTCTTAAAAAGAGATTAGTTCTTTATATACTTTTAGTGTCGAATAAATAACTTTATTTGTAGCAAAAAAAAACCGAATAGTTAACTATTCGGTTTTTTAGTTTATGTAAGCCTTTAATAAACCACAAACATATTACTTAACGTATATCGTCGCTTAAACTTCTGTTGGCTATAATGCAAAATGTATTAATCATCTAGTATTTAAGCGCTATTATATCAAAACCATAACCACTATTGATTATGGTAATGTTTTGTATCTGAAAATATTAACTTTCTTATTAAAAACTTTAGGCGCTACTTCCTTCACCAGTAAATTCATCATAAGCACTTTTATACGCTAATAATAAAACAAAAGCTGTCATCAGAGGAAAAGCAATTGAGCCTGTATTATCCCAAATAGAATACGCTAATCCGATTAAAAAAGCTGAAAGTAAAGTGAGGGCAAGAGCGCCACATATTTTATTAATCATGTTTAACCTCTAATTATTTTTAAATTTTACGTTATGAATTAAATTAAATATTATTCGTTTGTTACTAAATTAGTAAGCCAGTCTGCTGTTCTTAGTAATCTTGCGTCATCACCGCGCTCAGAAACAAGTTGCACGCCTATGGGCATATTGTTCCTTCCTTGAAGCAAGGGTAAGGTAACGCAAGGCATACCACAAAATGTCCAAGGAGTACAAAATATAGGGCTACCTGTTGACTCTAAACCAAGCGGAGCTTCACCTAGTGTAGCAGGTGTTAATATTGCATCATATTCTGAGAGTATCTCATCCATAGCCGTATTAAGCGCCTTAATATGTTCAAAAGCCTCATTATAGTCTACAGCTAGGTATGAATTACCACGTTCAATCAATTCACACAAGACAGAGCTCATAGCATCTTTGGAAGTATTATAATCTTTCTTGAAATTTTTGGCGATGTCCGTTTCCATAATGATTTTATGCCATTTATAAACATCTTCCAGCAAATGGGTTAAGTCTATTTCTTCGACAGAATCACCTAAAAAACTAACTAACTCTGTAAAACCCTCATGTACATCACTATCAGCCTGATCCCAGGCTGGCGTTTTAACAAAAGCAAGTTTTGGAGGCACCAAAGGTCCAGCTTTTATTATTTCTAAAAGATTAGGGGCCATGCGTGTTTTCATGGCTGGATCGCGTGGATCATATTGCATCAATGCTTCTGCCATTAACGCTGCATCTCCTATATCACGTGCAAATATACCCACCTGATCAAGCGCTAGCGATTGCAGCAAAGTTCGATGTCTAGAAATCGAGCCATAGGTTGGCTTGTAGCCAACTACCCCACAAAAAGAAGCGGGCCTAATAACTGATCCATTAGTTTGCGTGCCTAGGGCCAAAGGCACCATATTGGCAGCAACGGCTGCGGCAGAGCCGCTCGAAGAACCGCCTGGAGTTCTTTTAGGATCTAACGGGTTCTTAGTTTTACCTGGCGAGTAATAGGCATATTCAGTAGACACTGTTTTACCCATAACAATTGCACCAGCTTTACGCAAAAACTCAACGGCTCCTGCATCATAGGCAGGTGTGCGACCTTTGTGAATGATAGTGCCATCTTCAGTTGGGTAGTCATGCGTATCAAACACATCTTTAACGCCAATAGGAATACCCTGAAGTGGCCCAGTTTTACGACCGGATTTTCTTAATTTGTCAGCTTCTATAGCTTGCGCTAGAGCTTGATCAACATCAAAGTGCGCCCAAGCGCCCACTGATTCTTCATAAGCATTAATTTGACCAATATAGGCTTTTACTAATTCCTCAGAAGTCGTTTGTCCTGCATCGATCGCTGCAACTGCAGCGCTTGCACTTAGTTCAAGCAATTTCATAAAAATAAATTCTACTGTTATTAAATACTATATGAATATATCAAATGTATTCAAAAATGGATGCTTATAAATGGAAAATTAAAACTACCAGGCCTGCCTGAATAACAGACCTAGTAGTAGCAAGTTACTTAATCACTTAGCCGAATAGTGCGACTGGTAACCATAGAGCAATGCCTGGGAACTGATAAAGTAGGAACATTGCAAATATAACGATAGCAAGATAAGGCATGATACCGGCGAATATCTCCATTAACTCTACCCTACCTTTAGCAACGCCCTTTAGATAATAGGCGGACATGGCCATGGGCGGTGTCAAGAAGGAGGTTTGTAAGTTAAGCGCCACCAACACACCAAAAAATAGAGGGTCAATACCAAAGACACTTAACAGTGGTAAGAAAATAGGAACGAAGATAATAATAATCTCACTCCACTCTAATGGCCATCCTAAGAAGAAGATAATCAGCTGAGCGATAATCAAGAAGCCAATTGCACCAACACCTAAACCTATAATCCAAGTCTCGATTAAGTGGTGTCCACCAAGATAAGAAAAAACCGAGGCAAAAGTCCACGAGCCCACGAACAACCAACAAACCATAGCAGATGTTCGGGCTGTTAAAAAGACAGCTTCTTTGAGACGCGTCCAACTTAAAGAGCGATAAAGTGCGGCTAATAAAAGACCACCAAATGAACCCACACCGGCTGCTTCTGCGGGAGTTGCGATACCCATAAGAATAGATCCGAGTACAGACATGATCAACACAAACAATGGTAAGAATGAAGTAATTAAACTTAAAACAATTGTACCAAAAGGAGGTACATCTTCTTGCTTAGGCTTAGGGGCTAGGCTTGGATTAATTAGCGCTCTTATAATCACATACACCATATACATACTAGCTAGCATTATTCCTGGGAATAGCGCTGCAGCATATAAACGAACCGGTGATACTTGAGCAATTGCGGCATAAACAATCAGCATAATACTTGGAGGTATCAATATTCCTAAAGTGCCACCCGCACAAATAACACCTGCTGCAAGTCTTTTATCATAGCCTGCGTTAAGCATAGCCGGCAAAGCCAGTAGACCCATCAGGGTAACAACAGCACCAACAATACCCGTAGCCGTAGCGAACAATGCACAAGTAGTTAGGGCAGCAATTGCCATTGATCCCGGAACATGACGGGTAGCCATTTGAATGCTTACAAATAATCTATCGATAATATTTGCTCGCTCAACGATATAACCCATAAACAAGAAGAGTGGTATCGCCACCAGAACATCGTTCGACATCACCGAGAATGTATTTTGAACAAATAAATCAAATATTCGATTGTCGAATATATTAGTCATCCAATCAGCTTTTGCATAAGCATAATAGCCAAAGCCAATACCCATAGCGACGAGAGTAAATGCGATTGGAAACCCAAGTAAGACGATACCGATAAATAATATCAGCATCATTATTGCAATTTGTGGATCCGTCATTTGGCTAACTCTCCAATTTCGTCTTTATTTTGATTAGTTTTTAATGCCATAGTTTCTGTTTCTTCTACATCTGCTAGGCGTGCTGGCCATGCGCCTGTTTTTATACAGATAACGCATCGATAAGCTTCTGCTATACCCTGAAGCAGTACTAAAAATCCAGCAATTGGAATAATAGTTTTGAAGAAATAAATTTGTACCCTTGCTGGGCTACTCCAACTTACTTCTTTATAACGCCAAGAATCTGCAGCAAATTCATAACCATACCAAACTAGCGCAATACAACCAGGCATTAGGAAAATGATATATAAAGTAAGATCAATACCGGCACGGTATTTGATAGGTAATAAACGGTGAATAACGTCTCCACGAACATGCCCATCGCGCGACAATGTGTAAGCACCGGCCATCATAAATAGTGTCCCGTACATTTGTACGGCCATATCAAATGCCCAAGATGTAGGAGAGTTAAGGACGTAGCGCACGA
This sequence comes from Cellvibrionaceae bacterium, assembly GCA_034111645.1. GTDB lineage: Bacteria > Pseudomonadota > Gammaproteobacteria > Pseudomonadales > Cellvibrionaceae > CANLBN01. The sequence continues at coordinate 23,372 of JAWUWW010000005.1, forward strand.
AAACTTCGAAAACAGTTGCGAGGGTTAACAACACAATGGTCCAGGCGAACATCTTGCCCATCCAAGCACTGAGGCTATCAACAATATATAGAAAAGGATTCATAATAATTACTTCAGGAAGAAAAAAATTATATGAGCATAGAACTCACACCTTAAGTAACAAAAGAAAGCGGTACAAGAATGTACCGCCTCTTTTATACTTACTATTTTATAGCTTAGCGTAAGTTAATACGCAGTAAACTTACTTAAAATAGTGGTTATATGCACCTTCGTAATCAGGAGCATTAGTTAACTCAAACGCACCAACACGCTTCATCCATGCTTGTTGAGATGCAACAACTTTAGCAAAGTAAGGGTCTTTCATAAACTGAGGCATTACTTTATCCCAAGCTTTAAGCTGAGCATCCATAATTTCATCAGATGTACGACGTACTGTTACACCATGCTCTTTCTTCAACACTTCTAGATCTTTAGAGTAACGATCTTGAGCTTTCCAAGACATATCTGCTGAAGCAGCTTCTGCAGCATACTTAAGAATAGCTTTATGCTGATCTGAAAGGCCGTTATAGGTCTCTTTGTTGAAGATAATTTCAAAAGATTCCTGTGATTGGTGGAAGCTAGCTAGGTAGTAGTTTTTAGCAACATCTTGCATACCAAAATCTTTATCAGATGTTGGGTTGTTAAACTCAGCAGCGTCAATTAAGCCACGCTCCATTGCTGGCTGAATTTCACCACCAGGTAGCTGAACAACAGACATTCCCATTTCTTGCATAACGTTAGCAGCAAGACCAACCGTACGGTATTTTAGACCTTGCATATCTGCAACGGTGTTAACTTCTTTACGGAACCAACCTAATGGCTGAGCTGGCATTGGGCCAGAGAAGAAACCAACGATGTCTAATTGTAAAATATTAGTCATCAAGTCATCATATAGTTCTTGACCACCACCATAATGAATCCAACCTAACAACTGGTTAGCAGTCCAACCCCAGCATGGGCCAGTACCAAATAGTGATGCCGCAGCATTTTTACTGTACCAATAAGCTGTTACCAAATGCGCTCCATCGATAACGCCTTTACTTACAGCAGTTTGCATTTCAGAAGTTTTTACAACTGCGCCAACATCTAAATAATCGATTTTAAGCGATCCACCAGACATTTCGTTAACACGAGTTACATAATCAACTGCGTACTCTTTAAATATACCGCCGCCCCATGCGCCCTGTAGCTTAAGTACAACAGGTGCTTGTGCAGATGAAATCATTGGAAAGCCAACAGCAGACGCTCCAGCAGCAGCTATAGCGCCACCTTTAAGAAACTTACGTCGACTTGAGACTTCTTTTTTATTGTTATCAGACATTATTTTTCCTCTCTATTTTAATGGTGATTTACTTTTTTAATAACTTCTTTTATCTCATCATCTTCTTGATAGGATGATTTTATCAAAACGGTTTTAATACTAATTATTTAATATAAGTATCTCATTGTGTTTGATTCGTTTGTGTTTGGCTCATTATCGGAACATAAAACTTATTATTATTATTACACGCTATATTTTTAACGTTTATACAAGTTGATCTTGCGGCTTTTGGCCTGCGACTATTGCATCGAGATTATCTAAAGCCCTAAAGCCCATGGCATCGCGAGTCTCTATTGTTGCACTACCTACATGCGGCAACAAAAAAGTATTGATTAATGATTTGTAACGGGGATCAATATTAGGCTCATTATTAAAAACGTCAAGCCCCGCTGCAAATAATTTGCCCGATTGTAAAGCGTCTATAAGGGCATCGTCATCAATTATTGCCCCACGAGATGTATTTACAACAATGGCATTGTCTGGCAAAAGCTTGATTCTATCAGCATTCAAAAAGTGATGGGTTGCAGGAGTTGCCGGGCAATGTATCGATAAAATATCGCTATGGTGAAATAAATCTTCAGCATTATCGTGATAAATAGCACCCTGTTCAGTTGCAGAATCAAGTCTATTTCTGCTGTGATAATGTATTTCCATACCAAAACCGCGGGCAAACTGAGCCATAAAAAGTCCAACTCGGCCCATTCCTAAAATACCGAGACGCTTATTAGACACCTGTATTCCTAGGTCATGTGCGGCTGTCCAATCGGTCCACGTATCTGTTCGTATCTGCTGCTGGGCTTCATAACCACGCCTAGCGGCACCGAGCATCAACAACATTGCAATTTCAGCAGTAGCTTCACTTAACACTTCTGGTGTGTTGGTAACTGTTATGCCTCGGCGTTTAGCAGCATCGATATCGACATGGTCATAGCCAACGGAGAAGCAGCAAATTGCCTTAACGCTATCGGGTAGTCGAGCAATTACTTCAGCTTTTAAGTTTTCTGTGTGGCAAGGGATAATTGCAAAGGCTCCTTGAGCAAGCTCAATAAGCTCATCGGTACTATATATTTTATCAGAAGAATTTAGGCGTGCGTCATAGTCACGAGCTAGACGCTTTTCAACCGCTTCGGGAAGTTGTCTTGCAACCAAAATTGTCGGTTTATCGCTCATGGCTTGCCTTATATAAAATAAACACAACTTGAAAATAGAATTGAAGTTTCAAGTTCTTCATATATGCTGATAATATTTTATTATTTGTAAATTCAAGCATTAGTTCTTTTTTTTGTTTAGCTTAATTTTTGTACAACATAGCATTCAGACTAATAAATTAAATATACATAAGCTAATAATTTATATTTCAGCCGTTTAATTTGGGCACAATTTTATAGGGCAATAACCAATAGTGCAAATATTGTATACAATAATTGTGCTACTTATTATAGTTTTTGTACATACGACTTTGTGTGTAGCTTTAATACCTATACTTAGGACAGTCTTAGAGCAATAAAAAAATGTGGTGATATTTATCGTTAATTAATAAATTGTTAAGCCTTTTAAAACATCAAAGCCTTGAATTTAATATCACCTTTAGGATAGTGGGAATCACTTGTTACACAGCAATACCTATCTAAAAATCACTTTAATATATTAAAATAAACCAATGATTTATATAGATTAAATTATATTTATTTCTTCAATCTACGAGATTATTTTAACGCTGAAATAGATATTTTTTAAGCAACTGTATCCTTTAACAACTCACCAACACAATGGCTCTGGACAGAGATAGATTTACCAATATGGAAGTATTTTTTCGTAGTAGATAAGCTTCAATTCTGTAAAAAATTAGCCCCACGGAATCGGGCTTTAAGGCTGATAAATAGGCGATTGGAAGCTTTGAACTCGATATATCTCTGAGTCAACTCGACGCAGATGTCCCTGTTTGATCCAAATTTTTGCACCCGCAGCACCTGCTTTGATATCAAGCATGCCGCCAACAGGCATGCGCAACCAACTATGCTTAACTAACATATCTGAACACTCTGTCAACTCACCACTTAACACAAATATTTCAGCCCCATCTTTGGCCATCATATGAAGGCTTGCATAAGGCTCAAAATCAAAATTTGCCACTTCTTCAACGTCATCTTTATATAATGATGTTACTGATATACCTGATAATTTTTTATCTGGAACTGCTTTCATAAATCGGCTATTTAAACGCACGTGAATTCGATCCTTTGGATCAAACTGCCACAATTTTACAAAAATTATACAGCCAAGATCAGAGCTTGGCTGATGCTTTGATTCGGGGGGATTACGAACATAAGAACCAACGGGAAAATCACCGCTTTCATCTTGAAAAACACCATCGAGCACAATGAACTCCTCGCCACCGGTATGAATATGAGGTGAGAACTTGCTTTTAGGCGCATAGCGTACAATTGATGTTGCGCGGGCAACTTCAGTCCCCACTCTATCAAGGGGTCGCCTCGATACCCCCGGCATTGGAGAATCTAACCATTCCATTTTCTCGGAATGAACTACGACACGCTGATCAAAGTCGGCGTTAATTTTCATAATTTACTCCTTAAATGCAATTAAAGTGAATATTCATCAACATATTGATAAACGCTTACTTAACTTTAGATAGCCGTAACGCTAAAAACCAATCATAATCTAGATGTTAAATGTGCACGACGGCTAGTACACTCGCCCATGCCGCTTACCTATCTTACGATAGACAATCATAATACAGAGGGGCAATTTCTTGTCAATCGTGACATGCTGTTAACTACCTGCTCCACAATACACCCGTTAAGAAAATCAGTTAAAAACTATAATGAAGGGATAAAACCTTACATATTTATAATAGTATTAACATTAATATTTAATTATAAATTATTGAATAATATATATTTTATTAACATCAACCATTAAAAACAAAGACACCCAAAATATTGAAGATATATTATTTATTTAAATATTTCATTAATTTTATTACACTACCTACAGGTAGATAACTTGTTTTGTAACCAACAAAAAGCCTAGGTGATTTATGACTAAAACCGCTCCTTTAGCTATTATTGCAGGCGCAGGTCCTGGCTTAGGGCAGACTTTAATGAAACGTTTTGAAGCTGGAGGTTTTAAAGTTATTGGATTGAGCCGATCACAACCCCATAACTCAATATTTAATAAGCGCTCGAATGTCGAATTCAAAGCGGTTGATTTAAGCAGTGAACAACAAACGCATACTGCCTTACAGGCTTTAATTGAAGAATATGGCGCACCCAAAATAGTCATTCATAATGCAGCACATCTTGTTATAAAACCATTGGGTAAAACAACATCGTCAGATTTTGAAGATTCTTGGCGATCAATGGTTTTATCAGCTTTTAATTTATCTCAATCGTTAATGGAGCCTATGGCAAGTAATGGTGGCGGCACTTTTATTGTGTCGGGTGCAACCGCAAGCTTGCGTGGTGGGGCTAAGTTTTCTGCCTTTGCGTCTGCAAAGTTTGCTCTAAGAGGTCTTACTCAATCTTTAGCGCGCGAATATCAGTCTGCCGGAATTCATGTTGTGCACACAATACTTGATGGCATTATTGATACTGCTAATAGCCGCAGCTTACATAACATGAAACCTACAAGAATGATGAAACCAGATGATATTGCCGAAGTATATTGGAACCTTTGCCATCAACCAGCATCAACATGGACACATGAATTAGATTTACGCCCGCCTAGTGAAAACTTTTAATGAAAACACATATTTTAATTATTGGTGGTGGTTTAGCTGGCCTATCTTTAGCTTGGCAGTTAGAGAAGCAAGGTATCGATTATCAATTAATAGAGGCAAGAGATAGATTTGGTGGCCGTATTCATGCACATAAAGGCTCCGCAAATCAAATATCGGCAAGCTTTGATATGGGACCTTCTTGGTTTTGGCCGGGTCAACCGCGTATCGCAGATGTTATTAATCAATTAGGCTTACAAGCTTTTGAACAATATTCTCTGGGAGAGATAATGTTTGAAGATGTAAGCGGCAAGGCTCAACGAGGACGTGGATATGCATCTATGCAAGGTTCTTATCGTCTAAAAGGTAGCATGCAAATGTTGATAGAGGAGATTCAACAGCGCTTAACCGCTGAACGCCTGACTCTTGGCTGCCGAGCTACTGTTATTGAGCGCGTTGACGCTGCCATAAAAACTCATATCTCAGACGCGAACGGTGCAACAAGTATTATAGAAAGCCAAAAAGTTGTACTTGCCCTGCCGCCTCGTGTTGCAGCAGAAATTTTGAGTTTTAAACCTAAATTATCCGCTGAGGTTATCTCATCAATGCAAAATATTCCAACATGGATGGCAGGGCATGCAAAAGTAGTTGCCATTTACAAAGAGGCTTTTTGGCGCAATGATGGTTTGTCTGGGGATGCCATGAGCCGACGCGGGCCATTGGTTGAAATTCATGATGCTTCTCCTGAAGACCATCTTACTCAAAAGAATGGACCTTATGCATTATTTGGTTTTATGGGGATTCCTGCTCATGTGAGAGCAAATAATCGACAAATGCTAATTGACGCAACTCTCGATCAATTAGTGAGGTTATTTGGAGAACAGGCCAAAATACCTCTCGATATTGCTATACAAGATTGGGCTTTTGAACCCGAGACTGCAACACCATTAGACCAAGCCCCTCTAAACCAACATCCCGACTATGGCCTGCCTCGATCGCTTAAACATATATGGGATGGCGATATTATTCTTAGTTCTACGGAGGCAGCCCCAAGGTTTGGTGGATACTTAGAAGGCGCTCTCGAAGCAGCTGCGGCAACGTTCGAGCAATTGATGCAAGCAAGCACGAGATCCATCAAATAACAAAAAATAGCGAAATTATGCATAATAATGAATAGATAATACTTTAATAATAGCCCACAAATTATTGATTTAAATCATTTTTATTTAAAATAAATTGATTTTAAGATTAGTGAAATTTTGTCGCGATATTTAAGTATAATTTTATTTTTAGGTAAAAACGCAACTGACGTTATCACTGTTTTTGCCTTAGAAAATGCTCTAAAACCCTCTACGCCATGATAGTGTCACATCCCCGATTGCCCTATTCCGCCAAAGGGAGCATCCTCAGCAACAATATGCATTAACGTATCGTTAATGCATACTCCCCCGCTATGAGTTTGATAAAGTATTTTTTTAATATTTACAGCGTTTTTAGACATCATATAAAGCGCTAACGGACGCGGCCGGTCATTTACAAAGGCAATCGCTTCATCAATATTTTCATAGCTAATAATAGCTAGTATTGTGCCGAAAATTTCATTTTTCATAACCGCCATATCAGCGGTAACATTCGTCATCAATATTGGCTGCATAAGCTTGGCAGGAGAATCCGCTGCATCATCTTGAACTCTATGAATAACCGCGCCTTTTTCGATAGCGTCGTCAATATATGCCGTTAAGCGCTTGAGGTGTTTATTATCGATTATCTGTGTGAGCGAATGGCTAGAACTTGCTCCATCGACTGAAGTTTTGAAATAATCTAGGTATCGCGATGCAAACTCATTAATAAATTCTTGCCGCTTATCTGCCGGTAGCAGAATGTAATCGGGAGCAACACATATCTGGCCGGCATTCATCGCCTTACCTAATATAGTCGCATCAACGGCAGTCTTTATGTTGGCACAAGCATCAATGATTAATGGCGATTTTCCTCCGAGCTCAAGGGTTATAGGGGTAAGGTTATCAGCCGCAGCTCGAGCAATGTGCTTACCTACTTCAGTCGAACCTGTAAATAATAGATGATCAAAGGGTAATTCAGAGAAGGCAGCACTTATTTTACTTTCGCCTTCAATAATAACGACATCATTGGCAACACAAGCAAGTATATTTTTTATGACAAGATTGGTTGTGGGGGTATACTCTCTCATTTTTACCATGACTTTGTTACCTGCGGCCAAGGCAGTAACAATAGGCGCTAATGATAAATAAACGGGATAATTCCAAGGCACAATAACGCCTATTAGTCCTAATGGTTGATAATGAACTTTTACACTTGAGGGAAATAAGAGTAAATTACTGTGTCGCCTAGAAGGCTTCATCCAACGCTTTAAACGTTTTAACGTATAGTTAATATGAGCAATAGTGGGAATCAACTCCCCGAACAAAGTATCAAATTCACTTCTATGCCCATAATCACTATTCAACGCTTCATAGATGCTCTACTCGTTTTTGATAAGTGATTGTTTTAGTTGTTTTAACGAAGACTTTCTATTGTGCTCACTGGGATAGCTTGCATTTTTGTAGGCTTGCCTAAAAGCTTGAAGGCTATTAACTTGATCACCTAACGCCACTTTTGCATCAATATTATGTTTTTTGATATTCACAATAAAATGGTACCTTTTACTTATAATCTGAAAGTCTAGTTACCGACTTAGCCTTCTATTGGCTTGTTAAGAGAAGGCCAAAAATCGTCTCGATTAAATCACTCTACTGTATATTAAATATTTTAAACTATTTGTTTGTTTTAAGGTTTACTTCAGGTTGACACCTTATTATCTATGCATACAAACTGCATAGAGATGAGCCATGCAAAGCATAAACTATCAGCACGACAATATTTATATAGGTAAATTATCCTTAAAACGTACCCAATGGCTGCCAAATTTAAAGCCCTCGGCAGAGACTATAAATATTGTTGGTCATGATGAGATAAAGAAAGCATCTATTGCTAACTACATCTCAGCTATTTATCAAGATTACTATAACGCAAGTATTGATGTGAACTATCCTCACCTCATTAGCCTAACCGACACCGAAGATAATATCCTTGCAGCTGTTGGTATTCGTTATGCAAGTGACGAGCCTTTGTTTTTAGAACAATATCTTGATAAAAATATCGAACAAACCATTAATACCCCAAGAAGCCATATTGTTGAAATAGGTAATCTCGCATCAAATGAAAATGGTGCCTCACTTTACTTATTTATCGCCTTATCGGCTTTCTTATCTTACCAAGGTTATAGTAAAGCTGTTTTAACCGGCACAAGTTCTTTACAGAAAAGATTTACGATGCTTGGTCTAAACCCAAAGATACTAGCCTCAGCCAACCCAAGCTTATTAAATAAAAAAGAGGAAAACTGGGGAAGCTATTATGAATCTGATCCACACGTTTTAGTAGGCTCGATTCATGAGAGCTATCAAAAACTACAATGTTATTCAGAAGCAAAATTTATCTCTTCATCCAATAAAATGTTGGCGGGTGGTTTTTAAGCTATGTCGATATCTCAAACATCTATTTTATTACAGCTGATTGATTTTTCATCCGAAAAAATTGCACTTCAAGATGAAAGACAATCGGTTAGCTATAAAGATTTAAAAAGTGAAATTAATAAGCGTAGTGTCGCATTAGAGAATGTAGAGATACTTGGCTTAGCGATGAACAACTGTGTGGATTGGGTTTTATGGGATCTTGCAGCTTTGCAAATTAATACTATTTGTATTCCACTACCTAGCTTTTTTACCTCTAAACAGTGCTATCATGCCATAAAATCTGCAGGCATCACTCATATAAAGGATAGCGACAGTTTATATGCAACAGGTGTACAAGCTAATGTAAATATACCTAAAAATACATCCAAGATTACTTATACATCAGGAACAACTGGGACTCCAAAAGGTGTTTGCTTATCTGAGAAGGCCATGGTGGATGTGGCTAATAGTCTCGTTAATACACTGGGTATTAATTTTTCAGGCCACCATATTTGCACACTACCGTTAGCAGTACTTCTCGAAAATATTGCGGGTGTATATTCAGCACTAATGAGCAATTGCACTATCCATATTACTGATATTAAAAACTTTGGACAAAATTATGGTGCGCTTCACCAAGCCATAAAAAAAGTAGATGCTAATTCACTTATTTTAGTTCCAGAAATACTACGCAGTTTAATACAACAGGTCATAACCTTGGGGCCGTTACCTGCTCTCGAATTTATGGCTGTAGGTGGATCAAAAATAAATAGTGAGTTATTAACACAAGCAAAAAAATTAGGCTTGCCTGTTTTTGAAGGCTACGGACTTTCCGAGTGCTCATCAGTTGTGTCAATAAACACACCCAGTCACTTTAAACTTGGAAGTGTTGGCAAGATACTTCCACATATTTCTGCAAAAATTATAAAGGGAGAATTAGTCATCAAGGATCCAGGATTTTTAGGTTATCTTGGCGATTTAACTCCATCTGAATTTTATACAGGCGACTTAGCCGAAATAGATAATGACGGTTATTTATCGATTACTGGACGTAAAAAAAATGTGCTTATCACCTCCTATGGAAGAAATATTTCGCCTGAATGGATTGAATCATTATTACTATTGAACGCAGATATACGTCAAGCCTTAGTCTTTGGTGACGGCCAACCATCTTTGAGCGCTATGATTGTCCCAATCAAAAGAGATATCAATTTGAGCGCTATTGTTAGCGCCGTTAATAAAAACCTTCCTGACTATGCACAAATAAAACAGACTCATCTTGTTGAGCCTTTTACGATCGAAACGAATCAATTAACAGGTACCGGTCGCCCTCGACGAGACGTTATCTTATCTCATTATAATTTTTAATATCCATTACATATTTAACAATTAAGGTAGATGATTCTATGACTTTTTATCAAACACTTACCAAAGAAACAGCGTTAGCCCGACAAAGCTTAACCTCTGTTCCACAACTAGTAGATGCACTAGATGGAAAAATTAGTCGAGAGACATATATTGCTTATTTGACAGAAGCTTTCCATCATGTAAGTCACACTGTGCGTTTTTTAATGACAATGGGCGAACAACTACCGTTGGACAAGCAATCGCTTCAAAAAGTACTGGCTGAATATATAAGCGAAGAAGTCGGTCATGAAGAATGGATTTTAAATGATATTGAGGCGGTTGGAGGCAATAAAGAAAGAGCACGGCAATCAAGGCCAAACTTAGAGACACAGGTGCTAATTGCATACAACTATGATTACATTCGACGTAAAAATCCTGTTGGCTTTTTTGGTATGGTTTTTATGCTAGAGAGCACTTCGATTCAACTAGCTAATAAAGGCGCAAACGCGATTCAATCTAATTTAGGTATTCCAAAAAATGCATTTAGTTATTTATACTCTCATGGTGAACTAGATATTAACCATATGGAATTTTTTGAAAAAACTGTCAACGCTATTACAGATAAAGCAGATCAACAGGCCATTATTGAAGTTGCGCAAAACACATTTAAATTGTTTGCCAAGGTATTATCTGCACTACCACATAATAGAGAAATAGTTCATGCTGCTTAATCATAAAACGATTGTTTTAACAGGAGCCCAAGGCGGCATAGGCGAGCATCTTTTAAAGCGATTAAAGCAATGTAATGCCGAAGTTATTGCCATTGGGCGCAGACCTGAAGAAAATATTATTCAAGCTGATTTAGCTGATAGTAATAATATTGAATCTTTATGTGCGACTCTCAAGAATAAACCTGTCGATATACTTATTAATCTTGCGGGATTAATGTATTTTGGTGACACCACAAAATTATCGGTTAAAAAACTTAATGATATTGTGAATGTCAATCTAACGGCACCAATGTTATTAACACAAGCTGTATTGCCAAATATGTTAAAACATGGAAAGGGTCATATCGTTAACATTGGTTCTGTTTTTGGCTCATTACCCTTCCCTTCTTTTTCTGCTTATTCTGCAACTAAAGCAGGGCTAAAAGGTTTTTCTGACAGCATCCGTCGTGAATATAGTGAGCGCGGCATAACCGTTTCTCATATTTCACCACGCGGAGTAAAAACAGCTTTTAATACACAGGAAATAACTAAATTCAATCAACTTATTAACGCTAATGTTGACGCACCAGAAATAGTTGCCAATATTATTCTTGATGCCATCATTAAAAAAACAAGAAACGTTAATATTGGTTTTTCTGAGAATTTTTTATTCATATCAATGCTCTTATGCCATCAATAGTAGATAAAGCATTAATTTCAAAACAGAATATTGCCCAACAAGTATTAAAAGGAGAATTGTCATGAAAAAATTAAAGCACTTTATTTACATATTCACTTTGTTAATTGGGTTAGTACCATTAACGCAGGCTGAAAGTGTTGAAGACCCCGTATCATATCTACAAAATAACTGGGCTCAGATTAACTATCAAGTTCCGACAAATGAAGAAAAAATAAAGGCTTTTCAAAAGCTCGAAGAAAATGCTCAGAACTTAATAGATAAAAATCCTGAGCGTGTGGATTTAAAAATATGGAAGGCAATAATTCTATCTTCTGATGCAGGTGTAATCAATGGTTTGTCATCGCTTGGCATGTTAAAACAAGCTAAGAATTTATTACTAGAATCTATTGAAGTTGACGCTAATGCATTATCAGGTTCAGCTTACACATCACTCGCTTCGCTTTATTATAAAGCACCGGGATGGCCCGTATCTTTTGGTAGCAATAAAAAAGCACAAACTTATTTTGCAAAGGCACTAGAAATTAATCCTGCAGGTATTGATCCTAATTATTTTTATGGTGATTTCTTATATCAGCAAAAAGAATATAGAGAATCCCAAGTATATCTACAAAAAGCCTTACTTTCTCAGCCTAGAGAAGGCCGTGCGCTCGCAGATGAGGGTAGAAGGCAAGAAATTCGTGCCGCACTTGCAAGAGTTTCTGATAAACTTAAATAAAAATTTAAGGAATATTTATGCGGATTTTATTGGTCGAGGATGATAAACACTTAGGCCGAGCAACAGAAAAAGGGTTAAAAACACAGTTTGCAGTTGATTGGGTGACATCAGCTGAAGAAGCAGAAGCTGCTATAACAGCCATTAATTATGAATTGTTTATATTCGATATAAATTTACCAGGTAAATCTGGTTTAATCTTAATGGAAGAATTACGAAAAAAGAAAGTGCTAACACCCATATTATTATTAACCGCAAGAGATGCGATCGAATATCGCGTGGCAGGACTGAATGCTGGAGCTGATGATTACCTTATAAAACCCTTTGATCTCGATGAATTGCTAGCGCGTTGCTCTGCTCTTTTAAGACGTGGAAAGGTAACTGAAAATGTAATTATACATAAAAATATAAAATATGAACCCGCGACAGCCTATTTATTACTTGATGAAAAAAAAATCCCATTATCGCAACGAGAAAATGCAATATTTGCTTGCTTAATACGCAATATTGGAAGACCCGTGAGTAAAGCGAAAATAGAAGAAAGTATTTATGATTGGTCATCAGAACACATTGAAAGTAATACTATTGAAGTGCACATAGCAGCATTACGGCGTAAACTAGGTCGTGATTTTATTACTACACTTCGCGGCATTGGTTATTCAATTCAATAATGACAAACTATTACTCGTTACGAAGACGTCTACTTTTATATATTAGCCTACCGCTAATAACTATAACAATTATTATGTTAAGCGTTTCTTTCAAGTCTGCATGGTATGAGATTGAAGAAGTTTATGATGCTCAGTTAGTTAGTTTTTCTAAAGTATTACTACAATTATTGCAGCATGAGCTAATTGAAGAAGCTGCCGACAATGACTTTACAATTTTAGGTGATGAGTCTGCTCTTAAACATAAATATGAAAAAAATATTGCCTTGCGTGTTGGCATAACAATAAATTAATCACTCAATCAAATAGAGCAATTAATTTTAAAGACTTAGAAGCCCCTCCTGGATTTTCAGATCAGCAATTACAAGGCCAGAAATGGAGATTTTATGTTTTTATAGACGTTGAAAATAACATTAGAGTAGAGACATCTGAACGTTACAGTATTCGTTACGAATTAATTTTTGACATAATATTTTCTCTGATTGTACCTGCGCTTATTTTTATTCCCCTAGTATTAATTGTTGTATGGCATGCAATCAAAAAGAATTTCGAAACTGTTCTTTCTATATCTGCCAATGTTGATCAACGCAACAGCGCTGATTTAAGCCCTATGATTTTTGATAAACTTCCTCAAGAAATAGCACCTATCATTAGCGCAATAAATGCCTTATTTGAAAGATTAAACTATAGCTTTAATCGAGAAAAAGAATTTACTGATCATGCAGCACATGAATTAAGAACTCCTCTAGCCGCTATGAAAACTCAAGCTCAGGTAATTCAAAAGCAAATAGATTCAAATTCACCTGTTAATGAAGATATAGGCTATTTATTGGATTCTATTAATCGTTCTAGTAATTTAGTTAATCAGCTATTACAGTTATCCCGATTACAAAATACTCAATTTACAATAAAAGAGATTGATTTATCAGAATGCTTAACAGAGACCATAGATAGTCTTGAAAAATTATTTAACTATAAGAATATTACTTTATCGTTAAGCCTTTCACAAAATTTTTTTGTTGATGGTGATAAAAATTCATTATTAGTAATGTTTAAAAATATAATTGAAAATTCTATCAAATATACGCCAAAAGACGGTTATATCTCTATTCAATTATTAGCTAATGGATCATTTATTATAGAAGATTCTGGTTCGGGTATTGATGAAGAAAACTATGAAGACGTATTTAAGCGTTTTGTGAGGGTAGATAAAACCGGCCAAGATGGAAGTGGGCTTGGCTTATCTATTGTCAAATGGATAGTTGATGCCCATGGTGCAAAAATCAAACTATCGGGCGCAAAGCCATCAGGGCTAATTATTGAGATCAAATTTAATCCAAAATAAGCTCTACCTAATAACTTTTAATAAATACTCAGTATCTTTTGCGCCTGCCAGTTCTCGAATTGAATGCATGGCATAAAGTGGCATGACTATAAAATACTTTTGCATAATGCTAAATGCTATTAATAGCTTTTTTACTATTAGTCAAAAATACATTAAGAACTTTTAATAAATACTCAGTATCTTTTGCGCCTGCTAGTTCTCGAATTGAATGCATTGCGAATGTTGGTAAACCAATATCAAGTGTTTTAACGCCTATCTCAGTGGCTGTAATGGGCCCTATTGTACTGCCACAGCCAAGGTCACTTCGAGTCACAAACTCTTGAACGGGTACAGCAGCTAAATTACAGGCATGTTTAAATAAACTGCTTGTTTCGCTGTTTGTAGCATATCGTTGATTGGCATTGACCTTAATCACAGGCCCATTATTTAATAAAGGCCCGTGATTTTCATCATGCATTTCAGCATAATTAGGATGAATGCCATGGGCGTTATCGATCGATATCATCATTGATCGATTAATTATACGTATTCTCTCTTCTGTATTTACAATCATACGCTGTAGACATTGCTCAAGCATCGGGCCTTGTGCACCACATGCAGAAGAGCTACCAACCTCTTCATGATCATTACAAACGAGTAATACTGGTTCATCATCCGCCGTTATGATGGCTTGTAAACCCAAATAGCAACTTAATAAATTATCCAATCTGGCGCTTGCAATAAACTCATTTTTAAAACCAATAATCGCTGCTGGCTCAGTACCATAAAAGCTTAGTTCATAGTCAAGAATCTTTTGACAGTCGTTAATATTGCGCTTATTTAGCTCTTCTTTTAATAAATCACGAAAGCTAATATTTTTTGTCATATCTAACTGCATTAACACTGGAGGAAGATGTGTTTGTTTATTAATATTATTAGCAGTGTTGGCTTCTCTATTTAGATGTATAGCAAGACTTGGAATAGTCGCAATTGCTTTTTCAAAATTTATTAATGTCGAACTTATTTCTTCATTATCATTCAAATAAATTACTCGTCCTGCAATAGATAAATCGCGATCAAACCAAGGGGCAAGTAAAGCACCTCCATAGGTTTCAACCCCTAATTGAAAGTACCCATTACTTTTAATTTCGGGTTGAGGTTTAACTTTTAGACATGGACTATCCGTATGAGCGCCAAGCATTGCTAAACCTTGTTGTTGCATTTTGTCTGGATAAAAACGAAAAGCAATAATTGAAGAGTCATTACGAATAACATAATAGCCCTTGCCAGTTTCTAGCGCCCACGAATCTTTTTCATTAAGTTTTTCGAAATTATTATCTTTAAGTATTTTTACCATTGATGCTACCGCATGAAATGGCGTTGGCGAGTTATTTAAAAAATTTAGTAAACCTTGATTTAATTTTGAAATATTCATAATCTTACCTAGTTTCTTTATTAATTTTTACGAGAGTTTATTTGGGAAATTATCTAAATTTAAACAAAGACCCATATTAATAGGCCGCCCCCTAAAATTAATCGATAAATTACAAAAGGAATCATACCAATACGGTTAATAAATTTCATAAAGTAGACAATACAAATAAATGCACTTATTGCTGAGACTGTAATACCAAGAAATAAATCATTCCAATATGTTATAGGTTCACCGAGTAACTGCAAAGCTTTGTAACCACCACTTAACGCAATAATAGGTATTGATATTAAAAATGAAAATTGCGCGGCACTTTGTCGATGCAGGCCGCAAAATAAAGCGGCGGTAATAGTTATACCCGAGCGCGAAGTACCTGGAATCAGTGCAATTGCTTGAGCAATGCCAATAATCAATACAATATTTATAGTTAATTGTCTGATGTCATGCTTTTTTGATAACTGACCTATATAATCAGCCCAGCCTAGCAATAAACCAAAAAATACAGTCGTTAATGCAATGACAAGTGTCGTTCTCAGATGAGTTTCAATGATATCGTTAAATATTAGGCCCGCAAGCCCTGCAGGAATTGTTGCCAAAATAATATACCATCCGAGCTTACTGTCCGGTGTTTGTTCTCTTTTATAAAACCCCGTTAACCAAGCACTAGCAATATCAATAATTGTTTGTCGAAAATAAGTAAGTACAGCTAACAATGTACCTACATGAACAGCAACATCAAATGCTAATCCCTGATCAGGCCAACCCAGAAGACCAGAGGGTAGTATTAAATGTCCAGAACTAGAAATAGGTAAAAATTCAGTTATACCTTGAATTAAAGCTAGAACAATGATGTGAAGTGTATCCATAATGACAATGACTTATTCTAGTTAATTAGATAAAAATGAATTTTTGTGCTTTATAATTAAATAATAAATTTATCACTTTTTCATCATCATGAAATATTATTACGAATACGAGTTCTTTTTTTCCAAGAAATCTCATTACGCAAATAAGTTGGTTCTGCAGCTGTTGGGTTAATTGTCTTTCCTGCCAAATAATCTTGCAATGCCAGTTGCGCAATATCGACTGCGCTAGAGTAAATAAGTCTATTAGAAAGCGATAGCTTTTCTTGGCTTAAATTTAGACTTTTAAGTGGTTCATAATCCCATCCTGAGCCACCGGGATAAATTGCGGAGTTAGGGAAATCTGTTATTGCTTTTTTGCACTGCTCAGGAGAGCAGACTTTCTCAGGCCCTACTGCTTTCAAAAACCAGCTATTTGACTCTTTAAAGACACGATAAGCTGACCAATAAACTTCATCCATGCGTGCATCAAAAATTGGCAAGATAAGGGCCTCGGGATCATCTTCTTTAATAGACAAACCATTGTCCAAAGAAAGCCGCAAGGTGCCCTGTGCCATTGCATATAAATTGGAAATTGGCACTAAGGGAATATCTGCTCCATAGCCAAGTCCTTGAGCCACGCTAATACAAATACGTAAACCTGTAAAAGAGCCCGGACCACATCCAAAGCCAATGGCGTCTATATCTTTAAGCTTAATACCTTGCTCTTTTAGCAGACTGGCAACCATTGGAAGTATGCGTTGCGTGTGCTCTCTTGGCGCTATAAGCGTGGACTCAGTAACTTTATTTTCATTAGTCAAAAGTGCAACCGAACAAGCATCAGTTGAGGTGTCTATGGCAAGAATAGTAGGCATAAGTATCGAGATCTTTACATTAGGTGGGCTATTTTAGGGGCTATTTGTGTCAAGGCTTATCATAAGGTCAACTCTTAGCAGCGGCTATTGTTAATTACTATTATAAAGCGATTATTAGTAAGCATACTGCAAAGATAACATAGTTGAAGAGCTATAATATAAAAAGCCCCTGACAATAAAACAGAGGCTTATATGATTAGCTTATCTCTAGTAACTTAAGATAGAGCTGAAAATAACTGTTTTTTAATCTCGTCTACTTTACCAGTGCCATCGACTTTTAGGAATCTAGGTCCAGGACTGCCCTTCTGACCTTTTAATATTTTATAAAATGCAACTAGAGGTTCAGTTTGCTCATGGTAAACTTGAAGACGTTTACGCACGGTCTCTTCTTTATCATCTTCACGCTGAATCAGAGTTTCTCCAGTTTCATCATCTACACCCTCTTTCTTGGGTGGACTATAGGTCACATGATAGATACGGCCAGAACCAGAATGAACTCGACGACCACTTAAACGATTAACAATGACTTCATCATCAACGTGAATTTCAACAACGTCATCTATAATAATACCGGCATCAACTAAAGACTCTGCTTGAGGTATTGTTCTGGGAAAGCCATCGAATAAAAAGCCATTTTTACAATCATCATGACTAATACGCTCTTTAACTAGACCAATAATTAGATCATCTGATACTAGACCACCTGATGCCATGATATCTTTGGCCTTTAGACCAAGCTCTGTTCCCGCCTTTACTGCTGCTCTTAACATATCACCAGTTGATATTTGAGGAATATCAAATTTTCCCATAATATACTTTGCCTGAGTACCTTTACCTGCACCAGGGGCACCTAATAAAATAATTCGCACGCATAACTCCTAAATAGTTCATAGCGATTTTTTTGCTAAACGGGGTATTAAAGATAGCTTAATTGTTATTATTATTCGTTCTACTATAAAATTAAGCACACAGAGGCGTAAGATACCATGCTAACTTGATAAATCTCAAGCTTAAGACATTAGACATTAGTTTATTGATTTTTAGATGCTTGCCACCAAGCCTCTAATGAGGCTGAAGTTTGAGCCTGAATAGTCGTATTATGTTTATCCGCAGTATTTTCAAGATAATGAAAACGTTGCTCAAACTTGATATTGGCATGCCTAAGTGCTGTTTCAGGATCTACTTTTAAGTGCCTTGCTAAGTTTATAACGCTAAAAAGTAAATCGCCGATTTCTGCTGTAACCTGTTCGCCAGCTAAAGATAGATCTTTATCAAGAACTTTCCCATTAACGGCCTGTAGTGCATGTAAATGACTAACTGCCCCTTTTACCTCATCAACCTCTTCATCTATTTTCTTATAGACCCCGTCGATATTAGGCCAATCAAAACCCACTGACGAGGCACGCTTTTGTAATTTAGCCGCCCGAATTGTAGCTGGTAAAGCTCGCGGTATATCTGCCATGATGCCTTTTTGACCTTTAGCCAACCGCTCTTTTTGTTTGATTTGTTCCCATGACTTTTTAATCTCGGCTTGTGCTTGCAGACTATCTTTTTCTAAACCAGTAGATCGACTATCGAGAGTCCCGTCAGGAAAAACATGAGGATGCCGGTTTATTAATTTATTCGTGATCGCTGTTGTTATGTCAGTAAAAGTAAAAGCATTATCTTCTTTACCTAGTTGGCTATAAAAGATAATTTGAAAGAGTAAATCACCAAGCTCATCTTTCAATTGATTGAGGTCATTTTGCTCAATTGCATCAATGACTTCATACATTTCTTCGATCGTAGAGGAAGCTATAGATTGATAACTTTGCGCTTGATCCCAAGGGCAACCATATTTAGGCTCGCGCAGACGTTGCATTAAATATTGCAAGTCGTCAATTGTATAATGTGCGTTCAATTTACTCATGATTGCCTTCTTTGTGCAGACGCAATATTTGGAAGTTGATTTAATTTAGCTAAAATACGGCTAAGTTGAGTAAAGTCTTTAATTTCAATCGTCACTGTCATATCGACAGTATGAGATTCATGGCTAGAAGTTGTTTGCATTGCCGTTACATTAATATGCGCACTATCTAACAACATAGTTACATCTCGGAGTAGACCAATGCGATCATAGGCCTCAACAATAATATCAACCGAGTATTTATCCTGTGGCGCTTGGCCCCAACTAACTTTTAGAATTCGCTCTGACTCATCCGTTTGTAACTGCAAAAAATTTCTGCAGTCCTTACGATGAATGGAAACTCCTCTACCTTGAGTAATATAGCCACTAATATCATCGCCAGGTACTGGATTACAGCAACTAGCAATTGTTGTCATTAAATTACCAACACCTTCAATATATATGTCGGCACCTTTATTAGTGCTTACCTTTTTAGAAATGTGAACGGGAGGTTCACTGATGGGGGCTATAAGTTTTTGCGCTGCATTAATAACTTGGGTTACACTAATTACACCAGAACCAATACTTGCATATAATTCATTCAACTCTTTAAGTTTAAGTATGCTTAGTAGTTCAGTGAAATTTATTTCATTAAGGCCTAAACGTTTTAATTCTTTATCGAAGACAGAACGACCATCAATAACATTTTGCTCGCGCGCTTGAGCACCAAACCAATGCCTTACTTTTGCTCGAGCTCGAGCAGAATATAAATATCCTAAACTTTCAATTAACCAGTTCCTACTTGGTCGTTCATCTTTACCTGTTAATACTTCAACCTGATCAGATGTCTTCAGTTTATAATTAAGTTGTACAATACGACCGTTAACTTTAGCACCACGACAACGATGTCCAATAGATGTATGTACACGATAAGCAAAATCTAAGGGTGTAGACTTATTTGGTAAATCAACAATATGGCCCTCTGGTGTAAAGACATAAATACGATTTTGCACAATCGGCTTAGCCATATCGTCTGATAATTGCCTAGCACTTATATGCTCATGCCAATCTAACACTTGGCGTAGCCACTCTATTTTTTGCTCATAGCTATCGTTACGGGAAGAATCTAGATCTATGCCTTTATAACGCCAATGAGAACAAACTCCGTATTCAGCTTCTTCATGCATTCCTCTAGAACATATCTGAACTTCTAATACTTTATTTTCTGGACCAACTACTGCGGTATGTAATGATCGGTAACCATTTTTTTTGGGTGCCGCAATATAGTCATCAAACTCATGAGGGATATTTCTCCACATGGTATGAACAATACTTAATAGCTCATAACAATCTTTAGTATTTTCCACCATAATTCTTACTGCACGAATATCATAAACTTCAGAGAAGCTAATATTTTTTCTTTGCATTTTTAACCAAATGCTATAGATGTGCTTTACGCGTCCATACACTTCAGCTTTTAAGCCATTTTTCTTAATTTGTGTATGTAAAGCAGCAACAATTTTTTCGATATAATTTTGTCTAGTTAAGCGTTTTTCATCTAACAGACCGGCTATTTTTTTATATTCATCAGGTTTTAAGTAACGGAAAGCCAAATCTTCTAGCTCCCATTTTATATGCCCGATACCTAAGCGATGAGCAAGAGGCGCATAAATATCAGAAACTTCTTTCGCAACTTTTCGCTTATAATCTTCAGAAGCATTTTTAACAGCACGGATCGCACAGGTTCGCTCTGCAAGCTTAATGAGGGCAATACGAACGTCATCAACCATCGATACAAGCATCTTGCGCACTTTCTCAAGCTGCTCTTCTGACTCTTTGCCAAATACACCGTTATTGGTGTCGTTACGCAACAAAGGTATAGCGGCCATACGCAAAACACCATTAACTAGGTTTGCGACATTCTCGCCAAAAAAAGTGGTAACCTCTATAATTGATAATTTATTTTCACGTACGCTACGATATACTATAGCTGCTATAATAGCGTCTTGGTCTAATTGTAAATCTGCTAATATATCTCCCATTTCTAAACCAGAGACAAAACTGCTAGCATGCGAAGACCAAATATTATCGCTTGCAATAGCTTCTTGTTCAGCCACTTGGATTTTTTCAGCCGCGCTTAATAATAATTCTTGAGCGGCCTCTGGCAATTTAGCCAGATCAACAATTCGATTAGCCCACTCGTGAATATCAATATTACGCGGCAATTCACTAGAGTAATAATTTCTAATTTTGACCATTTATATTATCTTCGCTTTAGGAGATTTTATATAAGATTGACTGTTATAAACAAATAAACCCATTACTTCACTATGATAGGTTTGTGCGAACATATCCATCACACCGAAATCTTTCAGAGTATAATTATTATCAATCAGTAACTGAGCATCTCTAATAAATGTATTGGGGTCACAAGAAATATACAAAATTCTATTTGGCGATAATTTTTTAATATTTTGACAAATTAATTTCGCTCCTGCACGCGGCGGATCTAAAATAATGCCATCTACAGTTTTTATATTATCTTCACTATCGATTAATTTTTCAACCTCTTGAGGATCAAACAAATCTGCCTGTTTGAAACCTGTGTTATTACAAGCATTACTTAAAGAATTACTAGCAGCTTGGCTAACCATTTTTTTTGAACCTTCAATACCGAAAACATATTTAGCAGTTAGCGACAGGGCTAAGGTAAAATTTCCTACCCCACAAAAAAGATCTAAAAATATTTCATTTGCTTTAGGTTGCAAGAGTGCAAGTGCCTGATCAATCATTTTTTGATTTACTATCGCATTAGCTTGAATAAAATCTTGAGGATGAAATGAATAAATTAACTGCTTCGTTGTATGATCTATTAAAAACTTTAAGGTATAATTTAATAATGGCTCACATATTTTACCTTCTATTGTTGTTAACGCTTCGCCTTTATTTGGCTGAAACCAGCAAGTTACCTCAAACGATTTAAGCAATTCACTTAATGCTTTTCTTGTAATAATCGATATTGGTTGAATATGCCTAATAATAACACCCGAATGATTATCACCATTAATTAGCTCAACATGACTAACCGACGGCTTATATTCATTTAACCAATCACGAATTAAAATAGACAGCTGAAAAAATGGTTCTGCCATAACGGCGCATTCATTAATATCAACTAATGCTTTACTATTTTTTTTTCTGAATCCTAACAATATTTTATTATTGAGTTGGACAACACTTAAACGTACGCGTTGTCGATAATAATAATCGCCACCTGTAATTGTCGGTAAAATATTATCGGGGACAATCTTCCCTACATGCATTAATCTACTAAGTACATTTTGTAATTTAAAATCTTGTTGCTCTTTTAAAGTGAGATGTTGAAGATGGCAGCCGCCACATACGTCATAATGACGGCATTTTGGCAGGCAGCGATGACTAGATTTATTCTTTATTGTATTAGCAAAAGCTTCGCAAAAATTAGATTTTTCATTTGTAAAAGTAACGTCAACTATTTCGTTTGGTAAAGCATTTTCAATAAAAACAGTCTTGCCATTTAAAGTGGCAATACCCCTACCATCATCACTAAGACGAGTAATAAGGAGTTGCTCAACTTTTTTGAGCGGTGTCTTACTAGCTGCTAGTTTATTTGTCGTTGAACTAGCGCGAATACGCTCAGATTTATTATTTTTGGGTTTGAAAAAATGAACCATTATCTATTATACATTAGGTAGGGACTAATCATTATTCGAACACACCCGATGATAAATAACGATCGCCGCGATCACACACAATAGCCACAATAATAGCATTTGTTGTCTCTTCACTCAATTGAAGTGCAGCTGCTATTGATCCACCGGACGAAACGCCAGCAAAAATCCCCTCCTCTTTTGCCAATAGCCTCATAGTGTCCTCAGCCCGCTTTTGCCCCATATCAACAATTTTATCAACGTAGGATTCATCATAAATAGAGGGGATATACTCTTTTGGCCAACGCCTGATTCCTGGAATGCTGGCACCATCAGATGGCTGAAGACCTATAATCTGTATATTTGGATTTTGCTCTTTAAGATAACGTGATGTACCCGTTATGGTACCAGTCGTACCCATAGAACTGATGAAATGTGTAACGGTGCCTTGAGTTTGCTGCCAAATTTCTGGTCCTGTAGTTTCATAATGTGCCAATGGATTATCGGTATTAGCAAATTGGTCAAGGACTATTCCTTTACCATCTGCCTGCATTTTTAATGCAAGGTCACGAGCCCCCTCCATACCCTCTTCTTTACTCACTAAAATTAGCTCTGCACCATACGCAGTCATGGCTTGCTTACGCTCGCTTGTTGCGTTGGCCGGCATAATAAGAATAATTCGATAACCTCTGATGGCTGCTGCCATAGCCAAGGCAATTCCTGTATTTCCACTAGTTGCTTCAACTAATGTATCACCTGGCTTAATAACGCCTTTTTCTTCCGCTCGCCTGATCATCGATATAGCCGGTCTATCTTTTAAAGATCCTGCCGGATTATTACCCTCCAGTTTCGCTAAGATAGTATTTGATGTATTTCCAGGTAATCGTTGTAATCTTACTAATGGTGTATTACCAATACATGATTCAATGGTAGGAAAAGTGATCATAGAATAAAACCTTGGGTGTTATCGCTAGTCAATAATTGATGATTTAAAATATTGGCTTTGAATATCTGATTATACATATAGATACATTCATGAAGTATTAACAATGTTATGAAGTTATTGATTATGACTTTGAATCGTCACATTGTGATACTTGGGTCTCATTATACGCTCAATCGACCTCAAATTATCACTGTACATTATGCCGATTTACATAATTTAAACCTTAGAGATAAAGTAACTAATTAATAATGGCTTAAGGTATGGCGAACAGTTACATTGTCTTTATTAGTTATCAACTCTATAGTATTCAATAAAAAAAACAGTCCAAAATTTTGATTGTTTATAGTGGCCATAAGGCGTTTGTTAATATGCGCAATTTTCCAATCAACATTAAGAAAAAATTATTAAGACTGATAAATACCTTTAAGAATACTGACAAAGATTTAATACAACTATTAATTATTAGTAATGGCTTAATAAATAATAGTGATATTGATGTTTGTGCAGACATCAAGCAGTTTTTTATTCACCGCTCTAAAAATTACGAAGATTCGCTACCATCAATTAAAAATAGTCACTACGATTTGATTTTTACTGACTGTGAGTTAGAAAATATTAAAGCTATCAAAAAAATCAGAGAATTAAGCATAAACTCTCGTCGCACACCAATTATTGCAATAACGTTATCTACCGAAAAAGACAATATGGTAAAAATATTATCCTATGGGTTTGATGATTATTTAACGAAGCCATTTAACAATAAAAGTCTCGAATCTGTTTTAAGTCGTTGGCTTAGCAAGCTAGTATTACGTAGCAATGAAATTAGTAATTCTAGATTATTAGAAAATCTAAAAAATGCTAAAAAACAAAAAAATGAAAAAGATTTTTTATCTACAAGGTTTAAAAAAAGATCCATTAAAAATAATGACTTTAAAAAAAATAATGCTTTAAATAGCATCAAAAAGATATTAGACATTGAGGCATCTTTAAAATATAGCCATTATAATAATGAACTAGCAAGAGACTTGTTAGTACTTTTGATAATATCAATAAAATCAGAAAGACATAAAGTCATTAGTTTTTATAAACAAAATAAGTGGAACGAAATTGGTGACCTGGCTCATAAACTATATGGGATAAGCTGTTATTGTGGTGTAGCAGTTTTACAGAATAAAACAAAAGAAATAGAAATAGCGGTCAACGAAAATAATACAGTAGCCATCAAAAATATTTATCCAGAATTTTTAAGAGCAATGGATGATTTACTTATATGGAACGAAACTCATGACATAGATGTGATTTTTGACTTAAAATAAATTTATCTGAAGAAATCTCTACTTTTAATTTTTTTCCCCATGAGAAGATAGTCGAATGATATTCTAGATATATACTTTGCCGCTTGACGAACTGTCTTATTATTATACTCTTGATTATAAACGCCTAAAATTATATGGCCATCAAAGAAATGTCTGCCTACTATAAGACTATTTTCTTTATTTTCATCGTTGATACCAACACATACAAATCCATCACTAGGTTCATAATAGTATTGCTTACTTGAATTAATACTCTTATTTGTTGAAGCAGAAGATATAAAATCTATTCCATAGCCCAACTCTGATAGTAAAGAAAACTCAAATAGTCGCAGTGTCTTCTCTAAGTCTAATTTATTTTTTAACGAAATTAACAAATTAGTATAAAGAAAAAAAATACCAGTATTAGGCTCATCAAATGGTAGCAGATACGTTAACAGTTCATTTGCATAAAAACCGCTGTACAAATAATTACCTTGCAGCTTATTATTTTCTGGTTCTATATTGTTATTTAAAACTGTATTTACATTATCTTCGACTTCATCGTTAGTAACGTAAGTTGAAATTTCTGTTGAAATTAATGTTTTTAGCTGGCTTTTACCTTGCCATGAAATTTTTAAGCAAATAAATGGCTGTAGTAAAAAGTTGCCTTTCTTTTTTTGTTGTCGAGCACCTTTTGCCACTAAGGTGATACGTCCAAAATTTTCAGTGAAAAAATCAACTAACAGGCTAGAGTCCTTAAAAGGCCTTGAATGCAAAACATAAGCATTTTCTAACTCAACCTTCATAGCTATAATTGAATATATATGTTATTTGTTTTGATCATGATAGCCAAGACTTCTTAATGCGCGTTCGTCATCTGACCAACCAGACTTTACCTTAACCCAAGTTTTTAACATAACCTTCATATCAAACAGACTTTCCATATCTTCTCTTGCCTGCTGCCCTATTTGCTTGATCCTAGCACCTTTATCACCAATTAAAATACGTTTTTGGCCTTCTCTCTCGACTAATATTAGAGCATCAATATGGATAATTTTTTCTGTTTCTTTAAATGTTTCGATTTCAACGGTCATTTGATAAGGAAGCTCATCGCCTAATTGCCGAGTTATCTTTTCGCGAATTAATTCTGCTGCTAAAAATCTCGAACTCTTATCGGTTAACTGATCTTCGGGATAAAAATGATCATTTTCAGGAAGGTATAAACGAATAACATCAAGCAGCCGGTCTAAATTTTGATTTTGTAAAGCTGATATTGGAACAATATCTTGAACTTTCAGCATATCGGTTAAATATTGCAAATGTGGCAGCAATTTTTCTTTATTTTCAATTTGATCGACTTTATTTAACGCTAAAATAACTGGAACGTTACTATTTGAAATCCTCTGTGCAACTAACTCATCCTCACTTAGCCACTGTAATTTGTCAACAACAAAAACAATTACGTCTACATCTTTAATTGCAGTTGTCACTGAATGATTCATGTAACGATTAAGCGCTTTTTTTTGATCTTTATGAAGCCCAGGGGTATCAACAAATAAAAACTGTGTATTGTTATAGTTTTTAATACCTAATAGATTATGACGAGTCGTCTGGGGTTTTCTTGAGGTAATGCTAAGTTTTTGGCCTAATATGTGATTAAGCAGTGTCGACTTACCCACGTTAGGTCTACCAACAATAGCTATATACCCACATTTTTTAACTTGGTCATCAATTGACATTTTTTTTCTCGATAAAATTTAGTACTTTTAAAGCTGCTTTTTTTTCAGCTTGTCGACGTGTTGATGCTGTTGCCATCATTGTGTCTGGATATAATTTTGTCTCACAGGAAATTGTAAATGCTTGGTCATGAGACTCACCTTGAACATCTACAATAGTATATTGGGGTAATGGTAATTGCCTAGATTGTAAAATTTCTTGAAGGCGAGTTTTTGGATCTTTTAAATATTTATCGATTGATAAATTATCTAAGCGCTCTTTAAAAAGTCGTAGAATAAACGCCTGACTTTCTTGCATACTCGCATCAACAAATATTGCACCAATTAGCGCTTCAACAACATCAGCTAAAATAGAGTCGCGTCTAAAGCCACCACTTTTGAGTTCCCCCTCGCCCATTATCAGATAATCACTTAGAGAATATTCTCGGGCAATATCTGCTAGAGTCTCACCCTTCACAAGACTTGCTCGTAGACGAGACAAAATGCCCTCTCGTTCTTCTGGATAATGCTTAAAGATATATTCAGCAATAGTTGTATTTAGTAGGGCATCACCTAAAAACTCGAGTCGCTCGTTATTCTTTTTACTATAACTTCTGTGTGTTAACGCTAAGGACAACAAGGATATATCAGAAAAACGATAGGCGAGCTTAATTTGAAGGCGCTCATAGTCCGTAGCTGTGTTTTTCACTGACTCATTCCGCAGCAGTACAACATTTTTCGGGGCGTGTACTGTCTAACAAGCTATTAAATGTTAAGACCACATCAACATTATATAAAATATTAATGCGCTCTTCATATCTAATAGTAACTAATGTTGCATTTTTATCTTTAATAACCTTTAGTGAATCAACTGCTTTGCCACGAACATTATTAATACTAAATGTTTTACTAAGTTGGGTACGAACCTGATTAGGCGTCATCTGTGGAAATGTAGAATCCTCTGCAAGACCTTGAAGTGTTGACACAACAAATCGATTATCTAGATAATAAGGACTCAGTTTAGCGACGATAGTAAATATGGAACCAAATACTGCAATGACAAATAACCAACCGATAGAAGACAAGCCTTTTTGTTTTTTTAAACGAATCATCGAATTCCCCTTAATAAACAATCTATTTTAATTATTGATGAAGTAGTAATAAGCATTCTAAGTAAACCTTTGATTTAAATAACGTTATCGTTATAAAAATATTAATATCGATTTATCGAATAGAACCTGCACGAGAGAAGCTTGGTAAACTACTAAAGCCTTCCCAATGCATCCAAATTGCGAAAGCTTTTCCTACTATATTCTTTTCTGGCACTGGTCCCCATACACGGCTGTCGGAACTATTGTTTCTATTATCACCCATCATAAAGTAATGTCCAACAGGAACTATGTAATTGCGCACAAAACTTGGATTATAATAGGCTTCAGAAAAAACAACCTCTTTTCTAGTTTGATGCTCAACGTCGCCTAACTTCTCGGTAAATAATTCATAGCTTGGACGTGTTGATGGAAGTCGTGCTTGAAGCTCTTCTGATATCTTTTCTCCATTTACGAATAACTCGTTATTAATATAGTTAATTTCGTCGCCGGGAAGACCAACAATACGTTTTATAAAATATTGTTTTCTATGGGGTGGAAAAAACACCATGACATCACCACGTTTTGGCTCAGTGATATTGACAACCTTTGTGCGAACAACAGGCAAACGCAAACCATAGGTGAATTTATTTACTAAAATAAAATCGCCAACTTCTAATGTTGGAATCATAGATCCGGACGGAATTTGAAAGGGTTCTGCGATAAAGGAACGCAAAATTAAAACAATAAACAATACTGGGAAAAAAGATTTTGAATACTCAACTATCGCGGGTTCTAAGGCATTATTAGCAGCACGTTTTTTTGACAACCAAAGTTTATCTAATAATGCAACAAAGCCTGATATAAAAACGGTAATAACCAAAATCAGGGGGAAATTAATGTCCATAAATAATCTTTCCAACGATATTATTTAATTTAGAATATAAAAAAACCTATTGTTCATAAAAGTTCTTAATGATCTACTCTCAATACAGCCAAAAATGCCTCTTGAGGAATTTCAACATTACCCACTTGCTTCATGCGTTTTTTACCAG
Source organism: Cellvibrionaceae bacterium (assembly GCA_034111645.1). Lineage (GTDB taxonomy): Bacteria > Pseudomonadota > Gammaproteobacteria > Pseudomonadales > Cellvibrionaceae > CANLBN01. The sequence goes on from JAWUWW010000005.1 coordinate 52,281, forward strand.
CTTTTTGTTTATCTAATAATTTTTTCTTACGACTTATGTCGCCGCCATAACATTTAGCAGTTACATTTTTTCGCAATGCCTTTACGGTAGTACGTGCAACAACTTGTCCACCTAATACCGCTTGAATTGCCACATCAAACATTTGACGAGGAATCAATTCTTTCATCTTTTCAGTCAGACTTCGACCACGTCCTTGGGCATAATCTCGATGAAGAATAACTGCAAGAGCATCGACTTTATCACCATTAATTAATATATCAAGACGTGTTAGTGGCGCTTTTTGAAAACGAATGAAACTGTAGTCTAATGATGCAAAACCACGACTAACCGATTTTAATCGATCAAAAAAATCCATAACTACTTCATTCATGGGCAACTCATATCGAAGGGAAACCTGTGAACCTACATACTGCATATCTTTTTGGACGCCTCTTTTTTCGTTACAAAGAGTAATAACGGCCCCAAGATAGGCTTGTGGCACCAAGATGTTTGCCTCGACAATGGGTTCGCGCATTTCTTTTACATAACTTGCATCGGGTAATTTTGATGGGTTATCGACAACAATAATCTCGCCATTATTTGTTTCAACTTGAAAAACAACCGTCGGCGCAGTGGTTATTAAATCAAGATTGTATTCACGCTCTAATCTTTCTTGAATAATCTCCATGTGCAACATGCCTAAAAATCCACACCGAAAACCAAAACCCAAGGCATCTGAGCTTTCTGGTTCATAAAATAAAGACGCATCGTTAAGCGTCAATTTTGATAGCGCTTCACGAAACGATTCGTAGTCATCAGAACTAACAGGAAATAAACCTGCATACACTTGTGGCTTTACTTTTTTAAATCCAGGTAGTGCTGCAACATCTTTATATATATTCGCGTGGGTTAAGGTATCGCCAACGGGTGCGCCATGAATATCTTTTATACCCGCGACAACAAACCCGACTTCACCTGCTTTTAATTCTTTTAGCGGTAATCGCTTGGGTGTAAATACACCGACACTATCGACAACGTGAGATTTTCCAAGCGATTTTACGACAATTTTTTCGCGAAGTTTTAAAGTACCTTGTTTAACTCTGACGAGTGATACAACACCTAAATAATTATCAAACCAAGAATCGATAATCAATGCCTGAAGCGGTGCATTAACATCACCTACAGGCGCAGGTATGCTTCGAATCAGCTCTTCTAAAACTTCCTTAACACCCAAGCCAGATTTAGCACTGCAGCGAATAGCATTAGTTGCTTCGATACCAATAATTTCTTCGATTTCTTTAGCCACACGTTCAGGATCTGCTTGGGGTAGATCCATTTTATTTAAAATAGGAATTACCTCTAGACCTTGCTCTATTGCGGTATAACAATTTGCCACCGATTGTGCTTCAACCCCTTGAGCAGCGTCTACAACCAAGAGTGCCCCTTCACAGGCGGCTAAAGAACGTGAAACTTCATAACTAAAATCAACATGACCTGGTGTATCAATAAAATTTAGTTGATAAGTTTTACCATCGAGGGCTTTGTAATCAAGCGTCACACTTTGCGCTTTAATCGTAATCCCCCGCTCTCGCTCTATATCCATAGAGTCTAGAACTTGGGCTCCCATTTCACGAGCAGAAAGACCCCCACAATCTTGGATAAATCGATCGGCTAAAGTCGACTTACCATGATCAATATGAGCAATGATAGAAAAGTTACGAATATGACTTAAATCTGACACTATTGGATATGCACCGTAAACAAAAGAATAGGAAAATAAAGAGCGCGATTTTACCCCATAAGTTCGCTATGTTCTATGAATGTCTGAGTAATCAGCGTAAAGAATATAAATGAATAGGCAGTTAGGATAGAAGAAGCAATTATGTCAAAGAATTAGGGTTTTCTAGATAGATTAACTGTTGCTTTGCTTCAATTCCACCGGCATAACCTGTTAATTGTCCATCACTTCCAATAACACGATGGCAAGGTACAAGTATCGATAACGCATTAGCCCCAGTGGCATTAGCAACAGCTCGTACCGCTTTTACATTAGCAAGCCTTTCAGCAAGTTTTCTGTAGGTAATTGTCTGGCCAAAAGGTATAGCTTGCAGTTGATGCCAGACGCTTTGCTGAAAATCAGTTCCTGCAATAGCTATGGGTACATTAAAGTTAAAGCGCTTACCTATCAAATATTCTTCTAATTGATTCATTACCTGATCAATTACTTGATGTTTTCCGTTTACGATCTCGGCCTTGAAATATTTACAGAGCCTTTTATCAATTACTTTTCTTGCTTTCCGATACCGCCAATCACATAAACAAACTTTATCTTTTATTGCACCTATTAAAAGTTCCCCATAAGATGTTTTATAAGTCTGAATCAGAATTTTATCCATACCCATGAATACCTATGTTTTCCTTGAACAATAGTGTTTTCCTTGAGGCTTAACTAAATCAGTTTAAGGGCCTGAAAACAAGCCCTAAAAATTAGTGAAATAACTTTTATTTTTCTATAATGATGCTTCTAAATAAAGGAGCTCCACGGCGCAAAAATCTAACGGGTAAAAGCTTATTAATAGGCAACGATTTTTCAATTTCTCTATAACTTTCAACTGATGCAACTTCGTCAAAACCAAGCTGTACTAAAATATCCCCAGCTTGAAGGCCAGCTATAGATGCGGGACTATTTTCTATAACATTGCTAATCAATACGCCTTCTATATTGTTAGATTCTTTTACCTCCGCAGGAATTTCCTCTACCAACAAGCCTAGTCGACTTATAATTGCCTCTTGCTGCGATGATGCCACTTCTACTTCTTCATTTTTACCGCGAGTACCAACGGTAACATCTAAATTCACTAACTTACCTTTACGCATAATAACAGCAGGTACAGTAGATCCTGCACGAGTGGGGCCAACAGCATAAGGCAAGTCAGACGATGTCGCCATTTTGCGGCCATTAAATTCTAGAATAATATCACCAACTTTTAAGCCACTGCGCTCAGCTGGCCCATTGGGTTCCATTTGAGCAATTAAAGCGCCTTCTGGTTTATCTAGACCAAACGACAGCGCTAGGTCTTTATCAACGTCCTGAATAACAACACCAAGCCAGCCGCGGTCCACTCGACCATTATCTTTTAATTGAGCAACAACATCGTTAGCAAGATTAGAAGGAATTGCAAATGAAAGTCCGATTGAGCCACCTGATCGCGTGTAAATTTGAGAATTAATTCCAACCACATCGCCATCTAGATTAAACAAAGGACCGCCAGAATTACCTGGATTAATAGCGACATCAGTTTGTATGAAAGGCACATAATTTTGACTTCCATCAGATGGAATGCTGCGGCCTATTGCACTAATAATCCCCGCACTAACAGAATAATCTAGCCCAAAGGGAGAACCAATGGCAAGTACCCATTCGCCAACTTTAGCTTTTTCTGAATCAGCAAACTTGAGGAAAGGTAAGTTTTTTTCTTTGATTTTTAATAAAGCTAAGTCAGATTGGGGATCAGTTCCTATAATTTCAGCATCGTATTCACGTCTGTCGATTAAACGCACAACCACATCTGTTGCACCCTCAACAACATGGTTATTGGTTAACACATATCCATCGTTAGAAATCAAAAAACCTGAGCCCGATGCCCTTGCATTGCGAGGAGGTGCTCGCCTAGGATCTAAAAATCGCTTAAAAATGTCAGGTACATTTTCAGGGATCTCAAGGTCTTGCTGTTCCGGTGGCTGGCTCTTTGATTCTGCAGTAATTTTTACTACAGCTGGCGATTTAGATTCTATTAAATCTGTGAACTCAGGAAAAGAGCGGGCATCAGCTGTTAGCGTCCATGTAAAGGCCACTAAAAAAATACTGATAGTTGAGAACCATGATTTTAATTGCATAACTACTTCCTCATTAATTAATTTTAGCTAGTGATAAAAGATAAAATTAATTCTATAACGTTTTAAATAAAAAACTTAAACTCTTCTTTTACGTGATATGTTTAATGTGTGTATAGATATCACTAATTCAAGCTTGAAGTGCATCTTCTTTAAAAATAATTACTTCTTCTTGATCTACTATTATGGGTTGAAAACGTTTATCGAACTTATACTTATACGAATAAAATCGGATCACCAAACCACCTAAACACAAACCGATAACTGCCATTACAATAGTCAAAAATTCATTAAAAAAATAATGATGGGCAAATGCACTAAAAAAAAGCATTAAACATAAGGGTAATACATATAAGAAAAGTGACGTGCTGACCACTATGTTTTCTGGTAACCCAATGATGACAGATTGATCAATCTGGTATTTTTTTGATTTTTTATCTGACAGTAAGACTCTTAAGTAGTTTGGCTTAGCTCCAAGGCTTGCAAGCAAAGACTGTCCGCAGCCTTTTTTTGCGACGCAGGATCCGCAAGTAGATAATTGTATAGTTTCTACCCAAACCGCTTCATCATCTATCGATACTATTCTCGCACGCTCTTTTAACATGAGATGTTAGACCTGCTTACATAAATTTAGTTTGATAAGTATTTTAAGTTTAATTATTACTTATACCGTTTAATACATTTAATCGTTCAAATAGATATTATAGAGGCCGCAATACGTCTAGCGGTAGCAGTAGGAATTTCTCCGACAACAGCAATACTTTTATTCGACTTAGAAGATTCTGGCTTAATGACTACCACAGTTGCGCCATGTCTTGCCGTTGCCACTGGTAAGTTTTTGACATTTTGCTTAGTGATAAATATCGAAATAGAGGCCAACCCATCGGCAAACATTAACACTTGCTCGCCTTGCGCTGTAATACGGTTACCAACGGATACAAATCCCTCAGGTAGCCAATCTACACGCCATGCAGGCTCAAACTGCTCTGAATAACAAGGCTCGGATTCTGGTACACGCCAAAGATAATCTGATGCCCCAGTAAATTCTAAAAGTGAAACAGGACTTGCAAATTCAATAGCGACCGTTTGTAGTCGCTCAATGATCACCTTTTCATGGTATGTAACAACCCGTAATAAGAGCCCTGTCTCTTTATCGACGCTATACTCATAAGCATAGCGAAGCGAGTCTTTAGGTATGATCTCGAAAACAATGGCTTCACGGTCTGCTATCCTCTCGACTCGGCTCGCTTTCAAACTATATGATGATAGTAATGAGTCTGATAATATTGTTGGCCATAAGCCCCAGCGAGTCTGTCCATTTAAACAAGCATTCAATCTTTGGTTACGAATAACTTGTCGACGAGGCCCATCCATAAATATAAGTTGTTCTGAAGCGACATTATCTTTGACTTTGTGAAGCAATCTATAAGTAGTGATAAAACCGTTAGCCTCATAAGTCATCAAACTATGATAACTAATTACCTTATTGGCGGTAGATATTACTTTAAACAGACTCGTTAATGAATCAATCAGAATTTGATCGGAAATAGAAGCTTTATTTGAATTGGTAACAGAAGATGAATTAATGCCGTCTTCTAATATTTCGTCAGCAAGGGGATTGCCGGCGTTACTAGATGAAGTTATTTCAGAGTATTTAAAACCTAAGTCTTCAGCACTAAAGCTAGCAGCTGCACCGAAGATTAAGGCTATCGTTATCAATAAATGCATTGGTATTAATTGGCCAAATAAAAATGTATATACGATAATACTATTTTATGGATTTAACTAATACTACCGAACACATCTAATTTTCAATTCAAAGATTACTCTGCATCGGGTACTCTTACGAACGGAGTCACACCATTTTGAGTATTCTGAGTGGCATTTTCAGCATGCTCTAACATTAATCGGTTAACTTCTTGTTTCATGTCATCTACTTGTTGCTGAGTTGCCTCGTTAATAACGATTGGCGCCTGATTTTTAACCTGTGCTTGAGTACCAACTGCACGAACTGTTGTATCAACATTTAATATAGGCTGACCTGACACTGGCGCCACGGGGATTTCTGGGGTCACTGCTACAGAGTTTGTCAAATCATTAGAACTAAACTGAACCCCAACAACAACTGCTCCAGCAACAGAGGCCGCGATAGCAAAACGACCCATATTTGACCATAAACTCACAACTTTATTTTTGGCTGTTAGCTTTTCAGATTCTTCATTGCTGTCGATCTCGTTAGCATTGGATAAGCTTGGTTCATTAGCTATAGCGCGTGAGATAGATGCCGATAAGTCAATAGAAGCAAAACCTAAATCGCGTTCATTTCTCATTGCCGCACTTGCTAAATGGTAGCGCTGCCAACGTAGATCTAACTCTGCATCTACAGATTTGAGAACTCGCCTTAATTCCAGATCAGTTGCTTCACCGTCCATGAGAGCGGATAAAGATTCGTTCACTTTTTGTTCAACAGATTGTTCATCAGATGACATAAATAGAGTCCAAAGTTTATCAAAATAGTTAATATGAGCTTATGACTCATTACTTATAACAAAGTTCACAAAAAAAGAAAAAATAACTTTATTTTTTACTTAAGCATAATTATATATATTATAAATCTTAAACTTAAAGCAACTATACAGCATTATTTGTGACATTTTCGTTACATTAGTGGTTTTACAACCTTGTCAATCGCCTCTCGTGCACGAAAAATACGCGATCTGACCGTCCCAACAGGACATTTCATAATCTCAGCGATTTCTTCGTAGCTAAGTCCGTCCATCTCTCTTAAGGTTACTGCTGTTCGAAGATCCTCGGGTAATTGTGAGACAGCTTTATCAACAGCCGCTTGTAATTGATCACAAAACAAACTACTTTCGGGCGTATTGAAGTCTTGAAGATTATCGTTGCCGGCGAAGTATTCTGCATCTTCAATGTCAACATCTGATGCAGGTGGTCTTCGACCCCGTGAGATCAAATGATTTTTTGCAGTATTTATAGCAATACGATACATCCAAGTGTAAAAAGCGCTATCGCCTCTAAAACTTTCTAGAGCACGATACGCTTTAATGAATGCCTCTTGAACAACGTCTTGCACATCGGCTGAATCACGGACATAACGATGCACAACAGAGATTATCTTATGCTGGTATTTTAAGACTAATAGATCAAATGCTCTTTTGTCTCCCTGTTGAACCCGTTTAACCAGCTGATGGTCATTATCTGGCGCTGTCTGCGCGGTCATATTCACTCCCTAATATCTTACGATAATGTTCTTATAACCAAGCTTATCCTCAGTCATTAAAAAGTTATTGAAAAAGTTAATAATAATATTTGTGGCAATATACAAGGTATGCGAATATTTTACATAGCAATTGAGACGTAATTTATTACGATAAGTTCCAAAGTGATATAGTGAACGTATAAACGCTCCTAGGCTAACAGAGTAATGTATCAATGAACCAGCATTTTTGTCACGACATTCTTATTATTGGCAGCGGCGCAGCCGGACTTGCCCTAGCGCTGAACTTATCAGAACATTCCAAAATTGCAGTTTTGAGTAAAAATAGATTACAAGATGGCTCAACTTGGTGGGCTCAAGGCGGTATTGCTGCAGTACTCGACGATAATGACTCAATTGAAGCTCATGTAAAAGATACTCTTAAAGCTGGCGCTGGCTTATGTCATCTAGATGCCGTTACTTTTACCGTTGAAAATAGCGCTGGCGCTATAAAGTGGTTGATCGAGCAAGGCGTTAACTTTACTCGAAATACTAATAATGATGATTTTCACTTAACAAAAGAAGGCGGACATAGCCATAGACGTATTATTCACAGCACAGACGCTACGGGCAAGGAAGTCCACCGCACCTTAATTGAACGCATAAAAGCGGCTAAGAATGTCGATTTATTTGAACAACATATTGCTGTTGATCTCATACAACAAGCGGATGCTTCTAGCAAACGGTTACGCTGTAGCGGAGCTTATGTTTATGATCGTGAACAAGACATTGTTTGTACATTTCAAGCCAAGATTGTCATTTTAGCTACTGGTGGCGCGAGCAAAGCATATTTATATACTAGCAACCCAGATGGTGCGAGCGGCGATGGTATTGCCATGGCTTGGCGAGCTGGTTGCCGCATTGCCAATATGGAATTTAATCAATTTCATCCCACTTGCCTATACCACCCAAAAGCGAAAGCTGTATTGCTGACGGAAGCATTAAGGGGTGAAGGTGCATATTTAAAACTACCCAATGGCGAGCGCTTTATGCATCGCTTCGATGACCAGGAAGAACTTGCTCCACGTGACATTGTCGCTCGAGCCATTGATCATGAAATCAAACGCTTGGGCTGCGATCATTTATATCTAGATATTAGCCATAAACCTAAGGAGTTTATTAACGAGCACTTTCCAAATGTTAAAAAAAGTTGCCTGCAATATGGTATTGATATTACTACCGACCCAATTCCAGTTGTACCTGCGGCCCACTATACCTGTGGGGGGATTATGGTCGATAAAAATGGACAAACGGACTTACTAAATTTATATGCTATTGGCGAGACATCGTTTACTGGGTTACACGGTGCTAATCGTATGGCTAGCAATTCTCTATTAGAGTGTGTGGTTTATGCGCGCTCAGCCGCTGATCACATTAAACAAAATATCGGTCAAATCCTAGAGACGGATACACCTAATGACTGGGATGATTCGCGCGTCACAAACTCTGATGAAGATGTTGTTATTGCGCATAACTGGGATGAGCTACGACGTTTTATGTGGGACTATGTGGGCATTGTACGAACGCAAAAAAGATTAGAGCGAGCGCAACACAGGATTAAATTACTCCAAAGAGAAATTTCAGAATACTATAGCAATTACAAAGTTGGTAACGATTTAATCGAATTAAGAAACCTCACAACAGTTGCACAATTAATTATACGTTCCGCTATGGAGCGCAAAGAAAGTCGCGGTCTGCACTACTCTTTAGACTACCCCGATTTAGGCAGTGTTGCTCGCGACACTATTTTGGTTCCAACAAACTTTGCGGCACAAAACATTGTTGTAGAAAAACTAAATTGATTATAATTAAAAAAAAATAAATTATAATTTTTCAACAATAACTTCAAAGATTGACTTACGGAAGAATGATGGTAAAAACACCTCCACCTAAGCTACCACCATTCGACAACTCTATTTCTCCCTTGTTTTCGCCTTGCTTATGAAAACTAGCAATTTTTGCAGCAAAAAATAGTCCTAATCGCGTACTATCTGCACTACTATTTTTATTGTTTTCTGGCAAGGCGGCTTGCAACATAAACTCGGGAAAACCAAAGCCATCATCTTCAATAGAAATAGTTAAGTGCTGATTAATAATTGAGGCTGATAATTTAATTTTAGATTTAGCATAACGCGTAGAGTTAATTAAAATATTATGAATCACATTACCTAATAATTCATTATCGTAAAACCATATTAACCCATCATCGCATTCAACAGTAATTTCGATATTTTTAATTTTAAATAGAACATCATTTCTAGCAATTTGATCTTCAAATGTTTCAAATACATAATTTTCATCGATAGAAAACTGCAGGCTTTTATTTTGTAATCGGTATATATTTAATAGCTGTATTAATTCTGAATTAATACGTGACGCTTCATATTGTAGTATTGAAATATGATTTTTTTGGCTCTCATTCTGCGGTGGTGAATCTTGTATCATTTCCTCTAGAGAACCTAGTAACATCGATAATGAATTTTTCATATCGTGGACACTTGACGCTAACACAAATGAAAAATCTAGCTGATCATCTTTAGCCTCAATGCTTGGCTCTAATGAGCCCTTCATCAATAGGTCCATTTCATTTGTGTTAGGCATTATTCTCTCCTTTTTGGATAATCAAAGTACTAAACATACCTTGCAATTGCTGACAGCGCTCAAAATGAGTGTCGCCATTTTTTATTTGTGAATGAAGAAACGTGAGTATATTTTTACAACGTTCGATGTTTGTTGGCTCTTTACCTGTCTCTTTCATATGCCCCAATATTGCTTGAACAAGATTTAATTTAACTGCAGTAAAACGTGGATATTTTTTTTCTAATTTATAAAAACAAGCTATAGCTGATAGATTATTTTTTTCTTTATAAAAATCGATTCCTTTTTTATTTTCATTCTGCAATATTTTTTTTCCCATTTCACTGACTGGCTCATACATTAAGCAATCTATTCTTTGCAATACAGCCTCATTATCACTATATTTTTTGACTAGTTCTTTAGCCTTTATATCAGCCAAATCAATTTTTTTATTAAAGATATGATAATGTACAAGTTCAATTTCTATCTGCGGAGATATATCATCTTGATTTTCTAATGATTTTAAAATGGGATCAACAATATCGTTAGCATATTTATATTGTTGCTGCAAACCTAATATTTGTCCTGAATAAATTTTTGATAATGTTTTAATTTCTGGCATTACTTCGTCTTTATCATTAACAGTCGATAAAATTTTCATTGCCTCTTGTACAAGATCGCTAGCTTTTTCTGGATCTTGTTCATAAAACTTAACTGCCGCCTTGGCAAAGTTTATTTGATTACGTATATTAAAATAAGGTGTGTTCAAACCATATCGTAGTGTTTTTCGATATGCATTAGCTGCTATTTCAGCATCACCATTTTTCATCGCTATCTTGGCTAGTGACAACTGCCTAGGTAATGACATAGGAGAAATATCAACGGCTTTTTCAAAAATATTTTGTAATTTTTCGGCATCTTTCTCACCTTGATAGGCCTGCGCTAAAACATCGTAAGCTTTCATACAAGATGGTTTAGCACGAATAATATCGGTAAGCCACTCTATAGCTTTTGCAGCATTACCTCTTGCTAATTGGATTTTAGCTAAGCCTACTTGAGCCCAATCAATTGATCGTGCTTCTAAGGTTGCCCGACAGATCGCCTCTGCTTCCTCAAATTTTTTAGTTTCTATATAAAGATCGGTCAATAATTTTTGGCAATCCATACTATAGTGGGATTTTTCTTCTATTTTTTGCTCTAACAGTGTGATGGTAGAATTCTTATCCGTCTTATTTAAGCTGCTATATATATCTAATAATTCATTACGTTTATTTAATAAGCGCTTTATTCGTTGTTCTATTGTTTTTGTGGTTATGGGTTTAGTCAAATAGGCATCTGGCTCGCAATCAAAGGCCGACATAACAACATTTCGACTGGTCTCGGCAGAGAGTAAAATAAAGATATCTTCAGGTTTAATGCGACGGTCTGCGCGAAGCTCTTCTAAAATTTGTTGACCATTTTTCCCCGACCCCAAATTATAATCACAAAGCACTAAATCATAGTGACTATTTTTAAAGGCTTTAAGAGCTTCTTCACCTGAGTTAACGCTATCGACATGCTTGAAGCCTATCTCGCGCATGATTTTTAATAGCGTTTGCCTGAAGCTATTGAAATCATCAACAATGAGCACACGTAACAGGTTATATGATGCAGAGGACATAGACGTTAACTTTTGAGTAATTATATCAAGTTAATAATAGACCATTATTTACCAATGTGTAGATATGTAAGAGATTCATTGTGGCTTGCTTTATCGATCGCTATAATTGTTCCTTTAAACACTATGGATTTTTATGTCCGATAAACATGCACTCGACACCTTATATTCTCATAAGCTAACCGATATCAGCCATTTTAACTTTAATGACGACGTTGTTAGCGTATTTCCAGATATGATTCAGCGATCGGTGCCTGGCTACAGCACAATATTAGGTATGATAAGTGACCTGTCAAGTCGGTACGTGCAGGCAAATAGCCACTGCTATGATTTAGGATGTTCTCTTGGTGCAGCCAGCCTCGCTATGCGCAAAGGTATTAATGTGGCTAATTGTCATATCCATAGCATTGATAATTCTCATCCAATGATCGATCGCTGTAAAACTATTATTGATACCACTAACCATAACGATGTGTATTCAACGCCTATAAGCTTAATTTGCGATGATATTGCTAATATCACGATTGAGAAGGCCTCGATGGTCGTCTTAAACTTTACACTCCAGTTTATCCCCTTGAACCAGCGACAACTATTGCTGCAAAAAATTTATGCTGGATTATTGCCTGGTGGTATTTTAGTCTTATCAGAAAAAGTAATTTTTACTGATGAGCCTCACCAGCAACTTATGACTGAGCTATACCATAATTTCAAAAGAGCCAATGGTTACAGTGAGCTAGAAATTGCTCAAAAGCGAACAGCCCTAGAAGAAGTGTTAACACCAGAAACTCTAGACACACACAAACAAAGGCTGAAAAACGTAGGCTTTTATAGTGCCGACACATGGTTTCAATGTATGACATTTGCCTCACTCATCGCTATAAAGTCCTAATCACTACACGCACTACAAAATAGCCAAACTCAACAAGCTTTATAAATATGTCTGACGAAGATGATCGATAAATATAACTCTTTACTTAATTTTTTGATCGACAACGACCAATCTGAGTGGGAATCAATATTACGCACTCAAATTAGACAAGGCCTAGATTTTCAGCGTTTTGGCGATCTCTCCGTCTGGGCTGAGGCTCTTCACGAACTACCAAACATTGCTACTACAAATATTAATTTTAGAGATGGCGTGACGATTGGATCGTTAGAAGATCTCGAAAGCGAACAACAAAAGACTATCCGGCAATTATTTGAATGTCTAATTCCTTGGCGCAAAGGCCCTTATTCTTTATTTGATATAAAGATAGATACAGAATGGAGATCGGACTGGAAATGGGATCGAATCGTCGATCATATCAAACCGCTTGCTAATAGACTTATCTTAGATGTAGGTTGTGGAAACGGTTATCACTGCTTACGGATGCGAGGTGCTGGTGCCGAGCGAGTTATAGGCATTGACCCCTCCCCTCGTTTTGTTATTCAGTTTTTAATGCTTAAACATTTTCTTGGCGATATTCCAATCGATGTTCTACCTATTGGTATAGAAGCTTTACCTGATAAACTACACTGGTTTGATACGACTTTTTCAATGGGCGTTTTTTATCATCGGCGTTCGCCAATGGATCACTTAAAAGAGTTAAAAGCGACATTAAAACCTGGTGGCCAGCTCGTATTAGAGACACTGATTATTGAGGGTGAGTTAGGAGAATGCCTAGTACCCGAGGGTCGCTATGCAATGATGCGAAATGTATGGTTTTTGCCTACGGCACCCACGCTTTTAAGTTGGTTGAAAAAAGCTGGCTTTTCAAGCCCTCAATTAATTGATAAAAGTATTACAAGTGTTCAAGAGCAGCGCTCAACAGATTGGATGCAGTTTCAGTCATTGCCTGACTTTTTAGACCCCAATGATCATAGCAAGACAATTGAAGGTTACTCAGCACCACTAAGAGCAACTTTTATAGCAGATGCTTAAGCTATCGAAGAACGTGAGCACGTTTAACAAAAACTAGTAATTTAATCGGCCTATAAACTGAAAAACTAAATTCAAAAATTGCACTTATTATCCGAATCTAAGATAAATTAATCCTCAGGCAAACTCACTTATAAGAATCTTTGAGCTTTCAATAAATACACTCGCGGTCAAATGTTAACGGCAAATGACGCTTTGATCTGTTCGCACCATTGTTTAATTCTGATATCGGTGAGCTCCTCTTGCTGATCTTCGTCAAGAGCTAAACCGACAAATTGATTATTTTCTTTGTCATAGGCTTTAGAAGCATCAAACTCATAACCTTCCGCAGACCAATGGCCAATAATTTTTGCCCCATTATTAATAAGCACATCATTCAGCATCCCCATAGCGTCTAAAAAATAGTCGCCATATCCAAATTGATCACCGAGACCAAATAAAGCAACTGTTTTACCGGTAAAATCTATTTTAAGTAAATCATCCCAAAACTCCTCCCAGTCAGATTGTATTTGTCCAAAATCCCACGTTGGAATACCCAATATCATCAATTGATAATCGTCAAAATCTAGCTGCGTGACATCGGCAATATCACGAACATCAATCTCATCTTCTTCAAATCGGGATTGAATTCGATACGCTACCGACTCAGTATTGCCCTCGTCACTACCAAAAAACAATCCAATTTTCATACGTTCTTGCACCAGCAATAATTTTAAGGGTAAAGGTTTAAATTTAGTTAAAACTTCTAAAACGACAGACTTTCTATCCCGACTCTTAATAGCTTAACCAACACGATAAATAGTGGCAATCTACTAAATGTGGGCACTAAAAGCACACCCTTTATGTCAGTCTCTTTAAATAAATAAGCATTTTATAGATCGGCAATAATTTACCGCTTTTATAAAAAGATAAGCAATCTAGCTAAATATACGGCAAAAAACAGTCAAAATACTGGCTAAACTTTATTTCAAAATTTAAATTTAGTGTAAGTCATTGTTTATAATAAATATTATTTTTATAAAAAAGTTGGCATAAGTTTAGCTTTATAAAACACGTGTAATAAATTTATATCTAATTAAATGATGTTATTCGCAGTGGCTCTATAGAAGTACTCATATAAAGAGACAAATTAGTCATTGTTAATATTTTTAGTAATAAGAGATTAATTCAAAGGTAGATAAGTATGGCCTCAATCGTAAGTACGCGATCAAGTTCACAACAGCGTGTCCACACAGCTGGAAACTACTCTATTGCAAACACTGTTCAACAAGAGTTGGGTGCAGATACACTCTATAAATTAACTTCTTTGTTGCAAACTACAATTGATATAGAACCATTATTTGAATTGTTTTTTGGACAAATTCAACACTTACTCAAATTGGGTAGTTGTCAATTTGAGAACCAATCCGAAAATATCCAGCTCAAATTAGGCACTGCTAGTGCACATAACTGTGATTACTCTTTAAATATTCAACAACAATATTTGGGCAATATAAGTTTTACCCGTAAGCAGCGATTTTCAGAAGCTGAACTGGCTCAGATAGAAAAATTACTAAGCACGATCGTTTATCCATTGCGTAACGCACTTAATTATCGCGCTGTTCTTAATCAAGCACTCAGCGATCCATTAACGGGGCTAGGAAATCGCGGAGCACTTGAAAGCTCGTTAGAACATCAATGGCAGATGGCCCAGCGTTATGAACAAGATCTAGGCGTACTTATGGTTGATATAGATTTTTTCAAAAAAATTAATGATACCTATGGCCATGATGTTGGCGACTCTGTCATTAAACATGTAGCTGAAAGCATTAAAATAACGACTCGACAAACAGATATGGTATTTCGATATGGCGGCGAAGAATTTTTAGTTCTACTCAATAAAACAACAATTATTGGCTCTACTATCATTGCAGAGCGTATACGTGAAAACATTGAAAACTTAAAGCTTACAGATAACAAAGGCCAATTAATTAAGGTAACGGCAAGCGTTGGTGGTACACATTTACGATCGGGACTTAGTAAAAATCAATTAGTTCAAGAAGCCGATAAAGCACTCTATATATCTAAAGAAAGAGGCCGTAATTGCGTAAACTTTTATGAGG
Source organism: Cellvibrionaceae bacterium (assembly GCA_034111645.1). Classification (GTDB taxonomy): domain Bacteria; phylum Pseudomonadota; class Gammaproteobacteria; order Pseudomonadales; family Cellvibrionaceae; genus CANLBN01. The sequence goes on from JAWUWW010000005.1 coordinate 67,685, forward strand.
CAGAAACCACAAACACTTACTGTTCACATTTACCTGTTTAAATGCAGAAGAGACACTATAAAATATTAATAGTGACTCTACCCGTCTCTTTTTGTCTATGGTTAATACAAACTGTAAAACATCGTGTTTGATATTTAATAATAGACTTGGTTTAGTCACGCCACCTCTACAATAAAGATATTTTTTTATCGTCACTATTTTTTTGCTTTCAATCTATTTAAAATCGCTTGAGTTGTAAACAGCTTCAAAGAAATAAAGTACGCTGAAAACTTATAACTCTTCTAATTTATAGCACGTAAAATTTCTAACGCGGCCAGCTTACAACCCATCCAATTAAAAAACACAAATATTTTTATACCATGAATTTCTATCATCCGAATAATACGCGCGGAACCTCATTTAGAAAACAGACAATCAAAAAAAAATGATAAATAAGCGGAAATTTACTTAAAACAATACGTGCAAAAAGATAAGAAAAAATTCGACATGGAAATAAACAAAAACCTAAAAAAAATTATAAGAAGTTAGATTCGATAATTAAACGTTATCGATATTAATGACAGATTTGTATATAGGGACTCTGCATTAATATCGATAAACACTTGAGCTTTTATAAATTTGAGCTAAAAATTAACCTTCAAATTTTCAAAAAGTTGGTGATCTTCTTAAATCTAATGTGTACGGATAATCTTCTGAAACCTCTTCTTTTGGTGGTTCCATCGGACGCGGTTTATCACTATGTACGAAGAAAGATCTAATTTGTTGCGGATTTACTTTTGCACCACCATCATCTTTATTATCCTCTGGCGATTGCGATGTAACCGTTGTCTCGCTAGGCCTTATCGTCCCTGGAGTATGATTATAACCCCAAAAACGATTAACTCTGCGAGACTCTGCTTCAAATGCATTAATCGGAAAAGTTTCATAACTTCTACCGCCAGGATGGTTAACATGATAAGTACACCCACCGATGGCTAAACCGTTCCAAGTGTCTATCAAGTCAAAAACTAGAGGAGCATGTACACCAATAGTTGGATGCAGCGCTGAAGGCGGTGCCCAGGCACGATATCGCAGCCCCGCAACAAACTCACCCTGCTTGCCAGTCGCTCTCAATGGCACGCGTCTTTCGTTACAGGTTAAAATATAACGTTCACTATTAATGCCTGTTACTCTCACCTGCAGACGCTCTACGGATGAATCAACATAGCGCGTTGTTCCATGCTGACCGACTTCTTCACCTAATACATGCCAAGGCTCTATGCCCCAACGTAATTCAATTTCAATATCAGAGATTTGTACACGTCCGTAATGTGGAAAGCGAAACTCTTCAAAGGGTAACAGCCACTCTAACTTAAAATCATAACCATGGGCTTGAAGATCTGACACTACTTCTTTTATATCTGACCAAATATAATGCGGCAATAAAAATTGATCGTGAAGTCGTGTTCCCCAGCGAACTAGCTGATGCTTATAAGGCTCTTTCCAAAACCGAGCGACAAGGCAGCGCAGAAGCAACATTTGAACAAGTGACATGCGCGCATGCGGTGGCATTTCAAAGCCACGAAATTCTAATATACCTAAACGTCCCGTAGGTGAACTTGGCGAATATAACTTATCAATACAAAATTCTGCGCGGTGTGTATTGCCGGTAATATCAACAAGTAAGTTTCTAAAAATTCTGTCCACTAACCAAGGCTGATTATCGGCGCCTTTAGGAACTTGTTGAAAGGCTACCTCTAATTCGTAAAGTATGTCATCACGACCCTCATCAACTCTCGGAGCTTGACTCGTTGGTCCGATAAACATACCTGAAAACAAATAAGACATACTCGGATGATGCTGCCAAAATGTTATTAAGCTCTGCAAAATCTCAGGGCGTCTTAATATTGGGCTATCTGCGGGGGTTGCACCACCAATAGTTACATGATTACCACCACCCGTTCCCGTATGACGACCATCAACCATAAATTTTTCTGTGCCTAGACGACACAGTCTTGCTTGCTCGTAAAGCACATTCGTTTTTTCGACTAATTCATCCCAAGTGCGACTAGGATGAATATTAACTTCAATAACCCCAGGGTCAGGCGTAATTTTAAAGCTTTTTAATCTAGGGTCACTCGGTGGCTCATAGCCTTCAAGTATCACCGGCATATCGAGTTTTTCTGCGGTAGCTTCTATTGCTTCAATTAAATTACAGAAGTCATTAAATGATTGTAGCGGCGGTAAAAAGATAAATAAACGGCCGTTGCGAGGCTCAACAGTCAGAGCCGTTCGAATTAATGGAGTCACTACCTTAGGTGCTTTATTAACTGTCGGCTGGTTTTTTTCTTCCGCAAATGGATCTTTCGTTGGTCGATATAGCTCCTGTTCTGTTGCATAAGAAAGAGTTGCTAACGGCAAGCGCAAACCCATTGGCGAATCGCCAGGTATAGCAATTAAACGCTCACGTCTTACCGGCCACTGACAACTAGCCCAATGATTACCGCTTGCATTCCACTCTAATGGCAGTACAAAACCAGATGGATTATTAAGACCTTCTTTGAGTAATTTAGCGAGGCGCTTTCTTTCAAGATCAAGTGTTAGATCAGCATCATATAAATCGATGTTCTCAGGTAAATCTTGCTCTTTTAATAAATAATGGGAAGCATCTTCAAATGTAGAAATAATATAAGTCATCGGTATTTGTAATGACTGACATAAAGTTTGTAAAAATTTTCGGCCTTCTTTTCGGGTAAGACCATAATCATGATCGATACGACCAATCAATTTGGTATTATTCCATAAAGGTTTTTCATCTGTTCGCCAAAAACATCCTAGTGCCCAGCGAGGAACTTCTTCACCGGGATACCATTTGCCTTGACCATAATGAAGTAATCCACCCTTGGAAAAACTATCGCGTAGCCTTAGTAATAATTCTTTTGATAAACGTAATTTATCATCACCAAGTGCACCCGTATTCCATTGTTCTGACTCCATATCATCAATAGAGACAAAAGTTGGCTCACCACCCATCGTTAGACGCACATCTTCTTTTACCAATTCTTGATCGACCTTTTGGCCTAGCTCATCTATTTTTGACCATTGATAATCGCTATATGGTTTTGTAACGCGAGGGTCTTCTAAAATACGAACAACTTCATTTTCAAATTCAAATTCAACTTCACATTCATCGGTGAAGCCAGTAATTGGTGCGGCAGAACTTGGATTAGGTGTACAAGCTAAAGGAATATGCCCTTCACTTGCAAACAATCCTGACGTTGGGTCAAGTCCAACCCAGCCTGCACCCGAGAGATAAACTTCACACCAAGCATGTAGATCGGTGAAGTCTTCCTCGGGTCCTGAAGGCCCGTCTAAAGATTTTACGTCTGAAGTCAGTTGCACTAAATAACCAGAAGTAAAACGTGCTGCCAAACCTAGGTGGCGAAATATCTGCACTAATAGCCAAGCAGAATCACGACAAGAACCTAACTTTTTACTCAACGTTGTTTCGCAATCTTGAACGCCAGGCTCCATACGAATGGTGTAATCGATATCTTTTTCTAGCCTCTGATTTATCTCCACTAAAAAATCATTGATGGGGATTTCTTTTTTAGCTTTGAATTCATCTAGCCACTCGAGTAACAGCTTACCCTTCTCTTTTACTTCTAAATATGGTTGTAATTCTTCTTTTAACTCTTTGTTATATTTAAAAGGAAATTCTTTAGCGTCGTCTTCAACAAAAAAATCAAACGGATTAATCACCGTCATATCGGCAATAACTTCTACTTCAACACTAAAGTGATCTGTCTTCTCAGGAAAAACTATGCGTGCTTGCCAATTACCAAAAGGGTCTTGTTGCCAATTTAGAAAATGATTTTCCGGTAAAACTTTTAGCGTATAAGCGTGAAGAGGTGTTCGCGTATGAGGTGCAGGTCGAAGTCTTACAACATGCGGAGAAAGATTAACTCTGCGGTCAAATTTATAGTAGGTGTTATGGTGAAGCGCAACTCGAATCGTCATGATAGTTTTGAAGCCTTAAATGAATAATGACTTCACATTAAAAAATTATTGTTCATTTTAAGTGTGAAGTCTGAATATTTGTTCATTAATAAATTATTTAGCAGAAAACCAATTCTCAGTAAAAATTCCGTGTAACTGACCGAGTTTTAACTGTAATTCATTACAATAGCTACTCAGTTGATTATCTGACTCAGTAAATTTGAAATCTGAATCTTGTCTTATTCCCAGTGATTTCATCGAGCTTATTATTTTTCGATTTCTGGGTAGCAATCTTACTGCGCTTTCAATTGAACTAATACAGTAGTGCACCGAGCGCGGAAAATGAGGATCAAAAATTAAGAACTTGGCAACCTTAATACCGCCAACACTCGCCGCCACATTTCTTCTATAGGCATGGTCAGCACCAGAGCAACGAAGTACATTACCCCAAACAATTAGCTGAACATGAGCTGCTTCGTGATCATCATGAGAAACCAGTACATTAGTACCCGCATCCAGAATACGCGTTGTCATATCCGCGCCCTCTAGATGTCGACCAATACACCACATATCCCAGACCTCATCATGAGATAAAGTGCTCGCGATATATCCTTGTATTAACTGACATTGATTAATTACCTGAGTTAAAAACTCATGACGCTTGCCACGATTTAGGCAACCATTTTTGATCGATTCATGTGCGTATGTGGATAATTCATTTATCAATTCCCATGCACTCTCTGGCATTACGTCACGATTTGTTCTTAAGTTTTCACGTACCATCGATAAAGACACTAACATTGAGCCTGAGTTGGTATCATCTACTAATGAAAATTTAACAACATTGGGCTCATCGCGCACCTTATAGCGCTTGTCATATTCAGCTTCGGCACTATTTAAGGTGACCAAGTTAAACCAAGAAATATTAATATCTTTTGGTAAATCCATTAGTAAATTTGTATAAACATTGACCAAACGCGCTGAGCTCTCGACCCTTTGAAGATAACGTGACGTCCAATATATTCTCTCCGCTACACTTGACAGCATTATTTAGCCTCCGTATCGACAATCCAGGTATCTTTACTACCACCACCTTGAGATGAGTTAACAACCAAGGAACCTTTTTTCATAGCAACTCTTGTTAATCCACCGGTTGTTACATAACTATATTTACCTTGTAAAACAAATGGTCGTAAATCGAGATGCCGAGGCTCTAGCTTATCGCCGCCAATCAATGTTGGTGCAGTAGACAGCGCAAGTGTCGGCTGGCCAATATAATTACGGGGGTTATTTTTGATGAGCTCGACGAATTCTGCCTGCTCTTTTTTAGTAGAATTTGGACCTACTAACATACCATAACCACCAGACTCGTTAGCCGGCTTAACCACCAATTTAGAAATATTTTCGATGACATAATCACGCTGTTTTTTATCACTACAAAGAAAAGTTTCTACGTTTGAGATAATGGGGTCTTGATCTAGGTAGTATTTAATAATTTGAGGAACATAAGCATAAACTACTTTATCATCGGCAACACCAGCACCTGGAGCATTAGCCAAAGCAACTTTGCCTGTTTGCCATGCTTTCATCAATCCAGGAACACCTAAGGTCGAGTCTTTATTAAAAACGGTGGGATCTAAAAATAAGTCATCAATTCGACGATATATCACATCCACTTTTTCAAGGCCGTTGATCGTTTTCATATAAACGTAGCCATTTTTACCTACGGTCAAATCACTGCCTTCAACTAACTCAATACCCATCTGCTGGGCTAAAAATGCATGCTCAAAGTATGCGGAGTTATAAATACCAGGAGTAAGTATTACAATTTCCGGGTCATCGACGCCTATAGCAAGGTCAGCTAAGGTAGTAAATAACTGACTGGTATAATCGGAGATGGGCAGAATGTTACCCTGTTCAAATAACTCAGGGAGTACGCGCTTGGTCACAGAGCGGTTCTCAAGCATATAAGAGACACCAGAAGGCACACGAAGATTATCTTCTAATACATAAAATTCACCATCATTGTCTCTCACTAAATCTGTACCACAAATATGTGCCCAGACTCCATGAGGAGGTGAAATGCCGATACATTCTTTACGAAAGTTAGTCGATTTCTCGATTATTTCGCGAGGAATAATGCCATCTTTTAAGATCTTTTGATCGTGATAAAGATCATCAATAAACAAATTTAGCGCTTTAAGACGCTGTTTGAGACCATCTGCTGTTTTGCTCCACTGTTTGGCGGAGATTGTGCGAGGAATAATATCAAAAGGCCACGACCTATCAATATTGCCCTCTTCTGTATAAACAGTAAAGGTGATGCCCATGTCTTGAATTGCAGCATCCGCTAACTGTTGACGTAGATGTAATTCATTTTCATCAAGCGATTGAAGATAACGTGTTAAGTTTTTTGCTGGTAATCGTGCATTACCATTAGCATTAATTAATTCATCATAAAATAAATTTGCTTGGTAGTTTTTCCAATTGATACCCATGGTTACGAATCCATTGTCATTTTTAGGTGTAATAGCTGATTAAAATAAAAGAACTAATTTCTATATATTAAACAAGTCTATGGGTAAAAATAAAGCAAACCTTGTCTTACTAGTTGATTTTGTTAGCTTTACTCAAACTATTAGATACTTGTTGCCAACAGTAAAAAGCACAATCTTTACGCGTCTCAAAATCAGTTAAGTCTATAGTTGGATGAAAAATTATTTTCACAGAAGATTTTTTTAAGCCTAAAGCATTAAAAAAATGAGATCCAAATGGCATCGTGGCATACCAAGCATATTGATCTCTTACCTCTCTGTTCATAGGCTTTTTTTCATAATGAGTGTAGGCAATTGTTATAGGTTGAATAGTAACAGTATCAACTGCCTGCTCAACCGATTGCAACAAGCTTGATTTGAAGGGCTCTACATGCTCCCCTTCTGTACTTGTGCCTTCTGGGAACAAGATTAAGTTTTTCTTCTCATTAAAATGATGCGTCATTATATCAAGCTGAGCGCGAATTTTATTGCCTTTACGCTCAAAAAATAATGTATTTTGAATTTTAGCAAGTGCTCCCAGAACAGGCCAATTAGCTACTTCTGATTTGGCAATAAAGTACCCTGGTATTTTGGACGATAGCGCAAATACATCGAGATACGAAATATGATTAGACAGATATAATGTAGGCTTTAAACGCGAAAGCTCCCCTTCGGTAGTTACCTTCATCGAAAACAAATAACAACATCCATAGTGGAAAGTTTTATAAAAAGTATCTAATCGCGACGTTAATAGATATTTAAAAATATAGAACACTGGTAGCATTAAAAGGATCCAAAAAACCAATAAAATAGCAGAAAAAATCGCTCGAATAGTATGCGTATAAGAGAATGAATGTTGCAAACTTTCCCTCTCAGAAAAGGTTTCATTTGAGTTTATGCTTGTCGCATGGATGTTTGTTTCTTGATAAACTTTATTTTGTTTTAAACTTTCTTCTTTATCGATTTTAGACATGCATCACCAAATTAGGATTTTGCTGTAGCATGTTTTTAGTCTCTACATAAATAGCCACATAGACTGTATTAAATGCAGGATCGATAATGACTGCATCGCTTATTTTTGCGCCTAATTTTAAATAACCACGCAATAATGTCGGAACCGATTTCTGAGCATCCTCTCGTATAGCTCCCGGCTGACAGATCGAATTTAGATCAACATAATCATCTACCTTAGGCACTGGTCTTAAAAACTCTGGAGCAAGATGATGTTCGTAGAGATAATTTAAAATCGGCAGGTGGTTATTAACATCGGTGCCAGCAAAGCTTGCGCAACCAAACATAACATCAATATTGTTATCTTGAAGAAAGCTCATGGCATATTTCCATATCAGCATCAAAATAACGCCACCACGTCCATTGGGATCAACACAAAAACGACTAAGCTCTAGTGATTTACCATAAAAATTATGTAGCTTTGTAAGATTGAAGGTACGTTCTGTGTAAAAATGCTGTTTGGGCTTCAAACATTCATTTAGGAACAGGCGCAGTGTGCCGACAACAGCTGGCTGCAACTCGGCAGCTGTATCGATAACGATTATATGAAAACCAGCTAAATCCCACTCATCAATATCACGCTTCGCTGCAACCATTTCTGGAGTAGGTTTACCTTGTTTTTCTTCATAAAAAACACTGTATCTTAAAGCTTGTGCAGCAGCTACTTCTGCTTCGTTAATAGCAAATCGAACTTGATAACGACCCGCATTAGTTACCGGTGCAATTTTTAAATTTTCTAAAAAAGAAAATCCTTCCACCAAATCAACTGACTCCATCAGACTCATAAATTTGACCTTTAGACAATTGCTCAACACAAAATGGCTGTTTAGAGGCATGTTGCCTCCATAAAAGATATTAAAGACAATATACTTGGTTTCAAAGATCTCAGATATAAAAAATGATTACCTACAGCTAATCATAATTAAGTCTAAAATGTTGAATCTTTAAAGTTATTGTTTGCGTATTTTCAGCATATAAATAGCCACATAAATTATCATACGCGCGATTGTTTAAATAGTTCATTGTTTACAAAACTACTCTAAAACACAAATATAAAGACCTAATTATCAAACGTTGGGCATGTAATCCTAGGTATATGAGCACAGATAACCAAGTAAAATCTATCAAAACAGAAAATATGATAGTTTTTATCAATATACTTATTTGCTATAAATTATCCAATCGACGAATAATAAAGACCATATCTAGACCATGAAATCAGCGATTAATTCAAATCAAATGATTTGTTCGCCGAGTAAAAAATAAAATAAAATCAAAACACTGAAAATATAAACTACAATAGTAATACCATTTGTTTGTAGGCATAATGCTGCCGAATTTTACTTTATTGTCAATCCTATGCTGAGAGCATATGCCAAAGAAACTCTTTAAAAGATTTACTCCCGATGCAGCACGTGTCAAACGACAACCTGCATTGAAGTTTCTGAGGCCTCTTTTAGACGATCCAAATTTATTTCATTTTAACCGACACTCTATCTCACTAGCTATGCTGATTGGTGTCTTTTTAGCATTTATGCCTATTCCTTTCCAAATGGTACTTGCTGCAATTTTAGCCTTGTGGATCAGGTGTAATTTACCCTTAAGTGTGAGCTTAGTATGGATAACTAATCCATTAACAATTGCACCAATATTTTTTACCACTTATCAACTAGGTTTGTGGATTTTGGATATCCCCAAAATGCATATTCCACATGATAACTTTTCATTTTCGTTATTACAGGAAGAAATAATGCTAATTTGGAAACCTCTTTTAGTGGGTTCTTTAGTAACGGCTACTATTCTTTCTATAATCTCTTACCTACTCACACGTCTTTTTTGGAGACTGTTCATTATTCGTCAATGGCGTAAGCGTAAAGATCATAAAATCGATCACTAACTAGTCGTCATAACGTAATGCTTCAGCTGGATTAATATGTATGGCTTTTATTGCTGGATAAATTGTGGCGATAAAGCTCATGATAAGTGACGCACTTGCAACCAATACAATATCATTTGCCTGCAGTGATGAAGGCAAAAAACTAACAGGATAAATTGTAGATTGCAAAAAATTAATATCTAAAAATTGTTCGAGACTCGCGATAATATTCTCTATCGATAATGCTAGAAAAACACCTAACAAGACTCCTATTATCGTTCCAATAATGCCAATAATTGATCCTTGGATGATAAACACAGACAATACTTGACGGTCTGAAATACCTAAGGTACGCAACACTGCTATATCACTTTGTTTATCAACAACAACCATCATCAATGTTGAAACAACATTGAATGCAGCAATGGCAATAATTAAAAATAATAATAAACTTACTAAGCTTTTTGATGTTTTGATAGCTGAATAAATATTTCCATAAGTCCGAGTCCAGTCACTGGTGAACACGTTTGTATTTAACTTTTTTGTTAACATTATTCTCAATTCATTTGAGATATAACCCGCGTCAAATAAATTATTAACTCTTATATGTAGACCCGTTATAACATTGGAATTAGGACTTAGCTGTGCGGCCCCATTTAAACCCATCAATGCAAGCGAGTGATCTAACTCGGTGCCCGATGAAAAAATATCAATAATATCTAGGCGTTTGAAGGTGGGGATTTGACTTGAGCTACCTTGATTTAGCTGCGGAATAATAGCTGTAATTTTATCACCTTGTTTGACTTGTAATTTTTTAGCAAGGCCAGCACCTAAGGCAATAGAATGATCGTCTTGCTCAAGAACTGACAACGTTCTTTTATCTAGATATTGTGAAATATTTGAAACGCTTGAATTATATTGTTTATCGACTCCATAAATAATACTTGGCTGCGTAAATCGGCCCTCGTGAAGCATGCCTTGAATTTCGATAAATGGTGTCGCGCCCTGCACTCCATCTTGCTTAACAATATACTCACGTAATTCAGGCCATTGATGATTACTGGCTGGATAATAAACACTAACCTGCGGCATGATACTAAGAATTCGATCCTTTAATTCCTTATCAAAACCATTCATTACAGAAAGCACAGTGATTAGCAATGCAACACCCAAAACAATGCCAGTCATTGCAATTCCAGAAATAAACGAGACAGAACGACTACGTCTTTTTGAAAGAGTGTAACGCAGGCCAATGAATAAACTTAATGGCTGAAACATTAGTTAACCGAAACTTCTGAAGATTTTGAGAGTTGATGTTTTGATAATGCACCTTTACTTAACTCCAAAACACGGTCCATTGTATGCGCTAACTTTTGATCGTGAGTGACTATAATAAAGCTTAACTCATACTCACAGTTTAGCTCCCACATTAATTTTTGTATTGCCACGCCAGTCTCTTGATCGAGGTTTCCCGTGGGTTCATCCATTAGCACACAAGAAGGCTTGGTAACCATGGCGCGAGCAATTGCTACACGCTGTCGCTCTCCACCCGAGAGTTCTGATGGCTTATGAGCGAGACGATCTTGCAGGCCAACTCTTGTTAACATATCTGTGGCTCGATGCGTAGATTCTTTTACTGAAACATTACCAATTAAAAGTGGCATGGCAACGTTTTCTAAGGCGGTAAATTCTCCTAACAAATGATGAAACTGATAAACAAAACCAAGATAACGATTGCGTAACTTGCCTCTTTCATTTTCATTTAAAGTAGCAATATTTTGATTAGCTATGATAACTTCGCCATGACTTGGTGTATCGAGTCCACCTAATAAATTTAGCAACGTACTTTTACCACAACCAGAGCTACCGACAATCGCTATACGTTCGCCCTTTTCAACACTTAAAGAAACATTATTTAAGACTTGAATAGGCTTTGGCCCTTCTTCGTAGCTCTTACTTAAAGAGTTACAAGCAATGACAATTGCTTTACTCATAATTATTTCCTTTTAAAAAATTCTTGGCTATTAAATATTTAGATGCAGGGCAATTAAGCATATAGAAATTACGCATAACGTAAGGCTTCAGCAGGCTCAATTTGAGAGGCCCTAAAGGCCGGATACAAGGTTGCTAAAACACTTAAAATAAAACCGACACTGCATATAATTACAACATCTTTCAATTCTAGCTGGGAGGGTATTTGGCTTATAAAATAAACATTGGGATCAAATAAATAAAGCCCTATAAATGTTTGCAGCCAGTCTATCACTGCACTAATATTTAGCGCTAAGAGACAACCTGTAACAGTACCAATTAAGATTCCAATTAAACCAACAGCACTTCCCTGAATCACAAATACAGCCATAATTTGTCGAGTGGTCATTCCTAAAGTTCTCAATACTGCAATATCACTACGCTTATCTGTGACCATTAATATGAGACTAGTTACAATATTTAAAGCAGCTACAGCAATAATAATCATTAGCAGCACCATTACCATTCTTTTTTCTAATTGAATGGCTTGAAACAAACCACCTTGTGTTTGAGTCCAATCAGTTATGTTAAAATCTTGTCCTAGCTTTTTTAATAAAGGTCTTACAATTGCACCCGCTTGATAAATATCATCGGTTTTAATTCGTAAACCTTCAACTGACGATCCATAACGAAACAAGCGTTGCGCATCATTCAAATGAATCAATGCTAGGGATTGATCAACCTGTGCACCTACTTCAAAAATCGCTGCTACGGTAAAACGTTTTGATCGAGGAAATAACCCCGCTGGGGTTATTGAGACTTTCGGTAAAGTCATAATAATAGAATCGCCCACACTAACATTTAATTGTCTAGCAACCAGGCTTCCTAAAATTATAGAAAACTGTTTTTCTTTAAGTGCAGATAGCGATGAGTTACGCATATAGTCATTAATTGTTGAGACATTGACTTCCTCACTTGGTAATATGCCTTGAAGCTCAACACCTTGAATATTAAAATCGCTAGATAACATTACAAAGCTTTTGATATAGGGTGCAGCTGATTTTATATTTTCTGCTTCGCCAATCTGATTTCGTATTGATTCCCAATCTTGCATGACGGGTGTTTGATTTAAATAAGCATGTGGAATAACACGCAAAATACGCTCTTTAATTTCTCGGTCGAAACCATTCATCACCGACAACACGACGATGAGTGCCAGCGTACCCAATGCCATTCCTATTAATGAGAAACCACTCACAAAAGAGATGAATTGATGCCGTCGTTTTGCACGTGTGTAGCGAAGACCAATAAAAATGGGTGTATTAGATATCATGAATGTATTATAGCGATTCTATTAGCGAATAATATAAGGGAATAAATTTTTATATTTAGGGCATATATTAAGGACTTAAACATGGTCATTTTTTAAGCTGCGGTACGCTGACAATTATCAATTTACTGCTACAATTAAATACAGTGTTGTTAAGAGTATAATTTTTAGGTATCAGTTTTGAATAATAAATATAGGTCACAGAATGAGCGATAAACGACAATTTTTTAGAATACAGCAAGATGTTATTTTTCGATTTAAAGCTGTATCTACAGACTCTATCCATCAAATGCATGCGGAACAACACTTTGATCCCTCTTCGAGTTATGGCTTATTTGCTCAATTTCAGCAACTAGACATCGAGTCTAATTTAATTATGCAGAATATTCGAAGAGATAATGCCGACGTTAGTCAGTATCTAGATATACTAAATAAGAAAATTAATCTTTTATCAAAGCAAATGTTGGCAAAAGAAATAATCTCTGAGGATTCTCAGGATACAGGCCGAATTGATCTTAGCCAGGGTGGAATTGCGTTTACGAGTAAAGGCCCTTTGGGTATAGAAAGCTGGATAGCTATAAAATTAGTATTTCTTCCTACGTACACGGCTATCGTGAATTATGCACAAATTACCCGCAACCAAAAGCTTGACGATGGTAGTTATTTAATTGGAGCACGCTTCCATCAACTAAGCGATGAGGAAGAACGTATAATTGCCAAACAAGTGATCGACACTCAAATTATCCAAAAACAACAATCTAAAGGCCCAAAAGACAACTTACATCACTAAAAACTGAGCATTTATATTTTAAAAACACTAATAATAGATATATTATAATAGTTACAAAAATATAAATCTGAAATACACATATCAAGGTACCACAATGACCAACTTCAAATCGCGACTAATAAACACTTTCGCAATAAGTATTACCAGTATGTTACTTATGGTAGCGAGCATAGCTAATGCAGAACAAATACTAGTACCCCTTGGCCAACAAGGCGATAGCAGTATGGCTATCGAGCGCCCATCATCTGGGATGACAAAAGATCAAGTACAAAAGCGCTTTGGCGAACCTAATAGCTCTAAAGAAGCAGTTGGTAAGCCACCAATTTCAAGCTGGAACTACGAGAAATTCACCGTTTATTTTGAATATGATCGTGTTATTCATAGCGTATTGGCTCATAAGCCTATTTAAGTTTTATTGTTTTTAAACTTGCATTTTGTCCGTTATCAGTAAAGAGTATCTTTGTTAACTAAACATTTTATTATTTTCTTTCAAGGCAGCGGCTAGTCCACCCTTAAGGCTTTTTACGGTAAATCCGTTTGCACTTAAAATGACAGCTGCTTTTTTACTTCTTACTCCCGTTTGACAATAACAAAGAACATTTTTATTTTTATTTATTTCCGCTAAATTTACAGACAATTGATTTAAGGGTATGTGTTGTCCACCAATATTAAAAGCCTCGCGCTCATCAATATCTCTAATATCTAAAACGATCGAATTACCCGCCTCTCTTAATAAGTTGAATTCTGAGACTGTGATTTCATCATCATGCTCAAGATTAGCTTCACAACTCATATTGTAGTTTGAGAGATCAATTTTATATTTTTCAGCATCCTCAGAACAAAGAGGACAAAAATTACTTTTCTTTAATTTAATTTTTCTAAACGTTAAATCGCTCGCCTCTACCATTAATAAATTATTTTCTAATGGGCATGGCAAATCAGTTAAGAACTTAATTGCTTCATTGGCTTGCAGTGTCCCTAATAAACCGGGCAATACGCCTAACACTCCGGCGGTATTACAATCGGCAATGTCTATTGGAGGATCAGGAAAAAGACAACGAAAACAAGCAGAGTTTTCTGTAAACAATGCACACTGACCAGAAAACTGATAAATGCTAGCGAACACCCATGGTTTTTTAAATTTACTGCAAGTGTCATTAATCAAGTAGCGTGTCGCAAAATTATCGGTACAATCTAAAATAAGATCAGCGTCACTTATAAGGTTATCAACATTATTAATGGATAAATATTCTGTAATTGCGATTACACTTATAGAGGGATTTAAAGCCAACAACCGTTCCTGTGCGCACAATGCTTTTGATTTTCCGATTTGATCTGTGTTGAAAATTATTTGCCGCTGTAAATTAGTAATTTCTACATAATCACCATCGATTATTGTTATTTGACCAACACCTGCTGCTGAAAGATAAAGTGAAACGGGAGAACCTAAGCCACCCGCACCTACAATTAAAACCTTTGCTCGTTTAAGTTTTTTTTGTCCAGACACACCGATTTGCGGTAATTGCAAATGTCGCGTATAGCGTAGCCATTCTTCTGAGGAAAAATCACCAGTAAGTTTATCATTTGAATCATCATTATTAACAGTCATAAAATGAGACCTTTAGATGGATAATATTCTACTTTAACAAAGAAAAAAGCGAAAAGAATAATTATGGTTATGAGTGATTAATTTAGAATCAATAAAGTATATCTTTGTATCGTTTTTAAACTTAGCAAAATTTTGTATTCGATACGTTAAAGTATAAACAAAATCATCAGCCTAAAAAATTATAATATTAATATTTAAATAATGGGTCCGACTCGTAAATTCTTACGGTCGTTAAAAAAATATTATGTTTGCGCTTCATTAAATGTCTTTATAAATTCAGATGCTACATCAGAAGGTTTATTCGCTAGCGTAATTGCAGTAATCATCGCTACGCTATCAACTCCTGTTTTTGCCACAGGTCCAAAGCGTTCAGTATTAATACCACCAATAGCAACTAATGGATATTGTAAAACATTGCGCCAATATGTAAGGCCTTCAAGCCCATGCGGGACCCATGGCATATCTTTTGTCGTGGTATGATAAACCGGACCACAAGCAATATAAGAAGGCTTATAGCTATGCGCCCTTGCCACTTCGTAGTGACAATGTGTACTTAAGCCTAGGCGTAGGCCTGCTTTTTTTATTTCATTAATATTGGCATCATTTAAATCTTCTTGCCCAAGATGAACACCATAAGCATTATGTTTAATCGCCAGCTGCCAATAATCATTAATAAATAAGCGACAATTATGTTTTACTCCAAGCTCAATCGCACGTTGAATCTCAGCCTCAAGATCGTCACCCGATAAATCCTTTACTCGTAATTGCATCGTACTGACCCCTGTCGATGCGAGTCGGGTAATCCATTCGGCTCTATCAACTACCGGGTATAAGCCAAGCAAGGGCTGATTACAATCTGGAGATGGAGACATTGTTAAAGATTCGAGCGGATGTTGCGTTAACAACGGAAGATCTATTTGTTCATTTGGAAAATGAGTGATATTAACTGGACCATAACTTTTACTTTGACTGTTTTTAATGGCATTACTTTGAAATTGACTATCGTTAAAAGAATCGGATTGTTCAATTGGATAGGCTTGGCGTAAGCCTTGCGAAATTGCCATTTTGGCAATAACAACAGCATCGTATAGCGAATATCCTAGAGCAAGACTACTCGCTATCGCTGACGATAAAGCACAGCCAGTGCCGCGAGAATTTTGTGTGCTAATCTTCTTGTTGCTTAGCCAAAAAGACATTTTTCCATCAGAAAAATAATCTTGAACGATATCGTCTGTTTTATCATTATGAAAATGTCCACCTTTTATAAAGACAGCATTAACACCAAGAGCTAGCAAACTGGCTGCAGATTTTATAATGTCATTTGTTGTTTTTATGTGAATATTTGTTAGTGCTTCGGCTTCAATAATATTTGGAGTTAATACTCTTGTGCAAGGCAACAGCTGCTGTTTTAAAAATAGCAAGAACTTATCATCTAAAAATTTTGCACCACTACTACTTTCTAGTACAGGATCAAAGATAAGTGGGATTTTTTTTTCTTCAACAAAGTTTTTGATCTTTTCAGCTTGCGCTATCGAACCAATCAAACCAACTTTAACTGCTTTAATTGGTAAGTCAGCAACCGCATTTATCTGGTCTTGAAATACAGCGTCAGCAATAGCATTAATTGAAATGACTGTTTCGTTATTCTGCGCCGTGTTTGCCGTAATAATTGATAGACTATGTGTTGCAAATGCATTTTGGACTTTAATGTCTACTGCAGCACCGGCAAGTCCAGCCGTATCATTACCTGAAAAATTTAACACTATTTTGCGTATCGACATAATAAATAATTTATATATTAAGTAAGCTGAGAATAAAAATAATAAGCGGCTTATTATTAACAAGCATCTATAACAACAAAGTCTTTAACAACTGAAATTTTTAAAATATGGCTAAAACTTCATCATGAATAAAATTAAAAAAGTTAGGATTGATGCCAGAAAGGAGTACCTATTGTTGGCGTGCTTGGTTTGGCAAGATTTTTTTCTTTAATAGCGCCTGCCTCAAAACCATTGCGTCCCGCAAGTATTGCAAACTTAAAAGCCTCGGCCATTTTAATGGGGTCAGCAGCTTGAGCAACAGCAGTATTCAGTAAAACGCCATCGTAACCCATTTCTAATGCCTGCGTGGCATGAGACGGCAAGCCTATACCAGCATCAACAATTAAGGTAATGTTGGGGAGCCGTTCACGTATATTTTTGAGCGCATAAGGATTTAGCAAGCCCTTACCAGTTCCGATCGGTGAGCCCCACGGCATTAAAATATTACATCCGGCCTCTGCTAATTTCTGACACAGAACAAGATCATCGGTGCAATAAGGAAAAACTTCAAAACCTTGAGAAATTAATTCTTTAGTAGCTTCTAAAGTTGCGAAAGGATCTGGTTGAAGATTATATTCATCGCCAATAACCTCAAGCTTAATCCAATGCGTGCCAAAAACTTCACGCGCCATTTGTGCAGTCGTAATCGCTTCTTTGGCAGAGTGACAACCTGCGGTATTAGGTAAGATGTTAAGATTTAATTTTTGTAACAAATTCCAAAAGTCATTGCCGCCTTCACCAGCATTTGCTTTTGCTGAAGCTATATTTTGACGTCTAAGTGAAACCGTTACTACCTCTGACCCAGATGCCGTTATCGCTTTTTTCATCAAATCAGGTGAAGGGTATAGAGCTGAACCTATAAGTAATCTGCTTGAAATTTTTTTATCTGCTAATTGCCACATAATTATTAATAAACTTTCTTATAAGTGAATTATTAAAATAAATAGATATAAATAAATGTTTGTATATGATTATAAAAATTAACCACCGTGCATGGGGATTAACAATTCGATCCTATCACCCTCTTTTAAAAACACATCAGCATAGGCCGATTTAGGAATAAACTCTTCATTGACAGCGACGGCAAAACTTTTGTCGTCTAATTGCAAAACATTTATAGCTTCAACAATTGAGCATTCCGCTTTTAAGGTTTTTTTTTCACCATTTAATTGCAGTGTAATCATATTAATATAGATCTAAGCGACTCGATTAATTAATGTTTCATAATCAGATTGATAATTAGAATTTTCAATATGACTGAGCACTTGTTCTCCTAGCGCAGGAGATAGTAAAAAGCCATGTCTAAATAAGCCGTTAATACGAATTAAACCGTCACTTAATTCGATTTTAGGCAAATTGTCATCTAAAGCAGGCCTGCAGTTAGTTCGCATATCAACAATACGAGCCTCAGCAAATCCTGAATGCAAACTGTAAGCTGCTGACAATAACTCTAGACTAGAGCGCACCGTCATTGGTCCCATATCATTACTTTCTATTTGGGTGGCGCCTACAATGTATAAATCATCGTAGCCACGCGGGACTAAATATAATCGATAGCGTGGATGCATTAGGCGAACAAGATGATTAATATTCACATCGGGCGCTCTTAACCAAATGATCTCACCTCGAACCCCACGAATCTCTGGCCACTGCGATTTTGCTCCTAGACCTCTACAATCTATGACTAAATCAAAATGATGCTCACCTTCAGTGGTAGCAATAATGTGAGATTTAACAGACAGAATCACGTGACTCGGATACCAACTAACACCACCATCAATTAAGCGCTCAGCCAATAGCTTTAAGGTTTTTGCTGGCGATAACCAAGCTTCTTCTGGCAAATAAATAGCCTGCGAAAATTGACTAGAAAGCTCTGGCTCAAGCTCTGTTAATTGTTGCCGGTTAAGCTCTCTATATTGTTCAGAAGTTGGCCTTAGTTTATGTAAGACTTGTTGATTAAATTGGTCATAATCGGCTTGATCTGCACCGTGGGCAACAATCAAACTACCTTGCTTAAAGTAGCCTAAATCACCATTAAGCTCATTAGCCAATTCATCCCAAAGCTGCAGCGAGCGCTTGCCAAGGTCATAAACCATAAGTTCAGCAGACTCAACCTCACAATAGGGAGTAAGCATACCTGCAGCGGTGTAAGCCGCTGCATTACCAAAATCAATCTCGTCTTTATCGAAGATACTCACCGTATAGCCAGCCTGTAGAAGCTGCCAAGCGAGAACCCGCCCCATTACTCCGGCACCGGCAATACCAACGGTCATAGATTTTTTTGGCATAATATTTTAACTTACCCCGTCATTGTTTAGTTAAGCATGAACTAATCGTTAACTAGCGCCTTAATTAATCAATTTGTTCAATATAAATTTCGCTACCTAAGCTTTTAAACTCTGCAGATTTTTGTCTCATGCCCTCTTCAATTTCTTTAACCGCCGCATAGTCGCGTACTTCTTGAGAAATTTTCATAGAGCAAAACTTAGGTCCACACATTGAACAGAAATGAGCTACCTTTGCAGAATCTTTAGGCAGAGTCTCGTCGTGGTATGAACGTGCACGATCAGGATCTAAACCAAGATTAAATTGATCGTCCCAGCGGAACTCAAAACGTGCTTTCGACAACATATCATCACGATAACGTGCCCCAGGATGGCCTTTGGCAATATCAGCCGCATGTGCTGCTATTTTGTAAGTGATAATACCTTCTTTTACATCATCACGATTTGGCAGGCCCAAATGTTCTTTTGGCGTTACATAACAAAGCATTGCACAACCAAACCAACCAATCATTGCTGCACCAATACCGCTAGTAAAGTGATCATAACCTGGAGCGATATCTGTGGTCAGAGGCCCAAGCGTATAAAATGGAGCTTCATCACAATTATCTAACTGCTTAGTCATGTTCTCTTTGATCATATGCATTGGCACGTGACCAGGGCCTTCAATCATGGTTTGAATATCGTGCTTCCAGGCAATTTTAGTCAACTCACCTAATGTTTCTAACTCACCAAACTGCGCTTCGTCATTAGCATCTGCTAACGAACCAGGCCTTAAACCATCACCTAAAGAGAAGGTTACGTCGTATTCTTTCATTAAAAGACATATGTCTTCAAAATGGGTGTATAAGAAGTTTTCTTTGTGGTGAGCAATACACCATTTAGCCATGATAGAACCACCTCGAGATACAATACCCGTAACACGATTAGCGGTCATTGGCACATAACGCAATAAAACACCGGCATGAATAGTAAAGTAGTCAACACCTTGCTCTGCTTGCTCAATCAAGGTATCGCGGAAAACTTCCCAGGTTAAATCTTCTGCTACGCCGTTAACTTTTTCAAGTGCTTGATAAATAGGCACAGTTCCTATTGGCACGGGAGAGTTTCGAACAATGTAATCGCGAGTCGAGTGAATATTTTTACCTGTTGATAAATCCATCACTGTATCGCCACCCCAACGGGTAGACCAAACAAGCTTCTCAATTTCTTCTTCAATGCCTGAAGATAGCGCAGAGTTCCCAATATTGGCATTAATTTTCACTAAGAAATTACGTCCAATAATCATTGGCTCTAATTCGATGTGATTTATGTTTGCAGGGATAACAGCTCGACCTCTAGCCACTTCATCACGGACAAATTCTGCCGTAATTGGCTGTAAATTAGCTCCCCATGAATTGCCTTTTAAGCGCTCGTTACGCTCATCAGTTGTGAATTCGTTATTTAATGCTACGCGTTCTTGGTTTTCACGAATTGCAATATATTCCATCTCAGGAGTGATTATGCCTTGGCGTGCATAATGCATTTGAGAGACGTTCATGCCTTTTTTGGCACGACGTGGGGTACGCTGTAGCTCTTTATTGTAAAACTGAAAGGCTTTATCAGAATCATTGTGACCATTATCAATGGGCTTTATTTCACGGCCTTCATAAACTTCTGTGTCATTTCTGGCTTCAATCCACTGTGAGCGAACATCTGCCAAACCTTCGTGGACATTGATCTCAACACTAGGGTCAGTGTAAGGACCAGAGGTATCATAGACCGTAACATGAGTACCATCGGTTAGGTTTATCTTACGCATGGGTACTTTGACATCGGGCATAGTGTCAGATGCGACATAAATTTTCTCGCTCCCAGGTAACGGCTCACGAGTAAGTATAGATGCAGGATCAGGAAGTTTACTGTTCATCAAATGTCCTCTCAAGGTCATATAAAAATATTTAACTTGAATGTTAAATAATTGGTTAATAAACGCTAGAGGGCAAGATTAAAGAGAAATTTAGTGAGTAAATTTTCTTTTTGTGAAGAGAAAGAATGAAAATTTTCATTCATGCTCATTCCTACGCCAATACTAGCTGGATCAGGTTCACGGGTTCAATAAGGTCATTATTTAATAAACCTTATTATCTCAGCCTAAAGCACCCCGAGAGCAATTGTTTTGTATTCTAGTAAAAAAAAGCAGCAATTGGAAGAGCTAATATATCGACAGATAATGATGTAAAGATTAAACTTTGTAGTATAACCCTATGTAAATTAAAGATTTTTATCCAACATCTTATTATTTACAAAGTCCTAAGATGAAATCGCTCTAAAAAAGCAACAGTGATAGTTTAAAATGGCTTACCCTAAACAAATAAACTTGCGATATGTTATTGACGTTAAAACCAAACACAACAACCATAAAAACTAAGTAAAAGATTTACCTTTTAATCGTCTCGCTGCATCGACGACAAAATCTTTATATTGATTCTCAATATTGATACGATTTTTTTCGAATTGCTTTTTTTCTTTTTTTGAAAGCTTGCCCCAAGCATCGAGAATAGGGATATGAGATGTCGCATCTGTCAATTGAAAGAGCGCACTATAATCACTACGCACATCATCACTAATTTTTAAGTTATCTAGCAATACGCTTATACGAATAGCACCCTCAGTTAAAGATAACTGCTCGCCTATAATTCCTTGAGCTAAAACCTGCACGCTTTTGTTTAAATAATTATTATGGTCATTTTTTAATTCATCTAGCTGCTTAAGCTGCTGCTCTTTTGTCGCTTGCATTTTTTGCACTTGACGCAAGTAATAAAATGCAATTCCAACCAGCAGCAAAATAATTAGCAACCCAGCAATCGTTAAAAACACTAGCATTTTTTTGTTTCTCCAAATTATATTCAAATAATAAAAAATGTATAAACAGCTTTTTAGCTGTTTATATTTATCAACTGATACATTAATTTTTTTAAGCACCTATAAATTTATTCATCAGAGCTTAATTCAACATTACGCTTAGTTTTTGCACCTAATGCCTTAAGTCTCTCAGCTCGCTTAAATAAATTACCATTGCCTTCATATAGTCTTTTTTTAGCCAACTGATAAGCCTCAGAGGTTTTATCTAACTGATTACCAATTTGGGCTATAGACTCTAAAAATAAAACGAATTGATCGTATAAGCCGCCTGCCTCTGCTGCAATTTTTTCAGCATTTTGGTTCTGTTTCTGATAACGCCAAATACTTGAAACAGTTTGTAATGTTGTCATCAATGTTGTAGGACTTACCAATACTATTTGTTGGTCATAGGCCTCTTGAAACAATTGCGGCTCTGACTGAAGCGTCAACATAAATGAAGTTTCAATAGGTATAAAGATAAATACGAAATCAATGCTATTAACGCCTTCTAAAGACTCATAATTTTTTTTACTTAAGTTTTTAACATGTGCTCTCACAGATCGAATATGTGACTTGAGCGCTGAACTCCGAGCTTCTTCTGTTTTTGCATTTGTATATTGTTCGTAATGAATGAGTGAAACTTTTGCGTCGATAATTAATTGTTTATTGTAAGGCAAATAAATAATAATGTCTGGTGCACGGCGCTTACCCATAACATCCTCGGCAGATGGTTCATAAAGTGATACCTGTGATTCATATTCAGTCCCCTTACGTAATCCAGAATCTTGCAAAATACGCTCAAGTATCATTTCTCCCCAATTGCCCTGTGCTTTATTGTCACCTTTTAAAGCATTGGCAAGATTAACTGCCTCTTGACCTATTTTAAGAGTCTGGGCTTGTAACTCCCCTACTTTACCCATTAACTGATTTCTTTCGGCACTCTCTTTTTGGTATACATCGGCAACTTGCTTTTTAAAATCATCTATTTGCAGTCTTAATGGATTTAGGGAATAGTTCAGTGTTTTTTGATTTTGTTGATCAAATTGTTGCTGCTTGCTCTCAAATATTCTGTTGGCTAAATTTTCGAACTCTTGACCCATTTGAAGACGAGATTCTGACAGTAACTGTGATTGATTTGTTAACTGCTCTTTTAAAAAATCACGTTGGGCTGTAATATTACCTAGCTCCTCAAGTCTATGAGATAGTATATTTTCTGCCTCTAATTGTTTCTGTTGCGATGCAGATAAAAGCCGATTTGTACGATTATTGAGCAAAAGCCCGACAATGATGGCACCAAAAATAAGTCCAGAAAAAAACAACAAAAAAGATAGGGCATTAGTTACAATAAAACTGGTTATTAGTGTCATGGTGTCGCAAGCTCTTAGTACAAGTAAACGATTATTAACGATATAGTATCAAAAATGAACTCGAATATTAGCTCTTCTTCTAAAACCAGCAATTCTATTGCTATTAGTGACACAGATACACAAAAGATCTGTGAAGAAGCACAAGTGCTTTCCAACCAAGAAATGTATGATGCCGCCCTAAGACTTTTTTACAAAGCCTGGCTAACATTGCCCAAACCTCAAATGGAACAAGAGAGTTCAGAGATTATTTTGTCGCATATTGGTGATACATATTATCAATTAAAAAAATATAAACCTGCTATTGAGGCTCTTAGGTCAGCATTGGCCTGCCAGAAAACCGACCGGCGCGCGTTCGTCTTACTTCGTCTTGGGCAGTCATTTCTCGATACGAATCAAGAACCCCAAGCAAAAACATACTTACTAAAAGCTTATCGACTAGGCGGTGAAATGTTATTTAAGTCGGAAAAGAAAGTGTATTTTAATGCTATCAAAGGGGTTATATGATCTAAGACTACCTAGGGACTATTAAATTATTTATAATTTTACATAGGCAACGAATAATTCCCCTAGAAACATCATATTAAAGACCCATGATCAAATCTGAGTTACTTAAAACTGCATATAGACTCTAATAACAGTCATTAAGGAAAAACGTGAATTTCTCCAAACAGCCGCATATTTTAGTTTTTGATTCAGGCATTGGGGGTCTTAGCGTTGTTGAAGCTATTAAAAAAACAAATCCTTTTTGCCAGCTAACCTATGCCTCTGACAATGCTCAATTTCCCTATGGGACAAAAGAGGCGTCTTATTTAATTGACCGTGTCGAGCGGGTAATAACACATCTACAAAAAAAAGTGTCTGCTGATATTATTGTGGTTGCCTGTAATACGGCAAGCACAGTCGTACTACCTAAAATAAGGTCACATTTTTCACTGCCTATTATTGGTGTTGTTCCTGCTATCAAACCAGCAGCTGAAATAACAACTAATAAAAGTATTGGTTTATTGGCAACACCTGGAACGATCAACCGTAATTATACAAAACAACTAATTAATGATTTTGCTAGTCATTGTAAAATTATATCCGTTGGGTCAAGTGAGTTAGTGCTCCTTGCTGAAAAAAAATTGCAAAGAAAAACAATCTCAATAGAGGCAATACGTGAAATCACCGAGCCCTTTCGCGCCAATGACGATAATTGCTTGCCAGACACCATGGTGCTTGCCTGTACTCATTTTCCGTTACTAAAAAAGGAACTAATATCTGTGTTGCCTAATATAACTAACTGGATAGATTCTGGTGATGCTATTGCTCGTCGTATTCAGTTTTGGATTAAAGAGCTAAATTTAAAAGTTGATAATGTATCGATGCAAGAGCCATTGAAAGGCCATAGTATTTTTACCAAAAAAACTGCAGAAATGGAATTGATAAAGCCTGCATTAGATATTTTAAATTTAGGTAATATTCGCTATATGGAAATTAAATAGTGTCCACTAAAAGCAATCAATTACCACCACTCTTTAGAGTTGAGATAATTCAAGCTCTCTGCGAAAAAAACGCTCTTATCTTAACGCCAAACCGACGCTTACGTGATAAAGCGCTACAAGCATGGGGTATTTATCAGCATGATAAGAAACTATCTTCATGGCAAGCACCCAGAATTTATTCGCTTGATCAATGGTTTGATGAATGTTGGCAACAATTGCAAAAAATCGCCTGTAAGAAAAGCTTATGTCAAATAATTTCGCCGGAGCAAGAGCGTATTTTATGGGAGCAAATAACTTCTAATAAAAATCTAATGCAAGCAGAGGTTTTAGCAAAACATGCAAGCAATGCCTGCAAGATATTAGAAAAATGGGAATTAACAACGGAAATTCTTAGCTTGCATGAGGCTGACTCAAGCACTCCCTTATTAAAAGAATGGCAGAATGATTTCAGAGAAAAACTAGAGCGCTTTGGATTTATTACTCAAGAGAAAAGTATACAAATTATCGGGCAAGCCTATAAACAAAATATTATTAAACAAGAAGCAGAGATAGCCTTAGTTGGTTTTGACGATATACCGCCTTTATTAAAATCTCAGCTTAACGTTATGACGCCAGCTTTAGTCGACGTTAATACCAATAGTTTTACTCCAAAATCAATTTTTCGGGCCAGCTTTAGTGATTCAACATGCGAGCTAGAAGCCGCCTCCGAATGGGCTAAAAACATTATCAGTAAATCAACTGATAACAAACCACGCATTGGTATTATCGTACCTAACTTAGGACAATGCCGAACTAAAGTCGAGCGCGCGCTAACAAAAAGCTTCGAAGGTCATAGCCTATTAACACAAACACCGCGCTATACGCTTCCCTATAATATATCCGCTGGTGTTCCCTTAGGGAAAACCAGTTTATTTGTCGACACTTTTTTACTGTTAAAACTCAATCAATATAGTTGGCAAACAGATGATCTATATCGCCTTCTTTTTTCTAATTTTTGGGGACATTACAGCAAAGAGTCAGAGTTTCGTGCAGACCTTGTTACGCAAATACAAAAACTGGGTATATTTAACTTAAGCATTAAAGAATTCTGCTGGCAAATTAAAAGCTTAAATAATAAATCTACTGTTATTCGTAGAGGAGATTCTTCAAGCTATAAAATTAACACTGATATAATTAATCTAGAAAATATTGATGCAGAGACAACTGAAGTACCTTCTACAAGCCAAGCTTTCTTATATTTAGAGAACTTAGATCGACAAGATACAAATCAAAATAAAAAACAACTGCCTTCTCAATGGGTTGATATTTTTCTAGATCAGTTGAACCAATTAAACTGGCCGGGAGAGAGACAACCCGACAGCATTGAGTATCAACAAACTCAATTATGGCATCAACTATTAGAAACATTTACAAGCTTGGATAGCACCTTAGGTGAGATAAGTGTTAGCGAAGCTATTTCACAACTACAAAGTATGGCTAATCATCAACCTTTTCAAGCGAAAGTGCCCGACTCACCTATTCAAGTACTTGGGGTTTTAGAAGGTGCCGGATTACATTTTACCCATTGCTGGATCTTAGGACTGCATCAGCAAGCATGGCCGCCTGCGCCAATGCCAAACCCACTGTTACCTATAAGCCTCCAACGCGAATATAACATGCCCCATGCTAGTAGTTTACGTGAGCTCAAGTTTGCGCAATCTTTAACCGACAATTATAAACATTGCGCAACAGAGATTATTTTTAGTTCTCCAAATTATGATGATGAAAATGAAATAGAATTAACACCAAGTCAGTTAATACAAGATATTCCTTTGCAAGATTTATTACTTATCAAACAGAATTCGACATTAAATGATTTAACAACTGATTTTGATACTTATATTAATCAACAGCATAAAATAAAAAATCTTGAATTTATAGATTGTAAAAACGGGCCTAAGGTAAATTTATTTGATATAAATAAAAAAGGTATTTTGACTGGAGGCTCAAGCATTATCAAGTCTCAATCAATCAATCCTTTTGATGCCTTTGCAAAACACCGATTAAAAATCAGAACTATCCCCGAATCTGTGATGGGCTTTTCTGCTATTGAAAAAGGCAATATTCTTCATCAAGCATTAGCTTTTTTATGGCAACAATTGCAAACACAAGAGCAATTATTAAGCATCGACGATACAGAGCTTGAATTATTAGTGAGCAATGCCGTTAATCTTGAGACTAATAAAGTCATAAAACACAAGCGCTTTCATTTTGGCCATGAACTTTACACATTAGAAGTTGAGCGGCAGACAAAATTGATTCTACAATGGCTTGCTTATGAAAAAACTCGTCAACCATTTTCGGTAAAACTCATTGAAGAACCTATTGAAGTCACGCTAAAAGGTTACAAGCTACAGCTACGTATGGATAGGATTGACGAAATCAGCGATGCTATTAATACTAGCTTTAACGCTAATGATGAAGATATCGAACCTCTTCACTTAATCATTGACTATAAAACGGGACAATGCTCTCTCAATGATTGGGCCGGTGATCATCCAAATGATCCTCAACTGCCTTTCTATTTAAGTATCAATAATTTTGATGTTGATAACTTTATAATTAATAACAAACATCAAGAACACAAAAATAAAGACAAAAATACCAGTCACTTTACTTCTCTTAATGCGATAGCATTTGGGCAAATTAATGTAAAGCAACAGTCGCTTGTTGGCCTGCATAATGAATCTTTTAATATGCCTGAAATCACTTCTATTAAAAATAATAGGGCCAATCTCCAAATGACATGGCAGCATGCTAGTGATGAATGGCGGCGTGTATCGTTTGAGCTGTTTGAACAATTTTTATTAGGCGACGTTAATATCCAGTACCGTAATATCGCGCAGTTAAACTTTAGTCGAGATTTAATTAGCCTCAATCGATTTTACGACTCGCACAATCAAAATAATACTTTATAGAGTTAATGTTTTTTGTTTTGAAAAAATTGGTCAATTTAGCTTTTTTGAGACTAATTTAACTAAAAACAACTTTTTTCAGATGTTTTATTAGACTAAAGTTTAGGTGCTTTAAAAGGATCAATAACAACCATCTTTAATCAAACTAATTATTACTTTTATTTTCTGTTAAATTAATCACATATGGGCTACACACAAAGTCGTATGTACAATATGACAGATAAATAGCAATATTCTAATCTGCAAATGAATGGGACATATTTAAGCTATTGTCCTATGAATTTGTTTAACAGATCTAAGGTTGTTTTACGGGCTCTAACTAGCAATACTGGCCCTGGTAGGATTTCGAGAAAGTTTGGTGGCTGTTCACCAAAAATTATAAATATAATATTGCTTCCATCAAAAAGGTAGTTAGATGGTTGATCATTGTTATCTTTACTTATCGGAATCCATCTCAAATCTGCGTCTTATTTACAAAATTATAACAATATAACAAGTAGGAGATTTCTGAATGTCTAATGATAATAAAAACTTTACTGAACTTTCTCGTCGTGGTTTCTTAAAATCATCTGTTGCTGCGGCATCTATTGCCGCTGCTCCAGCTGTGTTTGTGAGCAAAGCCAACGCTTACGTTAATGCGCCAAAAGGAAGCACTGTTACTCTAGGCTTTAATGTACCACAATCTGGTGCTTATGCTGATGAAGGTGCCGATGAGCTACGTGCCTACAGACTAGCAGTTAAACATCTTAACGGTGAAGGCGATGGCGGCTTAATGAACACCATGAAGCCAATGAGCCTAAAGGGTAATGGTATTTTAGGCAAAAAAGTTGAGTATGCCACTGGAGATACCCAAACTAAATCAGATGCGGCGCGTGCTTCTGCTAAGCGTATGATTCAAAAAGATGGCGCAATAATGATCACTGGTGGTTCATCATCAGGTGTTGCCATTGCTGTTCAATCACTTTGTCAAGAAGCTGGCGTTATCTTTATGGCGGGTCTAACCCACTCTAACGATACAACTGGTAAAGACAGACGTAAGCATGGTTTCCGTCATTTCTTTAATACAGACATGTCTGGTGCTGCACTTGGTCCTGTACTTGAAAGCGAATTTGGTAACGATCGTAATGCTTATCACTTAACTGCAGACTACACATGGGGCTGGTCACAAGAGGGTTCAATCAAGAGAACGACTGAAGCTCTTGGCTGGAAAACAACAAAAACTGTTCTTACTCCATTAGGTGCTGGCGATTTCTCTCAATATATTACGCCTGTATTAAACTCTGGTGCCGATGTATTGGTTCTTAACCACTACGGTAAAGATATGGTTAACTCACTAACTCAAGCGGTTCAGTTTGGTCTACGTGATAAAAATGTTAACGGTAAAGACTTCCAAATCGTGGTTCCACTATTCTCTCGCTTAATGGCGCAGGGTGCTGGTGAAAACATTAAAGGTATCTATGGTACAACAAACTGGAACTGGTCATTAAAAGATGCTGGCTCACAAGCGTTTGTTAAATCATTTGGTGCTGAATATGGCTTCCCACCATCGCAGGCTGCTCATACTTGTTATGTTCAGACTTTACTTTATGCCAATGCGTGTGAATTAGCGGGAACTTTTGACCCATGTGGTGTTATTGCTGCACTAGAAGGATTTAAGTTTGATGGTATGGGTAATGGTCCTACCGAATACCGTGCAGAAGACCATCAGTGCTTTAAAGATGTTCTTGTTGTACAAGGTAATAATAACCCATCATCTCAGTTCGACTTGCTTGAAGTTGTTCAAGAAGTACCAAGAAGCCAGGTTGAATACGATGCATCTATATTGGGCGGTGAATTAGGCGAGTGTAACAATAAAACCTAATAGCTCTAACTGACAAATACTCCTGCTTTGCAGGAGTATTTGCGTCAGCACAAATCTTCGAATACATACTTATATAAAACTATATAGACATTCTCATAACTCAATTAATTTGCATGTTGTGTTTTTGTTATTAATAAAAAAAGAATAGAGGTAGTTATGGAAGCATTACTGCTCCAAGTTCTTAATGGGCTAGATAAAGGTGGCGCCTACGCACTTATTGCGCTTGGCCTGACATTGGTGTTTGGTACATTAGGAGTTGTAAACTTTGCACATGGTGCATTATTTATGCTCGGTGCGTTTGTCGCGGTCAGCGTCGAAAAGGTCTTAACCATCGGCCACAAAGTTCGCGATGAAAGCGTAACTTTTTTCGAGGCCTACAAAGAAGTACCTTATCTTGAAGTTTGGTTTGGTGATACGGGGGCAGCAATTATTGACTGGTCCGTGCCACTCTCTCTTATTATAGCTATTCCCTTCATGCTTGCCGTTGGTATTGCCATGGAGCGTGGACTCATTAAACATTTCTACAAGCGTGAACATGCCGACCAGATTCTTGTGACTTTTGGTCTTGCTATCGTTATTGGAGAAATAATTAAAGCAAATTTTGGAGCAAATTCAATTCCCCAAAGCGCACCCGATATTGTTTCAGGAAGCACCAATGTTGGAGCGATCCTAGGCTTAGACGGCATTGTCTACCCTTGGTGGCGGATGATTTATCTCGCTTTTTCTGTATCTGTTCTCGGTGCTGTATTTGCATTTTTACATATGACCACTTTTGGCATGGTTGTTCGTGCAGGTATGCATGACCGTGAGATGGTTGGGCTACTGGGCATCAATATCGAAAAACGTTTTACTATTGTATTTGGTTTAGCCGCTGTCGTTGCCGGCACTGCCGGCGCTATGTATACGCCTATTATACCTCCCGATTACAACATGGGTATGGAGTTCTTAGTGCTCTCGTTTGTTGTGGTAGTTGTCGGTGGTATGGGTTCTCTTGGTGGTGCCGTTGCAGCAGGTTTCTTGTTAGGTATTCTTCAATCATTCGCCTCCTTAACAGCAGTTAAATCGGTACTTCCGGGTATCGATCAGATAATTATTTATCTTGTTGCCGTTGCGATTTTATTATTTAGGCCTCGTGGTCTTCTCGGAAAGGACTAAGGGTGAGTAACTTATGAAAACTATTGAATTATCGACACCAAAACGCGATCTAATAATCTTAGTCGTTTTTTCCATCATCGTATTAATCGCCCCTCTTTGGGGATCATTAATTGGTGCTGGTTACCCTGATCTTTTGCAAAAATTTGCTATATTTGGCCTGTTTGCTGTGGGTTATAATATTTTATTTGGCCTAACGGGATATTTATCATTTGGGCACGCTGCTTTTTTAGGTGTGGGCTCTTATGTGACAGTTTGGTCATTTAAACTACTCACCATGAATGCCCTACCCGCAATATTCTTTTCTGTTGTGTTTACAGGGCTATTCGCTTTAGTGATTGGCTTTATATGCTTAAGAAGAACCGGCATTTACTTTTCGATACTGACTCTTGCATTTGCACAAATGTCATATAACTTGGCTTATTCGGTGTTAACACCCATTACCCAAGGTGAAACTGGTTTATTTGTACTGAAAAATGATCCACGAGTCATTGATGGTGCATTGGGAATACCGTCAGCAGAAAATCCACTTGCGAGTCTTTTTGGAATCACACTCAACGGTTATGAAGGCTTCTATTTTTGTGCAGTTATCTTAATTTTAGGGTTTTGGTTAAGCCTTAAAATCTTTCGCTCACCCTTTGGTATGAAACTAGTGGCTATCAAGAGCAACCAAACTCGCATGGAGTACACCGGCTTTAATCATCGCCCTTACCTACTAGCGGCTTTTGTTATATCGGGTATGTATGCTGGTTTAGCTGGCGCCTTACTATCAACTGTTGATCCAACTGCGGGTGCCGAGCGCATGCAGTGGACAGCATCTGGTGAAGTCGTACTAATGACTATTTTAGGTGGCCTAGGCACGATGTTTGGCCCTCTTATTGGCGCAGCAGCCATCAAGTATATGGAAAACATCTTCTCGGGAATTAACGATACCCTACTGACTTCGTGGTTCGATTTTTTACCCGAAAGCATTACAAGTATAGTAGTAACCATCATTTCTCCCTTTGTAGGTAGCGGTTGGCATTTGACCTTGGGTCTCATGTTTATGATGATTATGATCTTCTTACCTGGCGGTATTTTGGAAGGAGCTCAAAAAATCAAAGCTAAAATATCTAAAAAGAACGACTCAGAACAATTTGAAAAGGATGGTGCAGCATGAGCTCAGAAAAGTCGAACATCGTCCTCGACATAACCGGGGTCAATAAATCCTTTGGTGGCCTACAGGCACTAAGTGATATTAATCTACAAATTGAGGCAGGCAAAACACACGCTATTATTGGTCCTAATGGTGCCGGTAAATCTACCCTACTCAATACCTGTATTGGCTTATTAAAAGCCGATAGTGGTCGTATAGATTTTGAGGGACACGATTTAACAAAAGGCTTTTTACCCCATGATATTAATCAAATGGGTATTTCGCGCGTATTTCAAACTCCACAAATATTTCCTGATCTAACAATATTACAAAATGTGATGATCCCGGCTTTTGCAAAGCGCGATGGTTCTTTCAAATTGAATATATTTAAAGCGCTTCGCGATGAAAAAGCAATCGCTGAAGAGGCGCTTCACTTTCTTGAAGATCTTGATATGGCCGATGCGCATGGTGACCATGCAGGCAGCCTTTCTCGGGGTAATAAACGTCGCCTAGAGCTTGCGATGTGTCTGATCCAACATCCAAAATTATTGTTACTAGATGAACCAACAGCGGGCATGGCGCGTCACGATACGAATCGAACCATTGACCTTTTAATGAAGATCAAAGCACGCGGCATGACAAAAGTCATCATCGAACACGATATGCATGTTGTATTTAGCCTTGCTGACAAAATAAGCGTGCTCGCACAGGGTGCAATTATTGCTGAAGGCAGTCCAAATGAAATTAAAGGCCATCCTAAAGTGAAAGAAGCCTATTTAGGGAGCGCAGAAGTATGAGTGATAATCAACCCTACTTTTCAGTTAAAGATATTCATGCCTACTATGGTGAGAGTTATATTGTTCAAGGTATTAGCTTCGATATTAAAGAAGGCGAAATCCTTGCACTACTCGGACGTAATGGTGCAGGTAAAACCTCTACTATGCGAACAATTGCACGCACCGATGATCCACAATTAAAATCTGGTGAAATTTGGCTTAATGGTCAGCCTCTTCATAAGATGAAATCTTTTGAAGCCGCACAACTTGGTGTTAGTTTGGTACCAGAAGATAGACGCATTATTGCCGGGATGACCGTTGAGGAATCTCTCGACTTAGCTCAAATTGCCCCACCTATTGGCTGGAGTAAAGAGAAAATATTTGAGCACTTTCCTCGCCTTGACGAACGTCGCACACAAGAAGGTACTACTCTCTCTGGTGGTGAGCAACAAATGCTTGCAGTAGCGCGTTCACTAGCAAGAGATTGTCGATTACTGCTCTTAGATGAACCTTATGAGGGTTTAGCGCCTGTTATTGTGCAAGAAATTGAACGTATATTAATGGGTATTCGAGATTTAGGCATTACAACCATAATTGTAGAGCAAAATGCTGTGGCAGCGCTTAAATTAGCCGATAGAGCTATTATTTTAGATATGGGAGAAGTCGTATTTGATGGCAGTGCCGATGAACTGTTGAGCAATGCTCAGTTAAGAGAAGAATATTTAGCGATCTAATAAAATCTGGCCAAGTCTTAACGAGACATTCGGAAAAAATTATATAATCAAAAAAGCCAAGATAAGTTATTGTTTATCTTGGCTTTTTTATTTTCCATCCAACACAATAAGGTAAGCGCCAATCGAACCCCACTCTAGCTATTTTCAAACTGCCACGGCATGAGTTCATTCATATCATCTTTGGTCGTCATGTTCGGCAGTCGGCTGAACACATGCTTAAGGTAATGATACGGGTTCACGTTGTTGGCTTTG
>JAWUWW010000006.1:0-13858 GCA_034111645.1 Cellvibrionaceae bacterium
AATACCTACACATCTTAACTCTGTCGGGGTCTCGGGCTCTTAGAAGCCGTTTATCTGATGAGAGAGATGTGTGCGAATTCCATCAGGGCCAGAGGGAAACCCCCTCATAAATAGGCCGGATATATGGATGCAATCTTTTAAAATCATTGGATAATTTATCTTGCAATACGAGGCGAACCATGTATGACCCCAATTATTGCCGATTATTGATTAGTGTGTTTTGCATCAGTATCTCAACTAACCATTTTTAAGGCTGTCCCTGCTTTGTTTGCTGCTGTTGGGCTTGTTGCTGTGCCTGCTGTTGGGCTTGTTGGTGCAATTGCTGAGAAACCGAATAACCTGCTGCAGCTTGATTAGGACCAGTTGCCTGTGCTTGGACTGTACCATTTGGACCTGAAATTTGATACTGAGACTGTGCCCTATGTTGATTTTGCTGTGACTGCATTTGGGATTGTTGCTGTGCCTGTTGTTGGGCTTGCTGCTGTGCCTGTTGTTGAGCTTGCTGCTGTGCCTGTTGTTGGGCTTGTTGTTGATTGTATTGCTGTTTGGTCTGATGCTGCGGAACTTGCACAGCAAATGCAGAGCTGGCACCCATAACGGCTATTACTATAGAGATGGAAATAAGCTTCTTCATGTCGGATTCCTTGTAGGTGGGCTAAATCATTATTTG
Source organism: Cellvibrionaceae bacterium (assembly GCA_034111645.1). Taxonomy (GTDB): domain Bacteria; phylum Pseudomonadota; class Gammaproteobacteria; order Pseudomonadales; family Cellvibrionaceae; genus CANLBN01. Next base: position 671 of record JAWUWW010000006.1, read on the forward strand.
TTTAGAATAGCCTGTCTATTATGAATGGAAGCTGAATTTGACCGTACATAACGAGGCTGTAGAAAATTACGATACGAAGACATACTTTCCCACTCCCCAACGATTAATTGATTTTTACGGATACGCCGATTGTCTACTTTATTCTATTTCTTCACTTTATACGCAGAATAATACCTTATTTCAGCAATAACGGCATCCATAAGGCTTCGTTATCGCTTTCTATTCCTTTATCCCCATTGAGGGGTTTCGGTGTTCTTCCACAGCTTCTCAATATTATGCACCATACAGTACATCAACCACTGCCCCGTGACTTTAGCCGTGCCACGAAGGCTTAACCGACTCAGTCTTTTGTTAGCACAAATATTGCCGAAGACTGGCTCGATGACCCACATACGCCGACTGTATAGCCGCTTACCTTCTTCACTATCTATTTTCCTCTTCATTAAATCAAGGTAGCTATCTTTTCGCTTATCTTCTATTAAAAAAGAAACCTGACGACCCTTCTCTTTTACTTCGTGCTTCATGAATTGTGATTGCAGCGGGCATTCTCTACAGTCTTTTAGCATTCCTCTAAAACGCATGTGAGGTCCACTAGCCGTTTCAAAATTATCGCCCAAATACAACATCTGTTTTCCATTAGGACATACACAAATCCTTTTTTTAAAGTTAACCGAAAACATATCACTCGCAAAAATACTTCGCGTGGCGGCTTTGTCTTTTCTTGTGCGCTTACGTTTTTCTTTATGGTTGAGGTACGTTTCAGAATCACTAAATATAGGATCTCGTTGCCTAAATTGATTATCAGGAACAACTGCATCAACACCTTCTTCGAAAAGATATTGCATATTTACCTCACTCGAAAAGCCTGTGTCCGCGGGGACTTTACAGCCATCACTTAACACGTCATTTCCCAAGTTTTGACGAATGCCTTCTATCATCGGTTTCAGCGTTGCTTGCTCCTGACCCATACCAAACGCTTCAGCATGTATAATAATCTGGTGCTTTTCATCCGCTACGGTGACACACGTCATACCCTGCATCGTGCCCTTGCTGGTAGTCATTTTACAGGATTCGTTATCTGTGATATTACTCTGAACTTCTTTCTTTTGCTTTGATTTCCCAATGCGCTTTTCATTTTCTGCAAGAAAGGCATCAATTTTATCCGCATTGCTCAATAAGGTTTCTACGGTCTTCTGGTCTTGTTTGTGGTGGCCGCTACCATCGTTTTTACTGGAGTCGTTGTTGATGTTTTTGTCGACAATTCTATATGCCCGCGCACGCATTTTTTCTGATTTCTTTTTAAGCTCTTTGTGTGTACCACTCCATTCTTTCGAGGCATTGGTTGGTAACTTGCAACCATCAATTGCAAAGTGTTCTTTACCAATCAAGCCGCTATCATCACAAATCAAAAGAATTCGATGGAAGAGATTTTTAATCGCATCGCTGTTACTACTAACAAAATCAGCTACTGTAGTGAAATGGGGTTGCTTGCCGACAGACAGCGACATAAATTTAAGATCCGTCTTACAAAAAATGGAAATCGTGCTACTAGAGGTGATGCCGCGGTAATAGGCATAAAATATTATGCGTAACAATAATTCAGGGGGATATGCTTTACGGCCTACTTTTTTATTTTTATAACGCTTGTAAAATTCATCAAGAATACTTTTATTTTCAAGCAACTGATAAAGATAATACTCAAACGTGTTATTACCCAAGACATCTAGATAATTGATATCTAAAAAAACGGTTTGATTGATATTGGTATCAATGAAATTAGCCATCATTATGTTCACTAAACGGGAAAATGTTATTTTACAGGAAATAATGGCTTATTTATCGGGGTAATTGTATTTTTCTACAGCCTGAACGCCTATCTAAAAGGTGTAAAATTATTGGCTGAAATTGGTAATTATTTATCATAATCGCCTATACTATATTTTTTTGTCGCAATTACTCTGACCTACCTCAATGAAAACTCATTTAAAATATTTTGATACAAAAAACTTAGAATAATATAAAAAAAAAGCCACGAAATAAAACATAACAACCAACCTAACAAAGTTACCGAAGGTAAAATTGCGGCGTTGGGAAAAAACACTTACACCAAATGAGTCCCAAAACACTAAAGGAAGTCCACACTTCCGCCTAAAATAATATCGCCTACCAACCCCAATCCTTCAGCAAAAACAAGGGAGATTAAAAAAGCCGTGATGTGAATAACTAAAAAAAAATGATAACTTTCATCGATTAAATATTATTAATAATATAACGCTATTGAATGAAGCTAGCTTGCAATCAGCGTAAATCCAATTAAATTTACGCACACGATATCATAGCCTTTTATCATATAGACACACTGTTTATTTAAAAAGGCAATGATTTAAATTAACACTCACTTGGCACATGTATCACAGCAACCAAAAATAGAATGAAGTAATTATAAGTAAGTACCGCTAAAGACTCTTAATAAGAAGCTAGCATTTAAAAACACTCGCCCTGACTTACCACTAGAAATGCTAAATATTCTTACTGTTAAATTATAAGCTAATTTTTACTTTATATATCCCAAGGCTCAGGAAAGAAGCCGCGAAGTTAATAAAACTGCCATGAGTTTCATACCAAAAATAAAATCTATACTGGCTCTCTGGAGTTGAATAATAGCTAAAATTATAAGCATGGCAATTATTAAGGCTTTGATGTAATTAACCATCAAATTGAAAGTGGCCACTATAATTTTTCTGGCAAAAATATACATGCCAACTTGGGGACAATTAAAAACATGGGAAGTAAGCTCTCTGCACTGCCCCAAATGCTCACTAAAACCAAAATATTGGGGTTAACACGGAATAACTTACCTTTGTAAGAGGCAAGCTAATAACTATTGCTAATAAGGTTACTGTCACTGGGATGGAACAGACCTTTAATTTCGGAAATTAATATCTAGCTTTAGATCAAACGAATAAATCTGTTTAGTTGGGATTTTAAGGCGCCTCCCAACTCTTAAGCCGTCTAACTCATTAGCCACTAAGGCGTGAAGACTCTGAACTGTCAGACTGCTGTGTTGGCACCAGTGCGCGAACCAGTTTACGCATATTCAACACGCCAACCGGTTTGCCATCTTTAATAACGCGATAACTAAGGGCGGTATCGCCCTCAGATAGTGCAATCACAAATTCTAAAGTATCGTCATGATCGATATCGCCAGTCTGTTCTGGAATGGCTTCTGAGCTCGGCAGCATTACGGAACGAACTCGTAGTACACGAGCACGATTGATGTCGCTTACGAAGTCTTCGATATAGGGGTCGGCAGGATTAAGCAAGATATTTTGTGGCTCTCCTTGTTGGACAACAAAACCGTCCTTAAGAATGACTAGATGATCCGCCAGCTTCAGCGCCTCATCCAAATCATGAGTAATAAAAACCACGGTTTTCTTTAGCTCGATCTGCAATTCGTTTAACAAATCCTGCATATCGGTGCGTATCAGCGGATCAAGTGCCGAAAAAGCCTCATCCATAAGCATAATGTCAGAATTACTGGTTAGGGCACGCGCTATACCTACCCGCTGCTGCATACCCCCAGACAGTTGATGTGGATACTGATCGCTCAGACCTTGCAACCCTACACGGTCGATCCATCTGCGCGCCTCATCCGCGTATTTGCTTTCGTTCTGGCCATCTATCCATGGAGCTAAGCCGGCGTTTTGTAACACAGTCCGATGCGGCAACAACGCAAATTTCTGGAACACCATAGACATTTTGTGTTTTCGTAGATGTCGCAACTGAGTGTCGTTGTACTCTAGAATATTATCTCCATCAACACACACCTCTCCCGCTGTCGGTTCAATAAGTCGATTAAGATGCCTTATAAGCGTGGACTTTCCAGAGCCAGAGAGTCCCATGATGACCGTGGTTTTTCCAGTAGGAATATCGACGTTGATGTCATTCAATCCAAGTACATGATTGTACTCTTCAAGCAGTTCAATTTTGCCCATGCCCTCTTTCACTAGTTGCAGGGCTGGCTCGGGATTGTCTCCGAAAATTTTATAGAGATTGCGAATCGAGATCTTGATTTCTTTATCCTGCATATTTATTTCCTATTATCTCGATTGACTTACATTGATACGTGCGAGTGCCGCCTTGGTCACACGATCGAGAATGATAGCTAGAAGAACTATCCCAAGACCGGAAAGCAGGCCAACGCCAAGCTCTAATGACCGGATGCCACGCAATACCAACACACCCAAACCGGGTGCCGATACTAGCGATGCAATAACCACCATCGCAAGACTCATCATAATAGTCTGGTTAACGCCTGCCATAATATTGGGAAGCGCCAACGGAATTTCGACACTAAACAACTTTTGTCGTTTAGTCATGCCAAAAGCATCTGCCGCTTCAGTTACATCTGGGTCTACTAACCTAATACCGAGATCGGTCAAGCGAACGACCGGCACAATGGCATAAAGGATAATGGCAATACCGTAAAGCTTAGGTTCAGTTACCGAGAATAGGAAAATCAACGGGATCAGATAAACAAAGGGTGGTAATGTCTGGAGCATATCCAGAATAGGTATCATTATGCGCTGAACACGGTCACTCCGTGACATGGCAATACCAATAGGAACGCCCAACAAAACACAAGTCAACGCACAGACAAAGATAATTGCAAGCGTCTGCATGGTATAAACATAATAATCAACAAAGCCAAGAAATCCAAAGCAGATCGCGACTAGCGCGACTAATTTCAGTTGCCGGCCTACTACCCAAGCAACTAGCATCAATAGAGGGATCATAATGAACCATGGCACTGTTTGCATTACCCACAAGGCTTCGTTTAACGCCCAACTCAGAGGTTGTGTTAGGGGATCAACCACTGCTTTCAGGCCATCTTTTATCGATAAAAATCCTTCTTCTAAACCGCTCGTTAACTCACGCGCTTGAGGAAAAGATGGACATGCTTCATGAAGTGAATTCATAGAAGGGAAAGGTGTCTCCCATAGTGACAAGTCAGCGTTGTTGCCAGATGTTTGCGCTAGCAGTTGCGCCATAGACGTCGTCCCGCCTCCATCACCGCCGCTGTCACCGCACCAGCTGCGAAGTCCCAGCCCATTGAAAACGAAATCATAAGTCGCCATGCATCCCCCATCTGAGTCTCATCTTGTGACCCTTCTTTTATAATTTTAATCATAAATGACAGTATCAGAGCACACCAACGTGGCCCTGAATCTGTCATTCAATTGATACAGGCAAGCAAGGGCAGCAGTAAAAATACCACCCATATTATCTTACTAAAGTAATGCAGAAAGTTTGACCTTTGCAGCTTCGTTAATCCAATCACGCCACTCATCTGGATTGTTTTTCAGAAAATACACAGCCGCTTCTTCGTTAGATGCGTTATTTTCTTCCTTCCACGCTAGAAGTTGGCTCATCGTCTCAGTCTTAAAGGTCACGTTGCTCATCAACTCGGTAATATCGGGATGAGATTCCATGAAGTCTTTGCTCACACTTGTTACTACAGATGCAGCTGGAAACGACGACGCTTTGGGAGCAGGTGTATCGGCATTTTGGTTTGCCTGATGTATTGTTTCATCATACTCACCAAGGTCAATGCTGGTCATATCGAACATACCTAGCGGCGTTGTTGGACCCCAGTAGTAACCAAACCAAGGCTCTTCACTTCTATAGGCTGCCGACATTGAGGTAGCCAACGTCTCGCCAGAACCATGATTAAATACTTCAATACCGCTAGCTTCAAGGTTGAAAGCTCGGATCAGGTTGTCATTAACTATTCGGCAACCCCAGCCATCAGGACAGTTGTTAAACATACCGCCAACCAGTTCAGGATTAGCCATCACGCCTTCGATAGTCGCAAGCTCTGGATGCGCCTCTACTAAATAAGTTGGCAGCCACCAGCCTTCGACACCACCTGGCTCGAGCACGTTGGTTAGTTCTACGATTTTGTCTTCTCTTATCAGTTTTTTATAAGCATCACCAGCAGAGTTCACCCATAGTTCAGTTACGATATTGGGTTCGTTGTTTTCAGCCAAAGAGGTTATGGCCGGCGTGGTGTCAGAGGGTACTACTGTTACTTTGCAACTGTATCCCTGCTCCATCAGAAATTTAGATACCGACGTAACGATGGCAGCTGAATCCCAATTCATCTGGGTGATTGTGACTTCGCCACACTTATCTTGAGCCAAAGCCGCTGTGGGGGCCACTAGAGCCGCAATTGCCGTAAGGGCCGAGCCGAAAATAAAGCGCTTCATATCGTTTCTCCTAATAATTTATGATTTACCAACTAGCAACTATCTCTAATTACTTTCTCAAAAAAAGCTCATCAACATCGCATCCGCCATCCCAGCTTATTAGCCTAGCGTCTTTATAAAAATTATCATATGTAGGACATAATGGAAGATTGAATTGCTGACATTTCTGTCACTTTCAATCAAAGTCTATAGAAATGGTGACAAAATGCAAATGAGCTGGTACCCAAGAAAGCTGATATGGCCGTATAAACATTAAACAACACTTGCCATATTTAACCCTGAAATTTACTGAAAAAATCAGTTTAAAAGTCACCATTTGACACTAAAAATTTACCTCTAAAATCTCTAAAACAGCCCCCGTAATGACAACTTAAATCGATGTGGTCAGGCATATAGTAAATTGCTAAAGAAAATGGGAGTAATAAAACCAGAAACTTTTGGCAATGAGCTTTTTTGGTTTGACGATTTGATAGCAAGTTACAATCTGACCCTGTCAAAATATGAGATAAATAGTCGTCTCAGAAAACCGATTGAAAAATATACTTATTGGTCTTTTTTACCGAGCGTTAGATTCTTAATAAAAGCCTTAAGAGGAGATAAAAAACTATAGTCTTTTTAATCAATGACGTTAAAAGCGCTGACATCATGATAGACATCAGACATTACTAGGACGAAAAATTATGGATACCTTACGAATTAGAGATAGCTTTAGAAGCACCTCAAATAGTCTTAAATTTAAGGCTATCTTAAGTATTCAGGCAATCGCAGAGCCTTAATTTTTGAGCGAGCAGATTTGAGCTTAATTAACACTATTAAAAAGTAAAAGTATCGCTGCATAAAATCGGTCAAAAATTGAGCTCTAGCTTCTACGATCTTTTCCTAACAGTTAAGTTTGCCTGCAAACGTAAGCTTTTCGATGCTATAAAATACGCATAAAAAAGCCCTCAACTACCTTATCTCAGTATGCGATGAGCTAAGATCAAGCCAGATTATATATTTCTGGGTGAATGGGTTTTAGTGTTGTTTTGATGTGTGCGGCGCTCAAACATAAGGCACTAAATTATGATGATATTCTTAAGCGTAGATATGCTTTTTCTACAGCGAAGATGACAAAATTTTAGGCGAATATGTCTTGTTAATATCTTTGCAGAAATCCGCGCAGAATATAAAGCCAAATAGCTCATTAAAATAGCAGCATCAGCTACCTGAAAAACTCTTATTAATAAAGATGAAAAAAACTATTAATTGATGAGTATTTATAGCATTTCCGACATGCACCATCAAAATTTCACTAGATAAGGATGAAATGAGTCCGATCAAATCCTATTAAAAGAAAGATTATAGTGGATGCCTTAATACTCATCATAGATACAAAATGACGTTGCTAAAGGACTACATTTAATCTTGACATAAAACGCAGACACCATAAGTGTGTTAGTATGATGCTTGGTATACGAGTTACCAAGTTATTTTCTCCATTGACCAATTCGAACGCTTCCTTCCGGCGTCCTCTCGATATCTCGCGTTTTATCGGTGACCTGCCCACCACTGGCTTTCTGTTTTATCGACAGATACAGCCTTCATCATATTGCGCCACCAATAGTTTCAATCGTGGTGCGCATCACTGCAGAGCTTAATGTTTCGACCTTTATTGGTTTGAATTGCTCTCTTTTTCGTGTTGATCGTCATCGAGGCAAAGCTAGCCTAGCTCACGATGCAGCGCCTAAAAGAAACAGTCCTATGATTTTATAATAGCCATTTTTGTTTTGTCGCAAGCGGCCTCTTCCATTTGCGAGCTTTTAATACAGCCAATAACGACGTTGCTGCAGACCATTTTTAGCTCAAATATGAGTTTTGGCTAAAGAAAGAAACAGGGCTTTGCCTGTAATCAAACAAAGTGAACAATAATTAACTACCGATCACAAAAATATTCGGAGATATACATGAAATTTTTGAACACGCTAGCTACTGCTGCTGCAGTTAGCTCCCTATTACTTTGCACTAATGTAGCCCAAGCAGACTCGAAAGAGCCTATTGTCATTCCTACCCATAACTGGACTAGCCAAATTACTATGGCTTACGTTATTGGAGGTATTTTTGAGAGTATTGGCGATAATGTTTCTTATGTCCCTGCTGATAGCCAAGCAGTTTACGAATCAATTCGTACCGGTGACGTCACTATTGGTCACGAAGTATGGCAGTCTACTTTTGGCAAATCTTTCAACAACGCTTTGGATGCAGGTGGCATTATAGATGTAGGTACACACACTTCTCCTACTCAAGAAGAGTGGTGGTATCCTGCTTATGTGGGTGATCTATGCCCTGGTCTACCTTCGTGGGAAGCACTAAACGACTGCGCTGATCTTTTCGCAACTGCTGGAAGTGGCGGCAAAGGTCGTTATCTTGATGGTCCTATGGATTGGCATGGACAAGAAACCCTAGACCGCATCGAAGCTCTTGATATGAATTTTACCGCTAAGTTTGCTGGTTCTTCCGGTGCACTTTGGGCTGAGTTAGAGTCGGCAGCTAAAGATAAACGTGCAGTCGTAATATTTAACTGGTCGCCTAACTTTACTGATGCTGGAGAAGGTGGCAGTTTCGTTGAATTTCCTCCCTATAGTGATGGCTGTAAGAAGTCAGATGGTGGTGATGGTATGTGTGGTTCTGCGCCAGCAGGTTGGCTAAAAAAGGCAGCTTATTATCAAATGCCTAAAAAATGGCCAACAGCTTACAAGATCTACAATAACATCTCGTTTACTAAAGCCGATATCGGCAACATGGCTGCATTAGTGGATATCGATGGAATGAGCCACGAAGAAGCCGCTAGTAAATGGCTGGCCGACAACGAAGCCACCTGGAAAAGCTGGCTATAAGCCAAAGCTCCTCACTTGCTTATACTTTATTTTAGTATAGCCAAGTGACTCGTTGCTCTAAACGACAATACAGACCTTCGCTATACCTTTAGTGAGGGTCTGTATTTAGTTAGTCTTAAAGATCCATTGATCCAGTGACAACAAACATTTTTTAGCACCTCCTCTTCATAAGGACTTCATATGTCAATACCCGCTCAACCAGTTATTAAGTGCGAGTCTGTCTATAAAATATTTGGCGAAAATGCTAAAAAAATTCTGAAACAGTCAAATGGAAAAGTAGAAGCAGCGGCATTACTTGAAGCGGGATGTGTTATTGGCGTTAACAATGCCTCTTTTGAAGTTGACAGAGGTGAAATACTCATTGTTATGGGTCTATCAGGCTCTGGAAAATCAACACTCTTGCGTTGTATTTCACGCTTAATAAACACAACTGCAGGCAATATTTTTATTGATGGCGAAGACCTACTTGCGATGAATGAAAAAGAACTCATCAACATTCGTCGTAACAAAATGGGGATGGTATTTCAAAATTTTGCTCTCCAGCCTCACAAAACGGTGTTAGAAAACATTGCTTTTCCATTAGAAATTAAAGGTATGAGCACAAGCGATAGCATGAACCGCGCAATGGACATGGTTAATTTAGTAGAGCTCACAGGCCGCGAAAATGACTTTCCGCGACAGCTCTCTGGCGGTCAACAACAGCGTGTAGGCATTGCTCGCTCTTTGGCTGTAGAGCCTGATATTTGGTTCCTTGATGAGCCATTCTCTGCCCTCGACCCTCTGATTCGCAGAGAAATGCAAGACGAGTTTTTACGCCTACAAAGTGTATTAGATAAAACGATTTTATTCGTTACTCACGACTTTGATGAAGCTCTTCGCCTTGCCGACCGTATCGCCATTATGAAAGACGGCGTTATCGTACAAATTGATACTCCAGCGAACATAGTTCTTAATCCTGCCACCGAATACGTTGCCAAATTCACCCGAGAAGTACCACGCGAACGCGTGCTCTCGTGCAAAGCTGTTATGGAAAAATATGATGGCAAAGCCCAGATGAGTGACATCACTGTATCCAAAGATGCCATTATCGAAACCGTGGCAGAAGCTGTGCTAAGCGAACATAAACCCGTGGCTGTTACTGATGCCGAAGGTAAGATTGTAGGAGTTTTAAATAGTAAAACCATCATACATGTCTTATTTGGTGAAGCTAAACGCCTGCCAATTAATAACTAAGTCATGAGCCAAATTTAATGCAATATTTTACCGAACATAAATGGACTCAGTTTATCGTCTTGTTAGCGATATTTTTTGCCCTCGTTATTGCTATAGATCCCGCTACAGGCGGCAATCTGTGGCGCCTTCAAGAGACCAAATTTTGGCTTTTACCCGACCTTGTTAACGACGGACTTAAGTTTCTCATCAATGATTTTTGGGTTGTAGATATTTACGATGCCGAGTTAGACCTCACCGAAGAATCGACCATGATGAAAGAGTTTACTCGTAGCCTTTCTGGGACGATTCTTTTTAGCATAAATCTGATTCGTGAACTTTTATTAGGTGGCGTTAAAACTTTTGTGGCCTTCACTAGCTGGAATTTTATTAGCGAAAACGCATGGGCACGAATACCTGCATTGCCTTGGCCCGCTGTTGCAGCAGGTACATTTTTACTCGGCCACTATCTTGGTGGCCGTAAGCTAGCTATTTTAGCAGGCATCAGTACCGTCTACATTGCTGCTTTTGGTCAGTGGACGCCAGCCATGCAAACCTTATCCTTTGTTTTAGTAACTGTGCCCCTATCGGTTTTTTTCGGATTAACTTTAGGCACAATTGCCTATAAAAATAAAACCTTCGAGTCGATTTTGGCACCGATATTGAACGTTGCTCAATCTATGCCTCACTTTTCTTACCTAATTCCAGTGGTGGTATTTTTTGGTATCGGTGACCATGCGGGTGCGGTATCAACAATTATTTTTGCCACACCTCCAATGATTCGCTTAACCATTTTAGGCCTTAAAAAAGTCTCTCCTCAAGTCTTGGATGCTGGCATGATGAGTGGCTGCAACCCACGCCAACTAATGTTTAAAGTACTAATACCGACGGCACGCCATGATATTTTAATCGGAGTAAACCAGGTCATCATGCAGTGTTTAGCGATGGCCGTTATTGCATCTTTTATTGGAGCAAAGGGTTTAGGTTATGACTTACTGGTGTCTTTAAACATGCTCAATATAGGACAGGCCCTCGAACTTGGAGTATCTATTGTATTGATTGCTGTAGTTTTAGATAAACTATCTCTGGCCTGGGCTAACAAACAGATTGATTACTTTGCTAACTTACCCTTTTATTTACGCCACAAGTATTCGTTAGCCTTTATAGTGGTTTTGATCTTCACCTCGATTACTGCCTATTTTGGATCAATATTTTATCCAGACAACGTAAACTATCTTTACTTTATTGATGAATCGCAAGGGTTCACTACCGAAAAATTTTGGGACTTTATCGTAGATTGGATCATCACTAACACTTACCAAAGCGTGCAAAGCTTCAATTTCTTTATGATCACCTCAATTTTGATGCCCATGAAAGAGGCTTATTTATCGATGCCAGTTGCTGCGACCTTATTCTTGGTTGCAGGCACGGGTTACATTATTGGCGGCCTTCGCTCTGCTCTTATTGTTACAGCTTTCATAGCTTTTATTGCTTTAACACCTTGGTGGGATCGCGCTCTAATTACAGCATATATGACTACTTTCGCAGTCATTATTTCAGTTATTATTGGTTGTAGTGTGGGCATTTTGTGCTCTCGAAGCCGTCGAGCAACTAAATTTATACTACTGATTTGCGACACTTTTCAAACATTCCCATCCTTTGTCTACTTAATTCCAGTCATTATGTTATTTGGCGTGAGTGATTTGTCAGTCCTTATAGCGGTTATTGTTTACGCCACTATCCCGGCCACGCGCTATACAGTAGAGGGCTTAAGTAATGTCCCTCAAACTCTACAAGATGCTGGCTCAATGTCAGGGGTTAACCATATACAACGCTTATTAAAAATTGAAATACCTTTGGCGTTTCCACACATCATGTTGGGCATTAACCAAACCGTGATCTTCTCTTTGTTTATGGTTATCATCGGCGCATTTATTGGTACCGACGACTTAGGTCAGCTCATCATGCTATCTTTGTCTGAGGCCAACGGCATGGGTCAAGGTATTGTGCTCGGCTTATGTGTTGCTTTTATTGGTCTAGCAGTAGACCATTTGATCCATACTTGGGCCGCACAGCGTGAAGGTGTTTTAGGAGCGGCTTAATGGGCAAGTGATCTTCATCACAAAAATTACGTCAAGGCGTCAGGTTTCAAAGTTGACTGTTGAACATTGATAGCCTCAAGAGGTTCATAAAGGCAACCAATTTTAAATCCAAAAAAGTCCCCCCCTAAACTCTTATATAAACTAGAAGCGAGCACTAAAGTTTTTTGATCGAATTGTATATATGCATGATAGCTTTTTAGCTAATCACTAGATGTTTAATTTGATTCATATAAGTTAAGCTCCCCTTTATAGTATGCGCCTATATAAATTCTTAGCCTTTACTTAACAAGTGAATGAAGAGGTTCACGAATATAAATAATATTTAAAGTACAATAGGTGATCTTTTAGCTGTATTCACTAAAAGCCAATTTAACTCCAAAATAGCAAAATAAAATACCCGCAGCCCTAACAAATAAGGATAGGTCGCGGCTATCGCGCGACATATCCTTATTTGTTAGAAACATTACGCACTAGCCAATGCCACTACACCGGCAGCTATTAGTGCCGCAATGGTTGCATTTTTAAATGGGCTTTGCTCCGTTGGAGTTAGTAAGCTTGCTATTGCAACTGCACTACCTGTTGCCTGTACTATTAAATTACTACTTTTCAGGGCCGCACCAGCACCTAAAGCAGCCAGAAGATATTGCTGTATTTGTGTACTCTCCACTTCAAGGCCATGACAAAGTCTCGCAAAATGCTCACAATTTGACTTGATTAGGTTGTACTGCATACCTA
>JAWUWW010000007.1:0-13929 GCA_034111645.1 Cellvibrionaceae bacterium
GAAAATCGAGTTCTGTAAAACAAACTCATTCTCCATTCCTTTATTAAAAATGCCACCTATATCCGAGTACTCACCCTCGACATTTTCGCGCACCACATAAAAATCTATGTCACCCACTTTTTTATTAGCTAACGGCGAAGGAATACCTTCAAATAAACGAATAGGTCTTAAGTTGATGTATTGATTGAACTGACGCCTAATCGGTAATAGTAAACCCCACAGAGAGATATGATCGGGAACGCCCGGAAATCCAACCGCACCCAATAATATTGAGTCAAAATGAGAAAGTGTCTCGATAGCGTTCTCTGGCATCATTCGACCCGTTGCTTTATAGGTTTCACATGACCAGTCAAAATACTCATAGTCGATATGAAAATTAAGTTTGCCGGCAACGGTATCGATTACCTTAATGGCTTCGGGAATAACCTCTTTACCAATTCCATCACCAGGAATAACGGCAATTTTATAATGTTTAATTGATGACAAAAAACAACCCTCGATATTTTATTAATTGCAATGAGCAAAACTGTCTTACGCATCATTTTTTTAAATTTATCCAAGCACCAGACTCAGCCTAAATACTGATCTTTAGTATTCACCGTCGCGATTTTTTAATCGATAAAAGCTGATTCAAATTTGCATGCTCAATGAAATGGTGGATAACAGATGTCGAGAAATATAAACACTAACCCTAAGATTTACAAGCGCCGCTATTTTTTCAATTTTTCAAAGCATAAATATTACTGTAATTAAGTGCATGCATAATCTAAACGTAGCTAAATCAGATCCAAGATATTTTGAGGGTATGATTAAGCAGACGAGATTGAAATAACGAGTGAAAGGTGTGCGACAAATTGGGGTGAAACAACAGACGGAGGTAAAATTTTTGCTATCGGAGCTGTGGTTAGCGATGGGCGCTAAAGCAAAGAGTATTGAGTGAGTATATAAGGTCGTTGCGAGGCATAAATTAAAAAATCTCAACGACCTGATATTTTTACTAGGGCTTACTTAAAACTATCTTAAAGATCTATAGTTAAAGACGTATAGTTAAAGACGTATAGTTAAAGACCAATACATTAAAGGCCAATAAAAGTAGCTAGACCTTGCTTTTCAGCCAATTCAGCCGCTGCCTGAGCAACTGCCAAATCTTGAAGTCCTACACCGGTGCCATCAAAAAGGGTGATCTCGGCATCTGACGTTCGGCCAGGGTGCGCGCCATTAATAACCTTGCCAATGGGTACGATATCTTCAGCCTTAATCATACCCGATGCAATTGCATGCTGAGCTTCACCAATAGTGATCGACTGAGCAACTTCGTCGGTAAATACCGTTGCCGCAACCAACAATTGAGCATCGACTTCCTGTTTGCCTTTGGTGTCTGTTCCCATACAGGCGATGTGCGTACCTGGCTTAATCCAAGCCTTCATCATTAAGGGTTCAAACGCCGATGTAATAGTAATGATGACATCGGCTTGAGCGCCTAGCTGCTCGCGATCAACCGCCTCAAATGGCAAGCCTAATTCTTCACAGACTTTTGCCAGTCTTTCAAGGTTTTTTGGCGTTGGATTCCAAGCGATTACCTTCTCAAAATCACGCTGCTCAACGGCCGCGCGCAGCTGGAATGTCGACTGGTGTCCTGCCCCAACCATGCCTAGCACTTTTGAATCTTTGCGTGCTAGGTGAGCGATAGATACTGCTGAAGATGCCGCAGTGCGTAACGCTGTAAGATGATTGCCGCCCACTAATGATTTAAGTTTGCCAGTATCGGGATCAAATAAAAGAATAGTCGATTGGTGATTGGTTAAGTTCTTAGCAGCATTGCCTGGCCAGTAACCGCCAGATTTGACGCCCAAAGCCATGCCTGCTTTATCAAAGCCAGATTTAAATCCATAGAGTGCATCGGCATATCCGATAGCTTCACGCACAACTGGAAAGTTGTAGGCGTCACCTTTTGCCATTGCGGCAAATACGTTTTCGACGGCAGTAAACGCGTCTGGTCGTCCAACCACCTGCGCACAAACTGCCTCAGAAATAATTGAGATATCTTTATTGGTGGTTGCGCCACCGCTTTCAGTGCTCATAAACTGTCTCCTTAAAATACTATTGCCATTAGGCTTTATGATTAAATCCCAATGGCTAAAATTTACTTAGAACGCTTTACCGCGAGCACTCACTGGCCACAAGGTTTCTACCTTGCCGTTACGAACACCAACGTAGTAGTCGTGAATATTACAAGTTGGATCGCAGTGACCAGGAACTAGCTTAAGCTTTTCGTTAATTTTTAGTACGTTTCGCGGATCAGCAATGACGCCATGCTCATCAGAACATTTAATGTATTCAACATCGTCACGGCCAAATATATAAGGTAAGCCACTATCGACAGACTGAACTTTTAAGCCGGCATCGCAGATAGCTTTGTCTACTTTGGTGTGACTCATTACTGAGGTCAGAATAAACAGCGAGTTTTCGAATTCGCTAATCTTTTTACCGTCTTTGTCGCGAATAGACTGATAATCGGCATCCATAAAGGCATAAGAGCCACACTGTAATTCGTTATAAACGCCTGAATTACCTTCGAAGTAATATGAGCCAGTGCCGCCGCCGCCAACGATGTCACACTCTAAACCCTCGGTCTTGAGCATCTCAACTGTTCGGGCAACCATCTCAACCGCTATTGCGGTCTTGCTTTGGCGCTCGGCAAAACTCTCAAGATGCTGCATAGCGCCTTGATAAGCCTGAATACCTGAAAATTTAAGTCCTGGAGCAGCATCAATTACTTTTGCAATATCAACCACTGGTTGACCCGCCTGAACACCGCAACGACCAGCACCACAGTCGATCTCTACTAAACACTCAATTTCGGTGCCATGCTTTTGAGCTGCCGCCGATAAATCGGCTACATTTTCAATGTCATCTACACAGCAAATGGTGCGTGCACCTAGCTTGGGTAGTCTTGCGAGGCGATCGATTTTAGCGGGAGAGCGAACCTGATTAGATACCAGTATGTCTTTTATGCCGCCGCGGGCAAAAACTTCAGCCTCAGAAACTTTTTGGCAACAAACGCCACAGCTGCCGCCGAGTTTTTCTTGTAGTAGTGCGATATCGACCGACTTATGCATTTTGCCGTGAACGCGATGACGTACACCCATCTCTTTCGCATAGCGTCCCATAGTGCGGATATTTTTTTCTAGTGCATCTAAGTCGACGACTAGGCAAGGGGTTTGAATATCGGCTTCATCCATGCCGGGAAGAGCTGGTACGTTGTAGCCAACTTCTAGTTCTTCAGTAGTATTTAATGATGACATTTATTTCTCCAGTTGAATATTAGAATTAGTTTTTGATCCATGGAAGTTTGTCGAGATCAACATTACCACCGGTAATAATCACGCCGACGCGCTTGCCTTTGAACACTTCAGGATTTTTTAAGATAATAGCCAGTGGCACCGCACAGCTGGGCTCAATGACTATCTTCATATGCTTCCAGGTTAATTTCATCGCTTCAATAATTTCTTCTTCAGTAGCGGTGAGGATATCGGTGACATGATTGCTGACAAAATGCCAAGTTAAATCTTTTAGCGGTACCTTAAGGCCATCGGCTATTGTCTCTGGTGCATCATCGGCAATAATATATCCAGCGCGAAATGAGCGAGCAGCATCGTCGGCGTTAAGTGGCTCAGCCGCATAAATTTTTATATCGGGTGCGATAGTAGAAAGTGTCAGGCAAGTGCCCGAAATCATGCCGCCACCGCCGATAGGAGCAACAACTGCATCTAGGTTTGGAACCTGACTAAGAAGCTCTTTAGAGCAAGTAGCTTGTCCGGCAATAACTCTTGGATCATTGTAAGGATGAACAAAATCTGCGCCAGACTTAGCAACCACATCGGCAAATACCGCCTCGCGTGAAGTTGTAGAAGGTTCGCATTCAACAATGGTGCCGCCATAACCTATCACCGCATCTTTCTTAGCTTGAGGCGCAGTGCGTGGCATAACTACCGTAACTGGAATTCCTCGCTGACCTGCAGCATATGACAGCGACAAGGCATGGTTGCCCGATGAATGAGTCGCAACGCCAATGGCAGCGGTTGCATCATCTAAGCCAAAAACAGCATTACAGGCTCCACGTACTTTGAAGGCCCCCGCTTTTTGAAAGTTTTCACATTTAAAAAATAGTTCTGCACCTGTCATCTCATTAAGAAATCGAGAGGTAAGAATAGGTGTCTCATGAATATAGGGTTTGATTCTCTCATGGGCTGCTATGACGTCGTCAAAAGTAGGAATAATCATTTTTTGTTGGTTTGAATTACTCATAGAATTCCTCAAAAATATTTGTTTATTAGCTAGTGCCCATTCATAAAGGAGCACTAGCTAGTTATTATGCAGAAGCTTGCTTTGCGGTTTTGCGGTAATACTCTTGCGCGGCCGCAACCCCAGAACCCAGTTGAATCGGATAATTTAGATCAGCCATCGCCATCTCGATGGTGGCTAGGCCAGACAATAACATTACATCGGTTAGTGAGCCTAAGTGTCCGATGCGAAAAGCTTTGGTGTTCGTCTCACCAAGACCAATACCATAAGACACGCCATAGGTTTTGAAGGCATGCTCGACTAGTTGGTTACTATCAAAACCCTCTGGAACATAAATCGCGCTGACCGTGTCTGAATACAATTCTGGTGAAGTAGCGCATAACTTTAAACCCCAAGCAGCAACTGCGTGTCGAACGCCTTCGGCGAGTCTAAAATGTCGGGCATAGACGTTTTCTAGACCTTCTTCAAAGAGCATTTTCAAGCTTTCTTTTAAGCCATAAATAAGCTGTAACGGTGGTGTATATGGGAAACCGCCATTGGCGTTAGCTTTCATCATTTCTCGGAAGTCAAAGAATGCACGCGGTAGTGTAGCGGTTGTCATCGCGGCTAGCGCCTTCGGGCTTGCTGCCAAAATTGCCATTCCAGTTGCCAACATAAAGCCTTTTTGAGAGCCAGAAATTGCGATATCGACGCCCCAGCGATCCATTTCAAAAGGCATAGAGGCTAATGAACTGACACAATCAACAAACAACATAGCAGGGTGTCTAGCTTTATTCATTGCGCGTCGAACGGCTTCTATATCACTACGTACACCTGTAGCTGTCTCGTTATGAGTCACTAAAACTGCTTTAATCTCGTTAGCGCTATCGGTACTTAATCGAGCTTCAAAAAGATCAGCAGGAGCACCACTGCCCCATGGGCACTCAATGATTTCAACGTCTAAACCATGACGCTGACAAAGATCTATCCACCGGTGAGAGAACATACCGTAGCGAGCAATAAGTACCTTATCCCCGCGAGATAAAGTGTTGCAAATCGCTGCTTCCCAACCGCCAGTTCCCGTTGACGGGAAGATAATAATTTGGCCATCATCGGTTCCGAAGATACGTTTACAGTCTTGAAGAACGGGAGCAAGAGTCGCCACAAAATCTGGTGCACGATGGTCGCGTGTCTGCACATGCATAGCATTAAGCAACCGTTCGGGGATGTTAGTGGGTCCTGGTATAAAAACTGGATTTTGATCAGACATTTAATAGTGCTCCATAGACTTCTGTATTTTATTATTAATATGGCATTGTCCTACTGGCTTAGTAGAGCATTTGTCATTGATATGGTTATAGCTTAAAAGACTTTTCCAATAACCGCAATATGAAAAAATATCATAATCTGAGAAAAATACGCAGGTCTTATTGATGTTTGATTTATCTATTTGATAAATATAGAGTTAATTTGCATAAATTAAGTTAATTATTTATTGTATTATGAAATAAGTTTATACTTATTCCATAATATGAAATAAACGTGTAAAATGAACTCATAAACTTAAGCAACAGGCGGGTGTAATGTTAAACAATAACTTCAAACGAGAAGTTCGTATTCAGGTTATCGATCGTGCAGCATTATTACTTGATGCCATCGCTCGTTATTCTAAGCCAGTAAAATTAAAGGTGCTTAGTGCCGAGACCAGCTTACACCCCTCTACCGTTCACCGAATTTTACACTCTTTAATCGATAACGGCTTTGTTGAAAGAGATAGCGGTGGTGATTATCAACTTGGGCAGCGGTTTTTAAAATTGAGTAATCGTCTTCATGCTGATGCTGATATTCGCGCTGTTGCCCTACCCTATATGGAAAAACTCCGCGACAAATTTGACGAGACAATTAACCTCACCATTCGCGAAGGCGATGTTGTGATTTACTTTGAAAAAGTAACGTCTAATCGCATGATGCATGTACAGCAGATAATTGGCAGTAGGGCTCCGTTGCATGTAACCGGAGTCGGTAAACTAATATTAGGCATGAGCGGCAAAGACGAAATACAAGGTTATGCGCAGCGTACTAATCTACCTGCTTATACACGCAATACCTTATCGTCGCTGCCAGCACTTACCGAAGAGTGCTTGAAAAGCATCCAGCGCGGCTATGCATTTGATGATGAGGAAGCCGAGATTGGAGTGGGCTGTATTGGTGTGCTCTTATATGGCAGATCTGGCAATATTATCGCCGGTCTATCACTATCAGCCCCCATAGAGCGCCGCAAAGACGCTTGGATTGCCGATTTGGTTGAGGCAGGTAAAGCAATATCTGCTGAACTTGGGTATTTATCCTAAGTTTGATTTTATGGTAAGTGGAAAGTCTGCATTAAAATTAATATATATCTTTTCATGTGTCGATAGTTCTTGTGAACCTGGATCAGATAAGTATTTGGCAGGGTGAGGTAAAAATTGAGTTCAAAGAAGATGCATTGCGGCTAACGACAGCTTGTTGCAACCACTTCCATTGCAAGAGCGATCTGGCGAGGGGTGAATTTTTGTTTACGAGGATTCCACTTATAAATATGTTCTCTCACTTCCTCTAGTGTGGTCACGTTTTCCTTATTCATAACCCAATGGGTAGTCGCTAACAACTCGAGACCATAAGGTGACTCAAACCCTTGAACCAATTGTGAAACACGATCAAAGCGTTCATTGGTGTCTGGGTGAGCTTGTAAGAATGCGTCAGCTTCTTCTACGGCACCAGGAATTAACTGTAGTACTTTATCGGGTTGGTCCCCGCCATCAGCGTAACCCGCAATAAAATGTCCATCAATCTCGTTGAGAACATGTCGTAGATTTTCAGCATAAGGGCCATAAGCCGCTTTAGTAAATTTCAATCGAAGGGGTTCGCCTAACTCTTGCATAAAATACATAAGCTTGTGTACTTCTAGCAAAGAAATAGACGGGTCTAATAAGCCATTCAGATAACGGCGCATCAATTCAATTAAGGCAGCACGGCCTGCCGTCATTTTGGGTACTTTCTTGTTGCTTACAATGCGATTACTTTCCGGTGCACCATTAGGCTCATACACTTTTATATCAACGGTTTCGATAATATTAAGCGTTTCTTCAATACGCTGCCGTACATCAGGCCAATGCAGACCACCTAGACCCGCACCAAGAGGTGGAATAGCGATAGACTGCACCTCATTAAGGCTAAGCCATTGGGCCAAGGCATCCAGCCCCGCCTGAACATCTTCAATACGACTGGCACCGCGCCAATGTCGTTTAGTAGGAAAGTTAATAATGAAACGAGGGTTCGTTAGCTGACCAGTATCGTAAACAAATAACTTACCGGGCATCACTTGGCCTGCGTCGCAAGCGATTTTGTAGGCTTTGAAGTTCTCAGGCCAAGCTTTTTTAAATTGCAGTGCTATGCCGCGCCCCATGACACCCACGCAATTCACCGTGTTGACGATGACCTCAACATCAGCTCGTAAAATATCGCCTTGGGTTATATTAATCATAGTGTTATTAGTAATACCAAGTGGGTTCGATAGTTATTGTGGTTTGCTGATGAGCAGAATGTAATATATTAACTACTTGATTGCATACTTGTCGATCAATAACGCCAATTTTCTCAATGAGATGCCAAGGAAATTGCTTTTCGATTAAAAATTCTGCCTGCTTTCCATCTTTGCAGGATTGCCATTGAGTAGCTTGTATTGCATCCCAGTCAAGTTCATCGAGTTGGTCGAGATTAGCTCGATCTTCAAAAAAATACGACCCCGCATTAGATAAGGTAAAAGCCCAGCTCCGTTTTTGTTTGGCTGCCCATTGTACCGAGGCCATTAAATCTGCTTGTAAATGAATAATGGGCGATTGTCCGCCTTTATAGTCAAGCTCAGGATGGTTAGCCTGATGAATAAGATACAGCATGATTGAGCGCGGACAAAAATAAAACGGGACACATTGTCCTACAGTGAGGTTAGGGTGGCTGGTCAGCGTATTCTCCTGTAAGCGACGCTGCTTAATGCTGTGCATCCCAATTGAAGTCCCCGCAACATTCTGGCTAAGGACCTGCGCATCACTTAACAGGCCGCCGCTGGCAATAATAGACGCAAGTCGATCGACATGGACAATATGATAAATTTTAGGTTTAGCGGGCATGGTCATGTTGATTTTACCTTTGGCTCTTAGCTTGTACCGCCAATGTGTCGGAGGTTTGGTAAGTTTGTATATTTTGTGATGTCATGAGGTATCACTTTTGTTCAGGTTTGAGCAGTTTTTTAATTATGGTTTTAAGTCGATTGCGCGGCTTTTGAATCTCTTGTTGCTGTTTAGTTAGCATATTTTTTAATAACTCAGCACGGTCTTAGTTAACGCTTCGCCTACATGGGGATATTTAATATCAAGATTATAATTGCGTGCGAAGATGTCTGCTAGACACATTTGAGCCCAAAACTGTATGGCCACCTTTTGTTTTTAGGGAGTAATGAATAGATCGCAAATATCTGCCAAGCTTTGGCATTTATCGTAAGTTTGGTTTTATGAGAAGTAGTTGGCGGCTTGTAAATCATGCAACCCACTTCATCCCATTTGCCGCAAACTCCAC
Organism: Cellvibrionaceae bacterium; assembly: GCA_034111645.1. Taxonomy (GTDB): domain Bacteria; phylum Pseudomonadota; class Gammaproteobacteria; order Pseudomonadales; family Cellvibrionaceae; genus CANLBN01. Next base: position 8,896 of record JAWUWW010000007.1, read on the forward strand.
AATCAAATCAAAAACATTATCTGACTTCTCTTTGAAGGTGATTCTGTCATAGCTTTCAGGCAATTCTTGATCCAACACTTCTTCAACAGCCGCTTTTACTCTTCGTTGTGTTTGGCCATCCTTCCACCAATCTTGCACCAATACCTTGGGATGTTCATCAAGTAGTCGGGTCATTAGATGTTTTGCAGCCAACTTTACTTTTTGCTCTTCATCTTTGGTCAGCTTGTCTTTTCTTAATGTATCGTAAAGTTCGAGTTCATCTTCAGTTAAGCCTTCACGCACATGGCGAGCATCCTCTTCTTTCATACCTTCGGTAAACTTCATTAAGTCTTCAAAATAATTTTCGGTTGAAGTACCACCGGCATTGTATTCGTCAATAATTTCTTGCAACTTTTGAGCAAAGTCAACGCGGGTATGATTTTGTTCTAGCATTGTATGAAGTTTGTCTTCTATAAAGGCGCGCATTTCAGCGATTTCAATATTCTTATATTTGGCCTCTTTAAATTCTTCTTTAAGCTTTTCAAAATTTAGCTTACTTAAATCCCAAACTTTGCCCTGTTGAACAATTTTATATTCTGCCTGATGCTCTTTTACGGCAAATTTTTCAGCGTTGTCCACCACCACACTTTCATCTAACAACTCAGCAATTTTTTGGCTTACTGCTTCTATGTCAGCCTGCTCTAGGTGCATATCTATCACACCGCGTAAATACTGAATAACAGCAATTAACAGCCTAGGGGATTGCTCGAATATTTCAGGTTTACAGGCTTCGTATAAACTAGATACTGTATTGTCATAAACATAAAAAGATTTACGCCACTCATCGTTACTCAAAAGCGTATCAGCAAAGCGCTCAAAATGAGCAATGTTTTTAAAAGTATCGCCATCCTTAATAATACTTTCTAAATCGATATCACGTTCTTTGCAAAAGCTCACGGCTTGCGCAATAGCTTCATCTAATAATACAAATAAATCTGATTTTGGTTTTACGGGTGATTCATTGCCATCTTCGTCGTCGCCATCTAAATCACTGCCTTGCGCATAATCGCGTAATGCTTTTTTCATATTACGAAAGACATTATAGTAATCGACAATGTCACCGTTTTTCTTTTCGATAAATTCACCGTTGTGACCTTTTATTTTATAGGCCGCTACTCGGTTAGCTCTAGCAATAGTTTGCATCAGAGAGTGATCTTTCATTGGCTTATCAAGATATAAAGTCGATACGGTAGGCGCATCAAAACCAGTTAGCCACATGGCGCAAACAAACGCCAACTGTAAAGGATGTTCGGGGTCTTTAAAATTGTATTCAAGATCGTGGCCATGTTCATCAAGTTGATCTAGGCGTTTTATGTGCGGCTTAATATCAAGCTTGGCTTTTTCAAAGCGTTCTATATCAGATTTGGGGTCACTAATTACTACGGCCATTTCGACCGACTTCATATACTCAACAATTTTTTTAAAGCGTGCTTTCTCAATATCGTTAGCCGAATCTTTAATTAAGCCTCGCAGGCGTTTAATTTCAGCTTTCCAAAAAAATTGCACTTTGTCGAACATTTTAACAGCAGTAAATTTATCTAACGATACCACCATGCCCTTGCCCAAATAGCCACGACGCGGAAAATGATAAACAATATCTTTAGCAATGGTATCTAGGCGGTCATCACGCTTAATAACTTCCATTTCGCGAGCAAACTTTCGCTCTAGTTTTTGCTGTTGTGCTTCATCAAGATTTTCATCTTCTAAAAGCTCGTAAAACTCTTCGCCTAAGTCTTCATTTTGAATTAATACTTCGGGTACACGTTTTTCATAATATAGCGGTACCGTAGCTTGATCTTCCATTGCCTGCTGAAAATTATATTCTGATACATAATCACCAAACCATGCGCTAGTTTTACGATCTTTACCTAATAAGGGCGTGCCGGTAAATGCCAAAAAGTGAGCGCCTTTTAAGCCTTCACGCATGTTTTCGGCTAATGATTTATATTGTGTTCGATGCGCTTCGTCTACCATCACAATCACTTCACGCTTTTCTTTTTTAGAGTCAAATAATTGCGGGTATTTTTTACCTTTGTCGTAACGAAATTTCTGAATCAACGTAAAAACGACTTTTTTATTCTGTCCTAAAAATTTTCGCATCTCGTCTGCGTTACTAGGTTGTGCCGCATCTTTTTCTTTAACGGTTCCGGTGTTTAAAAAGTTACGATAAATTTGCCCATCTAAATCTTTCCTGTCTGTAATCACCACAAAACTAAAGTTGCCAGTAACTTTACGAAACACTTTTCGGGCATAAAAAATCATCGAGAAGCTTTTGCCAGAACCCTGTGTATGCCAAAATACACCTAAACGACCTTGATGTTGATCGCGATTTAAAAAGCGTTTAAAGGCACTATTTACCCCAATAAATTGATGGTTTTGGGCGATGATTTTACTGGTCTCTTTATGAAACAAAATAAAATTTTCAAAATAATCTAATAGCTTTTGTGGTTGGCATAAACCTGCTACAGCATATTCGATGCTAGTGCCCTGTGCGGATATTTGCTGGCGATTAACTTTTTCGTTTTCGTTATCTACACGCAACCAATTAAAAAAGTGCTCCCAGCCTGCAGTAAAACTCCCTACCTTTGAATCGATAGCGTTTGATAACAAACAAAACGCGTTACAGTGAAACAGTTGCGGAATGTCGTGCTTGTAGCTTTTAAGGTTATCATCGTAGGCAGAGCGTAGTTTTACGTTAGAGTTTTTTAGCTCGACAAACACCAACGGCAAACCGTTTACATATAAAATAACATCGGGCCTACGAAAAGACGCTTTGGGTGCTTGGCCTATGGCTTTAATCCAAAGCTGTGAGACAGCTAAATAGTTATTGTTAGTGGCATTATCAAAATCAATTAAACGAACGCGTTCATAACGTTTTTCAGTTGTGCCATTTGAGTTTTCATGATCAAACTCAACACTCACTCCATCGCGAATCAAACCATCCACTTCGCGATTCGCGGCAATGGGGCTCATGGTTATACGACGATCCATCAGCTTAGGAACTACCTGCTGCTCAATGACCTCTTGGGGAATGCTAGGGTTTAAACGAATGCAGGCCAATAAAAGCCGGTCGGCCAAAATCACATCGCGCTTATCACTGCGCAAAGATCCATCTTTGGGTTCATCGGGCTTGGCTGTAAAACAATTTAGCAGCTCAAACGAAAAATCCGCTTGTAAACGTTTTAAAATTGCTTGCTCGATATCATCTTCAGAAATAAAATTTTTAGCCATAAATACTACCGTTATTATCTTTTTTCCGCTCTTAAGTTATGCGGAGCTTTCTTTCTGCATACTGGGTGGAAATTGAATGTCTAAATCTTCGACTGAGAGCTTGCCAGAAATAAGGCGCGGTAAAAGTGATTCTTTGGTTTTAATAAGATTTTCGTTAACTTGCATTAATATTTTTATTTCTTCAAATATCGGAGTAATAGTTTTTCCAAACTTCCGGATGGATTCTTTATCGGCTAAAAGCAAATTAAACCCTTTTATTAAATCTTGACTTAAATTCTGTTGGGCGGCGCCATGAGCATACTGAATCATATGAATTTGAGAAAATTTAATGAGGTAGTAGGTATAAATATAAGAGATATATTGTTCCCTTGGTAAAAAAGCACAGCAAGCTTGATTTGTTGCAGAAGGCTCTGCGAGAATTGTAATGTCAGGCATTGCACAATACATCGCTATGACAACTGTTTCAGCTGGAAATACTTTAGCAGAAGAAGACTCCAGGCCTTGAATCGTTATTTTTTCAACACTCTCGAAAACAAACTTATTCTTTAATTCGCCAGTTTTCAGCCAGTTAATATCTCCATCATAATTATTATTATTTTTTCTTGACGGTGTTCCACCTGAAGCTGTTTTATAAATGTCATTTATTTTTTTAATCTCCCATCCCTTCGGAATACCTTTGTCAAATTCAGCGGTTTTATAACCGGGGAAGCGGAAGCGGACAAACCATTCGCGATAAATTTCTTCGGCCATGTTTTCCAATAAGGCTATACGGTGTTTGTTGTTTTCGATAAGGTCGTCGTATGCAGATAGGATGGCAGCGATTTTTTTTTGGGTCAATATTGGAGGAACTGGCAGTTTATAATCCAATATATCGTTTTTAGTTAATGCCTCACGCGTTGCTCCTGTCATTGCCAAGTTAAATAGGCCTTTTTTTAATGACGAACTGTTAATTGCGTGTAAGGCAAATTGTGGGATTAGTTCTTTAGGGTTAACTCTTATTATGGAGACGTGCTGATTTACACGTGCTGGCAAAATATCTTTAGGTACGATTGTGCATCGACAAACAGATGCGCCAGTAATATTTAACAAAATATCATTTTCTTCTACAACAACATTCTTTAGCTTATGTGCTTGATTTTCGTTTATAAAAGCTAAATTATTTAACTTAAAAACATAGTCGTATACATTCAAGCTACGAATCAGAGAGATTCCCGTATCGTGATAAGAATCTTTTCCTCCTTTTGGAGTAGCACCGCTACCGACTTTAGTCGTTAAATGACGTAGAGGTTTGTATTTGAAGGAGTGAGACATTACTTAATTATTTCCTGTATATTTTCATTAATTACATGATTTAACTTTTCGGATTCAATCCTTAACTCATCTAATTCTGCTTGTGACTTTTCTATATCTGATAAAAACTCCTCTTCTGTTTTGCCATCTTCTTCAATAACCACGCCCACATAACGTCCTGGGTTCAGTGAATAGTCCTGTTCTTTCACTTCCTCCTGACTAGCTAATTTACACAGGCCCGTTACATCATCATATTCTGCTTTAGGAAAGCGCTCTTGCAGCCAGAGAATATGTTTGTAATAAGTTTCTGCAATTTTGACTTCTTTATGCAGAAGCTCTAGTGAGTCTTTGAGCTTTTTCGTTTCCCGGTCGGTTGAAGTGCGCTTGCCTTTTTTGCCATTTGCCACGGCGTCAGCTTTTGCAACTTCTGCTTTGTCTTTTTCGTGCTGGCGTACGATTTTATCTAGTTGCTTT
>JAWUWW010000008.1:0-86368 GCA_034111645.1 Cellvibrionaceae bacterium
TTAGAAATGGGCACTAAATTTGACAATAGCAAGGGTAAAAACCTGTATGATTTTTGGGGTAGCGAAATTACTAAGGCGATCAATCAGCAATTAAAATCTCTGAAAAGCGAAGAAATTGTCAATTTAGCCTCAACTGAATACTTTAAAGCAGTTAAATCAAAAGAGTTAAATGCGCAACTGATTACGCCAATTTTTAAGGATAAAAAAAATGGTGAGTATAAAATCATTAGCTTTTATGCCAAAAAAGCGCGCGGTTTAATGAGTGCCTACGCGATTAAAAAGGGTATAACAGAGGCCGCTAAATTGAAAAAGTTTAACCTAGAGGGTTATTCGTTCAGTAAAGAGCTATCAAAAGGTAATAATTGGGTATTTACCCGCGAAGAGCAGCATTAATAACTGTTTTAAATGGCCTAACGGTTAACGGGTATATTCAGAAAATTAAAAGGCCGTCTACTTCACGGCCTTTTCCTGTTGTAATTTCCACTCGCCTAAGGCTGCCTCCCACGCTTTAAAATCTGCATAGGTCTGCCCGCCGGGGTCATTCTCACGCCGCCACTTTTTATAATCCTCAAAGGAGGCTGGCGTAGAGTCATCGACAACAAAAGTTTTCGCTTTAACGGTTGTGGTAGTAACTTCTCCCGTTTTTTTATTCTCAACGGTGGTAACTATATCGCTAGAATCTGGTAGCGGTGGATAAACCTTCTTTGGCCCAAAAAAATAAGAGCATCCAGAAAGGATAAAGACCGTCAAAAGTAAGATTATTGGCATGCGCATAATTGTAATTGCTGAAGTTATGGTAAATCGTATATAAGAGGTAGATAGTAATCACCTAGCCCTAAGGTGTAAAGCTTATCTATGATATAGGCCCTAACTATCGTCTCCGGACAATATTTTTAAGGCTTTGTTTTGAAAGAATGTTCTTAAGATAATGTTATCAAAACAGATAATGTTCTAAATGCTATGGTTCTAAAGGCTATGGCTCTAAAGGCTATGGTTCTAAAGGCTATGGTTCTAAGGCCTACCATTGCAGATCAAAAACAAAACTTCAAAGGTGAATATTAACATAGTCTTGCCTAAAGGGTTTTCTTCTTAATGACCTCATACTGCACAAGATTTAATAAGTATCTGGAGATTATTAAATGATTGTCATGTTAATGTCACAATTAATGATTAATATACTTCCGAAATCAAGAAACACAGATTACAAAAAGCAAACAACCTAATTACATAATAAATTTAATTGGAGAATTTCAATGAAAAAACTTAGTTCTGCTGCATTGATCGCAGCTGCTGTATTAACACTCAGCACAACAGCGCATGCGGCGCGTGACAATATTAGTATTGTTGGTTCATCAACGGTATATCCTTTTTCAACTGCTGTTGCAGAAAAATTTGGTAAAACAACTACCTTTAAAACACCTACAATCGAATCTACTGGCTCAGGCGGCGGTGCAAAACTATTTTGCGGCGGCGTAGGTGCAGGCCATCCTGACATTACTAACTCTTCTCGTCGAATCAAGTCGAGCGAGTTTGAAACTTGTACTGCAAATGGCGTTAAAGTTGTTGAGATTTTAGTCGGTTTCGATGGGATTGTTGTTGCAAACGCTAAGACTTCGAGCCAGCTATCACTGACGCGGAAAGATTTATTTTTAGCGTTAGCTAAAGACGTCCCAAATCCTAATGGCAGCGAAAATTTTGTCGCTAACCCTTACAAAACATGGAAACAAGTAAACGCATCACTACCCGATGTCGAAATTGAAGTATTAGGTCCACCGCCAACTTCAGGTACTCGCGATGCGTTTGCAGAGTTAGTAATGGAAGGTGGTTGTAAGGAATATCCATTTATTAAAGCCATGAAAAAAACAGACAAGTCTGCTTATAAAGCTGTTTGTCATACCGTACGTGAAGACGGCGCTTATGTTGAATCTGGTGAAAACGATAATTTAATTGTTCAAAAACTTCAAAAAAATCCAGATGCACTTGGTATATTTGGATTTAGCTTTTTAGAAGAAAATGCATCAAAAGTTCAGGGTTCTTTTATCGAGGGAATTTCACCAACATTTGATACAATCGCTGATAAAAGCTATCCGGTTTCTCGTCCATTATACTTTTATGTTAAAAAGAATCACGTAGGCGTAATTCCTGGCATCGAAGAATATATTGCTGAGTTTACTCAAGAGTCAACGTGGAATAAAGATGGTTATCTTGCCGAGCGCGGTATGATTCCACTATCTGATAGTTTACGTAAAAAATATTCAACAAATGCAAAATCACTGGTAGAAATGACATCAAGTGACTTTAAATAAGATTTACTGAGTAGTAGTAATAGGATTAGACTTTAGATTAGTCTTGTTACAAAAAGTATACGTCACCGCAAAAGCCCTGTATTTTTACAGGGCTTTTTTGTGTCTAATAAGCTAGCTTGACAATTGGTTTGCAAATAATGAAGAGGCCCTATAAGGTATCTTAAAATCACTGTATGAGCATAGCTAAGCGAGTTAGTTTGTTCTTGTTTTATAATTTTAATTGTTCGCGCAAATAAGAAACTTAACTAGTGTTGTCCTACAAACACAGTATAAAGAATATCCATAAATTAATAAAAAAGATAAATTGATAATGACAAAGCCCTATTCAGTAGCTTGCGAAAAAAATAGTGATGCCATTTTAAATGAGCTAACCAGGCTTTTAATAAAAACAAAGACGGTCTTAGAAATTGGCAGTGGTACCGGTCAGCATGCTGTTTATTTCGCCTCGCATTTAAAACATCTTATTTGGCAAGCTAGCGACATAGCCGATAACCATCAGGGGATTAATTGTTGGCTCGATGAAGCACAGTTAACTAATCTACTAGCGCCAATTACTGTTGATGTGACACAAGATTCATTAATAAATAATAGCTACGATGCAATTTTTATGGCAAATACTTTACATATAATGTCTTGGCTTGCTGTTCAAAAATGTATAAAAAGAGCGTCACTCTGTTTGAATGCTAAGGGTTTATTAATAGTGTATGGCCCCTTTAATTATAGAGGCGAATTTACCAGCGCAAGTAATCAACAGTTCGATCTGCACCTAAAATCATCTAATGCTGAACGTGGCATTCGAGATTTTGAAAAAGTTAATCGCTTAGCCAATGATGCAGGGTTTTTTCTTAAAGAAGATAATACGATGCCGTCCAATAATCGATTATTAGTATGGCAACTAAACGGATAAATGATGTCAATTACACTGTTCGAGTTTTTAGATTTTTTTGGTGTTGCTGTATTTGCTATATCGGGTGCATTAACCGCAAGTTATAAAAAGTTAGATATTTTTGGCGTTCTCGTCGTTGCGATAATTACCTGTCTCGGTGGAGGCACCGTCAGAGATTTATTAATAGGTGCTTACCCCATCGTCTGGATTGAAAACACCTATTATCTTTGGGTGGGCTGCGCCGCAGCAATATGTACCTTTATTGTTGTAAAGTATTATCGAATGCCAATGCGAGTATTAGAAGTTTGCGATGCTATTGGCTTAGCTTTTTTTACGATTGCAGGCATACAAAAAGCACAAATGTTAGGTTTTACACCAGAGATTAGTCTGATAATGGGTGTGTTTACGGGTGTTGTAGGTGGCATTTTAAGAGACGTACTTTGCAATGATATACCACTTATTTTTCATAAAGAAATTTATGCGTCAGCCGCCATTAGTGGAGGTTTATTGTTTTTAATGTTGCAGCTTTTGAATGTTGCGGATGGCTTATCTATCGTGTTGGGCATGACGGCAATTTTAGCACTGCGTATTGCTGCAATTTTTATGGGCTTATCGTTACCTAGATTTTTATTTAGTAATAATAAACCCTAGTAGATATATCATCATTTGTAATCGCGTATTTATAACGAAACTAAACTAGTAATAACCGACTACGGTTTTTTATTGCTCTACTTTAAAAGGTAGGCGTTGACTGGCATGTTGAATATAGGCGCCTATTTCGTCTGTTTCTGTATCAATAAATCGTCTAATAGCATCTTCAAATGATTGGTTTTCTATCCAGTGATGCGAGTAGGTTTTTATAGGGGTAAAACCTCGCTGTATTTTATGCTCGCCCTGAGCGCCAGGGTCGAAGCGTTCAATGTTATTTTCAATGGCATATTCAATGCCTTTATAATAACAAGCCTCAAAGTGCAGCTGATCATATTCATCTTTACAGCCCCAATAGCGACCATAGAGAACTTTACTGTCTTTAAAATAAAGCGAGGCTGCAATAATATCGCCATCTTTAGTCGCCTGAACCATTACCAAATGTTCATTAAGATGTTGGGTTAAAAGAGGAAAAAATGCTTCTGTTAAGTATCCTTGTCGGCCGCTGCGCTTATAATAAGTGAGGTGATAAAATAAATAAAAATGATGCCAATCATTTGCATTGATTTCAACTCCTGTTTTGACGCTTAATGTAATACCTTGATCATAAACTTTCTGTCTTTCCTTTTTTAAGTTTTTTCGCTTACGCGAGGCGAAGGATTCTAAAAAATGATCAAAGCTTTGATAGCCTTTATTTAGCCAATGATATTGACAGCCCGTACGCATCAAATATTTTTTGTCATCAAAAAAAACGCTGTCTTTTTTTTCGGTAAATAAAAAATGTGTCGATGATAGATTTAATTTTTTTGCCTCTAACTCAATCGATTTAAATAAGAAGTCAGCGACTATTTTTGCATCATACTCTTTTGCTATTGCCCAGCGCGGCCCTGTTGCCGGAGTAAAAGGTATAGCATTTAATAACTTTGGATAATATTCATAACCATGACGAAGAAAAGCATCGGCCCAGGCCCAGTCAAAAACATACTCACCGTAGGAGTGATATTTTAAAAATAAAGGCATCACTGCGATAACTTCGTCGTCTTCTTTGATTAACAGATGATGCGGCTGCCAGCCTGTCTCTTTTATTGTGCTGCCACTATTTTCTAGGGCAGCAAAAAACTCATGACGTAAAAATGGATAATCAGTTTCGCACAATTTATTCCAGTCTATGGCATCTATAGCGTTAATCGTCGAAATGAACTGACAGTGCATAAATTAAAACTCGAAAATAAATGAGGGTAAATGGCGTAAATGTTAAGGATTTTTTATCAATGAAGATCAAGCATGCTAATACAATCGATCATTAAAAAAGAGACTAAATTTAATCCCAATAGTAATTGTTGCGAACATTTGAGTCCAAAATTGTGAACTTCAAAGAATATTGATTTTAATTTTTTACGATGGAAGCGTGCCTACGTATCTTTTGCCATCATAAATAACACATAAACGGATCATTAACGTAATTAACAATGAGTAAAAGCGGATGAAAAGTTAGCTTATTGACCGATCTTTTTTGAGCCTGTACCTAATTTTTGTTTATAAGTAGATTCGTTATGATGACCTAGCTAGTTACTGATACTAGGATGGTACTGATACTAAGATGCAATGTTGTTCTTGAGCGCTATGTTTTGCGCGTTAGTGTTTGCGCTTGATGTTTTTACACGTTTCTCGGGAAAAATACACCCAAAAGTACTGCCCTGACCATAGGTACTTTGTATCTGTAAGCGTCCATCGTGACGGATTAAAATATGCTTCACAATAGCAAGTCCTAGGCCGGTTCCGCCGGTTTGAATGGACCGGCTAGAGTCAACACGGTAAAAACGTTCAGTCAGGCGGCTAATATGTTGTTGTTCTATGCCTATGCCTTTGTCTTTAAACTCGATAAGTAAATTATTGGCAAGATTTATTGATACCTTAATCTCTATGCATTTACCTTCTGGCGAATACTTAACAGCGTTTGTTAGCAGATTAGAAAAGGCACTATGTAGCTCGCGCGCGTTACCTAGTAGTAGAATATCTTTATCACAAGTTAGCGAAACTGGGTACTTGTCACCACTGATGGCTCTAGCTTCATCGCAAATTAATTCTAATAAAGAATTTAATTCTACGTATTCTTGAGCCTTTTTAACGACTTCAGTTTCTAACTTTGAAAGCATCGTAAGATCATTAATTAGGGTGGTCATTCTCAAGGACTGCTGTTGCATTTGATGTAATGCCTTCAGGTGCTGAGCCTTCGAACCCTCGGGAAGGCTATCTTCCAATACTTCAAGATAGCCGCGAATAACCGTTAGCGGGGTTCGCAGTTCGTGACTGACGTTAGCTACAAAATCCTTACGCATCTGCTCGAGTCGGTAAATACGACTGACATCACGTATGACTAGTAGCGCTTCCCCCTGACCAAATGGCGTAAATTGATATTCTAGTTGTGTTTCTTGATTTCGTGGGGATGGCAAAGTTAAAGGAATGCTGTAGCTATTAGATTCGAGATAGGCAACAAAATCTGGATGACGGATAAAATTAATAATCGAACTGCCGGTATCTCTGGGCTTTAAATCGAGTAGCCCCTCGGTGGCTTCGTTCCACCAGCTCAACGCATAATTACGGTTAAGCAAGATGACGGCATCGTTAAGTGCAGAAGTTGTTGCTGTTACACGAGCGATCGTTGATTTGAAACGCTTTTTCTCGCGAATCTCACGACGCTTACGGCGACTTAGAAGATCAAAAATTTCACCCCACAAGCCATTCGCATCAGGAACCTCTTGTAATCTGTGGTGTTTTAGCCATTTTAGCAGACGCCGCATATTCATTAGCTGATAGCTAATATATAGCAAAGTGCCTGCAATAATCGTGAGCAGCACTTGACCCAGCAATAGCCCTATGACAACACATAGTACTAACCAACCAAGCAGTCTATTTATTTCTGACCTAACGCCGTGTTGAGGCAAGAGCGAATTCCCATTAGCATTAAAAGACGTATTTTATGCTTTTATAGCTAACTTAGTCGAGAACCTATAACCGGTTCCTCGCACTGTTTGAATAAAACGATCATAATTTTCAATAATTAAAGCTTTGCGTAGGCGCCTTATATGCACATCAACGGTACGCTCTTCTACATAAACATTACCGCCCCAAACATGGTCTAGCAATTGGCTACGGGTATAGGCGCGATTTTGGTGAGTTAAAAAAAACTCCAATAACCGATATTCAGTAGGACCCATTTGCAAGGTTTGCTCGCTAATCGTGACCACGTGGCTGATGGGATCCATACATAAATCGCCGATGACGATGGGCTCGTCAATGGCAACGGTATTTGCGCGCCTTAAAACAGCTTTTAATCGAGCGACTAATTCTCTGGGTGAAAATGGCTTGGTAATATAGTCATCTGCACCGACTTCAAGACCTTGAATTTTATTATCCTCTTCACCCTTTGCTGTCAGCATGATGATCGGAATAGATTGGGTGAGCTCATCCTTTTTCAAGCGCCTAGCGAGCTCAATGCCGCTAGTGACAGGAAGCATCCAATCTAAAAGAATTAAATCTGGTTTTTCATCAATAATTATTGAGTGGGCTTGCTGCGCGTCTTCGGCTTCGAGACAACGATAATCTGCCATTTCTAGGGCAACTCGTAACATATCGCGAATAGGTGCTTCGTCGTCAACTATCAAAATAGTTTTGATTTGATGTGTGTTATCTAAGCTCATTCTATCTGGCTCTCTTTTTAAGGATCAGACTATCTAGATTAAGACAGCTAAATCTTAGCAAACATATAGTTAATACTATCTATTAAATAACGATTGTATGACAGTTATATGACAACAAGAGATATTAATAATTTATGAGGCTTTTGCAAGAGAGTGATTTTGAGACATAGCTTAAGTTTTCAAGCAAAATCGAACATTAAAATTGAAACAAGAAAGCCTATTTTATATTGCTTAAGATTAATTAAAACTGTCGGCGAGGCTAAAATATTGAACGATTATTAGCTCATCAAATAGCTAAGGGCAATGCCTAAAAATATAACTAGGCCAAGCCAATTATTATTCAGAAAGGCTTTAAAATAATAGGCTGTTTGACCATAGCTCAACAGTAATTGTTGATAAATCATCAGGGCCGTGACAGCCATAATCGCTAAATAATAAATATTCGTTAAGTCAAAGCGTTGCCCTATCAATATAAAGCCGAACAATGTGAGCACTTGTAAGCTGCCAATAATAACTAGCTCGTTACCTTCAAATAAAATAGCGGTTGATTTAACGCCAATTTTTTTATCGAATTCACGATCAACCATGCCATAAAAAGTATCGTAAACCACAGTCCAAAGTAAGTTAGTGCAATATATAACAATGATTAGAGGATCGAGAGTATTGTTAGTGGCAGCAAATGCCATAGGTATACTCATTGAAAAAGCAGCACCCAAAACCACTTGGGGTAGATGAGTGAAGCGTTTCATAAAGGGGTAGATGCTAGCGAGTAAAACAGCAATAAACGCTAGACCGATCGTCAGTAAATTGGTGAGTAATACAAGTCCAAAGGCCAATACTAGCAGGGCTATAAACGTTATTTTTGCATGAGTTAAGTGGAGAGCACCCGAAGCCAAAGGACGATGATGAGTGCGCGCCACATGTTTATCTATATTGCGATCAGCAATATCATTAATTACACAACCTGCGGCGCGCATTACGACCACACCAAGCGTAAAAATAACTAGCAAGCCCGCATTTGGCAGCCCTTCTGCTGCCAACCATAGAGCCCACCACGTTGGCCATAACAACAATAATGTCCCAATTGGACGATCGAAGCGCATTAGTTGCCAATAAGGTTTAGCGATTTTGATAAAAGGACGTGCGCGCATAGATAAAAATAAATTTTAGAATTGGTAACGATAATATTACATTGATGCGATTAGATTGAAAGTACTTAATTGAGATCGCCTATAGACATGACTAGTTTTTAGTACAGTCATAGATCACATTAATGCATCAGAGGATGTATTTTATCATCAAGCAAGATAGCGTTTGTGCTATTTATTGACTATTTATTAAATAGGCCTGGTAAAAATATTTCACAAACTAATAACGGTTTATTTTTAATAAAAAATAATGAGCGTCGCCCCCAGCAAGTAAAACGAGAACCGCGTGCATAATTTTTGTCGAGGCTTTTTGATAATGAAGTCACGATTTTTTCGGGAAGATAGTTTTGCTCGATAGATGCAACTTCAAGTTCTCCACGGCGCATGCTCGGGTCGGCAAATAAGGCGCCACCTAAGGGACGATTGCCAAGATAATAAAGTCTGCGCAGTGGGCCTTTTAAAGTGGCTAAAGGCATGATGGTGCGAGCATAAACTAGGGCTATTTCTTGGCCATAAAGAATAACCTCGCGAACCATTACATATTGGTGATGAGCTAAATTTAAGGCTTTATATTCTGAAAATCGGGCACGCTTAATGCGTTGGTCAATTACTTCAACGCGTAACTGACCCGCCGAGTAATTGATCAATTTTTTGGTTAAAGAACTGGGGTCGAGCAGCCATTGTTTTAAGCTGTGAGGCAGGTCTCGATGCTTATGGGACACTCGCTGCCAGACGGGCTCGCGATTCAGAAAATTCTCGGAGGTAGAGATTTTAGCGAGGGTAGCTTTGGATGCAGCGTCTTTGGGAGCACAACTCATAGTCAAAATAAACCTTGTCCATAAATCGCTAACAAGGCACTGAAAAAGTAGTGGTTTGTTAGACGTATTAAGTTGAACTCGGCATTCTATAGGAATGTGACCTTAACCGCCCATTTGTTTAGCAATAATTTTTAACTCGTCACTTGCATTCATTATATTTGTAATGGCTTCTTCTGCTGCGCCGCGGTCAATTTTTAAGCGATCAAATAAAGCATCTGGAATAGGATCACTGGAAACCCCCATCAATAAACCACGTTCTTGGAGCAATTTATTGGCAAGATACAAAAGTAATGCGTACTCCCAATCATCACCCGCATAGTCAGGATTACTTTGATGGCGTAAAGCATTGCACACATTGCTAGGCATATTCCAAAAGCCCATTAACCAACTAGCTAATTGGTTGCGATCAACGCCTATAATATGACGCTCAACAGCCTCATAAGATGATTGAGGGTTAGCGTCAATATGTTCACAAATAGAAATGAACTGGTTATTAAAAACCTCGGCAATCACTAGATAGCCAAAATTATTTAATAGCCCCACTAGGTAAGCGGTGCCAAAGTTAGGTCTGGTATCGCGCGGGATAAAGGTAACCAAGGCCTCTGTTGCAGTTGCTACATAAACGGACTGCTCAAAGTATGGCATGCAGCCATGGGGGCCTTTTCTTGGCATTTTCAAAGCATTGCCTAAGGATAAGCCTAATGCCAAATTTAAAACCATGTCAAAACCTAAAACGCGGACAATTGCATCGTGAATAGATTTGATAGAACCTGGTGCTGAGTAGTAAGGCGAAGCGGCCCAGCTAACGACTTGAGCTGAAATACTAGCGTCTAGCTCAACAATTTTGGTTAGGTCGTTAATGTCGGCATCGGGATTAGTGCGTAGGGTAATTATTTTTTGAGCCGTTGCTGGCAGCGGAGGAAATTCTAGAGTTTCTTCTAAGCGTTGTTTGATTCGAAGTTCTGTAAACATAGTCAGGCTCTGCTCAATACAAGTTCTGTCGGCTGAGGACTCAGTTGGCGCTTCAAGCATGGACAATGATGCCGCTATCTCGCTAACAGTTGCATTGCCAATCAATTCTCTAAAGTTTTGTTGCTCGAGTTGAATATATTGCTGACTAACGCCGATGTTTAAATAAATAGTCTCATAGGCTAGCAGACCTCTGTCGACAATAGTAGGTAAGTTATTCAGGCCAGGTAATACAGGAATAGCACTCAACTTAGAGGCTTTCATATACTTATCAATTTCTTCAGTATCTAAAGGCGTATGTTTACCCCCAAATACCGTATCAATCTTTTTAATATCTAAGAGGGTATCGTTGCGACTGATGGCAATAATATTTTCGTTGTGCTCATTTTTTAGCAATACTGCACGCACAACGTTATATGGTCTCAACTGAACCACATCGTCGCTATGTCTGGTATCTTTGCTCGTGGTTTTGCCCGTTAACAAGTAAGGCACGTTAAAGTCAGATAGTAGACGCTCAATATTGGACGACATCAGTAGGATAGCTCCTAAAATTTAAAATAGACTAAAATGAGTATAGTTCAAATACTTAAATAGTGAGAAATTTTCATTAAAGATTTAATAACAAATTTAATAACAAAAAGTTCTAATGGAAAGTTAGCATAAAAATATATAAGTAACCTTTAGGATCAACTCCTCAGGCTTGAGCAAATTGCTCGCTTGAACCTACCCAGCGTTGAATAAGTTGTCTACATAAAACTGGGTCTGATGAAATAAGAGCTTTAGCGTGCTTATGTATCGAGGGCAGAAGATGATGATCACGCTGAAGATCTGCAAGTTTAAAATTAATATCACCGGTTTGACGAGTTCCTAATACTTCTCCTGGACCTCTGAGCTTGAGATCGATTTCGGCAATTTTAAAGCCATCGTTCGTCTCGCGCATCGCTTGCAGTCGCTCTCTACCATTGTGCGATAATGCATCGCCAAAAAGCAGTACGCAATGACTTGCAACAGACCCACGACCTACTCGTCCTCGAAGTTGATGAAGCTGGGCTAGACCTAGGCGCTCTGGGTTTTCGATGACCATTAAACTGGCATTGGCAACATCAACGCCAACTTCTATAACTGTAGTGGCCACTAAAAGATTGATATGCCCAGCCTTAAAGTCTGCCATGATCGATTCTTTTTCGGTAGCTTTAAGGCGCCCATGAATTAAGCCAATACGAAGCTCTGGGAGCTGTTGTTGTAGGCTAACCGCCGTGTCTTCAGCAGCTTCAGCAGAAAGAGTCTCTGATTGCTCTATAAGTGTACATACCCAATATGCTTGGCGTTGCTGCAGGCATGCATGGCGTATACGCTCAATAATTTCTGGTCGACGTTTTTGACTAATGGCCACCGTCTCAATAGCCTGCCGCCCTTTAGGTAACTCATCTATCACCGAGTACTCTAAATCTGCATAAGCACTCATGGCAAGTGTCCGCGGGATGGGGGTGGCGGTCATGATTAATTGATGCGGTTTGCCCTCATCATTGACACCCTTATCGCGAAGCCCAAGACGTTGTTGCACGCCAAAGCGATGTTGTTCATCGATAATCACTAAAGCAAGATTATTAAAATTAACGCTTTCTTGAAATAAGGCGTGAGTTCCGACCACCATTTTTGCACTGCCGTCTTCAATCGCAGCAAGTTGTTCACGCCGAAGAGCAACTTTTTGTTTGCCACTCAAAGAGGCGACTTTTATACCTAAAGGTGCAAACCAGTTTTCAAAACAAGTTCTATGTTGCTCGGTTAAAATATCTGTAGGAGCCATCAGCGCCACTTGTTTATCTGCGCTGATGGCAATAAGAGCCGCCATTGCTGCAACGATTGTCTTGCCTGAGCCAACATCACCTTGGAGTAGTCGCATCATGGGCGTATGTTTTCGAAGATCATTGCTAATTTCTTCGCCGACTCTTTGTTGCGCACCTGTCAAAGTATAAGGCAGAGATTCAATAAACGCCGCTTGGTAGCTTTTGATGGTGCTGGACAGGGAAATGCCTTGCTGAGTTAAGCGCTGTTCACGCAGGCGCAATAGGCTTAACTGATAGGCTGTCAGTTCTTCAATAATTAATTCTTGTTGATAGCGATGTTCGCCCTCTATCAATTCATCGATATTGACATTACTAGGGGGAAAATGCAGATAGTGTAACTTTTCTCGTAAGCTTTTATGATCTTGGCTGCTATCGGAATGTGAGCTAAAGAAGGTTGATAAGCTTGGCAGCATAGCTGATTCGACAAGGCTAAAAGCCTGTTCAATAAGTTGCCGTAGCCTTGGTTGGGTAATGCCTTCGGTGGTGTGATAGGCGGGGGTTAAGGTTTGCTCAAGTGGCGCAATACAGTCATTAAATATTTGATATTCAGGGTGATACATTTCTAGCCCCGATGAGCCGGGGCGCACATCACCAAAACAGCGGATAGTATGACCCTTAACAAAGGCATTTTTTTGAGACGCTGAAAAATGATAGAAACGTAAGTTAATCGAACCGCTTGGGTCTTGCACCCGACAAACCAAGCTTCGTCGCTTGCCATAAACGACATCAGTATTCCGGACCTCGCCTTGAATAACAGCAGTTATTGAAGGTTGCAGTTGGCCTAAAGGCGTTATTCGGGTTCTATCAACATAGCGATAAGGCAAATGGAAAAGGAGATCTTGAAGTGTGAAAATGTTCAATTTTTCAAGACGGATTGCTAACTGTTTCCCTACACCTTTGAGACAAGTAACGGGTTCTTGATAGGCAAATGTTTGCGCTCTTGCAGCCACTCTTAGCTGACCTTTATCATTATGATTATCGACTTAAAGGGATTCATAAATTTAGCAGTATTGATAAATTTAACAATGTTCATGGGGTTAACATATAAGTGACGTCTTTTGTAAAATACATCTGTTGCCTGCGTAAAGATTTATTCAGTTTTGACAACAACGAGCACAAGTAAGATTACCAATAAAAATTAGTTTTTATAAATGTGCAGCTTTAATTACAACGCACCTTGCTCTATATTTTGTCTGAATAAAAATCTTGCTTTGTCGAAATGCCTTAAACGATCTTATGGTTTTTTTGCCCTTTTAAAATAGCCTCGCGCAATGCATCAATGGCTTTATGCCTTGGAAAGCTTGCACGCCATGCAAGTGCAACTGTCCGCGATGCATTGGTATCGGCAAGCGGCCGAACCACTAGCGCATCCTCTTTATAACGACTAATTGCCGCTGATTCCGGCAGTACCGTAATACCAATGCCCGAGGCGACCATATGGCGAAGAGTTTCTAGCGAGCTGCCCTCTGCAGTTGCTGTGACATCATTAGATGACTTATTCATAATGTTTGGGCAGGCCTCGATAATTTGATCGCGAAAACAATGCCCTGGACCTAGGAGCATGACATTTTCATTGGCGAGCTCAGCAGAGCTTATGCTTTTTTGTTTAGCAAGTGGATGATTTGCGGGTAACGACACCACAAAAGGTTCTTCATAAAGTTTTTGCGTGACGACATCTGCCTCGGTGAAAGGCAACGCTACAATAATAACATCCAAATCGCCTTTGCGAAGACGTTGGCGTAAAGTTGCCGTATAGCCTTCTTCAACATATAACGGCATTTTTGGTGCTAGCGCTTGCAGCTGAGGAATAAACGATGGAAAAAGATAAGGGCCAATCGTAAAAATAGCGCCAACTTTTAATGGACTACCTAATTGGTCTTTACCCATTATTGCAATGTCTTTAATCATCGATGCTTGTTCGAGTACACGTTGCGCTTGTGCGACAATTTTCTTGCCCATTGGGGTCGGGCTGACGCGTGTTTTAGAGCGCTCAAACAGCGCAATATCAAGCTCATCTTCCAATTTTTTTACAGCAACGCTCAATGTTGGTTGCGATACATTACAGCGATCAGCGGCGCGGCCAAAATGTTCTTCTTGAGATAGAGTAACAATGTAGCGCAATTCTGTTAGAGTCATAAGTATCCAGTATTTTGTAAAGTCATCAGTATATGTATCAAAAAGTATAAGAACTTAAATCAAGACTAGACTATATCGCTACATTACGATAGTTTTTATTAATTGATAGATAAAAGTTAATCATCTAATAAGTCGTCGGTTTTGTAAAGCGAGAATAAGCATAAGAGTGGATTTCATCATCTTAAGAAGTTAAATAAATTGTAGGTAGCATTGTTATTTTTTATGAACACAATAAGATAGTCCTGCTTTAATGTTCATTAATGAATATTTTTGGTTACACTCATTTTGCTGACTCCTTTTTTCTAATATATTTGTATTTTATGTCCCCAAGTCTTGATGTTTTAAAAACAACCTTTGGTTTTGATGAGTATCGCGGTGAGCAACACGCAATCATCGATAGCATTATCAACGGTGAAGATGCCCTCGTGATTATGCCAACGGGAGGTGGAAAATCTCTGTGCTATCAAATCCCGTCGCTAGTGCGAGCGGGTTGTGGCGTTATAATCTCACCGTTAATTGCGTTGATGCAAGATCAAGTTGATGCGTTAAATGAGTTAGGCGTGCGCGGACATTATTTAAATTCGACACAAACAAATGAGCAAATCAATCAGATTGAACGAGCCTTAAAAAATAATGAAGTCGATTTATTATACATTGCTCCCGAGCGCTTAAATCAAGCAAGAACAATTCAATTATTGCAGCAAAGTCAAATCGCTTTATTTGCGATTGATGAGGCACATTGTGTTTCGCAATGGGGGCATGATTTTCGTGCGGATTATTTAAAATTAGGCTTGCTTGCAGAGTACTTCCCAAATGTTCCTCGTATTGCCCTAACGGCAACAGCAGATGCCAGAACACAGCACGAAATTTGTGATCGCCTGCACTTACATAATGCCAAAAAATATATTGCTGGTTTTGATCGTCCGAATATTCATTATCGAATCAGTCAAAAGAATCAACCTAAACAACAATTACTGCGATTTTTATCAAATGAACATGCCAATGACTCGGGTATTGTTTATTGTTTGTCTCGTAAAAAAACAGAAGCTATCGCCGAGTGGTTGAGTGAACAGGGCTTTAATGCTCTGCCTTATCATGCTGGCTTGTCGAGCGACATACGTGCCCATCATCTAAAACGTTTTTTACGCGAAGATAATATTATTATCGTCGCAACCATTGCCTTCGGTATGGGTATTGATAAGCCCGATGTACGCTTTGTTGCTCACCTAGATTTACCCAAAAGCATAGAGGCTTACTATCAAGAAACTGGAAGAGCAGGGCGAGATGGTGGTGCCGCCGATGCGTGGATGGTTTATGGTTTAGAAGATGTCATAAAAATGCGCGAGATGTTGGCGCAGACAGCAGTGACAGAACATAATGCTGAATATAAGCGAGTTGAAAATCAAAAACTCGAGGCGATGCTTGGCCTTTGTGAAATAACAAGTTGTCGTCGTCACGCCTTACTTAATTATTTTGGAGATGCCTCGCCACGTGCTTGTGGTAATTGCGATATGTGTGTGCAACCTGCCGAAACATGGGATGGCACCGAGGCCGCGCGCAAAGCGATTAGTTGTGTCTTCAGAACAGAGCAACGTTTTGGCGTGAGCCATTTGATCGATGTATTGCGCGGCGCTAAAACAGAAAAAATTAATCAGTTTAATCATGATCAATTGAGTGTTTATGGTATTGGTAAAGATTTAGGCGCACAACAATGGCGGTCGGTATACCGACAATTAATAGCTCGAGGGTTTTTAAGCGTAGATTTTAGCCAATATAATTCAATCAAATTAAGTGAGAGTTGTAGGCCATTATTAAAAGGTACCGAGACTATTGCGCTTAGAAAAGATCCTGTTGATAAGGCTGAATTACGGCATAAAGGTTCTTCTAATAAGCAACAAGGTGAATTGTGGGATGCCTTAAAGTCTTGTCGGTCTGAGCTTGCTCGAACACAAGAAGTTGCTCCTTATATTATTTTTCACGATACAACTTTAATGGAAATGGCAAAACTAAGACCGGAAACACAACGTCAGTTTGGACGTTTGACAGGTGTCGGTGCCTCTAAGCAAGAAAAATATGCAGCTCCATTTTTAGCCGTTATTAAAAAATTTAACGATGAAAATAAAAAATCCTTATCCACTACAGTGTTAGAAACGCTCACCTTATTTAAAGAAAAAAAGACGCTAGAAAATATTGCACAAATAAGAGGCTTAACTGAGACGACAATTTATAATCACGCAAGCCAATTGATTAGAGAAGAAAAGTTATTATTAAACGATATTATTAACATAGATAAAAAAACCATAGGAATTATAGAGTCGTGCTTAGTTGAACATGGCTTAACAGAAGCGGGAGGCCAACTTAAGCCAATTTTTGAAGCGTTAAATGAAGAGTATGATTACGGTTTATTACGCTGTGTGTATATGAATTTAGTGATACGTTTAGGCGCTTAACATATTAAATTTATTAACAATGGATAAATGCCAAGCGAGTCCAAACTTGAGTATTGTAACTAGTATAAAAAGAGATAATCTAATTAAAAAAATGACGATAAATAAAAAACAAAAATTACTTCTATTAGGCTTTGGCGACATTGCCAAACGCCTCAGTAACATATTAGCAGATAATTATTGCATTACAGGTGTTCGCCGAAGTGCTGATAGCTATGAGGGCGTTAATATAGTGCAGGCAGACTGTCGCGATGACTCAGCATTATTAAATATCACCCGAGAAAATTTTGATGTTATTGTCATCACTATGACGCCTGACGACATGAGCGATAGTGGCTATAAACAAACCTATGTTAAAACTGTTCAAACGTTGTTAAATGCCTTGGAGAAAAATAAAGTTAGTCCGCAGCTTATTATTTTTGTTTCTAGTACCAGTGTTTATGGACAAAAAAATAATGAGTGGGTTGATGAATGCTCAGATACATTGCCTAAAAGCTACAGTGGTAAACGTTTATTAGAAGCAGAGAAGTTATTGACTGATGGCGACTTTGCAGGCGCTATTGTAAGGTTTTCTGGTATTTATGGCGTTGGGCGTGAGCGTTTAATTGAACAAGTAAAAGCAGGTAATGGCGCAGAAAAAGAACCCATTCTATATAGTAATCGGATACATAGCGATGATTGCGCTGGTATTTTAGCGCATATTATTCAGCGCCAAAAGAAAGTCCAACATATAGAATCTTTATACCTAGCAACTGATTGCAAGCCGTCGCCTTTGTATGATGTAAAGTGTTGGTTAGCTGCACAGCTAGGGCTAAATCCTGATCATTTAAAGGTTAAGTCATCGGCAAGTATAATAAGAGCAAGCAAACGTTGCTCTAATCAACGCTTGCTCGATAGTGGGTATCAATTTTTATATCCGACTTTTAAAGAAGGCTATGAAATGGTGCTAAAAAATTTAACGTAAGTTTTATAGATTTTTTTTAACGAAAAGATATGTAAAGTTATTTAAAGTAGTCGCCGTCAATTAACACCGTAGAATTTTTCATCAGACCAAGTTTGAAATAAGCATGGCTTTTTTCATGTTCATCCATATAATCTAAAAGGCGCGCAAGTTCTGCATATGTTTCTGCGCGTGATTGTAATTTTAAACTTGTTTCAAAAAAATCGATGGCGCGACCCCATTGTTGGTTTTGAATGCATAATCTACCAAGGGCCAATAGTAATTGTGAACTATCTGCATGCTTAGTTAGCCATTTTTCCGCAGTTTGCAATGGCCGCTTTTTATCACTGCAATTTAATAAGCCATACAAATCTACCCATTGATCAAACCATTGTTTTGCAAGCGCAGACGATAGACATTTTTCTGCGTTATCATGCTCAGATAATGTCATCAGCTGCGAGCAATATACAAATAGAATGTCTTCTTTCTGTTGGATTTTTGTTGGCATATCTGACCAGATTTTATTGAGCTCTACTTTTTTATCATCAATTGGCAAGGTGCTTAATTTTTTTATTTTTTCATTTAGTTGAGAACGATATAAATTGAGCTCTACCGCATTCAATTCTTCAGTAGTGATCGTATTATTTTTTGAGAGTATAGGCAGTAGTTTTTTCAATTCGCTCCAATCTTTAAGCTGTGTATAAACTTGAAGACGAAGATTAAGAATGACCGGATGTTCTGCACGAATATCTGACGCGCGCTCAAGTGTTGCTAATGTTTGTTCATATTGTTTATTGCCAAATTGCATGCGCGCTTGTGTGAGTGCGATGGCAAGGCTGCCTCGGGTCGTGCTTGTCTCTGCCTTATGTAAAAGTTCAAGTGCTCCCTGTTCATCACCAAGCGCATAAGCGCTGCGAGCAGCAGCTAAATAATTAATAGTGGGAGCTTTAACTTTGCTTGCAGACTGGGTTAATTTTTTTCGAGCTAATGCCCAGTTTTCTTCAATAAAATCAATTAAACCATCAACCGTTTTAGCTTGAGCTTTGTCATCGCCCATGCCAAAAAGTTTTTGTTTTGTGTATTTGACACTATTAAAACTTCCATGAAAAATTGTAGAGATAAGCCAGATTAAAAAAATGATAGAAAAGATAATCAATAGAGCAAACCAAAGATTCATCTCGATACTAGTTTTATTCCATACAATTAATAAATAACTAGTGCTGCCTTCCTCAAGAACCTGATAAGTAATAGAGCCTACTATTAAAAAAATACAAAAGAACAGTAAACCGCGAATCATAACGCTTTCTCCTGTGTTGCAGTATTGGTTATAGATTCAGGAGTTGGTTCTTTAGTTGTTGACTTGTTTTCGTCATTTAGCTTGTGAAATTGATCAATATAATCAGTTAACAATTTAGTTGAGCGATTAATAGTCGGTATTTTTTGAACTATTTCTTTGTTGAGCAATTTGTTAATTTCATGATTAATAACTTCATATTCAGAATAATGTGAGTAATAGCTCTTCCACCATATCTGAGCCTTTTTTAAGCTAGATTGATAAATAAGTTCTTCTTCATGTAACAGTGAATACTGAGCCTGTTCTAGCATTAACATTAAATTGTTAATGGTTTGTAATTGTAGTTGTTCACTAATTAATAAGTCAGGTGCTTGATCATGTTGCCTAACTTGCACAAAACTTTTAAGCTCGGCTAATACTTTGTTAAGGCTTGCAATAGCTTGAGAATACCATTTGTTAGATGTGTCATCAGCTATAGACATTTCGACATTAATAGATTCGCTTTTGGGACGAAATGGAATTAACGGCAAGGCTTGAATTTCATCTTTGAGTGCTGATAACTGTAAATAAATACCGGGTCTATCAACTGCTTTTGCAAGCCTTAATGCGATCATCTCTGCAGCGATAGCGCTTCGGGTTGGCATTAACTCTGCGTCATCGATATTGATTAAAATATCATCCGCAGATTGGAGAAGAGCTTGCGCACCAACAGTACTATTTTCTACCAAAAGTCGCTGGCTTGCTAACCTTAATAAATAACGCGCTTCAGCCAATAACCAATCGTTTCTACTGGTGCCGGCAAGTGCGCGAAGTCGCTCAGTATGGCTATCAAGACGTTGATTAATTTGTGTTTGTAATGCGTCTTGATCTTTTTTAATTGTGTTTAAAAACTCAGCTTGATCAGAATTTTTATTGGCTTGTTCTTGGCTTAAGGCCTCAATTTTTGAAAGCTGTTCATTATTTTCTGATTCAATCGACGATAGGCGTTGCTCTTGTTGCGAAGAGTAATCTTGCCAAAAACGGAATCCAAAAAATCCGCCAGCAACAAGACCAATAATTAATAAGAGCAGAATGATTAAAGCAATACTGCCGAGTTTTGAAGTCTTCTGCGGAGACTCTGAGACTTTAGTTTTATCTGGAGCGGTTGCTTTAGATGGCGGCATTGCCTTCTTGATCTCTTTGTCTATTGTGGATTTGCTAGGAGCTGGTGAGTCTTTTTTATCCGTCACATTAGATTTAGATGTTGTTTTGTCGGCATTGCCATCGGCAATCGTCTGATCAAGGCTAGCATCAGTGTTGGCGGTGGTTGGCGAGGATTCTAACGCCTTATTTGGCTTATCAATAGCTTCCGTTGTCGTTTTTATAGTTTTGTCGTCAGTTGATTTATTATCTTCGCCAGTCATAGAGTGCCTCTATCATGCCTTCGTGAGTCGCATTCTCTGCGACAATAATATGTTTGAATGCTAAATCTTTTGCTATTTGAGCAACGCGAAGCCCGGGTAACAATAAGGCGGTTTGTTGCATCCAGCGTAATGTCTCAATGTTGTTATTAGTTTTTAACAGTTGACATAAGTTATCTAAGGTCTCGCCACTATGCACACTAATTACGGGCGTTAATACCGTTTTCTTGAATAATGCTAAGGCTGTGATATCAATATTATCTGGTGCTTTTCTTTCATATACTTCGCAATAATCTACTAAAGCTCCGCGGGCTTCAAGTGTATGGCCTAAATGTGTGCGGCCACCAAGACCACGGAAAATTAATATTTTATCGGCATCGATACTATTTAGGCCATTTAATGACAGCAAATCTTCACTGTTCATTGCATGTTTAGGAAACTGAACACTAGCGCCAAACGCATAGAGCTTATCGGCTAATAGCTTAGCGGTGCTGGCACCCACCGCAAAAAAATCAATATTACTGGGTAATTGTGGCCAATAATTATCTATTTCGGCTAAACCATGATTAACGGCGTTTTGGCTGACAAAAATGATTTTAGAGTATTCATCTAAATGCATCACCCTGTTTTTTACAGCTTGCTTGGACGCGTCATCGCTCAATGGGTAAATTTCAAGCATCGGTTGACAGCTTGTCTTGGCCCCAAGAATCTCTAATTGTGATGCCCACGGTAGCGCCTGAGCACTGGGTCGAGTAATAAGTATATGTAGGCCTGAAAGATCGATCTTAATCATGATTTGATAATATCGTGACCATCATAAACCGCTTTCAAAATACGACCTGCCCCAGCTTTTAATAATTTATCGGCAAGCTCGATACCGATTTTTTCAGCATCAGCTACGAAACCGCTAATCTCATCTGTCAGAATCTCGGTCCCATCGGGATCGCCTACTAAGCCCCTAAGCCATAAACTGTTATTTTGATGAATAGCATAACAAGCAATGGGTACTTGGCAGCCCCCTTGCAATCGGCGATTCATAGCTCGCTCGGCACTGACAGCGGTGGCTGTTAAAGCATGATTCAATGGTGCCAAGAGTTCATGAGTAACAGCATCATCACTGCGGCACTCTATACCAACGGCTCCTTGGCCACCGGCTGGAAGACAAATTTCAGGAACAATATATTGGCTAATACGCGCTGCCATTTTGAGGCGAATAAGGCCGGCGCTGGCCAAAATGATAGCGTCATAGTCATCGGCATCAAGTTTTGCGAGGCGAGTATTAACATTACCTCTTAAGAATCTAATCTCTAAATCGGGACGAAGCGCTAACAATTGGCACTGTCTTCGTAAGCTAGAGGTGCCTACTATTGCACCTTGAGGAAGTTCGTCTAGGCGATTGTATTTATTAGAGACAAATGCGTCTCGAGGATCTTCGCGTTCACATATTACCGACAAGCTGAGACCATCGGGAAACTCCATCGGCACATCTTTCATTGAATGCACGGCAATATCGGCTTTATTATCTAACAAGGCGGTCTCTAGTTCTTTTACAAATAAGCCTTTACCGCCAACCTTTGCTAAAGGTACATCGAGTATTTTATCGCCACGGCTGGACATCGGTAAGAGTTCAACCTTTAGTTTTGGGTGAATCGATTCTAACCTGCCCTTAACGTATTGGGCCTGCCAAAGAGCTAAAGCGCTCTTTCTCGTAGCAATACGCAATAAATGTGGTTTTGATGACATAAAAAATTCCGCTAAAAATCACATCATAACAAAAGCATGACTTACTTTTCGATGTAATTGAACATTGCTAGAAAAACTTTGTGAAGAGGCGGTTTTGTTAGAGTACTAATATAACGGAGTATTAATGAAAGCAAGCTAGAAATAAAAGCGGAGTAAGACTAAGTATAAAATACCATCGAAAACCAAAAGTCTAATCTATTTATATTATAAAACTTTCAATAAACTTTTAATCTTGCCTGCATAGCGTCTGCTGACTAAAGGCCGGTCTTCTATATTTGCAATGCGAAGGCTATACTGTCCTTGCCTATCACGGTCTAAGCCAAGAATATGTTTTATTGACACCAGCGAGTTTCGATGAATGCGAATAAACCGTCTTGAAAATTCTTCTTCTAATTCTTTTAATGTTTCATCAATTAATACTTTTCCATTAACGCTGATTACCATCACATATTTTTGATCGGCCATAAAATAGCGAATATCTTCCAAGGCAATAAGCTCTATACCCCTGTGTCCTTTAGAGGTGATATGTCGACGCTGACTAAATGTCTGCTCTTCTTTAAGAAATCCTAATTGTAATTTACTGACATTTTTAGCTTTGTTAAGCGCCGACTCTAATTGCGCTTGTTGGACAGGTTTTAATAGGTAGCTGCTTGCGGAGGTATCAAATGCTTCGAGTGCATATTGGTCGTATGCCGTAGTAAAAATGATAGCAGGGGGTGCTTCTAGTTGGGCAATTTTTTTAGCGACTTCTAAGCCTGTATCACCTGGCATTTCAATATCTAATAAAACAATTTCAGGGTAATGTGCTGATATAGCATCAAGTGCTTCAATACCATTTGCGGCTTCTGCAACGACTATATGACCGCACTCGATGAGCATATTGCATAGACGCTTTCGGGCGAGTGGTTCATCATCGACAATAACAACGTTCATTCTATAGTTCTCTTTTTAAAGCATTTGCTTTTATTATTGGGAATCGAATAGTAACAAGATGTTGATTGGTTTGATCATTCAATTCCATTAGTAATTTAGCTTGACCACCAAAGTGCAGTTGCAAGCGCTTTTTAATATTGCTGAGCGCGATTTGATTGCCGCTTGAGTTGCGTCTTTTATCGATTTCTGGAACAGGGTTGCTGATAGAGATGTGTAGCATCTGTTGATTTTGTTTGATCGATAATTTTACAACCCCACCCTTTATTAATAATAGTACACCGTGTCCGATAGCGTTTTCTAATAATGGCTGTAAAAATAAAGATGGCACTAAGGCATTTGGGATTTTTTCATCAAAATCCCATTCCATCGTTAAGCGATCAACCAGACGTATTTTTTCTATGGCGATATAGCGTCTGCATAAATCTATCTCTTCACTTAAACTAACAAGTCCAGGGCTTTGCAGGCTAGAGCGAAATAAATCGCTAAGATTTTCTACCGTTTTTTCTGCCATTTTTGGATCGAGATTAATTAAACTAGCAATAGTATTCATACTGTTGAATAAAAAATGGGGTCGAATACGAGACTGCAAAGATTGAATCCTCGATTGCAGCTCTGCTTGCTGTTGATTGCTAAGCTGTTGCTGAAGATATAGATAACGCAATAAAATACCAGAAAATATAGCCGCAATAGTTGTTGAGCGCGCCCACAAGCCTATATCAACAGGTGCAGACACAAGCAAGGGAGATATCCACAAGATGAGTGCAGCGATAGCAGTGCAAATAATAAAAGCTAGAGAGCCACTTAAACGCAATGAAAGTCGATTTAACAAAGGACGTAATTGGCATAGAACAAGGGCACAACTCAAGACTATCCATTGAATAATCATTGATTTAATACCGAGAGAAACCCAAGTAAAGCTAATAGAGTAATCGGCGAGGATTAGCACTAGTGCTAAAAGTTCACCGATAAGAACTAACCCTAAAATAGCAGACGGAGAACATAAATAAGGTAGCAATGGTAACGGCTGTTCTTGTTCATCGCTCATGTTTATCGCCAGATTAAAGTTATTATTGTCTTATATTACATCGTAGAAGTTTAGCATAGAATTTATTGAGCGCTAGTAATGCCAGTTGTTCGCCTTAAATATACTCCCTCAGATTATATCCGCTATAATGTGGATCTTTTTTTAACTGCTATTTGATAGCCATCATTTAACGAGCGCCTAATGACTAAAAATTCGTCCGATTCAATTAATGCTAACGCTAGCCAACAAAAAGCGGCGACTTCATCAGCTTGGGGTGGTCGTTTTGCAGAGGCAACAGACGCATTTGTTCAGCGCTTTACCGCTTCGGTCGATTTTGATCAACGCATGTATTTACAAGATATAGAAGGCTCTCTTGCTCATGCAACAATGTTAGCAAAAGTCGGTGTTCTTTCTGAAGATGAGAAACAGCAAATTTATACAGGCCTTGAAGCTGTTCGTGCCGATATAGAAGCTGGTACCTTTGAGTGGTCTATCGAGTTAGAAGATGTGCACATGAATATCGAGAGCGCTCTCACTAAGCGTATTGGTATTACCGGAAAAAAATTACATACCGGTCGCTCTCGCAACGATCAAGTAGCGACTGATATCCGGCTGTATCTGCGCGCTGCTATTGATAGCATCGGAGCTGAGGTGACTCGCTTACAGTCGGGCTTATTGATGGTCGCCGAGCGTGAATGCGATACCATAATGCCTGGTTTTACACATCTACAAATTGCACAGCCAGTTACCTTTGGACACCATTTAATGGCATGGTTCGAAATGCTAAGCCGAGATTACGAGCGCTTTATGGATTGTAGGCAGCGTCTCAATCAATCGCCTCTAGGAGCAGCAGCGCTCGCGGGAACAACGTATCCTATTGATCGTGAATATACGGCAGAGTTATTAGGTTTTGATCGGCCCACGGCAAACTCTTTAGATTCTGTCAGTGATAGAGATTTTGCTATTGAGTTTTGTGCTGCGGCAAGTATTTTGTTGATGCATCTTTCACGCGCTAGTGAAGAATTAGTGTTGTGGACGTCATCTCAATTTGATTTTATTGATCTGCCCGATCGTTTCTGTACGGGTTCATCAATCATGCCGCAAAAGAAAAATCCAGATGTGCCCGAACTTGTTCGCGGTAAAACAGGCCGCGTATACGGAAATTTAACAAGTCTGCTAACGTTAATGAAATCACAACCGCTGGCTTATAATAAAGATAACCAAGAAGATAAAGAGCCTCTCTTTGATACAATTGATACCGTAAGTGACTGCTTGCGCGCATTTGCAGATATGATTCCGGCGATAACTGCAAAAAAAGAAAATATGTATCAGGCTGCTAAAAAAGGTTTTTCTACCGCCACAGATTTAGCAGATTATTTGGTGCGCAAAGGCATTGCTTTTCGCGACTCCCATGAAATAGTGGGTAAGTCTGTTGCTTATGGTATAAAACAAAGTAAAGATTTATCTGAAATGACGTTAGAAGAATTGCAACAGTTTTCAAATAGTATTGAGCAAGATGTATTTGAGGTGTTAACACTTGAAGGTTCGGTTGCTGCAAGAAATCATATCGGCGGCACAGCACCTAGACAAGTTAAGCTTGCGGTTGCTAGGGCTAAGGCAATGCTCGCTCTGCGCTAGTGCCAATTGATTAAAAAATTTAGCCTCTAACTTAAGTTTATCAACTAACAGTCTATTTAAGTTTCAGGCAGAGCTTATGTATTTATACATAATTGTAAAAAATTATAGAAAGCTCATTTAGGTTAGTGGACAGCTACTGATTGATACACAAACTTGATGACAAGTGTGCTCTAAAAATGTCATGAGTTGTTTGTTGTTTTTAGTTAAAGGCTGCGTTGATTCACGCGCTGACTGACTTGTTCGTTACTTTCAATGCGTTCGGAATATCGATCCACTAGATATTCTTTATGGTCGCGTGTGAGCAATGTGAATTTGATAAGCTCTTCTAAGACATCGACAATACGATTGTAGTAAGGCGATGGTTTCATACGGTTATTGTCGTCAAATTCCATAAAGGCTTTGGCCACAGAGGATTGGTTAGGAATAGTTAACATACGCATCCAACGACCTAGTATGCGCAGTTGATTAACCGTATTAAATGATTGCGAACCACCACAGACATGCATAACGGCTAATGTTTTTCCCTGCGTAGGTCTGACACCACCAAGCTCTAAGGGTACCCAATCTATTTGCGCCTTCATTATCCCTGTCATTGCGCCGTGGCGTTCAGGTGAACACCAAACTTGCCCCTCAGACCACATCATTAATTGGCGAAGCTCGATAACTTTAGGGTGAGTATCTGCTTCACTATCGGGTAAAGGTAAATTTTTTGGATCAAAAATCTTAGCATCTGCTCCCATATGATTTAACAGTAGCGCACATTCCTCGATGACCAAACGGCTATAGGATGTGTCGCGTAAAGAGCCATAGAGTAATAATATTTTTGGGGGCTGTTGGCTAGGCGATAAATTGAAATTTGACGAGCATATGTTTGGTTGCAATTTGCTATCGAGATTAGGTAGTGCTGAATTTTTTGGCTTCATTAGATAGTTTCAATTAAGCGGGTGTAAAAATTATTTTCCAGTAGATAACTATAATTTGGTTCTATGACAATTTGATGACTTTTCTGTGAGTATATTTTAGGGTAAGTTTATATTTAGTTATTCAGTTTTGGGTATAAGCTTACGGAGTTTCCAGATTGGAATTAAAAGGCTAGCGGTAACAAAACTATTTAATAAAAAAGCAGTAACTACGCCATTAATGAGCGAGTAGGCAGAGTCTCCAATATGCCAAACTAATATAGCAGTGATTAAGCCTAACCATTTTTTCTTTGAGGGCGACTCGAAAAAGCTTTGCGATAAAACTAACAATAATATTCCCCAGCTAGCCACAGTCGGACCAAATAGAGAAATAACATAAGCCGCTTGCGAGCGCGCCTCTTCAGATAAAGCTATACCCTTAAACATTTCATTGACTAAAAGTGTTGCAATAATATTTGTTTGCGCTAGAAAAGGTAAAAGTATTCCTAGAATAATATGCGCAATCGCCACAATCTTTATAATCAAAAAACACCTGTTGCTCGACGATAAATTCATTTTATGCTCTGCTATAGGCTGTGAAGAATTATTTAATTCATGATAGATAATGATGTGAGCAGAAATCAAGAAAATAAATTAATGTATACAAGATGACATGCGTCAAGCGAGCATAAACAAAAGCAATAAAAAAGGCCATAATGTTATGGCCTTTTTTATTGAATGATTATTGGATAGTAGGCATTATTTGCCCTGTTGCTTCCACTCTTGCCATGCCGCCTCTACTAAATCATCAGGAACGGTATTGGCCTTTGAGGCAACTTCGAAAATACTCGGTAGTGATGGAAATTTATCGGCGCTTTTAATCTTGCGAATAAAATCCTTAATAACGGCTTGATCAAAAGTAGATTTTTGCAAAGATTGAGCATTAGCGGACTTAGGGTTTTTAGATATTCGTGTCATCGCAATACGTAGGCTGACTTGCATTTTTTTGAATGAATCGGCTAAGAATCCAATCTCATCTTTGGAGTTAACTTCAAAGTTTTGGTCTAGTCGCCCTAAACTAATTGCATCGGCAGTATCGGCCAGTTTAATTAAAGGATTTATCACAATACTATTAAGTAAGACATTCATGATAATCAAAATTGCGATTGCAAGAATAATAATAAGGGCAATAATTCCGAGAGCAAACTGATCGAGCGACTTAGCTAGTTCGTCTCTTGTTACATAGAGCTCTAATGAGCCGATGCTTGTGCCTTCACGAACAATATTGCGAGTAATTTTTATGTTTAGTGGGTCAAATGAGCCACTGAAGTCGATAATCTGATTATTTTGAATGCGACTTTTGGCAGACATTACCCCTTGATTGCCTTGATCATTAACGACAATGCCAACGATTGTAGATAGCCCCAACTCAGTGGCTAACAAATCACTGACCAGTTCTTTATCAATATTCCACATGGGCGTTTCAAGACTTTTAGAAAGGCGGTCTGCTGTTACATTAGCAAATTGGGTCAATTTACTTGTCTCAATCTCTTTAATGTAGTTAAAAGAGAATATTCCCACAATAATTGTTACCGTTGTCACAGTAAAAATAAGCAATGAGATCATTTTCATTTTAACGGTTGCATACCATTTAATATCTTTTAAATTATTCATGCTGCACCTTATCCTTAAGTGGTGGTTTTAAATGAATCGAACTATGTCGTTAAGCGCCTATTGGTTGCTCTTGTTTATAATGAAATCATTTCAATCTAGGTATTCTTGTTTAAATTCGCATGAAATATTAGCATTAATAAGCTCGCGAGCAATGCTGTCATAATCTCATCGTTGACTAGAACAAGGCCACAATGATCGTTACGTATTTAAAGAGATCGGCAGTTAGATGAGTGGTTTATCGATACGCTATAGATTGGAATGGCTGCTCGCGTTAATTAAGATAAGTCATCGAGGGGTGACTTACTCATTAATTAAAATAAATCCATTTCAAATAGTTTAGCCGCTAGCGATAAATTGAATCTATTCGAACACTGTTAGCCGCTAGCGTCAATAATTTATGGGTTAAATGCTTTATAAGCTCGATATTATTTTTTATTCGTTAACTTTTTACATCGTTCATGACTAGGACATGTTATTAGATGATCGTTTACCATGCCGGTAGCTTGCATAAAGGCATAACAAATAGTCGGTCCTACAAAGGTAAAGCCGGCTTTTTTTAGTGTCTTGCTCATTATTTCTGAGGTAGGTGAATTTGCCGGAACTTCGCTCATTGAGCGCCAACTGTTTTGTAATGGTTTGCCATCGACAAATTGCCAAATATAATCTTTGAAGCTCCCGTGTTGTTGCAATATTATAAGATAGGCAAGAGCATTTTTTTTGAAGGCGTGGATTTTTAGTTTGTTGCGAACAATGCCTGAGTTCTGTTGTAGCGCTTGAATTTTTTTTTCAGAGTAGCAAGCTATCTTTTTTGCATCAAAGTTATCGAAGGCAAGCCGATAATTCTCACGTTTTTGTAAAATAGTAATCCACGATAAGCCGGCTTGAGCGCCCTCTAGTAATAAAAATTCAAACAGTTGTTGGTCATCATATAAAGGTTGTCCCCACTCATGATCATGATAGTGCTCGTAAAGCTCATTTCCATGACACCAATTGCATCGCATATTCTGTGTCTGTGTCATAGATCGACTCTTTTTTTATAGGTATAGGGATAATAATGTTTATAAAAAATAGTGTGCGAGGCATACTTGTACGCTTAAGATTTACCCGCTATTGTGTAGCTTCAACTATTAAAGGGTAATGATAATGCATTCTTTATATCCTCCCATCAAGCCTTACAAGAGCGATACTTTATCTGTTGGTAATGGTCATGTCTTATACATAGAAGAGTCCGGTAGTCCCGAGGGTTTGCCTGTTTTGTTTGTGCATGGTGGTCCAGGGGCGGGTTGTTCAGCAGCGGATCGACGGTTTTTTGATCCAGAGAAATACCGAATTATTTTATTTGATCAGCGTGGTGCGGGTCGCTCCACCCCTCATGCAGAGCTTGCACACAACACAACGCAAGATTTAATAGATGATATTGAACGTATTAGAAAATATTTCGATATTGATCAATGGATTTTGTTTGGCGGCTCTTGGGGTTCAACACTATCACTTTTGTATGCCCAGCAATACCCTAGCCAAGTCTCGGGCATGATACTGCGTGGTATTTTTCTGTGCCGACGCAATGATCTTGATTGGTTTTATCAATATGGTGCAAGTCAGGTTTTTCCCGATTATTGGGCAGAATTTATCGATCCTATTGAAGTCGATGAGCGTGCAGATATGATTAGTGCCTATTACCGTCTGTTAACTGGCGATAATGAGCTAGCAAAAATGAATGCCGCTAAACATTGGTCTATTTGGGAGGGGCGTTGCGCAACTTTAAAGCCAAACCCTGACATTGTTGACATTTTTTCAAATGCGCATTTAGCTCTATCGCTGGCGCGTATAGAGTCGCATTATTTTGTTAATGAGTGTTTTATCAATGAGAATCAAATTTTAGATAATATTGAAAAGCTTTTTGGTATCCCTGCGGTTATTATTCATGGACGTTACGACATGGTGTGCTCTCTCGATAATGCTGTATCACTTGATCGCGCTTGGCCCGATGCAAAATTACAAATTGTGCGAGATGCTGGTCATGCGTCACGTGATCCCGGTATCCTTGACGCACTAGTGCGTGCAACAAACGAAATGGCTAGTGCTTTTTAGGTTTATAATTGCCAATGCTTTGATCACCCACAGGAGTCAAAATGTCCGCAACGCTTTTTTTTATTCATGATCCGATGTGCAGTTGGTGTTGGGGTTTTAGCTCGGCATGGAAATCGATCAAAGAACAGTTACCTAATGACATTAAATTGCAAACAATATTAGGCGGGCTGGCGCCAGATTCAGATGTGCCGATGCCAGTAGATACAAGAATATTCCTCCAAAAAACCTGGAAAAATATTGAGAGTGTTATTCCTGGAACTCAATTTAATCATGATTTTTGGTCGCTTTGTGAACCCAGGCGCTCTACTTATCCAGCTTGTCGTGCGGTTATTGCTGCTTGTGCAATAAACCCCGAGCTTGAGTTTGAGATGATTAGCGCTATTCAGAAGGCTTATTATCTTGATGCAAAAAATCCATCGGATACATCTGTATTAATAGAGCTTGCAGAATCGATCGGTATCGATAAAGAAGCCTTCGCAGATGCTTTAAAAAGTGATGCTGTACAGCAGTTGCTAGAACAAAATATCCAAGCCTTTCGAGAATTTTCCGCCAGCTTAGGGGTGTCTGGTTTTCCAAGCTTAGTGATGAAAACAGACAAGGGCTTTACTGTAATTCCCATTGATTATAACGATCCTAATGTTTCGTTAGCAGCCATTCACGCTCATCTAAAACCATAACTTATTAAGGCTATAGCTATGCGTGCATTGTTGCAGCGTGTTTCTTCCGCGTCTGTTTGTGTCGATGCAAAAATCGTCGGTGAAATAGACCAGGGTCTATTGATTTTACTCGGCGTTCAACGCGGGGATACCAGAGAGACGGCTAATAAACTGGTCGATAAAATAGTTAACTACAGAATGTTTAATGACATCGATAACAAGATGAACTTAAGCGTTAAAGATATTAGCGGTGGTTTATTAATTGTTTCTCAGTTCACTTTAGCGGCCGATACCGATAAAGGACGAAGACCCGGATTTTCCTCTGCAGCCGAGCCTGATCGGGCAAAGGAGCTATATGACTATTGTATTATGCAGGCTCAACTTTTGACTGCCGACAAAATAAGCCATGTAAATACAGCGACAAAGGAAAAAATGAATAAATGTAAAGTTGCAATGGGTATCTTTGGTGCAGATATGAAAGTATCTCTCACTAACGATGGCCCAGTGACTTTTATGTTGGAGGTAAAGCCTGATGCTTAGACTTTAAGCAATCCGACAATAAATTGCTTAAATGGTTGTTGCAAAGAAATTATTGTGAGTAATGTATACTGTTGTTTGTTGCGGTAATTTCTATCGTCTTTTATAACTATTTATTGTTAATGCCTGTTTCGGCTTTATAGCTTCCTATGCAAACACATCCCTCTAAGCCCTTATTAATTATGTTAATGGGTCCGACTGCATCGGGTAAAACCGATGTTGCGATGGCGCTCAGTAAAGTTT
Organism: Cellvibrionaceae bacterium; assembly: GCA_034111645.1. Classification (GTDB taxonomy): domain Bacteria; phylum Pseudomonadota; class Gammaproteobacteria; order Pseudomonadales; family Cellvibrionaceae; genus CANLBN01. The sequence goes on from JAWUWW010000008.1 coordinate 31,979, forward strand.
TGCCCATCGATATTATCAGTGTTGATTCTACCTTAGTGTACACAGATTTGAACATTGGCTCGGCAAAGCCATCGCCAGAGGAACTTACATTATTTCCTCATAAGTTGATTGATATCCGTGATCCGGCCGAGCCGTATTCTGCTGCGAATTTTTGTCGCGATGCCGAACGCGAAATATCAACTATTGTCAGTTTAGGCCGAATCCCTATTTTAGTGGGTGGTAGCATGATGTATTTTAAATCGCTGCTTGATGGTCTGGCCGATATGCCAGAAACAGACCCGTCTATTCGCCAAGCAATTGCACATGAAGCAGCTATTAAGGGATGGCCTGCAATGCACGAACAATTAAAAGCAGTCGATCCAGAGTACGCCGCTCAATTACATCCGAATCATTCTCAAAGAATATCGAGAGCATTAGAGGTTTTTCGCGGCAGCGGAATTACCATGACTCAATACCGTAATAAGCAGCATGCTGCCGATGCAAAGCCTAAATTTTTGGACCAATTTACGATTGTTTCTTTTGGATTATTGCCTGATGATCGTATTTTATTGCATGACCGTATATATAGAAGATTTAATAATATGATCGATAAGGGCTTTCTTGATGAGGTAAAACAATTGCGCGAGCGCGCAGACCTCAATTTAGACCTTCCATCTATGCGTGCAGTGGGTTATCGTCAGATATGGCAATACTTTGACGGTGATTACGATTACAATACAATGATCGACAAAGGCGTTGCTTCTACTCGCCAATTAGCAAAGAGACAATTAACGTGGTTGAGAGAATGGCCAGAGCTAGTGCCTTTGCCAGTAGATAAAGTTTATAGCGAAGATTTGATGCAAAAAAAAATAGAATTAATTCTAAGCTTTTTGCCACAAAGATACATATAATAGAAAGTCATTAAAACAGCATCTAGATATATCGATAATTATTTTTTTGCCGTTAAAATCCAATTATTTCATTAAGGTTAAAGGAGAGCACCATGTCAAAGGGGCAAAATTTACAAGACCCTTACTTAAACGTTTTACGTAAAGAGCGTATTCCAGTTTCTATCTATTTGGTCAATGGTATTAAGCTACAAGGACAAGTAGAGTCATTTGATCAGTTTGTCATTTTATTAAAGAATACCGTTAGTCAAATGGTATACAAGCACGCAATATCAACAGTAGTTCCGTCGCGTGCTGTAAGAGTTCCGCTAGTAAATGACGAAGATTTTGATGAAGAATAAACTATCCTTTATAAAAAATAATATTATTATAATGGGGACAATTATTGTTCTTTGATCGTCCTAAATCAGGTGAGCTAGCGATATTAGTTCACCTTAATTTGTCTCATTCTCATTCCTCAGATGACCCTCGTGAGTTCGAAGAACTCGTTCTTTCTGCTGGCGGCGATCCCGTTACTTTAGTGACAGGGCAGCGTTCTCGTCCAGATGCTAAATATTTTGTCGGTAAAGGCAAAGTTGAAGAGATTAAAGAGCTTGTCGATATTCACGGCGCGCAATTGGTTATTTTTAATCACACACTTTCTCCCAGTCAAGAGCGCAACCTAGAAGCTACTTTGCAATGCAGAGTGCTTGATCGCACGGGTTTAATTCTTGATATTTTTGCTCAGCGCGCGCGTACCCATGAAGGCAAGTTGCAAGTTGAGCTGGCTCAGTTAGGGCATATGTCAACTCGTCTTATTCGAGGTTGGACGCATTTGGAGCGCCAAAAGGGTGGGATCGGTATGCGTGGACCGGGTGAAACTCAGCTAGAAACAGATCGGCGCTTACTGCGTGTTCGCATTAAGTCAATTGAAGCCCGTCTTGAAAAGGTTCGTAAGCAGCGAAGTCAGGGCCGACGCTCGCGCGTTCGAGCGGCTACGCCGACAGTGTCGATAGTCGGTTATACAAATGCTGGCAAATCAACATTGTTCAATTATTTAACCAATGCCGATGTCTATGCCGAAGACCAGCTGTTTGCAACGCTAGATCCAACCATGCGGAGGATAGAATTAGCTAACATTGGCCCGACAATATTAGCTGATACGGTAGGCTTTATCAGCCATTTACCCCATAGATTAGTTGAGGCCTTTAGAGCTACCCTCGAGGAGGCTGCGCATTCTGATTTGTTGTTGCATGTGATCGATGCGGGTGCAGAAGAGCGTCTATCAAATATTCAGCAGGTCGAGTTAGTTCTTAATGAAATAAACGCAGGCGAATTACCGCAATTAAAAATTTATAATAAGTTGGACTTATTGCCTAACCAGCAGCCACGTATTGATCGCGATGATCAAGGTAGGCCAACCGCTGTGTGGTTATCGGCACAGTCAGGCGTGGGCCTCGATCTATTGCTTCAGGCATTGAGTGAATGTTTGGGGCAAGATATGATCACAGGTCACCTGTTGCTCAGTAACAGTATGGGTCGGCTCAGAGCTAGACTTTATGAACTCTCGGTTGTTGATGACGAAGTTTTTAACAGTGATGGGCAGAGCGAGCTATCAATATCTATTTCGCAAGTAGAGTTTTCGCGTCTAATGAGTGCAGAATCTATTGGTCCTGGGGACTTGGAATGGCGAGGTATTGCCCCAACGTTAGGTAGAGAATCTGAGTTGTGGCAACAATAGTGGAGTACTTTCATCCATAAAATCTGTTAATTTAATGCCATTCACACTACAAAATTTCAAATAGCGAGCTAAGAATCAAAAAACAGCGTAAGAATAACTGTGTTACATAGAGATAATATTCAGTCATTAAAGTAGTTGTTGTGTTTAAACATCTTAATGATTGAAGGTATAATTATGTCTTACTTAAATTTTATAACTAACTATGCGGAGAAGCATTATGGCCTGGAATGAACCGGGTGGAAACAATCAAGACCCTTGGGGCGGACGCAAAAAAAATGATGGTCCACCAGATCTTGATGAAGCCTTGAAAAAATTTCAAAGTAAAGTCCAAGACATCTTTGGTAAAAAAGGTGGCAAAGGCAGTGGCGATGGCGATGGTGGAGATTCATCTGCGGGCGGGCCAAAGTTCTCAGGGCCAATTGCAGGATTGGTTGCCGTGATTGTTGTCGTTGTCTATTTAGCGGCGGGGTTCTATCAGCTAGATGCTAAAGAAGAAGCGGTAATTCTTCGCTTTGGTAAATTCCATTCTATTGTTGGCTCAGGTCTTAAATGGAACCCTAAATTTATAGATACCGTCTATATAATAAATACGACAGAAGAACGTGATTATGTCACCAAAGCTTTTATGATTACCAAAGACATCAGTATTGTTGAATTGCCGGTTACTATTCAATACAACGTAGGTGATGTTAAAAGTTTCGTACTAAATGTTCGCTCTCCTGAAAACAGCTTAAAGCATGCAACCGAAAGTGCAATGCGCCACGTTGTTGGTTCAACAGTTTTAGATAGCGTTTTATCAGAAGGCCGCGAATTAATTGCTGTTGAAGTCCAGAAAAAACTACAAGAGTATCTTGATAGTTATGGTACAGGCATCAATGTTGTAAACGTTAACGTGCAGCAAGGTAACCCACCTGCAGAAGTTCAGGCGTCTTTTGACGATGTGGTTAAAGCTAAAGAAGATCGCGAGCGATTAATCAATGAGGCAGAGCGCTACGCTAATGCTGTGGTTCCAGAGGCAGAAGGCCGTGCAGCTCGTATAGTTGAAACAGCAACGGGTTATCGTGAGAAGGTAATCTCGAAGGCAGAAGGTGAATCAGAACGCTTTAATCGTCTTTATGCGGAATATCAAAAATCTCCTCTAGTAACACGTGAACGTCTGTATATTGATGCGATCGAATCTGTGATGGGAAATTCCTCGAAGGTCTTGGTCGATGTTGAAGGTGGCAATAACATGCTGTTTTTACCATTGGATAAAATCGTTAATAATGCTAACGCTTCGGGTTCAGCATCAGACGATCAAATGTCGCCTGATATATTGCGCAGAATTAACGAAAGCGTTACGCAAGAAGTGCGTCGAACGCAGTCCAATGCCAACAATAGTTCAAGGGGGCTTCGCTAATGAGTACTAAATCAATATTCATAGGTATCGGTGTGATTGTTGCACTGTTTCTTATCAAGTCAACGGTCTACATTTTGCCTGAGTATCAAAAGGGCGTTATCTTGCGCTTTGGTACATTGCAGCCCGAATATCCTGATACAGGCATTAATTTTAAGTATCCATTTGCCGATGAGATTATTAAATTCGACGGACGTATTCTTACCTTAGATGCACCACCTAAGATTTTACTGACTAGACAGCAAAAACGTTTAGAAGTGGATTCTTATGCAAAATGGCGAGTTAAAGATGTTGGTCGCTACTATGTTAAAACCGGTGGCTCTGAGCGTCGCGCCGCTAATGCCTTGTCAGATCGTATTGATCGTGAGATTTCTAATCAGCTAGGTCAGCGTACCTTAGAAGAAGCTGTTTCGGGTGAGCGTGATCAATTAATGGTTGACCTAACCAAAGCTATTGATGATGCCGTTGGCCAAGAGCTAGGTATTGAAGTATTAGATATTCGTGTTAAACAGATTGAGTTACCACCAGAAGTACGTGACTCAGTTTATGGTCGCATGCAAACCGAACGTAACAAAACCGCTCAGGAATATCGCTCTGGTGGCGCTAAGTTAGCCGAAAAAAAACGTGCCGCAGCCGACAGACAGAAAGTTGTCATTGAAGCGACTGCTTATAAGCAGTCTGAGCTGATTCGCGGTGAAGGTGATGCGCTTGCAACGGGCATTTATGCTGCTGCTTATAGCAAAGATGCTGAATTCTATAGCTTTGTTCGTAGTCTTAATGCCTATCAAACAACCTTCAACAATAAAAGCGATGTCATGTTAGTAGATCCTAAAAGTGACTTCTTTCGTTATTTGAAAAGCCCTAATGGTAATTTTCAACAGTAAGTGTGCGAAAGTTATACAAGATTTAACTAAATTACTCAATGATTGCTGAGTAATTTACAAACTACCTCGTAATGGTGGTAATATCTCCCAAACCGAGTCTCGACAGACTCGGTTTTTTTGTGTGTTTTATTTATTACATATTACAACCGTTTAAAGCAGGATTTTTGAGATCGAAAGATATGTGGGAAGCGTTACTAATTGGCTTTGCATTAATGTTAGTGCTTGAGGGTATTATTCCATTTTTGTATCCTGCCAAATGGCGCAATTTAGTCGCCACATTAAGCCGAATAAGTGACAAACAACTGCGTATAATGGGTTTGATTAGTATGTTGGCGGGTATTGCCTTGTTGTATTTATTTCGCTAATTAACTTAGCTAAATGCTAAAATTTCATAAATGTTATTAATAAAGTTATTGAATGAAGTGTTGACAAACACTGAAGAGAAAATGCATGAATGTTAATCGCTGGCTGTTACCCGACGGTGTAGAAGAAGTGTTACCCGCAGAGGCGCAAAGTGTTGAGCAGCTTCGTCGTCGCCTTCTCGATCTTTATGCGAGTTGGGGTTACGAATTAATTATGCCTCCTCTGATAGAATTTACAGATTCATTACTGAGCGGCGTTGGGGGCGATCTTGATTTACTGACAGTGAAGGTTGTCGACCAGCTTTCGGGTAAATTAATGGGTCTGCGTGCAGATATGACGCCACAAGCGGCGAGAATTGATGCGCATAGTTACGTTAAGTCCGGTCCTAGTCGACTTTGCTATGCCGACCATGTTTTGCATGCCAAACCTAAATCGCCTCTTGCCGTTAGAACACCATTGCAAGCTGGTGTCGAGTTATTTGGCGAGGCCAGTCTTGACGCTGATATAGAGGTAATAACTTTACTGCTTGAATCGCTCTCACAAATTAATGTGCCTAAGGTTACCTTAGCCCTTGGTCATGTGGGCATTTGTCGAGCTCTACTAGAGTCTCTTGCGCTTAGCCCAGCTCAAGAGTCAGTATTTTTTGATTTACTGCAAGCAAAAGATGCAGCAGAAATAAATCGTTGGGCAAGCGAAAATTTTGAATCATCACAAACTATTAATTGGCTGACAACACTGCCAACATTATGCGGTGACACCGGCACTTTACTATATGCCAGCGAGCAATTACAGGATGCTCCAGCAGAGGTAGAAGCAGCAATTGATGAATTACGAGCTGTATCTGAGGTGATCGCCGAGCGCTACCCTGATATCAACGTGTATTTCGATTTAAGTGAGTTGCGAGGCTACCATTATCACACCGGTCTAGTCTTTGCTGCATTTGCCGAGGGTTTTGGTGATGCAATTGCCAATGGTGGACGTTATGATCATATTGGTGAAGCTTTTGGCCGTGCAAGACCTGCAACTGGTTTTGGGTTAAATGTCACCTCGGTGCTTTCACTGTTGTCACTAACACAGCCCTCAAATGGAATTTATGCGCCATCATCGACCGATATACGGCAATGGCAAGCAATTCAACTATTAAGAGAAAAAGGTGAACGAGTTGTCAGTGGTTTATCACAAGCACCAGATTTTAAAGAGTTGCGTTGTGATCGAGAGCTAGTACTGATTGATAATGAATATATCGTGCAAACGCTTTAATCTACGCTCACGCTATTTAAGATATTTATTTTTAATGATTACTTTAAAATTTAATTTAAGTAATTGACGTTAATTTTGATTGAGAAAATATCATGGGTAAAAATGTAGTCGTCTTAGGAACACAATGGGGTGATGAAGGTAAAGGAAAAATTGTAGACTTGCTTACTGATCAGGTGTCATTAGTTGCGCGTTTTCAAGGTGGTCATAATGCCGGTCACACATTAGTAATCGATGGCAAAAAAACAGTTTTACATTTAATCCCCTCTGGTATTTTACGCGACGGCGTAAAATGTATGATTGGCAACGGTGTTGTATTGTCACCAGAAGCACTGTTAAAGGAAATGGCAGATCTTGAGGCAACAGGTGTGCCTGTGCGAGCGAGATTGCGTTTATCGCCGGCTTGTCCATTGATTCTTCCTTATCATGTGGCACTAGATCAGGCGCGTGAAATTAAACGCGGGGTTGCAAAAATTGGTACAACCGGCCGCGGCATTGGACCGGCTTATGAAGATAAAGTCGCTCGCAGAGGATTGCGAATGGGTGATTTATTTAATGAGACCTCATTTGCTGAGAAATTAAAAGAAGTAATGGAATATCATAACTTTGCGTTAACCCAGTACTATGGTGTTGAAGCGCTGGATTATGAAAAAGTTCTCGCCGATGTACTTGCTCAAGGAGAAGAGTTAAAACCACTAGTTGAGGATATTACTAACACCTTACATACCGCACGCGAAGCCGGCGAGAGCATTTTATTTGAAGGTGCTCAAGGATCATTGCTCGACATAGATCATGGCACGTATCCTTTTGTAACCTCCTCAAATACCACCGCTGGTGGGGTCGCTACCGGTTCTGGTATGGGACCGATGTACTTAGACTATGTATTAGGCATCACCAAAGCTTATACAACGCGTGTTGGCTCTGGCCCTTTTCCTACTGAATTAAATTGTGAAATAGGCGAGCATTTAGGGGTTAAAGGCCATGAGTTTGGAGCTACAACGGGTCGTAAGCGCCGCACCGGTTGGTTTGATGCTGTTGCGGTTAAGCATGCGATCCGGATTAATTCTATTTCAGGTTTATGTTTAACAAAACTTGATGTGTTAGATGGTCTTGAAGAAGTCAAAATGTGTGTTGGCTATAAAGATCAAGCAGGTAATGATTTAAGTATTCCCTTTGATAGTGATGGCTGGGATAAAGTTGTCCCTGTTTACGAATCTATGCCCGGCTGGAGCGAAAATACTTTTGGTGCACAAGATTTGTCGGCGTTACCAGCAGCAGCAGTCAATTATATTAAACGCATTGAAAAACTAGTTGGCGCACCTGTAGATATAATATCTACAGGTCCAGATCGCGTCGAGACGATTGTATTACGTCATCCATTTTCCGTATAAATTGTTCTCAAGTGCTTGGTATTGATGAAGCACTTGATTCAACAACCTGCCGCGATAATTACGCTATGGAAAATACTATAAGTCGATGCATTTATGCCTGTAATATTTTGAAACTTATAAAAAGTTTTAAAGTTTATATTCAACGTTGAAAAGACAACAGAGAAAATAAAATTTTATGAGCACACATAAGCGGGCAGGACAATTAGCAAACGAAAGCGACTTAATAAATGTTCCGCGAGTAGTTAGCGATTACTATACTCAACAACCTTCTAGCGATTCACTCGTTAGTTTTGGTACATCAGGGCATCGCGGTTCATCAAGTAATGCATCTTTTACCGAAATACATATCCAAGCGATTTGCCAGGCACTAGTTGAATATCGGCAACAAAAAAATATTACCGGACCACTTTTTTTAGGCTTAGATACTCATGCACTTTCTGAATGTGCATTTACAACTGCGCTACAGGTACTTGTTGCAAATGGTATTTATGTCATCGTTCAACTAGGTCGTAATGTTCAATCTTCAACAACGTCTCCAACAATTTATACGCCAACCCCTGTAATTTCCCACGCGATTCTTTGTTTCAACAAGGATACAACTCAAGATAGTGAAGTTAATAACGGTAATGTTGATAAACACAACAGCAGCAAGCTTAAAAATAGTTTACCTGAAAGTATTAGTGCGGGCATAGCTGATGGAATTGTCATTACCCCGTCGCATAATCCTCCTCAAGATGGTGGTTTTAAATACAACACTCCCAACGGTGGTCCGGCAGATAGCGACGTTACTGCGCAAATACAAGCTCGTGCTAATGAAATAATTATTGCTGGTAATGAATGCGTAAAAGAAGTGTCATTTTCTGATGCATGGCATTCTGAGTTTGTCGTCGATTATGATTTTATACAGCCCTATGTAGATGACTTAAAAACCGTTGTTGATATGGATGCTATCGCCAAGGCTAATATTAGTATTGGTGTTGATCCCTTAGGTGGCTCTGGAATTGCATATTGGGATTGTATAGCCGAAACCTATGGTATAAAAATAGACATCGTTAATCGTAAAGTTGATCCAAGCTTTGCTTTTATGCCTTTAGATAAAGATGGAAAAATTCGCATGGATTGTTCTAGTCCTTATGCGATGGCTAATCTAATTCATTTAAAAGAAAACTATGATATTGCAATAGCTAATGACCCTGATTTTGATCGTCATGGTATTGTGACAAAGTCTCAGGGCTTAATGAACCCAAATCATTACTTGGCAGTAGCTATCGATTATCTTTATCAAAATCGTCCACAGTGGCCGCAAAGTTTGGCGATCGGTAAAACGTTGGTATCGTCGAGTATGATTGATCGAGTCGCTAACAAACTCAATAAAAAACTAGTAGAGGTCCCCGTGGGTTTCAAATGGTTTGTGGACGACCTCTTTAACAGTAAAGTGGGCTTTGCCGGAGAGGAAAGCGCTGGCGCCTCATTTTTACGTCGGGACGGCAGTGTATGGACAACGGATAAAGATGGCATTATTTTGGGTTTGCTCGCTGCAGAAATAACGGCGGTAAGCGGCAAAGATCCAGGCATTTACTACAAAAATTTAATGGCAGAGTTTGGCTCACCTTTTTATAAACGCATAGATGCAACAGCAACTCAGGAGCAAAAAAATTGTTTAAAAAGCCTGGCAGAAAGTGATGTCGGTGCTAGAGCATTAGCCGGTGAGTCGATACTTAAAAAGTTAACTCATGCAGCTGGCAATAATGCAGCCATTGGCGGTTTAAAAGTTGTTACAGAAAATTCTTGGTTTGCAGCACGTCCTTCGGGCACAGAAGACGTTTATAAAATTTATGCAGAAAGTTTCAAAAGTGAAGAGCATTTACAAGCTGTAATTGATGAAGCAAAAATGATTGTTGACGATGTATTTAAGCGCGCAGGAATCCAATGATGATAAAATTAGAGCAAAACAATAAGCTAAAAGTTATTGAAGTAAGCGATAAAGGAACATTTGTTGAAGCTCATGAATATGGTCACATATTTTTACGTAATGCATCGGAAACATTAAAAATAGGAGACGTAATAGAAGTTTTTTTACATCGCGATGCCACCAATAAAATTCTTGCAACGCTTGCGAGTAACCAAGTTAATATAAATGAATGCGCGTTATTAAAAGTTGTATCAGTTGGTAAGTATGGCGCATTTTTAGATTGGGGCATGCCAAAAGATTTACTGCTTCCTCACTCAGAGCAAGCCTATCCAGTACGTGAAGGCGGCTCATATGTTGTATATGTAGTGCAAGATAATAGCGATCGTTTAATTGCTAGTACTATGCTGCACAAATATTTAGAAGAAGATGGGCTAGACTTGCGAAAAGGCGATGCAGTTGATTTAATGATTGCAGCTGAATCTGATCTCGGCTTCAAAGCAGCCATTAATAATCAACAACTTGGACTAATCTATCATAGTGATTTATCGCAGCCTTTAAAATTTGGTAGTCGCATGAAAGGTTGGATAAAAAATATTCGAGAAGATGGTAAGATAGACTTAAGCATCAATATGCTAGATGATAAGGCACGCGATCAGTTAGAGATGCGTATTTTAAAAATGCTACAACAACAAAGCGGCAAAATAGAGTTCTCTGATAAAAGTTCTCCTGAGGCAATTTTTGCAGTGTTTAAAGTCAGTAAAAAGAATTTTAAACGTGCGCTTGGCAGCTTATATAAACAAAAACTTATTATTATCAGCCCCAGCCACGTTGAGCTTATTAATTGATTTTTCTTTTAAAAGCAAAATTCTATGGTTTAAATTTTAAAAGAGAAATTAACTTATCAATATTAATTCTTTTATTTTTGCCTTCGGAGAAGACATACAAATTAATAAACCAACCAATCATTCTTATTAACTTAAAGGAACTAAATTTTTGAGAAATCTAAGAGCTATAATTCTTTTATCTCCTATCTTCTTTTTATTTAATACTTTTGCAAGTGCGCAAACTATCGAGTTAAAAACTGAACATTATCCACCTTATAATATCGATTTAAGCCCAGCAGAAATAAGTACAAAAAAGAAAATTTCTGGAAGCTCAACAGAAATAGTCAGAGAGCTTATGAAGCGTTCTGGTTATAAATATAATATGGAGTTATTGCCATGGAAGCGTGCTTATCGCGAGGCTGAAGAGGAGTTAATGACGGGAGTATTTTCTACGACTAGAACTGAAGCCCGTGAAGATTTGTTTAAATGGGTGGGTCCAATTGCTGAGAATAACTATGTTCTTTTTACGTCAGAAAAAAGTAGTATAGCAATCAATTCTTTTGAGGATATTAAGCAATATACTGTGGGAGTTTATGGAGGTTCTGCGGCTGCAGGTATTTTAGAAAAAGAAAATATACCCGTTGAGATTGTATCGAGAGATCATCTTAATGCTTTAAAGCTAGAGCGACAACGTATTGATCTGTGGTTCACTGGACGCCTGCAAGGCCTTTATCTTGCAAAAAATAATGGAGTGACAGGGCTAAAAGAAATTTATAAAACACCATCTCGATATATGTATATAGCCTTTAACTTAAAGACTAGCGACGCTGTTATAAATAAGCTTAATAAAACATTAAAAGAAATGGAAGATGATGGATTTGTTGAGTCTGTCTATTTTAAATATCGATAATTATAAGCAATAAGCAATAAGCTAACAGCAAATAAGATTATACTTTTTATTTGGGGTTAGCTTGTAAAATTAAACAAACTGTTTAAAAACGTAAAATCACAGCTTACTATTTCTCATCATAATCCGCATTAAAATCTATGAAGAATACTATTATGTATACACCTATGATTTGTGTGTATAGATTAGTTTTACTGTTCACAGAATCTTATGTATAAATAACCTACTATTTTAATACCATAGGCTAATTTTTTAGTTTGGGTATACGTTAAATGACTTATGTGCATGATATATGACATTTAAATCAATACTTAAAAGCCCGCCTTTGTTAAGATTAAATAATAATTTTTTGCGTAAAATATAAATCAAATACTTTAAATACCAAATAACTTTAGATTTTTTTTAAAAAATGTTGTTGTATTGCTAGAACAATTTATTATGTTGCAAACGTTATTATTTATATAAATTCAGAATAGACGCCTATATGTCATATGCTTTGCCCTTAGACAATCTTCCAAAAGTAACCGATGATCCTAATTGGCATTGGCAAGCAGATTTAGCCTTAGTCTTCAGCCAAATAAAAAATCGTGGCACCCGCCTCACGCGTAATCGACATCGAGGTCCTCTTTACGTGCAAAAGCCGTTTTATCCCGAGGGTCCAGATGTTGCTCATGTATATTTGTTGCACCCGCCGGGTGGACTTGTTTCTGGTGATACGCTTAAACTTGATCTTGAATTGGGAGATGGCGCACAAGGTCTTATAACAACGCCTGGCGCTATGCGTATGTATAAGGCACGACAGAATTCTCCTTTTCAGCGTCAACATGCTCGCATACTCATACAGGAAAATGCCACCTTAGAATGGTTTCCAATGGAAGCAATTGTTTATAATCAAGCTCACGCTGAATTAGAAACAACAATCAAATTAAACAATAACAGCTCTATTTTTGCATGGGAGATTACTTGTTTTGGTTTAACGGCAAGTGCCGAAAAATTTAAGAAAGGTTATTTTAAACAAAGATATCGCATTGAAAAAAATAATAAACCTATATTTATTGATAATCTTGTTGTTGATAACTTGGATATGCATAAGCTTAGTATCGACAAAAAAAATAATCGACAATTTTTTTCAAGTTATGCAGGTATGCAAAATAAAACCGTGAGTGGTTTTTTTATCGCAGGTACTTTTGAAAATAAAGATTATAGTAAGCAACGAGAAATATTAACTGAACAATTACGTAATCTACTTGTTAAAAAAAACTTCGATAAAACAATCACTATAACTTGGGTTAATGATCTTTGTGTCGCTCGATATTTAGGTGATAGCGCCTTTCAGGCAAGAAAAGGTTTTATATTATTATGGCAAACCCTGCGACCTGCTTTAATACAATTAAAAGCCTGTGAGCCACGAATATGGTTGACCTGAATTTTCCAACTGAATGCATTAAATAAAAGGTAAGAATATGGACTTGCTCCCGAGAGAGAAAGATAAATTGCTAATAGTGACTGCAGCACTTTTAGCTGAGCGCCGACTTAAACGTGGTTTAAAACTTAATTATCCTGAAACAGTTGCCTACCTGAGCTTAGAAATTATGGAAGGCGCACGCGATGGTAGAACCGTTGCGGACCTAATGAGTTATGGCAAAGAAATTCTCACTGTTGATGATGTTATGGATGGTGTTGCAGAATTAGTTGCCGAAGTCCAAGTTGAGGCTACATTCCCGGACGGGACAAAACTTGTCACCGTGCACAATCCAATTAATTGATGGAGATGTAATATGAGTCAATTATCTTCTGAAAAGTACTATGTTCCTGGTGAGCTTATTGTTGACGAAGGCACTATAGAGATTAACGCTGGCCGAGAAACAGTAACGGTGCGTGTTGAGAATAGCGGTGATCGTCCTATTCAAGTGGGCTCTCATTATCACTTTTAGGAAACCAATTCTTTTTTAAGTTTTGATCGTGAAAAAACCAAAGGCTTCCGTCTAAATATCGCCTCGGGTACAGCCGTGCGTTTTGAGCCAGGGCAAGATCGCGATGTCGAGCTAGTTGCGTTTGGCGGTGATCGCATTGTTTACGGATTTAGAGGTGAAGTAATGGGCGCTTTAGATGCTTTATCGTCAAACTCTTCATCTATAAGCTCCTCATTTATAAATAAGGGAGACCAATAATGACTCGTATGGATAAAGTCGCCTATGCGCAAATGTTTGGTCCAACCACAGGCGATAGAGTACGTCTTGGTAATACGGCACTGTTAATTGAAATAGAAAAAGATCACACCTTGTATGGAGAGGAAGTAAAGTTTGGTGGCGGTAAAGTTATTCGCGATGGTATGGGCCAAAGTCAGCGCGTAGCCGCGGATGTAGTAGATGTAGTTATCACCAATGCTACCATTCTAGACCACTGGGGTATTATTAAGGCGGACGTTGGTATTAAAGACGGTCGTATCGCTGGTATTGGTAAAGCCGGAAATCCTGATATACAAAGTAATGTAACCATCGTGATTGGACCCGGCACCGAGGTAATTGCTGGCGAAGGTCAAATACTCACTGCGGGTGGCGTCGATTCACATATTCACTTTATTTGTCCGCAACAAATTGAAGAAGCGTTAATGTCGGGTGTCACTACCATGTTGGGTGGCGGTACGGGGCCTGCAACCGGAACCAATGCAACAACCTGTACACCGGGACCTTGGAATATCGGAAAAATGTTACAAGCTACGGAAGCTATGCCAATGAATCTTGGCTTTTTAGGTAAAGGCAACGCAAGCTTACCGATACCTCTAGAGGAGCAGTTAGAGGCAGGGGCGTGCGGTTTAAAATTACATGAAGACTGGGGTACAACTCCAGCCTCAATTGATAACTGCTTAAGTGTTGCAGAAAAATACGATGTTCAGGTGGCTATCCATACCGATACTTTAAATGAGTCGGGTTTCGTTGCCGATACGCTAGCCGCATTTAAAGGCAGAACAATTCATACGTATCATACCGAGGGCGCTGGCGGTGGCCATGCTCCGGATATTATTACGGCATGTGGTGAACTAAACGTGCTCCCATCGTCAACAAACCCAACCCGCCCTTATACAATTAATACAGTTGATGAGCATTTAGATATGCTAATGGTGTGCCATCATCTTGATACCAGTATTCCAGAGGATGTTGCTTTTGCTGATTCACGTATTCGTAAAGAGACAATTGCTTCAGAGGATATCTTGCATGATCTAGGCGCTTTCAGCATGATTTCATCGGACTCTCAAGCAATGGGACGAGTAGGAGAAGTCATAACTCGCACATGGCAAACAGCGCATAAAATGAAAGTACAGCGTGGGCCATTATCACCAGACAGTCAGCGCAATGATAATTTTCGTGCTAAACGTTACATTGCAAAATATACAATTAACCCTGCCATTACTCACGGTATAGATCATGAAGTTGGCTCTATTGAAATTGGCAAACTTGCCGATTTAGTGTTGTGGAAGCCCGCTTTTTTTGGCATAAAACCTGCCATGATAATTAAAGGTGGGTTTATTGTTGCGGCTCAAATGGGTGATCCAAATGCTTCTATTCCAACACCTCAGCCAGTTCATTACCGCTATATGTTTGGAGCCTTTGGCGATGCACCAAAACACACCTCGGTCACATTTACGAGCCAAGCTGCGATAGATGCAAATATTGGTGCACGTTTTGATGTGAAACGCCGTTTTGTGAGTTGTCGCAATACACGAACCATTAACAAAAAAAATATGATTCATAATAATTATACGCCAACAATAACAGTTGATGCACAAACATATGAAGTGCGTGCAGATGGTGAGTTGTTAACTTGTGAGCCGGCGGATTGGTTACCTTTAGCACAACTATATAGTCTTTTTTAAAGCGTATATTTTTAAATAAACATTAATATTTTTGAGTCAAAAAATAGGAAACAATATGTTCGTAGAAGTATATGAACGTTTAGGCCACACGCATCATATTGATGATCAGATTATTTTAGATCATGATTATCGTGAAAAAGGTCGTTTTAAAATAAGATCAAAAAATGGGCTTGAGGTGCGAGTATTTTTAGACCGTGGTAAAGCGCTTTTGGTTGGCGAGTATTTAAAAAGCGAATGCGGAAAAATATTCGAAATTATTGGCGCCAAAGAGGAAGTAAGCGATGCAAGTTGTAATGATTGGGAGCAGTTTAGTAAAGCCTGTTATCACCTTGGTAATCGTCATGTGAAAGTTCAAGTTTTAGAGCGTTGCTTAAGAATCAAGCCCGATTATGTTTTAGAAGAAATGCTAGAAATCCTTGGCTTAACGATAACAAAAAACTCAGCAGTATTTATACCCGAGTCCGGAGCTTACGCACCAGGCTATACAGGTCATCAGCATCATGATCAAGAACACTGAAACAAATCTACTGCGATTAATGCAGTTGAGTAGTGCGAGTTTACCCGCTGGTGGCTACTCTTTCTCGCAGGGCTTAGAGTACGCCGTAGATGCGGGTTGGGTATGCAATGCTGAGCAAACCTTTTCTTGGTGTGAGCTATTATTTGGAGAGTCAATCGCGATTGTAGATTTACCATTACTAATTAGGTTGTTAGCGGCAGTTAAAAACAAAGATAGCAAAAAATTTATTTTATGGAATGCAACCGTACTGGCATGTCGTGAAACGACTGAGCTATGTTTAACAGAAACTGCAATGGGAGCGGCCCTTATTCGCCTACTGGCTCAATTAGGGATAGATAATGAATCTTCGAGTATCGACTTTGATGAAGAGCCAATAAGTTTTATTGCGGCTTTTGCATTAGCTGGCAATAATTGGGGTATTGATGATGACAGTATTTTGGTTGGCTATTGTTGGTCATGGTTAGAAAATCAAATTGCCGCGGCAACAAAGTTAGTTCCACTTGGACAAACTGCGGCACAAAAATTGTTAATCGAACTTGGTGATAATATTCAAGAGATTATAGAAAAATCAAAAACGATTGAAGATGACGACATTGGCGCTTCTCTTCCAGGATTGGCGATGGCAAGTGCTTGGCATGAGACACAATACTCTAGATTATTTAGATCGTAACTTCACAAAAAAACTTTAATTAATTTGTAACTAAGCTAAGAGAAATAGATTATATGAAAAAACAAACATTGCGCATGGGTGTCGGCGGACCTGTTGGTTCAGGTAAAACAGCGTTACTGCGTGAATTATGTATCGCAATGCGCGAAGAATATAATATTGCTGTTGTAACTAATGATATTTATACCAAAGAGGATGCAAAATTTTTAACGGAGCACGAAGCCCTCAGTGAAGATAGAATCGTGGGCGTTGAAACAGGAGGTTGTCCACATACTGCGATTCGTGAAGATGCATCAATGAATCTAGCGGCCGTTGAAGATCTGTGTAAACGGCACAAAAACCTAGATATGGTAATGATAGAAAGTGGAGGAGATAATCTAAGTGCAACATTTAGCCCTGAATTATCTGATCTTACTATCTATGTAATCGATGTATCAGCCGGAGATAAAATTCCACGTAAAGGTGGTCCGGGTATTACTAAGTCAGATTTGCTAATCATAAACAAAATAGATTTGGCGCCAATGGTTGGAGCATCGCTTGAAGTCATGGAGCGTGATGCAAAAAAAATGCGTGGCAATAAGCCTTTTATATTTTCAAATTTAAAAACTAAGCAAGGTCTTCAAGATATTATCGATTTTATAATAGATGCTGGTATGTTAAAAACTGCCTAAGTGTCGTTTTTAATTGTTAAAAAAGTGGTTCGTTAGAAGTTATTATTCGATATTTTAATCAAAATAAATAAAAACTTTAAGGAGTATCCAATGAAATTTATTTCAATATCTACAATTAAAATAGCCGGCTTAATATTGATGACTTTAGTGTCAACAATTGCGGTTGCGCATCCTGGACATGGTGGATTGAATGAACTTTCTCATTCGTTAGAGCATCTGTTATGGTTAAGTGCTGGAGTAAGTTTAGTTATATATTCTGTGTATCATATAATAAAAAAGAAATTAAAAAGTTAATATAAAATTGTTATCTAAAAATATTATTGTTCGAATCAAACGTATGAATGGGAAATGTTTTTAAAAAAATGTAGATGAAAAAAAGGGCAGATGAACTGCCCGAAACTATATTAAATTAATGTCTGAAAATTCAATATAGATATGGTCAAAAAGTTAAACCAATAGGTATCAATATTTAAGCATCCAGCTATTCATCATTGCAACAAGGCGTTCTTTTGTAGCAGCACAAAATTTGCATGAATGAGAAGCCATCGCTTCGCTGCGTAAGGTATGAGCTTTTTCCATATAGTAGTTCACATCAACTTGGCCTAATTCATTCGTAACATAAGTAGTAGTGTCTAATTTCATGTGTATCTCCTAATGTTTTGATTGTCGCGGTGCACATGAGTGCATAGGTGATATATTAGAGATTAGAGTCAGCTAAAACAAACGATACAAATTCACCTTATCCTTGAAAATTATTCACTCATAGATCACATCAATCTGTAACAAAGGTATGTAAAAATATCCGATATTAATTAATCACTAGTTAATAACATTCAAACGATTGTTAAAGTATTATCGAATTGTGATGTGTTGGATAAACTAGAATGATCGTATTTTTTTGCGTCATGCACTGAACAGCAAATAAAAATTCAGATGAAATGCTCATTTAGAATAAGAGTGAAATTTTTATTTTTTTAAATAGACTTTGTGAAAGGTCATTTTAAAAAGAAAAGAAATGGTTGGCAAATAAATATACATGGATTGAGAATTAAGACAAAAAAAGGGGCAGATAAACTGCCCCCAAAGAACTATGTCTGACTAATGTAACATAGAGGTGGTTAAACCATTAATTTAACAAATATCAATATTTAAGCATCCAGCTATTCATGATCGCAATAATGCGTACTTTAATAACTGAACATAGGGTACAAGAGTGAGAAGACATTGCTTCACTTCTCAAGCTGTGAGCCTTTTGCATGTAAAAATCAACATCAACTTGACCCAAGTTATTTGTTGCATAAGAAGCGTCTGATTTCATGATTGTATCCTAATATCTAAATTGTTCGAGTGCGCTTGAAAGCACGTATAACATATTAAGATTTACAAATAATGAAAACAAACGATCTAATTTCATGGTATAGTTGAAAAATATTCACCTATAAGTATTCTCAGCCCACGCCACCCTCAAGGTACGTAATGAATCGATTGCCACCGCTTACTGCATTAAAAAGCTTTACTGCTGCTGCACGCTTGGGCAGCTTTCAGGCCGCATCCGTCGAACTTTTTGTTACGCCATCGGCCGTCAGCCATCAAGTTAAAAGTCTAGAAGAGTTTTTAGGTATTGAGTTATTTGTAAGACGAACTCGCCGCATTAACCTAACTGCTGCAGGGGAAGAGTACTATCAGTCAATTCAGGAAGCACTCTACGAAGTAGACCGCGCGACACAAAAACTTATTTCTACCCATCAAGCAGGGCAGCTACATTTAAGCCTTGCTCCTGCATTTTTAACTCGCTGGTTATTACCGCGCATCAGTAGCTTTTACGAGGCCCAGCCCGATATACAAATAGAAATGTCTGCTGCTTCAGGGTTAATTGACTTTGACCGCGATGAAACAGATATGGCAGTTTATTTTGGAGATGGAGACTGGGATGGTATTGAAGTTCAACGTTTGAGGCACTTTCAGCAAGTGCCAGTTTGTAACCCAGGGTTATTAAACGGAAAAGCTATTATTGATCCGGAAGATATACTCAATTACACGTTATTACATATTCCAAAAAGAAAAGATGAGTGGGAGCGTTGGTTTACGCAAGTCGGCGTAAGCTATAAAGAGTCAAAGCGAGGCTTGTACTTGTCGAGTGGATCGTTAACCACATCAGCAGCTATTAATGGTTTAGGCTTTGCACTTGCTGATATTGGCTTTGTTAGCGAAGAAATATCAAATGGTAAGTTGATAGCGCCACTTGATAAATTTTTAATAACGGACAAATCCTTTTACTTAGTTCATCAAAAAAAACGTGCGCTAACTTATCCTATGAAAGCCTTTCAAAGTTGGGTTATGGACGAGATGACAAAAGATATAGCCTCACAAAAAGTAGAAAAGCAGTACGAACTAGTAAACAATTTGGACAGATAACTATTTTTCGTCGATAGTGAATCGTAAAGTCGTTATATGAGTATAAATAACTATTAAGTTGTTAAAAATTAAAAAAATAGGCCTTTTATATAAACTTAAGAACTTTATCTATTTGAAGTTTCTAAGCTAACCCCTTCTTTTCTTAAAAGTCACTACAAGTTATCAATCATTATTTTTCACTAAGGTGTTTATGATTAAATTCCGATTACAAATAAAGTATGCGTTGGTGCTAGTTTTTATAACAATGTTGATTGTGTCTCAAAGTCACGCTAGCAATTTTGAAAAATCACTTGATAAGTTATTAATATTGTCGGGTTTAAACGATCAGTTAGAGCAATTTCCTGAATTGATGAAGCGAGGCATGGGAGACGCTAGAGATCAAAGCAGTGGATTATCAGACTCTGCTAACGCCTTAGTCTTAGCAAGCATTGATCAAACAATATTGTCTTCAGAAATTATAGATAGCATTAGAGATGCATTAAGAAATGATCTGTCAGCAGTTGAAGCAGAGCAATTATTAGCATGGTATGAGTCAGATTTAGGTAAAAAATTTACTAGCGCAGAAGCCGATAGCTCAGGTATAGATGCAGAAAGTAAAATTTTAGCGCTAGAAGAACGGTTATTAGCTAATAAAGAGCGCATGGATTTTGCAAAAAGATTTGACAAGTTATTAGGCGCAACAGATATGAATATAGAGCTACAAAAGCACAGTAGTATTGCTATATTCTCTGCATTAATGACAGCGGCGCATCCAGAAAGGGAAATTGACATATCACCTTTTGCCAGTCAAATCGTAATATTGTCTGAGCAAAGTCGTCCAATCGTTGAGAAAGATGTCATGCTTTCGTTTATTTATGCATATCAAGATATTGAGACTAACAAACTTGAAAAGTATGAGACTTTTCTAAATCAAAACTCGACAAAAAAATTCAACACAATCGTAATTGAAAGTATGAGTGCGGCGATAGAAAAATCGATATCCAAATGGGCAACATCATTAGCCTCAATTTTTCAACATAAAGGTGCAACAGCTTTATAGTTTATTCTGATAATGTTCTTAAATTATATTTTAAGGCGTAATTAAATGTTGTATGTAAGCTGGCTTCAGTAAAAAAAAATACTTATAAAGTTTTAATTTCACCTAGAGCAAAAAAGATAAGGCTCTAAGTGAAATTTCGAACAAACAATCCTTTTCTAAATCTTCTCTAATGCTTGAGAAACGTCAGCAATAATATCCTTGATATTTTCAATACCTACAGAGATACGCACAAGATCAAGACTCACACCCGCACGCTTAAGTTCTTGCTCATTTAATTGTCTATGAGTAGTTGATGCGGGATGACACGCCAACGATTTAGCATCCCCGATATTAACTAGGCGTAATATCATATTTAGTGCATCAATAAATTGACCGCCTGCCTTACTATCACCTTTAATTCCAAAACTTAAAATACCAGAAGCTTTACCACTAGTTATTTTTTGGCAGATTGCGTGATAAGGGCTTGAGGGTAGAGCGGCATAATTTACCCATGCCACTTTGTCATGATTGTTTAAATACTCGGCAAGCTTTTGCGCATTTTCACAATGGCGCTCCATGCGCAGTCCTAATGTCTCTAATCCCTGTAAAATTTGGAAAGAATTCATAGGTGAAATTGCACCCCCGGTGCTTCGTAAGGGTACAACACGGCAACGACCAATATAAGCTGCAGGCCCAAGGGCTTCGGTATAAACAACACCATGGTAAGAAGGATCGGGTTCATTTAAAACAGGGAAGCGTTTTTTATTAGCCGCCCAGTCAAATTTACCAGAATCAATAATAATGCCGCCAATTGAGGTGCCGTGGCCGCCAATATATTTTGTCAAAGAGTGGATGACAATATCAGCACCAAATTCGAAGGGTCTACATAAAAAGGGTGTGGCAACAGTATTATCGACAATCAATGGAATGCCATGCTTGTGAGCAATCTCAGATAATCTTTTTATGTCTACAATATTACCAGCTGGATTACCAATCGATTCACAAAAAATTGCTTTAGTTTTATCATCGATGGCACTTTCAAAGCCGTTAAAATCATCAGCTGAAAACATTCGAGCTTCAATACCTTGTTTGGGTAAGGTGTGCGCAAATAAATTATAAGTACCTCCATATAATTGGCTAGTGCTTAAAATGTTGTCGCCTACTTCGCAAATGCATTGAATAGAGTAGGTAATAGCTGTCATGCCTGAAGCTACTGCTAAGCTTGCGATTCCGCCCTCCATTGCAGCTAAGCGCTCTTCAAGAACAGCAGTTGTTGGGTTCATAATGCGTGTATATATGTTGCCAGGAACTTTGAGATCAAATAAGTCAGCACCATGTTGTGTATTATCAAATGTATAAGAAGTGGTTTGATAGATAGGCACAGCAGCTGCTTTAGTTGTCTCTTCTGATTTATAACCATGATGTAATGCTAAAGATTCGAGTTTCATTATTTACTCTCTTTTAATTTAATAAATGTTATTTAGGACTTATTTATTTTTGAATATAAAATGTATAGTTGCCCAACCACTCTTTCTGTTCAATCAAATCATCAAGTATGGTCTTCATTCTCGCTAATTCTTTTGGTTCCTTTTTATAAATAAGATCTATGTTTATTTGGTTGCCAACATAATGAAGCTGAAGATGGTTAGGTTTAATATTATAATTTATCAGTTCTTTTTCAATAACCTTTCGTTCAGGTAAATGCTGAGCAGTCATTTTTTTTATGGTATGAGTTTTTTCTTGCTCATGATCTTCATGAAAATCTTCTTCGTGATCAACGTGTACAGTAATATCGCTAACATCATCGCGTTCAGACTGAATTTGTTGAACAACCCGCTCAGAGATAAAATGCCCCTCTGATACGCTAATAGTACTTTCAACTTGAATATGCACATCTAAAAAAATATGATTTCCCATAATCCTACTGCGCAGCATATGTACGTCGACTACACCTGCAGTAGCTTCAATTATAGTTTTAATTTCTTCAGCTTCTTCGGGATCGATTCCGCGATCGATTAACTCCTGGCTAGCATTCCACGTTAGAGTAACACCCATTTTGCCAATCAACAGGGCAACAGCAATCGCAGCATATAATTCAAACCATCCATATCCAAACCAAGTTGCTATAACACCAAATAAGACGATAACCGATGAAAATGCATCGCTGCGTGAATGCCATGCATTAGCTTCTAATAAATTAGATTTAACACGCTTAGCGGCAAGTATAGTGTAGCGAAATATCCACTCTTTAGACACAATAGAAATTAACGCAATAAAAATTGCCAATACGCTTGGATTGGGAGCATGGCTGCCATAAATAAGTGATAAGATACTATCCCAGGCAATAACAGAGGCGACAACAATTAAAGTTGTTCCAAGAATAACAGTGCCAAGTGTCTCGTAACGATGGTGGCCGTAAGGGTGTTCTTTATCGGGATCAGCCTGAGCCCAATATGAAAAGACAATGACAGCAACATCTGTCAATAGGTCGCTTAATGAATGGAAGCCATCGGCAATAAGCGCAGGGCTATGCACTAGCCAACCCACCAGAATTTTAAAGAAAGCTAACACCCCGTCAATGCACGAACCTATCCAGGTTACCTTAACAATAATTGCTTGACGTTCAAGTTTGTTCATAGATTTTTATACTATTATGTAAAATTATTTTTTATTACAGGCTTAAAATCTTGATCCGGGTTGAGCTAAAAATTTAATTTCTTCTTCTGTAGAAGCGCGGCCCAATATTTCATTTCTATGTGGATAACGACCAAATCTATCGATGATTACCTTGTGTTTAATTGCAAACTCTAGTGATTCTTTAATGCCTATCTGCGTGAATAATTTAATAGCCTCTTGATGAATAAGTGATGACTCACTGTGCATATAAGGCATATATAAAAATAGTCTTTGATCGTGACTTAATTGTAAATCATAACCGCCTGATACAACAGATTGCGCCAATACAAGCGCAAGTGAGTCATAAGCAAAAGATTCTGGTTGATCACGATAAATATTTCTAGAAAATTGATCTAGTACTATTATTTCGGCTAGAATTCCTTGCGGACTATATCGCCAAGAAAATAATTCACATCTTGTCGCTTTAGCATGCACCTCTATAAATTTTGATGTAAGCAGAGCGTCAAAATTTTCATCTTTCTTAAACCATTGCGACTTATGAGTTTCATCGAACCAAAATTTTAAGATATTTTGATACATATAAGTTAAATTACCATTAATATCTGTTTGATAAAAAGTATAAATTACTTCACATCGAAAATTTTTAGCCTAGCTACCATCGATAATAAATAATGTACATTCGGCACTTTTTAGTCGCATCGCTTTTACTGGTATATATTCTTCAGAATCTAAAAAATCTTGAGCATTACTAATGTTAGGAAAATCGATGATGACGACTCTTGTTGGTGTCCAAAGTTGACTTTCCCTAATGTCTAGTGCTCCACCTCGGGCACGATAGATGCCACCATGTTTTTCTGCGATTGGCTTCGCAAGTTTCATGTACTCTTTATATATTTTTAAATCATGAATTTTCGTATCAACAATAAGATATGCGCTCATGTAAAGCCTCGATATATTTTTTGACAAAAGGGATATTATGAAAATATCATCTTAAATTTTTTGATATTAGTCTTCATAAGTATAAAAATTATAAATAGCTAAGTCATTTAATTTTCACGATATTTAAGCTCAATCCCTTTAATAAAATTGCGTAAAACTTGGTCTTTGCACGCACGATAATGTTTATGATCTTTTTTACGAAAAAAAGCGCTAAGTTCATGCTTGCTTAGCACAAAGTCAGCAAATTCAAGCACTAATAAAACATCTTCAGCCTTAAGATTAAGTGCAATTTTTAACTTAGTAAGAATAATGTTATTGTTTAAGCTTTTCTCGGGCTTAGATTGAACGCCATCACGCTTGCCGCGTTTGAAAACAATAAAGCCATTAAGAAATGTAGCCAATAATGAATCATTGAAAGGCAAGAAATCTATATCGTCCTCTTTTTTAAGCCAATTGCTGATCTGTTCGCGAGAAACCTCGAGATCGGCAAGGCCAAATATTTTTATCATACTGTTGTCATTTAGCTCTAGCGCGTAGCGCAGACGACGTAAAATATCGTTGTTATCCATACTGGTACCTTATAGTAATCATTTATTATCCTGTTTATATTTTGCTAAAATTTTAATAAATACTCGATTGATTTATGATTATTATTGTTAATAGAGCTAACACAAATAAATTAAGAATATAAAAGATTTATTTAAAATAACTATTAGTCACCGACAAATAATATGTAACACGTGCCCCAAATTATTTAAGTTCGACATTAATATTAGGGTATAAGAAAAGAGCTTTCAATAACATCCAAAGCTTTAAATCTAATGAGTATTTTCTTCTATACCCATATAGGCATTAAAGTTTTTCTCATAATCATCCATATGTTCGCCAAGCATTTTTCGATATTCGTCAGCGAAATATTTTATTGCTTCATCTTTTCCTTCAGAAAATTCTTTCTGACTCTTCCAACTGGTTGCCGTTAAATGTGCATTAAATCTTGCAGCACCAAACATAAATGAAGCGCTGACTTTCGCATGGCCTACTTTTTCTGTGATTTGCTTATTCGATAAACGAATATGAGCATCAGCTCTTTCGTAAAATTGTTCATCTACTTCTTTCATGTTTTTTCCTTGGTGAAATAGAAAAATTCAAGGCTCGATTAAAAGTCCTTAATTAATTGAGTCCAGAGCTACTTAATTATTAAATAATAGTTGATCATATTGGTTTGCTATTGATTTTTCAAGACTGTCTATGGCAGAGTGCTCTATGTCTACAAACTTGAGAGAGGCTTTAACAGTGGCTAATGAAAAAAATGTTCTAGGACAACCTTTGAAACTATGTTGTGGAAATACAGGTTTCACTCGTGAGGGTTTTTGTTATGTGCCACCGAGCGATACAGGCAATCATAGCGTTTGCGCCATTATGACTGAAGACTTCTTGGCTTTTTCTAAATCTCAGGGAAACGATTTAACTACTGCTCTTCCTCAGTTTCAGTTTCCAGGACTCAACCCAAGAGATAAGTGGTGTTTATGTGCAGCAAGATGGCAGGAGGCATTTTTAGCTAATTGCGCACCGAAAGTTGTCTTATCTGCGACACATCAAGCTTGTCTAAAGGTGATTAAGCTAGAAGATTTAATAGCCCATAGCTTGCCAGAATGAATGCTTATGCAGTCATGCTTAGACCTTATTTGATTCAGTAATTAGGCAACAGGTGACCATTTAAAAGCAACGAATATCAGTATTGTCATTCAAAATAATAGTCTTATTTGACACCTTGATAGTATTAACCATCGACTGGCTTTGTGGGTGTATTTAGCAGTAATTGATAAAAGCCTAAATCGAGCCAACGATTAAATTTGAACGCAGCTTCCTTAATCGTACCTGCATGAGTAAACCCTAGTTTTTCATGAAAGAGAACACTATCTGTGTTCGCGATATCTATACCGCCAATCATTGTATGATATTGCTGCTGACTTGCAGTGGCAATTAATTTTTTCATCAGTAGCCGGCCAAGACCCTTATTCCTGTGATCCTTGTGAATATAAATTGAATGTTCAACTGAATATTTATAAGCGGGCCAAGCCCTGAATGTACTATAAGTCGCAAAACCCATTAATTGTGCCGCATCATCAACGACGCCAATAACCGGAAAGTTTCCTAATTCTTTGTGTTTAAACCAATTGCCCATGGTTTCAATAGTGCGTGACTCATAGTCATAAAGAGCGGTCGAATTAATGATTGCATCATTTAATATTTCGAGGATTTGATGTGCGTGAGACTGGAAGGTGCAAGTAATCAAAGTCATTGAATTCTCCATATGCAGTTATAGAATAATACATTAGAAGAGTTTTTCGTATCAGAACATTAACGTTTAAAAGTTTAATAACTTCAAAGGCTCGATCTGTTAAGTTCCTGCAATACTAAAGGTAAATATTAATAGAGACATACTTCTTTTGTGTTGGCTGTCTATTAAATTTAATAGAGTGCTTTTATTTAATAGACGATCGGTCTATAATAATTACAATTATTATTAAAGGCAAGACACTACCATTATGCAGGCCACATTCAATGCAAGCGCGTCAATCATAGGGCTTTCCGATACCCAGCCAAAAAAAGTTGATAGGCCGCGCCGCGGACGACCGTCTAAACAGTCAATTAATGTTGATACTAAGGAGTTATTGATAAGAAGTGGCCTTGAGCATCTGACAGAATATGGTTTTACGGCCTCTGGAATCGATGCCGTTTTAAAGCGAGCAGGAGTGCCAAAGGGTTCTTTTTATTACTATTTTTCGAGTAAAGAAGCCTTCGGTAAAGAGTTAATTGCTAGCTACGATACCTTTTTTGCTAATAAGCTTGATATTCATTTGTTAGATGAGCGTTACCCGCCGCTAGAGCGCCTTCAGCGATACGTGCTTGATGCACAAAAAACAATGAAGAAGTTTAATTTTAAGCGAGGCTGCTTAATTGGTAATTTAGGTCAAGAAGTTGATAGTCTCCCAGAGAGTTATCGCAATATCTTGGTCGATGTGTTTTTGGGTTGGCAGCAGCGAGTTGAAGTTTGCCTGTCTTTGGCACAAGAGCGCGGACAGATAAGTACCAATGCAGATTGTAGTCAATTAGCCGAATATTTTTGGATAGGTTGGGAGGGTGCAGTTAGCCGTGCAAAGCTAACTAAGAGTTTAGAGCCGCTGAAGTGTTTCTTTACTCATTTTATGTTGGGACTATCTTTTCAAAATAAGTCTTATGGGGATTAAATCTGTTCCAAAATAAGCTACTTCACACAAGTATATTTTTATAAAACCGACAGGAAAAAATTATGTTTAAAGGTATTTTGATCGAAAAAGATGACAATGGTTATCGTGCAACGGTTCAGCAAATTGATGAAAGTGTATTGCCGGAGGGCGACGTAACGATTAACGTTGAATATAGCACCCTAAATTACAAAGATGCACTCGCTATTACTGGTAAAGCACCTGTTGTTAGAAACTTTCCGATGATTCCTGGTATCGATTTAGTAGGTACTGTCGAGAAAACTGACTCTGCAAAATTCAAAATAGGCGATAAAGTATTGCTAAATGGCTTTGGTGTAGGCGAGCTACACTGTGGTGGTTTAGCTCAAAAAGCACGGCTTAAAAGTGAATGGTTAATTCCATTGCCAAAGCAGCTAAGCGCCAAGCAAGCGATGTCTATTGGTACTGCAGGTTATACAGCAATGCTTTGTGTGATGGCCTTAGAAAAAAATGGCTTAACGCCTGACAAAGGTAAAATATTAGTCACCGGAGCCAATGGCGGTGTTGGTAGTTTTGCAATCGCATTACTATCAAAATTGGGCTACAGCGTGGTTGCATCTACGGGTCGAGTCAATGAGAGCGATTATCTGAAAAAGCTTGGCGCGAGCGAAATCATCGACCGTGCGACATTATCTGAAGCTGGGCGTCCACTAGGCAAAGAGCAGTGGGCTGGTGCAGTTGATACCGTAGGTAGTCATACGCTTGCTAATGTGTGTGCGGGCATAAAATATGGTGGCACTGTTGCTGCTTGTGGTTTAGCGCAAGGCTTTGATTTGCCAGCAACGGTCATGCCTTTCATCTTACGCTGCGTGACATTAGCCGGTGTCGATAGCGTTAATCGCTCGATAGAAGATCGCACCACAGCATGGCAGCGTTTGTCAGACTTGCTAGACCCATCTGTATTTGATGATATTACTGCTTCGATAAGCCTAGAAGATGCGATTAAAGTTGCCGATGATCTAATCTCTGGTAAAGTACGAGGGCGTGTTGTTGTTGAAATTAAATAAAAGGTTTATAAGCCTAATTATTAACTAAAAACAGCAAAAATTTAATCATTAAGTATTAAAGAGAATTTGTTGTTAAGTTATAGGCATTCATTCCATGCGGGAAATTTTGCAGATGTTCTTAAACATTGTGTTTGCACGCACATTTTTGAGCATCTGTTAAAAAAGAATAAGCCCTTTGATTATATCGATACGCACTCAGGTGCGGGTTTATTTAATTTAATGGGCGTCGATGCCGCAAAGCTAAAAGAATTTTCTGCTGGAATTCATCGTATACAGTCATCTAAGTTGCCACAATTACGCAGCTACCTTGCAGCAGTAAAAGCTTTTAACCAATCTAGTACCACTAAAAATATTAAATTCTATCCGGGGTCTCCTGCTTTAGCCCTATATTTTTTGCGCTCGATCGATAAAGCCACCTTGCATGAACTACATCCACAAGATGCAAAGTTACTATCAAAAAATATAGGCGAATTAAAAGTCAGTGTTGGTAAAAATAGTCAAATACGTGTTGAGGTAAGCGATGGGCTAAAAAATTTACAAGCACTTATTCCGCCTTTATCACGACGTGCCTTTGTATTAATCGACCCATCTTATGAAGTTAAAACAGAGTACGATGATGTATTCTTTGCCGTAGAAAAAGCCTATAAAAAATTTCCGACAGGTACTTATGCAATTTGGTATCCTGTAGTCGAGCGCAGTCGCATTGATCGTCTTGAGAGAAAATTAGTTAATAGCGCTATTAAAAACATTCAACGCTTTGAGCTAGGCATTGCCCCTGACTCTAACGAGCACGGCATGACTTCTGCAGGTTTATTTGTCGTAAATCCTCCATGGACACTCTTCGAGTCTATGTCACAACTATTACCACAATTAGCAACGTTATTAAATGATAGGCCGTCAATAGATAAAGACTTATCCGTTGAAGCCTTAACGCACAGCGGATTAGCTAAACCATCTTATTATAAATGCGAAATAATAAAGCCTGAATAATTATCATTCGACATATTATTATCATTAACAATCCTGTCCTCCAGTCTTTGTATTCCTAGTTTTGACAAATACTATAGATAAATAACTATATTAATTTATAAAACTGAACTGGTTTTAAAAAAGCAGCAGTTCATAGTAGATATCTGTACAGACAGTATTTGTTTATAGGTTAGTCACATAACTATCACATAACTATCACATAACTGTCATTTTATTGTCATCGTTGAAGCTTAAGTTATATGCACAGGTTGATATTAGGTAATATAAATGAATGCAATTAATGTTAGCAACGTCAAAAAAAGTTATAACCAAACAGTCTTAGATGACGTCTCTTTTTCAATTGATACTGGTGAAATGCTGGCTTTGATTGGACCATCTGGATCAGGTAAATCTACGCTAATGCGCCATCTTTCGGGCCTAGTAATGAGTGATAGAGACAGCCAAACAAATATAGAGTTGTTGGGAAGGTCAATACAAAAATCAGGTCGCCTAGCAAAAGATATTCGAATTACTCGTTCAAAAATAGGTTGTATTTTTCAACAATTTAATCTGATTAATCGTTTGAGTGTAATGACCAATGTGTTGATTGGTTGTTTAGGTAATATTCCTGCATGGCGTGGATATCTGGGTTATTTTAGCGAAGAAGAAAAACAAAATGCGCTAGCTGCATTAGAGCGTGTGGGCTTAAAAGACCATGCCTATAAAAAAGCGGCAAATTTGTCGGGTGGTCAACAGCAGCGCGTAGCAATTGCTCGAGCACTAATGCAAGAGGCCGATATTATTTTAGCTGACGAACCCATTTCATCACTTGATCCACATTCAGCAAGAGTAGTGATGGAAATGCTCGAAGATATAAATCGTCAAGACGGAAAAACCGTAATCGTTACCTTGCATCAAGTTGATGTAGCAAGAAAATACTGCCCTCGTGTGATCGCACTAAGAGAGGGAAAATTATTTTATGACGGAACGCGTGAAAAACTCACGGATGAGCTTATGTATTCATTGTATGAAGATGAAGCAAAGGAAATGCTATATAGCAGCGAAACCAAAGAAGAAAAAAGTAATATAAATAATTCAATCGCTATGGCGAGTTAATATTAAGGGGAAGTACTATGTTAAATTTGATTAAAAAGGCTGTAATTGGTGCGAGCATTATGTGTTCGGCACAAATTACTGTTGCAGAAGAAATGAAAACAATAAATTTCGGTATTATCTCAACCGATTCCACGCAAGTGTTGCGTGATTCATGGGAACCATTCTTAGACGACATGAGTAAAAAAATAGGCGTTGAAATAAAGCCATTTTTTGCGAGTGATTATGCTGGAATAATTCAGGCAATGCGGTTTGATAAAGTTGATGTAGCTTGGTATGGTAATAAATCAGCAGTTGAGGCAGTAGACCGATCAGGAGGTGAGGTGTTTGCACAAACTGTCGATAATAACGGTAATCCAGGATATTGGAGCTTGTTAATAGCACATAAAGACAGTCCGTTGAATAATGTAGAAGATATCGTTAAAAATGCTAAAGATTTAACTTTTGGCAACGGTGATCCTAACTCTACATCGGGCTTTTTAGTGCCGTCATATTATGTATTCGCAAAAAATAATATTGATACAAGAAAAGCATTTAAACGAGTTACTAACTCAAATCATGAAACCAATGCATTATCAGTTGCAAATAATAAAGTAGATTTTGCAACAAATAATACTGAAAACCTACGTCGTATCGAAGAAAAATATAAAAATAT
The DNA here is from genome assembly GCA_034111645.1 of Cellvibrionaceae bacterium. GTDB lineage: Bacteria > Pseudomonadota > Gammaproteobacteria > Pseudomonadales > Cellvibrionaceae > CANLBN01. Next base: position 63,289 of record JAWUWW010000008.1, read on the forward strand.
AAAAATATAAAAATAGTTTGGAAATCTCCATTAATTCCTTCTGATCCAATTGTATGGCGTAAAAATTTACCAGAGACAACAAAGTCGAAGCTTTATAACTTTTTCATGGCCTATGGTAAGACAGGTGATAAAGAAGAGTTAGCTAATCTAGATAAGTTGCAATGGCTTCCATTCCGTCCTTCAAGTGACGACCAACTATTACCAATTCGTCAGTTAAGTTTATTTACGGAACGTTTAAAATTAGTTAACTCAGGTAATGCGACAAAAGAAGAGCTCGCAGAAATAGATGAAAAGTTAGCCGTCTTAAATCGTCGTATGTCAGCACTTAGCGCAATGGCCTCTAATCAATAATAATCCTCGTATGATAACTCATGGATGAGTTATAAATATTTTTATAAATTTTATAAGATTGGTTAAAACAATGACTGCTGTTATTAAAAAAGAAAATATTATAAGTGCTAACCAAGTTAATAAATTGATATTTAATATAGCAATTCTAATTTGGGCTTGGATAGGCGCAGAAATGAATCCATCGCTCCTCATAGAGGATGCGGGAAATATGTGGATTTTATTAAACGATTTTTTTCCACCTGATTTTTCAGAGTGGGAATTGTATGCGGAAGAAATGCTAATTACCTTGCAAATTGCTATATGGGGAACAGTTTTATCAGTATTAGCGGCGATCCCACTTGGAATCTTGTCATCGGGAAATCTTGCCCCGTCTTGGGTCTATCAGCCGGTTAGACGATTAATGGATGCATGTAGGGCAATTAATGAGCTTGTGTTTGCAATGATTTTTGTCGTTGCTGTTGGTCTTGGACCCTTTGCTGGGGTTATGGCATTATTTATTCATACAACCGGTGTGTTGGCTAAGCTGTTCTCTGAAGCTGTTGAAGCAATTGAAACTAATCCTGTTGAAGGTGTGCGCGCAACAGGTGCAAATACAGTCCATGAAATTATTTATGGTGTCATACCGCAAGTGATGCCTTTATGGATTTCGTATTCACTATATCGATTTGAATCTAATCTTAGGTCAGCGACGGTGCTAGGTATTGTTGGGGCTGGTGGTATTGGGGTGTTGTTATGGGAATCTATTAGAGGTTTCTCATATCCAGAAGCAGCGGCCATTATTATTATTATTGTTGTATCAGTGACGCTAGTTGATATGGCTTCTCAAATTATTAGGAAAAAATATATTTAATATCTCTATCAAATAAATAACGATAAATAAATTAAATTTAAAAAATAAATCGTTAATCCTACTAATAAAATATACATTAAAAATATTATTTAAAAAAAACTATACAGCTTTCGAATAAATGGAAGCCTTAAGGTTTGCATAACTTTTTTAGGAAAGTAATTATGACGACAAATTTGAAGCAACAGCGACAAAAAAATCTGTCTATTTTAGCGAAGGCACCTATAGATGACATGGTTAAATATTGGAAAAGTATAAATGTAGACGAGACATTTAAATTCTTAAAGAAACCAGAAATAGGCATGGCAATGGTTAGAGCTCAAGCAGGAAGCGGAGGCGAAAATTTTAATATGGGTGAAATGACAATGACCCGTTGCGTTATTCGATTAGATAGTGATGAGATCGGTTATGGATACGTCGCAGGTAGATGTAAAAAAAATCAGAACTTGTTGCATTAATAGATGCCTGTTGGCAAAAGCAAAGCCTTAAAAATACTATAGAAGAAAAAATAATTGAACCTCTTTATAGTATCGAATTAAGAAAAGAGCAAGAAGTAAAAGAGAATACAAAAACCTCTAAAGTTAATTTTTATACGATGGTCCGTGGAGAATAGCATGAACTCTTTAAGTTTGTTGCCGGCGTTTACAGATGAAGCAACGGATAGCCAAATTATTTTTAGAAATATTTTGAAAGCAATGTCAGAGCCAGGAACGATTATTGATATTGATAGATCATTTGTACAATATAATAGGCATTATTCTAAAAATATCCATCAAAAGAAATTATCCTATTTATGGTCAATTGCGCAAACATTACTAGATAGCGATTGCTTATTATTTATTTGTCCATCCATTAGTGATGAGTTTTTCTTGCAGTCTCTTGCCTTTTATACGGGCGTAAATTTTACCTATGATATTAAACAAGCTGATTTTATTTTTATGTCAATACATGAGCTAAAAGACCTAAATGATTTAAATTGTGGTGATGTGGAGAAACCGCATTTATCAAGTACAGCATTAGTATATGTCGATGCTATGTCAGCACAAGAGCAAATTATATTATCAGGTCCAGGTATAAAAGAAAGCAAACCATTGGCACTTGCCGGTTTAGATGAAGAAAAAATTTCAATATTAAATAACAACTATAAATTATACCCATGTGGGATGGATTTTATTTTTTGTTCTGAAACAAGCATGACGGCAATTCCAAGAAGCACGAAGATTAAAAATGGTGATATTAATATTGCTAATATAAACCATAGGATTAATGAAGAATTGATGGAGAATAAATAGTATGTATGTAGCAGTCAAAGGTGGTGAAGAGGCAATTGAAAATGCACATAAATTACTAGCTAGAAAACGACGTGGTGATTTAACAGTTACTGAATTGTCTATAACTCAAATAAAGCAACAGCTATCACTAGCCGTCGACCGTGTGATGACTGAAGGTTCGCTTTACGATCAAGACCTTGCTGCACTCGCTTTAAAGCAAGCAATGGGCGATACAATCGAAGCAATATTTTTATTGCGCGCCTATCGTACAACACTTCCACGTTTTAATTTTACTCAAATAATTGATACAAGTTGTATGCGTGTTGAGCGTCGAATTAGCGCTATTTATAAAGATATCCCTGGTGGTCAAGCTCTTGGCCCTACATTTGATTACACGCATCGATTACTAGATTTTAGTTTACTAGCAGATGATTACGAAAATGAAGGTGATGATTTTTTACGGAATAGTGAAACTGAAACACATAATGTAGCACCGCAGTTAAGCGCCGTTAATACAGATAAGATAGATGAATATCCAAAAGTTTTAGATTTTTTGAAGCAAGAAGACTTATTGCCGCCGAGTAAAAATATAACTAAGTCTGTAGATGATATAACTAGAGAGCCTTTAGATTATCCAAGTTCTAGAAGTGCTCGATTACAACAATTAACACGAGCCGATGAAGGCTTTTTATTATCATTGGGTTATTCGACGCAACGTGGTTATGGTCGAACGCATCCATTTGCAGGCGAAATTCGCATGGGTTATGTAGATGTTAGCATCACTATAGATGAACTGGACTTTGATATTTGTTTGGGTGAAATTTGTGTGAGCGAATGTGAAATGATTAATCAGTTTTCGGGTAATAGGACTCAAGCGCCTCAATTTACTCAGGGTTATGGAATTAGCTTTGGCTTTTGCGAACGAAAAACTTTGGCCATGGCCTTAGTTGATAGATCACTTCAAGCAAAAGAATTGGGTGAAGCGATTGATACCCCCGCTGCCCAAGAAGAATTTGTATTATCACATTGTGATAATGTCGAAGCATCGGGTTTTGTCTCCCATTTAAAACTTCCACATTATGTTGATTTTCAATCTGAACTAGCGCTAGTTCGCAAAATGCGAAAAGAGCATTTTTCTAAAAATTTAGCGGATAAATTTAAAAGCGAGGAGCATGCTAATGGATGAGCCTTATAACTTCGCGTATTTAGACGAACAAACAAAACGCTCAATACGACGCGGCTTACTAAAAGCAGTTGCTATACCTGGTTATCAAGTCCCGTTTGCAGGCAGAGAAATGCCAATGCCCTATGGATGGGGTACAGGGGGGGTGCAAGTTACTGCCAGTATATTAGGTAAAGACGATACACTCAAAGTAATCGATCAAGGTGCAGACGACACAACAAATGCAGTAAGTATCCGTCAATTTTTCGAAAAAACTGCAAAAATAAAAACAACCACAAAGACGGACAAAGCGACTATTATACAAACACGACATCGCATCCCAGAACAGTCTTTAACACGCGATCAAATTGTTGTCTTTCAAGTGCCTGTTCCCGATCCCTTACGTTTTATCGAAGCCAGTGAAACCGAATCTCGTAAAATGCATGCGCTCGAAGAGTACGGTGTAATGCACGTAAAACTTTATGAAGATATCTCTCATCTCGGCCATATAGCTACAACTTATGCGTATCCAGCAATGGTAAATGATCGCTATGTCATGGACCCTTCTCCCATTCCTAAATTTGATAATCCTAAAATGAATATGAGTGAGGCTTTATTTTTATTTGGTGCAGGACGAGAGAAAAGATTGTACGCAATACCACCTTATACGTCGGTAAATAGTTTAGATTTTGATGATCATCCATTTGAAATACAGCAATGGGATGATGTCTGTGAAATATGTGCTAGTGCAGAGTCATTTTTAGATGAAGTCATTATTGATGATGAGGGTACAAGAATGTTTGTTTGTTCTGATTCATATTTTTGTGAGCAGCAAAAAATCAAAAATGAACAGTGTCAGCCAATAGTATTAGTGAGTGAATCATGAAACTACCCGTATTAAATGAGCAGCCAATACTAAAAGTTAAAGACGTCAATAAGTTGTATGGTATTAATCGAGGCTGCCAGGCCATTGGTTTTGATTTATATCCAGGCGAGGTGCTAGGTATTGTTGGTGAGTCTGGCTCTGGAAAATCCACATTGCTTAAATGTTTAAGTGGCGAATGTCAGCCAGACTCTGGCGATATTATATTTAATGCGTTGAGTGGTGAGGTATTAAACTTATACGAAATAGGTGAAGCTAAGCGTCGCCTGTTAATGCGCAGTGAATTTGGTATTGTTAAACAAAACCCAAGAGATGGATTGCGTTTATCCGTTAGTGCTGGCGCCAATATTGGTGAGCGCTTAATGGCAGTCGGTGAGAGGCACTATGGAGGCATCAGAAGCACGGCATCTAGTTGGTTGCAACAGGTAGAAATAGATGCTGAACGTATCGATGATTTTCCACAATCTTTTTCGGGCGGTATGCAGCAGCGTTTGCAGATTGCACGTGTACTGGTAACAAAGCCTCGCTTAGTAATGATGGATGAGCCAACAGGGGGGTTAGATGTATCAGTGCAGGCAAGATTATTAGATATGATTCGGACTCTAGTCGCCAATTTAAACCTCTCTGTAGTAATAGTAACTCATGATCTTGCGGTGGCGCGGCTTCTTTGTCATCGCTTAATGGTTATGCAAAAAAGTCGAGTGATAGAAAGCGGATTGACAGATCAAATACTCGATGATCCACAACACCCCTATACACAATTATTAGTTTCTTCTGTGTTAACTCCTTAATTTTCAAGTTGGAATATACTCGTGAATATAAATGTACAAGAAAGCGACTGCCTAATAAAAAGTAATAAGAAAATTAGGTTGTCGGTGCATAAGCTTGCTAAAGTTTTTACCATGCATCTACAAAATAGTGCAATTATAGATATATTTTCAAATCTATCTTTATCTGTAGAGGAAGGCTCTTGCACCGTATTACTTGGTCCAAGTGGAATGGGTAAAAGCACATTACTCAAAAGTCTTTACGGTAACTATATGATCACTAGCGGTGAAATAATGCTTCACTGCGATGATGGTAATCTTGATGTTGCTAAAGCTAGCCCGCAGATAATTTATGAATTACGTCGGAATATAATAGGATACGTTAGCCAGTTTTTACGTGTAGTCCCACGTGTACCGGCGCTTAATATTGTAATGGAGCCATTATTAAATCGTGGCGTTGAGAAAGTACAAGCGCAAGAAAAAGCAAAAACATTATTGACTCGATTAAATATCCCCGAGCGTTTATGGTCACTTTCGCCCACAACATTTTCTGGTGGTGAGCAGCAGCGTATTAATATTGCGAGGGGATTTATTGCTCATTATCCTATATTGCTATTAGACGAACCAACGGCGTCACTAGATGCTTATAATCGTGGCGTTGTTATTGAATTAATAGAAGAAGCAAAGGCAAGAGGTACTGCTATTGTTGGTATATTTCATGACGAGATAGTTAGAAATAAAGTAGCAGATGACGTCATCAACTTAGCAGAGTGTGCCGCATGAGCGAGCAAATTTATACAAATGCACAATTAGTGCTAGCCGATAGTACCTTTAATGGCACCCTGGTTGTTAGAGAAGGAGTTATTGAAGAGATAGATACAAAAATTTCATCAAGCCCAAAAGCCATAAACTTGAATAATGATTATTTAATGCCGGGTCTTATTGAGTTACATACAGATAATTTAGAAAAACATTTCACGCCAAGGCCAAAAGTAACATGGCCAGGTCAACCTGCCGTTATTGCACACGATGCTCAATTAGTTGCGGCAGGAATTACCACCGTCTTTGATGCGATTGCACTAGGTGATGTCGATGAAAATAGTCAACGACTCGCTAATCTACAGTTAATGTTGAAGGCTATTAAAGATGTACAAAATAAGAAAATGTTGAGAGCTGAGCATTTATTACATCTGCGTTGTGAACTTTGTCATAAAGATTTGTTGAATATATTTGAGGGTTTAGTTGATGACTCCGCTGTACATTTAGTCTCCGTAATGGATCACTCGCCAGGCCAGCGACAATTTATGGATATAAATAAATATCGTGTCTATTACCAAGGTAAATATGGCCTTTCGCATGAAAAGCTCGAAGAGTTTATTGTACGTCAAACAGAAAATAGCCAACAATATAGCGAGAAACATAGACAGGCTGTCGTTAAAATGTGTCAAGAGCGTAGTATTCCTCTTGCGAGTCATGATGATGCAACCTATGAACATATAAAAGAGTCCCCAGGTTTTGGGATGACAATCGCCGAATTTCCTACCACAAAAATTGCTGCTATTGAGTCTCATAAGCGTGGGATGAATGTATTAATGGGGGCGCCTAATTTGGTTCGTGGAGGCTCTCACTCAGGTAATATTGCAGCGCATGAACTTGCACGCGAAGGCGTGCTAGATATCTTATCGTCAGATTACTATCCAGCTAGCATTTTGCATGCAGCGTTTATTTTGGAAGGATTAGATAATGATTATGACTTGCCTAAAGCTATTCGCACGGTAACCAAAAATCCAGCAACTGCTGCAAAATTAAATGATAGAGGCGAACTAGCAATTGGTATGCGTGCAGATTTATTGCAAGTTAATTGTGCAGATAACTTTCCATTTGTGCAACAAGTGTGGAAGCAGGGAGTTAGTGTATTTTAAAAATATTATGAATGCTCAATCAAAAATATATTATGTAGTCGGTGCGTCAGGCGCGGGTAAAGATACAATATTGAATGCTTATAGACTCTTAGCTATAAAAGAAAAAGAAAAAATATTAGTCGCTCATCGTTACATTACGCGAAAAGTTACGAGTGCAACAAAAGATGAAAGTTTTATTGGTTTAAGCACCGAAGAATTTACATTTAGAGATGATAATCATTTATTTGCACTTAGCTGGGAAGCTAATAATTGTTATTATGGCGTAGGTATAGAGATAGAAACTTGGCTTAAAAATAACATTTCTGTTGTTGTTAATGGTTCTAGATCTTATCTGCTAGAAGCACAAAAAAAATACCCGACAAATTTAATAACTATTATGGTGGATGTGCCTGAAGAAATATTGCGTATACGCTTAATAAATCGACAACGTGAATCGGCAGAAGAAATAGAAGCGAGAATTGATAGGCACAGGCAATTAAACAATGCTTACAAAGTTGATGAGCATATTATAAATTCAACTACAGTTGTTGATGCTGTTGAGAGCTTTAATTCGATCATTAAAAAATATCATAACAAAAAAGTATAAACTTTTAGTGAATAGATAAGCAAATTAAAAAGAAAGAGTCTATGGAATTTCAATTTTTAGGAACTGGCAGTGCAAGCCAGGTTCCTTGTTATGGCTGTAATTGTATTGCCTGTGTTCGAGCGAGAGACTTTCGTGAGTTCCGCCGAGGTCCATGTAGTGTGAAAATAAAAACCGACAATGGCACAATCTTAATTGATGCAGGGCTGACCAATTTAGGAGAGTTGCTGCCACCTAATGAGTTACAAGCTATTTTGCTAACACATTATCATATGGATCATGTGCAGGGTTTGTTTCATTTGCGTTGGGGTAAAAATTTTATTATTCCAGTTATCGGACCCGATGACTCTAAAGGCTGCGATGATTTGTTTAAGCACCCAGGTATATTAAATTTTTTACCTAGCCCAGAATTATTTACAGCCTTCACTATCAATAAACTGTCGGTTACACCAGTTCCTTTAAATCATTCAAAGCCCTGCATTGGATATTATATTGATGACAGTATAAATTCCGTTGCGTATCTAACAGATACCCTAGGCTTGCCAGAAAAAACCGAAAAATATTTGGTAAGGGTTAAACCTAAAGTGTTGGTGATTGATTGCTCGCATCCACCAAGTGTTGATCCAAAGAATCATAATAGTTTGACAGAAGCCTTAGCCATTATAAAAAGCTTGCAGCCAAAAAAAGCTTACCTTACACACATTGGACACGAGCTAGATTGTTTTCTGATGGATGATAACTATCAATTACCAACGAATGTGTTTATTGCACGCGATAATCAAATAGTTATCAATTCTTAATCAGAAAAATTTTCTATAGTCCTCTCCTAGATGAAAGGTAGTCGGTATGCATAAAATAAATAATTTATTGGTGGACTCTGATGTTAGGCAAAAATTTAATCCAATGTCGAGTGAACCTCAAGCTATAGGTAAAGATTCTAGCATTAAAAATAGCCAGTTTGGTTACGCTTGCGCTATAGGCAATCGATGTAAAATAGCCAATAGTTGCTTTGATAATTATTCTTATATAGATGATGACTCTGATGTTATAAATACAAGCATCGGTAAATTTTGTTCAATTGCCGCCAAAGTTCGTCTTAACCCTGGTAATCACCCTCTTGAACGCGTTGCACTACATCATTTTACCTATCGCGCTTCAAGTTATGGTTTCGGTGAAGATGAGCCAGAATTTTTTGAAAGACGCGCCAGCCAAGCTGTCACTATTGGCCACGATGTTTGGCTGGGTCATGGGGTTGTCGTGCTTGCCGGTGTCACTATCGGTAATGGCGCTGCTATTGGTGCCGGTACGATTGTTACTAAAGATGTCGCACCCTATAGTATTGTTGTGGGTAATCCAGGAAGAGAGATTCGTAAACGCTTTGAGCCAAGCATTATTAATGGGCTTGAGCACCTTGCTTGGTGGGATTGGCCAGCCACATTATTATCTGAGCGTATAAATGACTTTAGGCAACTTGAGCCAGAAACCTTTATCGAAAAATACACAAGTTAATGATTTAATTTATACGTATGCGTTAAGTTCGTATAAGTTGATGTAAGGCAAGTTGCTTTTTTACGTGTGTTGTATAGTGCCATTGAGAAAATCAATTGAGCATTATAATGACACCCCCCCCTATCGGTTTACAGCGCAGTTTATCCTTAAGTTCAATGGTCTTTTATGGCTTAGGAACCATCATTGGTGCAGGCATTTATGTCTTAATTGGTGAAATTGCAGCGCAAGCGGGTGCCTGGTCACCGTTGGCATTCATCGCAGCTGCATTTATTGCAAGTTTTACCGGGCTATCTTATGCCGAGCTTGTGGGTCGTTATCCAAGAAGTGCCGGTGAAGCTGTTTATGTCGAAACAGCATTTCATAAAAGCTGGCTAACTGAAATTGTAGGTTGGTCTGTTGTATTAACTGGAATAGTTTCTGCAGCTACTCTATTAAAAGGTTTTTCTGGATACTTTATTCATTTATTAGGTGGTACAGATTTTATAATCATAGGCTGCACCCTTCTACTTATGAGTTTATTGGCTTGCAGTGGCGTCAAAAAATCAGTTGGTTTTGCTGTTGGCGTAACCATCTTAGAGTTGCTAGGTTTGTTATTAGTTATATTTATTGCGTCAGGTGAATTAACTGTTACTGCTAATTGGCAGCGTTGGTCCCAAGATTTGAGCCATTTTTCATGGTCGGGAATCGTAGCGGCTACCTTCTTAGCTTTTTATGCATTTATTGGCTTTGAAGATATGGTCAATATGGCCGAAGAAGTCGAAGATGTATCTAACGTATTACCAAAAGCAATTATTATCGCAATCGTTGCATCAACAATTATTTATCTTTTAATGGCTATGGTTGCCGTTGTTGCAGTGCCTATCGAGAATATTGCCAATAGTCGTGCACCATTAACAGCTTTAGTTGCACCAGCTACATGGTTTCCAAGTTGGCTTATTAGTGTCATTAGTTTAATTGCCATTATAAACGGTGTGATTGTGCAGTTATTAATGGCATCACGTGTAGTCTATGGTTTAACCCAAACATCAAAAACCCTGGGGTTCTTATCGACGATCAATTCGACAACGCATACCCCTATTATCGCAACCGTTCTTATTAGTTTTTTCGTTTTATGTTTCGCCTTATGGATGCCGTTAGCACAACTAGCAACGCTGACTAGTTTTATTATTTTATGTTTATTTGTTTTAGTAAACTCAAGCCTACTAATTATAAAAAAAAACCATGCTTATAAAGGCTTTCAAGTCCCTAGCATCATTCCTGTAATAGGTGTAATAGCCTCATCTTTGTTATTGTTAGTGCAAATTTTAATATGAAGTAATTGTAAATATTTAATACTTAATAATAAAAATCAAGTGGTCAAATTAGCAATTCATTTGAAATTTTCTATTATCTGGCAACAATAATTTGTTCAAAAAATATTGATTAATTAAGTTAATATTGTAATAAAGGTACTTTATAAACAGATCCTGAATATACTATCAATTCTATATTTATAACCATAGTGTAGATTCGTTGACTCTCGGTAATGGTTAAATTGACGAAGCTGAACAATTAAGCACGCAAATACCTTTAGTTATGTACTCCATAACCCTAAACATGTAACCTTCGATGAAAACTTAAACCGACAGTAAATGACTTACTGTAATTGCCAAAAAATATAAGGTGTCATAGAGATATTAAATGCGTAGATTTTTGTTATATTTAATGGCTTTACCAAAAAGTTTAGTATTTAACTTACGTTACTTTCCATTTAAGCAAGCCATCAGGCTTCCGGTTATAATTAGTCACCGAGTAGTTTTGTCAAAGTTAAAAGGGCAGGTGCTTCTATATGATGGAGTTACTGTAGCCTCTATTAGAATTGGATTTGGTGATGTTGAACACTTTGACCGTGCTAGATCACGCACAATTTGGCATGTTGTTGGTACGGTTAAGTTTAATGGTAAGGCTAAGTTAGGACATGGTTGTAAAATTATTGTCCGAAAAGATGCCGAATTGATATTTGGTAATCGCTTCAATCTTTCTGCTGAGAGCTCAATTATTTGTCACAAATTAATATCCTTTGGTGATTATAATATAGTGTCTTGGGGTGTTGTATTTTTGGACTCGGATCAGCATAGTATTTTTGATCTTAATGGTAATGTGTTGAATCCACCTAAATCTATAGTTCTTGATAAGTCTGTTTGGATAGGTTGTCGTGCAACAATTTTAAAGGGCAGCCATATTCCAGCTGATAGTATTGTTGCTGCAGGTAGCATTGTTCGGGATAAGTTCTTAGAACCTAATTGTGTTTATGGCGGTATGCCAGTTAGGCAACTAAAAAAAGGTATTACATGGGATAGCTCAGCAAGAGATTATCTCTAGTAGCTTGATGTATTTAAGACAGGCCACGTTTTAAATTTTAATAATCATTATTAGAAGTCATATTTTTCTCAGAAAGTATATATCTGGCTATATTATTCAAATCCTTCTCTATTTGACCGAATTACAATAAATATTATGGTTTCGTAAGTCTATTTTGATTATTAAGGTGATTGTATGCGAGCACCTTAATAAGATTCTTAACTACTGCAAATTCGTTGTTTTAGAGTTTACGAATTAATTTTTTTCAATCACTGCTTTTTTTGATCTGTGCTTTACCATCGAATCGTGGAGTTGTGAAATCAAGCCGCTACTGGTTTTGATAAATAAAAATGGAAATATCGCATGTAACAGACATGCTAGCCCGCCAAATATCATCTTAAAGGAAAAGCTACTAGCGGTAATTAAGTGAGATAGATATGTTTCGCCAACAGAATTTGGATGGTTGCTGAACAAAGTTGATAAAAGTGGAGCCATTAGATACATCCTATTATGAATTGCTAATAGGATAAGTATATTTGTTGTTGTAATTAATCGCATCCCATAATACCCTTTAAATTTATATAAAATTGGGATAAATTAATGAAAAATGTTACTTTGGTAGAATTAGATGCTAAAGATATAAAGATTCTTAATATATTGCAGAATGATTCAGCCTTATCTGTTCAAGCTATCGCCCATGAGGTAGGTTTAACCAATAATCCGTGTTGGCGACGCATTAAACGCTTACAAGAAAGTGGCGTGATTGAAAGGAATACAATTTTAATTAATCGAAAGCTGATTGGTTTGGGAACAACGGCATTTGTAACGTTAAAAATTGAAAAGCATAATATTGATTGGTTGGGACATTTCGCCAAATGCATTAACGAAATGTCAGAAATAATCGAATGTCACAGAATGACGGGAGATGTTGATTACTTGATAAAAATTGCAGTAAGAGACCTTGACCATTACGACGAAGTTTATCAAAAACTGGTTGCTAAGGTGCCAGGCCTAATTGATGTGAGCTCTACTTTTTCTATGGAGGAGATTAAGTCAGGTACGCTTATTGATGCAGCTACAAGCCTATGATTTTATGTTTAATGACCACACAACTAAGCTTTAAATGTTAACCTTTTGTAGATACGTTCTTGCGACCAAAGACTTGGCGATCAAAGCCATTTTTTTTTCTGCCTACGGTCAAACAATAAAGACTTATTTTTTATTGCAACTTATCAATTCGCTTTTGACTAAGTAATTCCTTCAACAACTCCAGACACTAATTCTTCATCATGTAAATTATCTTTAATAATATTACGTAGAAGCGACATTTCGTCTGTATTAAACTCTAAAAAATTAAAGCCATAAAGTTGGCCATTATCACGCGCTCTTTTGACTTCAATTTTGAGGCTGTCGTGATTCTCAAAAATATCTCAGCAATGATAACTTTATTATTTTTAAAGATGAAAGGCGAAGGGCTATTGATGAGTACGCCTTTGAATGAAATATCTACCACATGTCCAAGCCAACACTGACCACTCTGAATCAGTTTAGCCTCAGCGACAAGGGATACCCGTGAAAACTGACGTTTTTCTTCTATTTGCATGGCTTTTACCTCAAGCTATTAATTTGATTATAGAAGTCATTTAAATAAAAGCAAAGGATAGGCTCATCATGCTGCCTTTGTAAGTAAATAAGGAAAGTCAAAAAATCGATCAGACTAAAGATGTGTCAAAAATCAGTAATTGCTCTGACCGATAAGTCTTCATATGATGCACAAGATCAAGGTTCATAAGGATCTTATAAATCGAATTCTGCGTTTTGATCTCGCAGACATTTGTCCTTCTATAACAGATGTCGTGATCAACAGAATTTATAATAGGCATAAACTAGTATTTTGTGCTACATTTTGGTGCGCACTGTAATATTAATTGTTTTTTATAGTGCATAACCGACGATAAAATTAACAGTAAGGCCAAATTAAAGGGTTTTCAAGACGAATTTGTTGGTAAGTTTATTGCTATGAGGAAGTACTTCATATCAGATAAGTGAGAACGCTTCATGTTTCTTTGGCGAATATCTTTGTTACTTCTGCTCTTTTCATCTTCCATTTATGCGCAAGAGCCAACAGTTAACGATCTAATAGGCGAACTGCAATCATCTCTTGATTTAGTCTGGATAGTTATTGCTGGTGTGCTGGTTTTTTTAATGCAGGCAGGTTTTGGATTGCTTGAGAGCGGTATGTCCCGTTCAAAAAATGCCGTTAATGTGATTATGAAAAATTATCTTGATGTCTGTGTGGGGTCATTAGTTTTTTTTCTGATTGGCTTCGGCTTGATGTTTGGAACTAACAGCACTGGTTGGTTCGGTGAAGATAATTTTGCTTTTTCGTCAACTGAAGGCAGTGAGCTTGGCTTTGCTTTTTTCCAAACTATGTTTGCGGCTACTGCTGTCACAATAATGAGTGGCGCTATGGCCGAGCGAACAAAGTTTGGTGCATATTTAATATCGGCGGTGTTTATTTGCGCTGTGATTTATCCAATTTATGGAAGTTGGGTTTGGGGGAGCTTTTATGAAGGTTCTGGTTGGCTAGCGTCCTTAGGCTTTATTGATTTTGCGGGTTCTAGTGTTGTGCATTCTGTAGGTGGCTGGTGTGCACTTGCAGGTATTTTAGTGATTGGTCCAAGGTTGGGTCGATTCAAAGACAATAGTAATATCTCATTTACAATTCCAGCCCACAATATGATGTATGTTGCTCTTGGGGGGCTTATCTTATGGTTCGGTTGGTTTGGTTTTAATGCAGGAAGCACGCTAGCAGCTGGAAGCGATATAGGTCTAATAGTTTACAACACGCAACTAGCGGCTGCCGCTGGGGCAGCGGGTATTTTGCTCATTAGTATTTTTACTGGTACTAAACTTCTAGCGTCAAGAACAGTTAATGGTAGCTTAGCTGGGTTAGTAGGTATAACGGCGGGTTGTGCAAGCATGACACCAATTTTTGCAATTCTTACTGGTTTGATAGCAAGTGTTATTTATTTTTGGGGCGATAAGTTGTTAATAAAACTCAAAATAGACGACGTCGTAGGCGCAGTATCAGTACATGGTTTTTGTGGTGTTTGGGGTACTCTAGCCGCAGGAATTTTTTATGCCGATGATATGTTTAATATTGATATTATTGGAATTCAATTAGTCGGTATTGCCGCTGCTTTTGTTTGGGTATTTCCAACGATGTATCTGTTTTTTAAAATAATCGATGGACTAATGGGTTTGCGGGCTACAACTGAACAAGAGTTACAGGGATTAGATTACTCAGAGCACCACGAACAAGGTTATCCAGAATTTCAACAAAATCCTCTTTTTCATAAAGACAGCTAGGGATAACTATGCAAGAAGATACGATTTTTATTGTATATATACAATTTTTTGCCCTAATAGAAAGGTTGCTTAAAAGAAATTATGGTGTTGAATCTCAACATCTAAATATTCATCATTTTTTCATCTTAGAGTTAACAGAAATAGGCTTGCGCTCTTCTGAGCGAATTGCTGTAGCTGCTTTTTATAAAAAACCTGTCGGCATGTTGAATACCGATTTTCAACCTAGGTCTCACAAAATGTTAAAAGACTCTGTGCGCACACTGTACGTAAAGCTTTGTAATAATATCGGTCCAGTAGAGGCGGACAAGCTTTTTTCTATAACCTTAGATAAAATTTCAGTCAGTAATGCTGGAAAGGCCTTCCCTCCAAGGGAATATTTATTATAATTTTTATAACTGTAATCGCGTAACAATCTTCTACATCGTTTTTAAGTTCAATAACTCAAAAAATTAAAGATACTTTCAAGCCTGCTGATTATTTTATTCAAAAGGCATGAAATATTATATCTGCGACAAATTTTATTCGATGCCATGCTTCAACTTCTACTTGCCTAAACTAGAATCATTTGCTGACCAAGAAAATTTGAAAATTAAGAAATGCTAAGAGGCTTTAAACGAAAAGAGTTTATTATATAATATAGTATAGTGTAATATGATAAAAATAATATAATAATAACAGGAGAGTAAGATGAAGAAAATAGCCTTAATCGCATCAATTATAGCGTTTAATTTGGGATCAATAACGCCAGTAATTGCCGAGGATAAAGATGAAAATAAAGTAGCCATATTTGCTACTCAGCGCTTATCCTTAGATACCGCGATTATAATTGCAAAAGGCGCAATAAAATCTTGCCGAGAAAAAGGCATTCAAGTGGGCGTTACTATCGTGACTCGAAACGGTCATCCACAAGTGATTTTAAGAGACACGTTTGCTGCGCCTATTACTGAAACTATTAGTCGAGGTAAGGCATATACTGCGGTAATGTTTAATGTATCCACAGCCGATCTCGACAGTCGTTCTAATACTCCTGTTGGTCGAGCTCCGGGCCTAATAATGTCTAAAGGGGGCTTAACTATTACTGCCGGTGGCGAATTAGTTGGTGGCATAGGTGTGTCTGGTGCCCCTTCAGGACAAACAGATGAAGATTGCGCGCAAGATGGTATTAACTTGGTTCAAAGCGAATTAGATTTCCTATAAGGCTATAGCTTTATCCATTAAAGGTTTACTCAATTTTTTATATAAAGGCGGTAATGGTTATTGACTATTAGTTGCCTTCTTACTCTGTTCTTATTCAATTATACTAATAAATCGTTTATTTTATAGATCAATTCTAAGGTTATTAAAGTACATTTTCACTGCTATGATTTTGTATTCAGTTAAAGTTAATAAGCCTTGAGAAATAAAATTTAAAACATTTTAATTAAGATAATCTAAGCACCTGTTGCATGCTCCATAATATTAATAATAAGAGGAAAATATGAATATTCAGCCTAACTATAAATTTTTTTTATTGTTTGTTTTGTCATGTCTATTTTCTAATTATGTCAGCAGTACTGAAGCACCTGTAAGGGGTGAAATTGTTGGCGGAAGCGCTCATGTTGCCCCAAGCTGGTTTAAACAAAGTTTTTTAGATATTGCCGAAGATGTTGATGAAGCAACGGCTTCGAATAAACATGTTTTATTATTCTTTCAACTCAATGACTGCCCCTACTGTGATCGTATGCTCACTGAGTCTTTTGAAGCCGAGCCACTAACGAGTTTTATTCAGCAGAACTTTGATACTATCTCTATTAATGTAAGAGGCGATCGTGAAATAGCTTTTAACGAGGACTTGGTAGTAACAGAAAAAGAGCTGTCGAACACTCTTAATGTTCGCGCCACACCCGCAATAGTCATCTTAGATTCAAATAATAAGCAAGTGGTTCGGGTTAATGGTTATCGTGCCCCCGAACGTTTTAAGCTCATTCTTGAATATGTACAAAGTAAATCTTATAAAACCGAAAAACTTTCTGAATATATTAATAAGAATGTAAATAAAGATATTTACCAGCCTAAAGCCAATCCACTATTCTCAAATATCACAGATCTTTCTCTTGTTAAAGGCCCGTTAATGGTCATTATTGAAGATAGTAGTTGTTATGATTGTAAGGAGTTTTATGATGGATTACTTGCTGACGCTTTAGTGCAAAAAGAAATGGTACCTTTTACGGTAGTTCGAATTGATGCATCTTCAAGCCAAGCTATGATCGATGTCGATGGCAAGCAGACGACTGCAAACAAGCTAGTTGATAAATATCAAATGATATATCGTCCAGGAGTACTTTTTTTTAATGAAAATAAATTACATCGAAGACATGATAGCCTCACTTTTCCGCATCACTTTAAAGAATCGCTTCGGTTTGTAGCCGGTGAATTTTATAAAAAGCAAAGCTATAGAAGTTACACGCAAGAACGCACGGAAGAACTTTTATCTCAAGGCATAAATATTGATCTTAGTCAGCCCACAATAAAGTAGGCTCTTATTAAAAGGTAACCTAAATTTTAATTTAGCTTTTTAGATGAGTACTTCTATCTAAGGCAAATCTTTCAATACTTCAATCGCTGATATATAACGGCTTTTAAATTAATAGCTAAGTCAAATTAAAAACGGTTTTTGATCTGGCCTACTTAACGACCGCGTAAAAAAGTCATAATTGCACATTAATACAAGGCGTATATATTGGAAAATATTAAAGGTTTTATTTTTGATTTAGACGGTACTTTGGTGACCTCATCGTTAGATTTTTTAGCCATCAAGGCTGAAATAGGCTGTCCTATTGAAGAAGATGCTTTGGTTTATATCGGACAATTACCAACAAAAAAACAGCAGCACGAGGCCATGAATATTATTCATTACCATGAAATGCAGGATGCTCAATCTTGTGACTGGATAGCGGGGGCCAAGGAGTTTGTGGACGAATGTGCCGCGCGAGCACTGCCAATGGCAATTGTTACTCGTAACTCACAGCGTTCGTCAAAAATAAAAGTCGAAAAAAATAATATTCCAATAACGTTGTTGTTAACGCGTGAAGATTCAAAACCTAAACCCCATCCAAGTGCTTTGCTAGATATTGCTCGGGGATTTAAGTTGCCGGTTGATCAGGTGATGATGGTAGGAGACTATCGTTATGATCTTGAGGCGGGTCGTAATGCAAATATGCCGTCGTGTTTAGTCAATTATAGCTTTGAGCCAGACTATATACATTTGGCTGACTATCGTTTCGAAAACTTTCATCAATTTCATCAGGCGATGTTTTATTAATGTTTATTACCACGGCTGATTTTTAAATTCGTTCGCTTGCGCGAATTTTATAGTATCGCCTAAATATTCTTCTAAATTATAAGCGGGTATAGGTAGAATTTCTTGCAATAAAGTAGTGTCCCACTCGCAAGGTTTTGATGTAAGGTAAGGGGTTAAATGTAGGCCTATAGTATCGTAATAAAACTTCTCGAGTTTTGATTCAAAACCAGTTGTTGTACAAATAACTTTTTGGGTAAGTTTAAAATTATTAAAAGAGACAGTGTCTAAAATTTTAGTTATTCCTTTTACAATATGAGTTGTTTTCGAATGAACTATGTTTAGTTGTTCGATATCAGTATCAAAGACCGATACAATCACCTTTGCGGCATAATCTGTTGGAATAATATTCAAGCCGCTTTCTGTATGTGCAGTAATCCGCACTCTATCTTCAGAATTACTTTTATGAAAAAATTTAGCGAATAAATAAAATACCATATATTTTGAAATGAAGAAATTAGACGTATCCATTATGTTTCCTCCCAATACACTTGGTCGTAATATTTGAATAGGAATATTTGCTATAGCGCCGGCTTCTGTTAAGAATTTTTCAGCCGCATATTTAGAGGCTTCATAATGATTTCTATATTCGGTAGGTTTTATTGTTAAGTAATCGTTGGCAAGTATACCGCCGACGTTTCCTGCAGAAAAAGCAGTGCTTATATAAATAAATTTTTCAATAAAGCTTGCATAAGCTTCGAAGATTGTTTTTGTGAATTCAAAGTTTTCTTTAAATATTTCATCTTTGGCCCCTGGAAGCACAGATAAATTCACAAATCCTGCAGAGTGAATAAAGTGCGTAAGTTTTGCGCCAGTAAGAAAGGTGTCTGGATTTAAAATATTTTTAGCAGAGACGACAGTAATTTTAGCTAATATTTTAGGCAAATTAATTTTAATAAATTCTGGGGCAAAATCGCTTTCTAATATTTTTAAAATACGTTCTTTTGGTGAGGCAGAAGCTTTCTCTCGGACAGGCAGATATAACATTTCGAGACTATCAAATTTTTCTTCCAATAAAAAAAATAAGATTTGAGAGCCTAGCGTGCCTGTAGCACCTGTGAGTAAGATTTTCATAATGTTCTAGTTGAGCCTGTAAATATCAATCTAAATGAAGGCGCCAGAGTATCGTATGAGGCATAAGATAAGGGGCTAACGCTATTATCTCGCGTCTAAAGTGGTGAAGCAATTTATAAAAAACTATAATGCCTCTAAACAGAAGTCTTCTCGCGCAATTCATCTATATGAGCCGCTTGAAACTATACTCGAGCTATCTTTTAGTAAGATTTTAAAAGGGCAGTATTATGACAATTTATAAATTCCACTCTGAACCATTGCAAGATGGTTGGCTCGACGCCTATGGGCATCTGAATGAAGCCTATTATCTAGTTCCCTTCAGCAACGCTACTTGGAAACTACAAGATTACCTTGGCATTGGAGTTCACTATTTTGATGAAACTGGCTGTGCACTGTATACGCTTGAAACTCATTTACGCTACCTTAAAGAAGTGCGATCACCCGCATTAATCGAAATCGAGACGATGTTAATAGGTTTTGATGAAAAAAGGATATGGTTCGCACACCAAATGATGGTTAACGGTAGCTTAAGCGCTACCGCAGAATTTATGGGTTTGCCTTATAGTACTCGTGATGCACGAGCTATCGAACTTCCCAAAACAGTTCAGAGCGCTCTAACAAAATCTATCACGGTAGAGGCCCCATTATGGGCCGGACGACAGATTAGTTTACAAAAATAATAATTACTTTGAAGCGTTATTAACAATAATCGAGTTAAGTCTTTTTGCGCTTAAAAAGCATCTCTTGTTTATTTGATTTATCTTGGTCCCCAACCCAAGCATATAAAAGTAGAGCTGGCTCTCTCTTGGATACGGTAATTCGATGGGTATGTGCTGGGGGATTAAAAATCATTGATCCAGGCGAGTAAACACCCTGATGATTTTCGGATACCGATCCCGATAGGCAAATATAACTCTCGGTGATGCCATCGTGGGCATGAGAAGGATATACGCAACCAGGCGCGAACAATACAACACCCAAAATCACCTCATTTGATAATACAGGACCATTTGGTCCGCAAATTTCTGCATAAGCATATTTATCCTCTAGTGCCCGAGGCATTTTTTCATAACCGTATTGCCAGTTCAGCATTTTATGTATCGATTCGAATGATCTTATTGCCGAGGACACATGCGGTAGGTTTTTCGCTTTATCAAGTGCTCGTTTAAGATGCTTCGTCACTGGTTTATCGGCAAGAGCATCAATATTAATTTGAGGGTTAGCTTTCATAGTACGACTAATTGCCTCACGAACCTTGCGTTGATGAGAGCGAATAAGTTCGCTGCCGCCAGAATCTAGATGGCGATAAAGCTCATAACATTCCAGCAATAAATAGCGCCACTCTGGGGATTTTTTTAAGTGATCTTCGATCATATGCCGCTACTCTGTTACTAGAATTTACTAATTAATAGGCCAAGAGAGTCCAATTGTTGCAAGGCCTTGAACCGTCAAATATTAGACCGATCGTCTAGTATAATCGATAATAAACTCGAGTTAAACCATCAGCTTTGGCTAGAAATGACTAAAAATCATATTTAATCTAACCGGCTTGAGCTGTTAGTCACCTATCAAGCTGTTAATGCTAACGTCTTCAAATAAATCCAGCATTTTATAATCATAAACAGCAATGTCCGCGGTGTAAAAAAGCTAAAATCTTTCGAGCTTAGGGGGCACTGTTAAATCAGTGCGCGTAATTTGTAAAAAAGTCGATGTCATTGTGTAGAGATAAGTTTAGCGTCGATAACCTCGCTACGTGTCCTTACCAAATATGATGAAAGCCAAGAAAAAACCAATTACGGTAATGCCAGCTGTCGATTTACAGGTGGACTCACAATTAAGACTAACGCTTCTCAGTGTCGCTATACCGGCCTCGCGTAAAGATGGTGCCCGTTTGGCTAACGTGAAAGAGCTGTTTGAAAAGCTGACATATGAAGCTAAGGTGATTTAATGAAAATACTTATTCTTGCACAACACGATAATTAAATTTTACATTTTTCAACTGCTCATGTGGTCAATGCCGCGAAAAATATATGTGATGATATTTGTATATTGATAGCGGGATATAATTGTGATGCCGTCACCGAGCAAGCGGCCGCGCTTGATGGTGTTGGCAGTGTGATTTTGGACAATGCTGAATGTTATGAGACACAGCTATCTGAAAATATTTCTACGCTGGTAGCTTCTATAGCCGACGACTACAGTCATATTTTGGGAGCAGCCAATACATTTGGTAAAAATATTTTACCAAGAATTGCAGGGTTTTTGGATGTTCAGGCTTTATCCGATGTGATTGAAATAGAGTCTGAATCGATTTTTCTTAGGCCGATTTATGCTGGAAATCTGATTGCTAGAATGTAAATACAGGATCATATAAGAGTCATTTCAGTTCGCACAACATCATTTTCAGCCGCAGACAACAAAGAAATAGCGAGTAAAATATCAATCAACACTGATGAATTTATTCAAAATAATTCGCGTCGGTTATCACTAGAATTAGTGGTTTCCGAACGCCCCGAGCTTGAAGTTTCACCGGTTGTGGTTTCTGGAGGTCGTGGCTTAGGCAGTAGCAAAAACTTTTTTCTCCTTTATTCGATAGCGGATAAACTTCAGGGTACCGTTGGTGCCTCGAGAGCAGCCATTGATGCAGGATACGTTGCCAACGATTTATAGATAGGACAAACCGGTCGAGTTGTTGCTCCTGAGCTATCCCTCGCTGTGGGTATTTCAGGTGCAATTCAACATCTCGCTGGAATGAAAGACTCACGTATAGTGGTTGCGATCAATAAAGATCCAGATGCTCCTGTTTTTGATGTGGCAGATTATGGTTTAGTTGCAGATCTTTTTGATGCGGTGCCCGAGCTAGACGCGTCGCTAGAAAATTCTGCCAGCGTTTAGTAATGAGTTCTGTGTGTGCATAAATGGTTTATGTATGTTTACTTAGGAAGCTGTCCGAGAGACAATTAAATGATACCATTTTTCTAGATGAAAGCTTGGTGACCCTAAAGATTTAGCTTTTTTTATCAGGTAACCGTTGATGAAATCAATCTCGGTTTTTCGGTGCAGTCGAATATCCTCTGCCATCGATGACCGATTTGAATGGGTTAACGCAGCAACGTTCAATATCTTCTCAATAGGATATTTTATCATGGGGAGATCGAGACCAACTCGAATCCTGTTGATTTCATCACATATACTGGAAATATCCTTCTTATATTTCGGTTTCAATAGCTCTCCATTCAATATTTGATAATAAGCCGTTATAGGATTAATGACCGCATTCACCAAGAGTTTATTCCAAAGTTCACTCTCGAGATCATCACTTTTCTGCAAACAGAAATCGCTGGAACTGTCAATAATCTCATCCAGTATAGTTCTTGATTTAGAGTCCTGTGCAATCCCAGTAGGGCACCCCAGTAACGTTTGTCCACCTAGTGTTTGGGTGTAGTGGTTGACTTTATGCTGGTAGGCACCGCATGTAGTTGTACCCAAAATGCAAAGGTTGGGCGCTAGCTGTTGAATGGCTTCTTGTGGGCCCATTCCATTGTGAAGCAAGATAATGGCTGCATCTGGGTACTTCTCAACTAATGTTGTTGCGACTTGTTCCGCATTAAATGCTTTCGTACATATCCAAATAAGGTTTGGTCGAAATGCAGGAGAGGATG
>JAWUWW010000009.1:0-24917 GCA_034111645.1 Cellvibrionaceae bacterium
AAGTATGCAACAAATATTACGCTTATTACAGCTTAATTTATTTGAAAAGCGAGGGTTAATGGCTCTGCTTAGAGGCGATCCGCCCGATGACAAATTACCCGATATTAATCAAATGGTATTGTTATGAAAGTTAACGGGACAGCAGTGATTTCATATACAAGCTGTAGATTAAGTTTTATTTAGGTAAAAAAGTAGCCGCAGAGCATTAATATCTTTTTTATATAAATCAAATAGGCCAGTCGGCAGCGTCAATATAATCGAGTTTTCCAGCGTTATCTTCGCCGCCCCATTTTTTTATAAATGTGCCTTCTGGATCATAAGATTGTGTTTGTTTATCAAGGTTAAAATGTCTGCCGCCACGAGGATCACAGCCAACACCTGCAACATATTGCCAGTTACCCCAATTGCTAGCTACATCATAATCAACAAGTTGTTGCTCAAAAAATGCAGCGCCACAGCGCCAATCTATTTGAAGTTCGTTTACCAAACAACTAGAGACAATTTGTCTGCCACGGTTTGATAGGTAACCCGTACTATTAAGTTGATTCATGCAAGCATTAACAATAGGATAGGGCGTTTTACCATGGCACCATTGCTTGAATCTTTGGGGGTAAAAGCTAGTTAATAATTTTTTATTAACGATACCTCTAAAAGCAAACATATCTTTACCGTAATGGTAAGCATACCAGTGGAAATACTCGCGCCATAAAAGTTCAAAATAAATCCAGCGTGTCGATTTGTTTTCGCCATGATTTTCTTCATACTCTAATAAACTTGAGACAATTTTTCGTGGTGATAAACAGCCATTTGCAAGCCATGGCGAAAGCTTAGTCGATAAAAGCCATCCCTCTAATTCATTACGTGTGTCAAAATAGGTACTTGGAGCTGCACTTAAAAAATATGCTGTCAGGTGCTCAAGTGCAACTTTCTCACCACCCACAAAACTAGTGTTAGGATTATTATCGATAACAGTAGGTAGTTCACTATTGTCGATCGAAATCGCTGGAGGAAGAATTAATTCAATGCGGTGACTTATATTAATTAAGGGGTCAATAGTAAAATCAATAGAGTCAACGTGATGCCGGAATTTAGAAAAGGTTTTAGGGAATTCATCAATATGTGTCAGCTGATGGCCGGCAAATAAGGTAGATGATTCAACACGATTAAAACTTACTGAAACATACTTGTCTTTTAATGTTTGCCAATTTCTGTTCTCGTAATATCCAGCTTGGCTATTACAATAGATAGAAGTGATATTATATTTCTCAATAATATTGCCGATGACAGCAACAGGAGAGCCTAATAATATACATAAGCGTTGTCCGTATTTTTTTAACGAGACATTTAATGCGTGCAAGGTCTCATTTAAAAACTGCCAACGCTGATCACCAATACGTTTTAATCCATATTGATTGGGCTTAAACCAGTCTTCATCCACACAATATAAGCAAACTAGTGGCTCTGATCGCTGACTAGCTAAATATAGTGCCTGATTATCATGCACACGAAGATCATCTGTAAACCAAACTAGGGTTGTCATTTAAATGCCATGTAAGTTAATTGAAGATTTTACGAGTTGTAGAGTGTATAAGATGATTTGTGCCTGATCTTATTTTTTGTAGTTTTAATTGTCGGTGGCAATAAATAACTAAAAATTTATTTTAAGTTATTTATTGTAATCTAATACCAGACCATTGCTTGATATTTGGTTAATGATGGTTCTTTTAAATATTATTAATGGCGTAGGCTTTTTAAAGCATCAATGAAAAATTGTTTTTAAAAGAGTAAGTATTTTGTATCTAAAATAAGTGTTGGGCTATTTAACGTTGACAGTTTATATTTTTTTAAAATTAATGTGGGCAAATCAATGCGTCTACCCACATTTTTATTAGCTAGTAAAATTATTGTTAACTACCAGATTGCATTGCTTGAAGCACTTGTTCTGCTACTAGCTCAGCGGTGGCTGCCGATAGTGTCCAACCAAGATGTCCATGTCCCGTATTGTAGAAAACTCGAGGATTTTTACCTGCACCTACTCTTGGTAACATACTTGGCATCATTGGTCTTAGACCAGCCCAAGGGATAACTTTTTCTGTGGCAACATTAGGAAAAAACCGTTCACACCATTTGGTAATAGGTTTTATTCTGTCATCGCGAATATTAAGATTGTAGCCATTGAATTCAGCTGTGCCTGCAATTCTGAGGCGTTCTTTACCCAGGCGACTAACGACTAGTTTTGCGTCATCATCAAGCAGGCTTACCCAAGGAGCGGCCTTTTGACTTTCTTCGTCATTGAGATTAACTGTAATTGAGTAGCCTTTAACGGGATAGATATTCACTCTATCTCCAAGCTTACTTGCCAAATTGCGGCTGCCGACGCCTGCGCAAACAACGATATTATCGAAATTTTTAGTGATTATCGAGTTTTCTTTATCTGTCCAAGTTATCTCAATAGCATCATCTTTAGGTTCAAGAGATGTAATGTCAGTGCGATATAGAAACTCAACGCCTTTGCGCTCACAAGCTTGAGAAAGTCCAACAGAATAACTGTGAATATCACCTGTAAAATCGCTAGGGGTAAAACAAGCACCGCTGAGCTCTGTTTGGATTGCAGGTTCTATTTTTCGGGCTTCATCTGCAGTTATTGAGTGACGTTCTAACCCACCTTTGGCTAATAAATCGTTAACTTTTTTTGCAGCTTCAAACTCTTTTTCATTGGTAAATACATGAAGAATACCGCGGTCTTCGCAGTCAAAGTCAAAGCCCTCTGCAACAGCATGGCTTTTGAGATGTTCTCTAGCGGCTATCGCAAGACGGACAGTTTCAATGGTATTTTTTTCGTAGTGTGGAATCGCCGCCATAAACTCAGCCATCCATGAATACTTATGAAAATTAGGCGATGGATTTATTAGCAGCGGCGCCCCCGGCGAAAACATCCATTTCATGCCCTTTAAAACGGTCGACCATTTGTTCCATACTTCGGCATTAGAGGCAGAGAGCTGTCCGCCATTAGCGTAACTTGTCTCCATTGCTGCATAACGATTGCGATCGAACACGGTTACATTAAAACCGCGCTTCATAAGTGAATAGGCCGTTGTTATACCAGTTATACCAGCACCGACGACAGCGATTGTTTTTTTTGATTCAGACATTTCAGTTTCCTTGACAATTTAAGATTAACATAAGCATCAAAATGCTATTACCCATCTGTCTTGGAACCTGAGCGTTTCACGACGATTTACAGTCGTTTTCGCCTTCGGTGGGTGATCAACACCTCTCTCCAGATTGCTAACCGATTATGCAGTACATTTGCCTGAGAGTTTACGGGAAGTTGCTCCTTCGGCGTTGGGCTTAAATAACCCAATCTCTCCTGCATATTGTTGAAAATAGCAGATTTTATTATACGGTTTCATTGGTTTGAGTCAATATTCTTTATTTTTTACACCTATAAAATAAAAAAGTCTTTGCTAAAACCATCGTCTTCTATCTGTACTTTTTTGAGAAATATTTTTAAGGAAAGCTTATCTATTAATATTTAAAAATTTTACCGTATTGATCAGCATTAATTAATCAGCATTAATTAATCAGCGTTATGGATGCGTCAACTCAGATCTTTTTTTGACGTTGAGCTTTTCAAGTAATTGATGTAAGTCATCTAGCATCAAATAAAGACTAGGAATAAGAATAAGCGTAATCACCGTCGCGAATAAAATACCAAAGGCTAGTGATATCGCCATTGGAATTACAATTTGTGCTTGTAAGCTGCTCTCAAGCACAATGGGAAGTAGTCCAAAAAATGTGGTGGCAGAAGTCAATATAATTGCTCTAAAACGCTGCGTTCCCGCTTGTAATGCTGCTGATTTGATAGGTAAGCCCTGCGCTCGGGCACGATTTACAAAGTCGACCATAATTAAACTATCGTTGACAACGACCCCCGACAACGCCACCAAACCAAAAACTGAAAGAATTGAAAACGACAGGCCCAGCAGTAAATGACCCACTAATGCACCAATAACTCCAAAAGGAATAACCGACATAATGATCAGCGGTTGACTATAGGATTTAAGCGGGATTGCTAATAGTGCATAAATCCCTAGTAACGCACCAAAAGCAGCTAGTGCGAGATCGGTCAAAGAGTCAGCTTCTTCTTGTGACATACCCTCGAGGGCAAAGCTCACCTGCGGATACTTTGGGGCAATCTTGTTTTCAAAGTTAGTTTTGATTTCGGCAATGACCTGACGAGCTTCTATAATAGCTGCTTCAGCATCGGCAGAGACCGTCACTGAGCGAAATTGGTCAATGCGAGTAATACTAGGTGAGCCTTCTGTGAATTCGATCGTGGTAATCTCAGCGAAAGGCACTAATACACCGCTTGGCGAGCGTAAATGCATTGACTGAAGATCGCTAACCGAGCGACGAGATTCTAATGGGTAGCGAACCATTACTTTGACTTCTTCAGTGCCACGTAAAATTCGCTGGGCCTCAGCGCCATAAAAACCTTGCCGAACCTGACGCGCCACATCGCTCAAGGTAAAGCCTAAAGACTCGCCATTGGGTGTCAGCGACACTAAAATCTCGCGATTACCATCGCTATAAGAGTCTTCTATATCGTAGACACCTTTTATATTAGCAAGCTGCTGCTTAAGTTCTGAGGCTGCCCCACGCAGTTGATCAATATTATTGCCGCGAAGCTGAAATGAAATTGGTTTTCCCTGCTTTGGTCCTCCCATCATTTGGCTGAAGTTGATGCTTTTAGCTCCTGCTATTGAGCCTGTAGCTTCACGCCATAAATTCACAATTTCAAAAGAATTAGTTTCTCTATCTTCACCTTTAGTTAATTCGACAATCACCATACCGGTAGTTTCAGTGTAGGAGCCAGAAAAGTAGTGGGTGAGGGCATATTCGTTGTTGCTTGCTTGTAAATTTTTATCGACCTGCTCAAGAGCCATAGCTACGCGTTTGACGGCAGCATTTGTCACCTTAGAATTGGTGCCGGTCTCCATAACGATTTCTGCTTGAATAAAGTCACTGGGTAATTTTGGGAAAAACTCCCAGCGTATAAAACCACCTTTGACTAAGCCCACCGATAAAAGCATCAGCGCAAGAAATATTGCCATGGTGTTATATCGATGCTTTAGACTCAGATCGAGTAACGGTCGGTATTTATTGTCACAAAAAGACTGTAAGCCAGAGCTTATGTTTGATCGAATTCGATTAAAAAAGTTGGGCTTGCTGATGCTGTCTTTGTGAATTGTTTTATTTTTGTGATTTTTCATATGTGCTAAGTGGGCTGGCAATATCCACTTTGACTCAATCAATGAAAAACCAAGGCATAAAATAACAATCCAACCGATGCTACCCCAGAATGCACCCATCATTCCGCCAATCGACACCATTGGAATAAAGGCACAAATAGTGGTGAGCACTCCAAAGGTCGCTGGCATCGCAACGCGCTTTGCACCAACAATAACCGAAGTCGGTGATTGTCCATTTTTTTCAATTTCTAAGTAGACGCTTTCGCCAATAATAATAGCGTCATCCACCACAATACCTAAAACCAAAATAAAGCCAAACAAGGTAAGCATATTGATAGTGAGATCATCAATAGCGGGCATTAATGCCATGGCGCCTAAAAAACTGACCGCCATGCCAACTAATACCCAAAAGGCTAGACGTAGCTGTAAAAAAAGCGCAAGAATAATAAAGACAAAAAAACCTCCAAATGCCATATTTTTAAGCATTAAATTTAAGCGGTCTTTTAGATAAAAGGAGCGATCCGCCCAGACGGCTAGTGCAACTGTCGACGGCAACTCGGTATTTTTTAGGTTAACAAAATCGCGCACGCCATTAGAGACATCAATATCGTTCTCACCTTCGGCCGTAAACACATTGATCATAACCGTCTGCTGGCCGTTAAAGCTCGAAAAGCCCGAGCGCTCTTCAAAACCATCATTGATATTGGCAACATCTGCGAGAGTAATTCGCGAGCCATCATTATTTGTGCGTAAGACAATTTCAGCAAACTCTTTACCAAAATATGCTTGGGCTTTTGTTCTGAGCAGAATATTTCCATCAACTGCTTTAATTGATCCCCCGGGAAGGTCTAAAGAAGAGTCTCTTACAGCTTGTGTTATCTGATCAAAGTCTAAGGCATATTCTTGTAATTTTTCATCGCTAATCTCTATTGCCACTTCATAAGCACGAGTGGCTTCGAGTTCTGCGCGACCAACGCCGGCAATATCCGCAACCTCTGGCCGAAAGCTAATGGCTAGTTCTTTTAGCTCGCGCTCGCTAAGCTCACCATAAACTTGAATGCGTGCGACTGGATCATTAAAGCGCATCTGAAAAACTTGTGGCTGTTCAATATTTTCAGGAAAGGTTCGTATCGCATCGACACGCATATTGATCTCATCAAGTAGTTGCAGAAGCTCATAACCACTTTGTACCTCAATAATGAATGATGCTAATCCTTCGCTTGCTGTAGCGCGTATTTTTTTTATTCCATCAAGCCCCTGTAAGGCCTCTTCTATTGGCATCAGGATGCCTTGCTCGACTTCTTGTGGTGCAGAGCCTGGATAGGCAACTTGGATTTGAATATTATTGATATCGAAATTAGGAAAGGTTTGTTTTTCTATGGTGAAAATCGATGCGATACCACCAACAATGATAATCCACATGAGTAAATTGGCAGCGACAGAATTGTGAGTGAACCAGGCAATAATACCTTTCAGGTTTTCAGCTTTATATTCATCTTTAGATTCTTCATAAAGTTCTGATCGATTTTCAGGCTTCAGTTCTGAGGCCGCGCCAGTAGGACTTTTTTTACTGGGCATTGGCAGACTCTAAACGTCGGGAGAATGTAACTTTCATGCCTGGTATTGCTTGTAAAATAGGGCTATTAAGTAGCTGATCACCCGTATTGAGTGAACTGCTAACATATACGAATTCGTCTTCTTCGCCAACAATTGAAACAGGCGTTTTAACCAGTTGTGATTCACTGTTAATTAGAAAGACATATTCATCACGAACTAAGCTAGATCTTGGCACTCTAGCAATTGCTGCAATCATAGGTCCTTGAATTTGCGCGTTGAGAAAACTACCAAAACGCAGTGGATTATTATGCCTAGTAGCTAGACCTTGCTGTAAACCCTGCTTTACGTTTTGTTTTAAATCCTTATTAAAGTCACTCTTTAATTGATAGGGATCGTCAACATGAACTACCAGATAGAGTAGACGATTATTAGTATTAATTACGCCCTCATCGCGCACTATATTGCCAAACCAGATGCTGGTATGCTCGCCCGTTTGCGCACTCAACAAGACTATGTTGCTTTGAGTATTGGAGTCTAGCTGAGAATCAGTTCTTAATATAGAGTCCCCTAGATTAAGGCTGCTGTAGTCATCGAGAGATATGGGCAGACGCACCGTAGCGATATCTGTGGCCATTATCTCGCCTAAACTGCTGTTTATCGCCACTAGCTGACCAATGTCAATGTTGCGTTTAGCAACAATAGCATTATAGGGAGCGACAATAGTCGTTCGTTGTAAGTTACGTTTGGCGCTCTCTAGTTCTGCCTCTGCAGACTGCATATTAGCTTTTTCACGTGCTAATTGTGGTTTGCGTAAACCTAACACTGGTGCGTTACCGGTGCGGCCCTCTCGTGCATATTCGTCAGCGGCGATCTGCGCGCGCGCTTGTTCCTCGGTAAAGCCAGCTTTGGCTCGAGCAAGATTAGCCTCTGCCGACTTTACTGCACTCAGATAATCAAGTTTTTCAATTTCAACTAAGACCTCACCCTCAGCGACTATACCGCCTGCGTTAAAAGCGGAATTATAAGACAGTACAACACCACTAACGTTAGCTATTAGCTGCGTTCGACTAAGAGGCTCGCTAATACCCTGAGATTCAACTATAAGTTGATAGGGTTGAACCTCAACAATGAAAACATCTACAACAGGAGTTTTATCTATTTTGGCTTTCTGTTCGGCAGGTTGTTTCATAGTCGATAAAATGATT
Organism: Cellvibrionaceae bacterium; assembly: GCA_034111645.1. Lineage (GTDB taxonomy): Bacteria > Pseudomonadota > Gammaproteobacteria > Pseudomonadales > Cellvibrionaceae > CANLBN01. Next base: position 8,018 of record JAWUWW010000009.1, read on the forward strand.
AGGCCAAACACGCCGGCAGCTATAATAATGACAGGTAAAAATATTTTTCGGACTATGTTCATAGAACAAATTTCAATTATTAAGGGCTAAAGATACAAACTAATACGAGTCGAAAGCTAACACAGACCCGTTATTTTTCGGTATCTATATTCTGTATTTATGGTTCTCTTTTAAAAAAGTTACTGCAAAACTAAAAAGATGTTACTAATGATAGTATGGCTTTGGTTAATCTAACCACTATACAGATATTCTCCTTTAAAAAGTTTACATTATTGAATCAATCTTCATTGGTTTATAGATGTTAGAGCAAATTCTTCTACATGCTATTGAGAGGATTTAAATTGTTAATAAAGTATATTTATCAATAATTTACAGTGCATACTTAATGTAATATTTTTATATATGATAGGCTGAACAAAAATGTAAAGCTACCGGTCTCCTGGGTATTTATCGCTCTTAACATACGTGATAAAAGGGATCATCATGGCGAGAACATATTAATAATATAGTAACAAATTTCGATACGCTGAATCGGTCTTTAATTAGGGCTTTGATAATTTACGCAGCTTTTCAAGAATTTCTAGTTTGCCAAGCCTGATGATTTATATTTATCGTTGAGTATGTACAATATCTTTAAATTCTCAGGTCTTAGAGTTGGCTCATGTCCCACTTTTTATTAACGAGTGATTTTACTTTTGTCTTTATAGACCACAGTGATGCAATTTTAACTAGAATTCGCCATAATCAAGCTGCTAAATTTTTTATTTCAATTGATAACAATTCTTCATCACTAATAAATTGAAGAATTGCATCAAGCTTGCTTCTTATTCACTTTAATAAATAACACTAAATTACTGTTATTTATAGTATTACTGTTTTTTAAAATTAATGTTTTAAGTAAAAATATTAATCAGACAATTTAGAGATCAGTAATTTATAAAATAGATCTTGTGAAATGTCGTCAATAAAGAAAGCCCTGCGAGCCAAAAGGCTTTAATGACTGTTTGTGTAAATTTAAGGTATTTTTAACACCATGCAAAGATTTCAAATTATCCATAGGACTTACTATCACTTCTCTGAGCCTGTTACGTTAGGCCAGCATAGCTTTAGGATTTATCCACGAGAAAGTCGTGAGTGTCGAGTAGAGTCATTCAATTTGGTAGTCAATCCTAACGTGCCACTGCGCTGGCAGAAAGATGTTGAAGATAACTCTATTGCAATTGCTGATTTAGGCGTTATCGCGCAAACCTTATCGGTAGAAAGTGATGTTATTATCCAACAATACAGTGATAACCCTTTTGATTTTATTTTAGAAGAGAACGCATTAAATTACCCTAGCTCGGGCGTTTTTGCCTACAGTATTACAGATGGTAACTTGTTAGATCCTTATCGTGTTTTGCCCCCAAAACCAACATACGATCGCCTCAGTAAATGGATAGCCACAGTGTGGACGCAAGATGAGCCTATTCAGACATATGTTTTACTAGAGCGTTTGTGCAAGTCGATTTTCAATACTTTTTCATACACTATTCGTGATGAACCAGGCGTGCAATCAGCTTTGCAAACGCTAACGTTAAATAGCGGTTCTTGCCGTGATTTTTCGTTAGTGTTTATAGAAGCTGCTCGATGTCTAGGATTTGCCGCACGCTTTGTAAGCGGTTATTTGCATTCTCCGCCCAATTCTCAAAATTTTGGTGCGACACATGCTTGGGCAGAAGTCTATTTGCCTGGAGCAGGCTGGAAAGGTTTTGATCCTACAGTTGGAGCTTTAGCAAGCGCTGATAACATAGCCGCTGCGGTGTCTGCTTATCCAGATTCAATTCCTCCTATTGAAGGTGTTTTCACTGGTAAAGCAATATCCACCATGGATGTTGGTGTTTGGGTTACTCGGCTATCTTAAGCCTTAAGTTGTGGTAATCCATCAACCCAAAACCATAAATGTCAAAATATTGTAAAAGCAGAAACAAAAAAAGTTGGATGATTACGCAAATCATCCAACTTTTTTTAGTGTTTAAGCTTTCTACTTTTAACTAGTTTGTGATTACAAGCGAGCGAGTAGTTCACTCTTTTTTGTTTCATATTCGCTTTCAGACAATACTCCAACACCTTTTAACTGCGCTAGTTTTTCTATCAGCGCTAATATTTCATTTGATGAACTCTGTGAAGAATTAGAGACATTATTGAGAGGTTTAAACTCTTCTTTAGCTTTTTGGGGTTGAGAAAACGACTGCGATGCAGGTTCAGCAAAATTAGCAGGTGGTGGAGCCGAATTGTTTTGCTTATCTGAACCACTGCCACTGACTATAGGTAAAGTGTTGACCGGAATCGTTCCATACTGGCTGCTAAAAGTTAGAGAGTTATTGCCGCCTTGCTGCTGGCTTACGCCACCGATGTTATTGTCTAAAGTATCATAAACAGTTACTTGCCCATTTAGTTCTACTGCCAAGCGATTTGGAAAAATTGCATAGCGGGTATTATTTTGTGAGCCACTACTAAACGGTGAGCCTAGGTTAGCTGGCCACCACTGGTTAGAGCCTGGTGTGCCGGCCTTAACAACAGGAAACATCTGATTGTTAGCGAGTGCATTTGCTAATTCATTACAAATATTATCTACCGTTGATTTAAGGCCATTGTTAAACATATCACCAACCATCGTCATGCCACCACGCATCCATTGACCCGAACCACCCAGCTCAGGACAGTTAAACTGAGCCATACTGCCACCGCCATTATTAACAGCGACAAGCATATGAACAACGGCATCGTTGCTCAGATGGTAGCGTGAAGAAAGGTCATTGACGATATTTTGACCTGTTGATGTAAGTTGTTGCATAATTTTCTCGGTAAGCTAATTGCGATAAAAGGTTTAATTTAGTGTCATTTTTACACGTAGTAAAAAAGAAAAAAGGAAGACTGGCTCAAAAATGTATTGTCAAACAAAAAAAAGGGAAGAGGTTGATCAAGGAAAAGGAGCAATGTTGCGCACAATATACACTCTTTTATCAAATGTCTATCGATAAATACTTAAATTTGACGTAAAAAATGCATGAGTTGATTTAGTCGTTTTGATGCCAATAATTTAGCAGTTAAATCGACAATGATAAGAATGATGATGGGAGTTTTATAAGTGTAATTATTCAATATTCTGGTCATTTGACTACAATCACGATGTTCATAATCCAATAAAACACCCCAAAAATTAATTAACTTATTATATACTTGCTATTGGAGTTGGCTCTAACCTTAAGGTACATTAATACGCAATAATTAAGGATAATCTAGATATGAGTAAAACCAAAAAAATTGGCGAGGTTGCAAAAGAGCTCTCAGTAGGTGCAGATACTTTGCGTTATTACGAGAAAATAAAGCTTTTAGGCCGCGTAAAACGCTCAGAAAATGGTATTCGTCTTTACGATGAAGAGGATATAGCTCGAGTAACTTTTATAAAGCAAGCTCAAAAGGTAGGTTTTAGCTTAGAGGAAATAGCTCAATTGTTAATATTCCGAGATAATCCAATTCAGTCTAAAAGCAGAGTTCGAGAATTGGTCGCAAAAAAACTAGCGGTCATTGAGCAACGTATTTATGATCTAAGTGCTTTAAGAGATGAATTTTCTAAGCTTACCGAGCAATGTATCAATAGTGAAGGCGGCTGCCCTATATTAAAGAAATTCGAGTCTTAAGAAAATTGAGTCCTATATTCTTAATCTCATATAAAGCTTTAACTATTTTAATGCGTGCCGATGTATTGTGTGGTCAATTATTGCCTAGATTCTTTATCCATAGATAACCACCCTTTGTATAAGTCATCGGGCCAATACTGCTGAAATGATGCAATCGCTGAATAAATTTGTTCTTGAGATAATGTTTTTTCAAAGGCGGGCATTTGTCCACCATAAACACCCCCGCCTTTTAAAATAATAGAATTTAAAACAGATAAAGGGTGATGCCACGCATGAGCCGATCCATTGAGTGGCGGAGGAGGGTATTTACCGTCTGCATTAGGCGTTTTCCAATCGTTTGTGGCCTCGGCATTTTGGCCATGACACTCGGCACAATGATTAGCAAATACGACACTTCCAGCTTCTAATTGTTCTTGAGAATACCAGCGCCCTGTAATTAGTTGCTTTTTGGTAATATCTACAGCATAAGGGGATGATGAATTATCTTCATTGCTGCAGCTCAACAAGGCAAGACAGAGTAGTGTCACTGATAGATACTTAGGCATTGATTTGTTCTCTTTCAATAAAGTAATTAGCAAAGGTCTCATTATGAATTTAAAAAGCATGACATTTATAATCATTTTTTACAAAACGTTCTTGACTATGGAGTTAACTCCAAGTGTTTACTGTATATAATTCAAATGGTAACAAATGTTATAGATAAATTATTGGTTATCTATAAGCTCTAATTTACTCAGACTTCAAAGACAACATGAAGAAACGAAAAATAACCGTATTATTGCTGATTTGGCTTTTTAGCCAACATATTTTTGCGGCTGTTTGGATGCTACCAAGTACTAATATTAGTTGTGCCTCAAGTCATAAAGCAAATTGCGCTGATGTGACTTCTGATCATATGAGTCACAACTTGCCGATAATGCAAAGTTTGGTCGATCCGAACATTGTTGATAAAAGTTCTAGTGATTTACATAACTCACATAGTAACCTATCTTTTAGCTGCGATCATTGTCTTGCAAGCTGCCAATCTGTTGTTCCAACAAATAACTCAATGTCATTTTTAAGTACGCCTACACATTTATTCGACGATAAAGTGATTTTTGCCATTGTCGATACATTTTCTGGTTCTCTCTATCGTCCCCCCATCACTGCCTAACATAGGATAAATCAGTCTTAAATTTGACACCATGTTAAATACGGGTTTTGAAGCTTTATCCATATTCTTTAATATTTTTTTAATAAATCTTTAATGTAAATTTCTAGGAGTCAGTATGAATTCATCTAGCCTTAAATTAGAAACGTTTTTAAATAACACCAATAAATTATTGATATTGTTTGCATTTTTTATACTTGCAATTGCCACTGCTCCAGTCGTAAAGGCTGAAAAAAGCCCTCAAGTACATTCGTCTATTGCTTCAAATATGCAGGTGCCTACGTTAAATATGCAGGCGCAAATGGTGGTTTATAAAAGCCCAACGTGTGGTTGCTGTGGTGATTGGGTGGATCATATGAACGCAGTCGGGTTCATGACAAAGATACAACATCCACAAGATCTTAATGCAATAAAAGAGACGTTGGGAGTGGCGCCTGTGTATCAAGCTTGTCATACCGCGACTATGCAAGACTATACCTTTGAAGGCCATATCCCGGCCGACGTTATTCAAAAATTTCTTGGTAATAAACCCAGCAATGCCCTTGGTTTAGCAGTGCCAGGTATGCCCATGGGTAGTCCCGGCATGGATACCAATGGAAATTTTCGCCCTTATCAAGTGTTACAGCTAAACAAAGATGGTAGCAGCACTCCTTATGCAAGCGTGTCAGCAAGAAACACCGTTTACTTGGAGAATAAGTAACGAAATCTAAGCAACACTCCAAATTCCTAACACCAACACAATTTTCGTCTCGCCGATTTGTCACCGGCATGGCTGCCGGAGCGCTGCATTAGGTTTTACCAATTATTTTTAAGTTTTAAATTTCAAATAGTAATAATTAAATATATTATATCAACCGTTAGTTTTACTTTAAGTAAAGGAACAAATAATGTTTAAGAAATTATCAATTACATTAACTGGTGCAATGCTCATGTTCACAGTAAGTGCTGTAAATGCTCATAGCCCAGAAATGCATAAAAAAGAAAATGCAGAAAGACCCAATTGCCAAGCTATGGCTAATATGGATCATTCTAAAATGGATATGAATGATCCAATAATGATGGCCATGATGCAGCAATGTATGGGTAACGGCACTAATAACGATGGGCATAACAATGGTCATAATAATGGCCACAACAATGGACACAATGGTGAACATAAGGACATGAATAATGGCCATGGTGATATGCATAAAAATAGTGATGGTCATAATAATATGAAACACACACAGTAAAAATTGAACACGAGGCGAGTAACTCTCGCCTCGATAATACATTGTAAAAATATAAGGCAACTTAATGATTACTTTTATTAAAAACTCAATCATCTTATTATTGGTATTAATCTTACTTGGTTTAGGTTTTATTTATTCAGGCTTGTATCCGATTGGCGCTGATAAACAACATAATCCACTAACATTTTGGGCGCTCGAAACTCTGCGTATTAAATCAATTGCTAGAGCCTCGAAAGATATCAAAGTGCCACCATTAACAGATCCCAAACTCTTGTTAAGTGGCGGAGCTGATTATAACGATATGTGCTCTGGCTGCCATTTAAAACCTGGACAAAAAGAAAGTGATATGACTATTGGTTTATATCCTAAGCCAATCAACCTTACATTATCTTTACAAGAACAAGGGCATGCATTTGATCAGAAGAACGCGGATGATCTTGATAAAATTGCAAGACAACAATTTTGGATAATTAAGCATGGAATAATGGCATCTGGCATGGCTGCTTTTGGACCGACACACGATGATGATCGAATCTGGGCTATGGTGGCTTTTTTACAAAAACTTCCAGAGTTAAATGAATTGCAATATCAAATTTTAACGGCTAGGCAATAAATCTAAATTATCGTTGTCTAAGATTATTATTTTGTACAAAAAAATTTACATGATTATCTGTAAGTAATTTTTCTATTGCTAGAAACTTCACCATACACAGTACTGCTACCATCTTTATTGATTTGTAATATTTGATAAGGTCGATAATTATCACCTCCGAAATCCATACCCGGACTACCTAAGGGCATTCCAGGTACTGTTAATCCAAGTGCATTACTAGGCTTGTCGGCTAAAAACTTTTTAACAGCTTCTGAAGGGATATGACCTTCAAATAAATAGTCCGCTAAGGTAGCGGTATGACAAGATTGATAGACAGGTGCTACACCTAGTTGATCTTTAATTGCATTGAGATCTTTAGGGTGTTGTATTTTTGTAGTGAACCCAGCTTCGTTCATATAATCAACCCAATCACCACAGCATCCACACGTCGGGCTTTTGTAAACCACCATAGTTTTATTTAAAACAGTGAGGCTATTATCTGTAAATTGCAATGTTGTACTAGTGTCTGCATTCACCGTGTGAATATTCAGAAGAGAAACCATCAAAAAAATTAATGTTTTAAAAAGTGTATTTATTTTATTGCTAAATGACTTCAAAATTAAAAAATGAACTTTCATATGATTCCTGAAATTTAGTAAGTAATTATTCTTGCCGGTAGTTTCCTTATTGGCACATTGGTCAGAACCTAATTAAGAGACCAATTAAAAGCGTGACATCTTAAAAATGTTTTGTCTGCATGGAAAATATCGATAACATCAAGATTGCGGTGACTCTTTATAAAACAAAAGTATAAGTTATACAACAACAGATATAAATTATCTGAATACATGCCAAGAACTACGTAGTAAAACTGAAATAAACCGTTACTATTTATCGGCGTAAGTTGACGTCTTGTTTAATTATATTCTCATTAATAGTCATATTAAATTCTTTTGATTACTTCCAAAATCAATTTTTGAATTAAGTGCTTAGATTATAACTTCATAAAGATTAAAAGTTGTTACGCTAGAATCATAAATAAAGACCAGTTTATATATCTAAGCCCCTGCTAAATTGTTTATTTTTTAGTATAAACAGTTGTACGTAATCAATTCTTTATAAAAAATCCCGATACGTGCTAATGGTTGTTAGCTAGGTCAAATAGTAGGTTTTCATATGCTTAAGAATATCACTTGACCTTAGAGTCAACTCAAGGTGTTTAGTAGTGTTATGATAAATGTATATCTCCTAAATTTAAGTGACTATGAGGAGGAAGCCATTTTGTAAAGCCTGCAAAATTGACCTTTGTCAGCGTCATGATATAGATCAAGATATCCTAAGCAAAGAGGTATAGAGTGAACAAAGCAAAATATTAATAAATGTTTTGCAAATAGCTGTTAAGAAGGAATCTGACGCTAATGTTATTAAACTTTTAACATTTTTTTGTACAGCTTCTTTTTAAACTTCTCTCTATATGATTCTCTAAATACTAGGATGGATATGATGAATACTAAAAAAATATTTTCAATAATGCCTATTTTAATGCTCGGCGCGATAATGACTTCTTTTAGTTATGCCGAGGGCGATTTAAGTCGTGCAAATGTTGAAACAGTTGTACTTGAAATGGGGACGAATGCTTCTGGAATGTATTTTACGCCAAGCCAGCTTAATTTAAAAACAGGGCAGGCCTATAAAATAGTCCTAAAGAACTTAGATAAGATAAAGCATGAGTTTGAGTCTGAAGATTTTGTAAAAAAAATATTTAATCGTAAGGTAGAAATAAAAAATCCAGATGGTAGTTTACTTGCTGAAATAAAGGGTTCTTTCTATGAGATTGAAGTTGGCCCAATGTCAGAAGTAGAGTGGTTTATTGTGCCTATACAGCCAGGAGAAAACATTAAAATGGTCTGTGCTATAGCAGGACACGAGGAAGCAGGTATGCATGGATTAATTAATATTCTTTAATATTTTTTAAAATTAATGCTAAATAAATAGATTAAAAGATGAGGAGAGATAATGTCTAAAGCCATTCATGAAAAAAAACATAATCAACATGGCGAAGCTGATCATGATGATAAACATCCAGAAAACCTTCAAAAGGATTTCATTATTGAGGGGGCGGGCTGTGCAAGTTGTGTTGGTAAGATTGAATCGGCTTTAAAAAAAGTACCGGGCGTAACTCAGGCCGAAATGAATTTTGCGCAGCGGACAGTGAGTGTTAGGGGTAGTGCAGGCGCCCAAGATTTAATTAAAGCAGTAGAGCAAGCGGGCTACAAAGCGAAATCAAGCAATGCTGACAACGATAACGATGCCCTTAATGAAAAAGAAAAAGCCGATCAAGCTCTCTATAAAACTTTAATGCGAGATATGTCTATTGCTTTAGCTTTAGGCATTCCATTAATGATCTACGGCCTTGTTGGCGGTTCTATGACCGTATCAACAACGAGTGAACAACTAGTTTGGTTAGTCGTTGGCTTATTAACACTCTCAGTCATGATTTTTTCGGGCAAACATTTCTATATCGGGGCGTGGAAATCTTTTACTAATCACTCAGCTAATATGGATACGTTAATTGCCTTGGGAACAGGTACCGCTTGGTTGTATTCGATGGTCGTGGTGTTTTTTCCAGACCTAGTGCCAGTGATGGCGCGTCATGTTTATTTTGAAGCGACAGCCATGATAATTGGTTTAATCAATTTAGGCTTAGCGTTAGAGTTAAAAGCAAGGGGGAGAACATCCGAGGCAATCAAACGCTTAATAGGGCTACAACCAAAAACCGCGCGTGTTATTCGCAACGATAAAGAAATAGATATAGCCATTGCAGATGTTTTACTCGACGATATAGTTCGCGTGCGCCCTGGTGAGAAAGTACCGGTAGATGGTGAAGTAACCGAAGGCCATAGTGCCGTTGACGAATCTATGCTTACTGGCGAGCCTATGCCCGTCGAAAAAGCAATAGGCGATCTAATTGTTGCTGGAACGATTAATAAAAGTGGTTCAATTTTATTTAAAGCAACTCGAGTCGGAAAAGATACTGCATTAGCGCAAATTATTAATATGGTAAAACGCGCACAAAATTCAAAACCATCCATTGGTCGTATGGCCGATATTATTTCGGCTTATTTTGTACCAGCCGTGATGATTATCGCTGTCATCAGTGCCTTGGTATGGCTTAACTTTGGACCAGAGCCAACCATTGCATTTGCCATTGTGTCCGCTACAACTGTGCTTATCATTGCTTGCCCATGTGCTTTGGGTTTAGCTACACCAATGTCAGTCATGGTGGGTATTGGTAAAGCCGCTGAAGCTGGTGTGCTAATTCGCAACGGTGAATCATTGCAAACTGCTTCAAAAATCACTGCGATGATCTTAGACAAAACGGGAACCATTACGCTTGGTAAACCGAAGGTAACAGATATTAAGCTTGCGAATAATTTCACTGAAAAAAATGTTATGCAACTCGTTGCTAGTTTAGAGTCTGGATCTGAGCATCCATTAGCGCTAGCTATTGTTGAATCGGCAAAAGAGCAGGGTGTTAAACTTTTAAAAGTGAATAATTTTAACGCGATTGCAGGACAAGGTGTTGAGGCTGAGGTTGATGGGAAGCAATTATTTTTTGGTAATGAAAAATTAATGCATGAGCATGGCATCGACTTAGCTAACTACATCGAAACTGCACAACAACTAGCAAGTGACGCTAAAACGCCGATGTATTTTGCTGTCGATAATCAATTTGCAGCCATTATTGCAGTTGCCGATCCTATCAAAGAGGATTCAATTTCCGCCATTAAACGTTTACAAAAAGCGGGGATTCGCGTAATTATGTTAACAGGTGATAATCGTGAAACTGCAAAAGCCGTGGCAAAAAAAGTGGGTATAGATGAGTTTTTTGCTGAAGTTTTACCGGAAGAAAAATCAAAAAAAGTACAGGATCTACAACGAGAGGGTGAAATAGTTGGCATGACGGGCGATGGTATTAATGATGCCCCTGCGTTAGCTATGGCCGATGTTGGTTTTGCCATTGGCACCGGTACCGATGTTGCTATCGAAAGTGCAGATATTACCTTAATGCGAGGTTCGCTTCATGGTTTGGCCGATGCTATAGCCGTTAGTAAAGCAACTTTACGAAATATAAAACAAAACTTATTTGGTGCCTTTATTTATAACGTTGCCGGAATTCCGTTTGCAGCTGGTGTTTTGTATCCATTTTTTGGTTTGTTATTAAGCCCAGTCGTGGCTGGCGCTGCAATGGCTTTTTCATCATTAACGGTTGTTAGTAATGCTAACCGTTTGCGTTTTTTTAAAGCTAAAGAACATTAATTTAAAAAACGTAGACAACTCTACGATAAATATTTAAAAATTTTTAGGAGCACAAAATATGTTAATAATTAATATCGCGGGTTTATTATTGATCGGACTTATTGTATGGTGGTTCTGGCTTTATAAACCGAAAGATGCTCAGCTAGTAAATAATGATGACGTTATTGTTCTAGAAAATGGCAATTACTCACCCTCGCGAATTAAGCTTCCAGCCAATAAAAGTGTTACCCTAGAATTTTTACGCAAAGATGCGTCGCCCTGTGCAGAAATGCTGTTGATTCCAAAATTAAAAATCAGCGAAACTTTGCCTCTTAATAAAGCTAGTAAAATAGTACTGCCAGCAATGATAGCAGGGGAATATGATTTTCATTGCCAAATGCAAATGTACCGAGGCCAAATAGTAGTAGATTAATGATAGCAATAATTTTTTGAACAATAATCGATATTTTAGAACGAGGACTTCTATTATAAAAAAGCTGTAAATACTCAATTCTGAGCTAAGAACAATCAACAAGGATGCAATCATGGAAAGAAAAAATGTTCAGCTAGCGGATATATCCGTAGCTCCACGTCAACTAATCTTAGGGGTTGTCGCCGCCTTTATTTTATTTCTCACTTTTACCAGTTATTACACTGTCTCTGCAGAATCTGTTGGTATCGTACAGCGTTTTGGCAATTATCATTCATCAGTTAACCCAGGTCTACATTTTAAGATTCCTTTTGGTGTCGATACCGTTATTGAGGTGCCTATTAAAAGACAACTAAAAGAAGAATTTGGGTTTGGTACACCGGGCGCAACCTATACACAGCAAATTGCAAACCCGCGTGAATGGCAATTAGAAACAACCATTGTAACGGGAGATTTAAACACTGCCTTAGTTGAATGGGTTATCCAATTTCGTATCGAAAACGCTTTTGATTTTCTTTTCAAAGTTCGTGATCCAGGCGCAGCTCTTCGAGATATATCAGAATCTGTTATGCGTGAGGTCGTAGGCGATAGGACCGTTGATGAAGTACTTACCATTGGCAGGCAAGATATAGAGGCTAGAGCGCAAGTAAAAATGCAAGAGGTTACTAATCTTTATGAAATGGGTTTACGCATAGATCAAGTTCAGCTTAAAAATGTCAACCCTCCCAAGCCTGTTCAAGCGTCATTTGATGAAGTAAATGAAGCACAACAAGAACGTGAACGTATGATCAATGTTGCTCGTGGTGAATATAATAAAGCCATACCAAGGGCAAAAGGTAGAGCAGATCAAAAAGTTCAAGCATCAGAGGGTTACGCCATACAACGCGTTAACGAAGCAGTGGGTGACTCGAATAAATTTACTGCATTGCTAGCTGAGTATATAAAAGCTCCGTCGATTACCAAAAGACGTTTGTATTTTGAAACGATGGCCGAGGTATTACCCAAGGTATCTAACAAAGTGATTCTCGACTATAAAGCTGCATCAATATTACCACTGCTACAGCTAAATAAAATGCAAGGAGATTCAAAATGAATAAATATAGCTACATAGCCATTGCTTTGATTTTACCTTTGCTTGTTGTTGGATACGAATCTTTATATCGTGTTGATGAAACCGAGCAAGTTATAATTACTCAGTTCGGAAAACCCATCGGTGATGTTGTTACTGATGCGGGCCTTAAATATAAAGTGCCTTTTATACAAAAAGTTAATCGGATTGAAAAACGAATATTGTTATGGGACGGCGAAGCTAATGATATGCCAACAAAAGATAAGCTTTATATAACTGTCGATACCTTTGGCAGATGGCGTATTAAAGATCCGTTACAGTATTTTTTACGCCTAAGAGACGAGCGCAGCGCTCAATCGAGACTAGACGATATCTTAGGTAGTGAGACACGTAACGCTGTTGCTAGCCATCAATTAATTGAAATTATACGGTCTACAAAAGGCAGAGAGCCGGCGGTTGATCTACTTTTGGCAGCTTCTGACATCGGTAAACTATTACCCATAAAACGTGGTCGCCACCAAGTTGAAAAAGATATTTACGCAGCGGCCTCTGGCAAGCTTTCAGAATTTGGTATCGAACTATTAGATATTCGTTTTAAGCGAATTAATTATAATGAAAGTGTTAGGCAAAAAATATATGCGCGAATGATAAGCGAACGACAACAAATTGCTGAACGATTTCGCTCTGAAGGTGCAGGCGAGGCAGCAAAAATATTGGGTAGTAAAGAAAAAGAGCTTCAGCGTATTGAATCAGAAGCCTATCAAAAAATACAAACGATTCAAGGTGTTGCCGATGCAAAAGCAACCGAAATTTATAATTTAGCTTATAACAAAACTAAAGATGCACAAGAACTTTATACCTTTGTTAAAACATTAAAAACTTATCAAAGTGTGATAGATGCCAATACAACCCTGGTACTCACAACAGATAGTGATATTTATGGTCTTTTAAATGGAATCGATAAATAAATTATATACATCAAAAAAATATTAGTTTTAAAATTTTTATATGAATATAAATAATATCTACTTGCGTTTACTCATTTTGTCTTTAAAAGGATAGAATAAGTAAAACAATGGCGGGACGAAAATTAAAAAATTAATGCACAAAAAATAAATCCCACGATAGGAAGAGACCAATGCAAGTGATGGGGATTCATAGATTTTTATCCATTTAAGAAATTAAATAGGGAGGGGAACAAATAGATAGTTAAATATAGACTTTAAGTATAAACATAAGCTCCTTATGCGTCTGAAAATTACTATAAATAAATATGTTCCAACATATAAAAGAGATTTAGGATATAAAAGTTAGGGCCTTGCTGGCCAGCACAAATTCCTCATCAGTTGGAATAACTTGCACAGTTATTCGACTTTCTTTATGTGAAATAATGAGTTCATTTTGTTTATTAGCCGTTGCGTCAATGATTAATCCTAACCATTGTAGATAATTACAAATTTTTTCACGCACAATAGGGCTGTTCTCACCAATGCCAGCAGTGAATATCAAACTATCAATACCGCCTAATGCGGGCAGAAGCTTGCCAATTTCGGCTGCAGCTCTATAGCAAAAAAAATCGATGGCAAACTGAGCTTCTACCGAATTATCTTTAACCAATTGACGAATATCGCCACTAATTCCTGAAACACCTAAAAGACCAGATCGCTCGTAAAGCAGCGAATGCACATCTTCAATTGTATATTTTTTATGTTCAAGTAAGTATAAAATCACGCCTATATCGATACTGCCACTACGAGTGCTCATCATCAGCCTCTCGTTGGTACTAAAGCCCATACTGTGATCAACACTTTGACGATTTTTGATGGCACAAACACTAGCACCACTGCCAAGATGAACGACTATTGTTTTGCCATGATCGGCATCTAATTGCGAAGTAATATACTCGTACGATAAGTCATGGAATCCATAACGTATTATTCCCTCATCAAAAAGAGGGCGGGGTAGGGGTAACATCTTTGCAAGATCACTAACCTTGTGATGAAAAGCTGTATCAAAACAAGCCACTTGTTTTGTATTTGGCAGACGTTTAAGTATCGATTCTATTACATCAATTTCAGCGGGCAAATGTATTGGTGCTAAGGGCCTAAGTTCATTAAGTTGATCGAGATTATTAGCATCAATTAATGTTGCATCTGTAAACTTTTTACCACCATGCACTAGTCGATGACTAATCACTTCTAGATTAATATTAGGCAAAAACATTTCAATGCAGTCAATAATCTGTTCGGCTATACTTTTGTTTTTTTCTAGATTAGTTTTATAAACAGTTTCTCCATCAGCTTTTTTCAAATGTAGTTTTAAAAGTGACTCAGCATAGTCTATTAATCCCGAATAGCGATGCTTCAGTGTTTTACCGATGTTTTCGTAAATCGCAAATTTAAGCGAGGATGATCCCGCGTTAAGTGTCAGAATAGACTTGCTCCTTATGAGCGCATTCTGCTTCTTTTTGGCCATAAAGTTTTTACCTTTGTGTGTTTCATAAAAAAATCAAACACACATGTTTTTTTAATTGCCTGCTCAAATTGACTTGTTAATTTACTGTATATTAATAATGATAATAAAATATATCATTAATGCTTTCTGGAAGAATTCACGAGTTTAAATTTATAATAAATAACATTACTGCGCATCACGACATGTCTCCTTATTATACTCAAACTCAATAGTCGTATGATGAAGGTCAAATGTGATTAATTCTTTTGCGATTAGACTTTTGAGTGCAAAATGTTGTTCAGTATTCAATGAAGAAGCAAGTACGACATGTGCAGAAAGTACGTGATGCTCACCATCTAATGACCATAAGTGTAAATGATGGACACTCTTAACGCTGGGTATCTCTTCTAATATTTTAAGTATCTGGTTGCGTAATGATTTATCAGGTACAGCTTGTAAAAATAAGCGTATCGTTTTCCATAGGTTTCTTGATACATTAAATCCTATAAATAAAGTAAACCCAATTGATAAGATAGGATCAAGGATCGGCCAATCGACAAACATGAGTACTATTGAGACGATCAACACGGCAACCCAACCTAAAACATCCTCGAGTAAATGCCAATTCAATACTTGTTCATTAAGTGACTTACCTTTACTTAATTTATAGGCCGCAAAACCGTTTACTAAAATACCAAAAATAGCCAAACCTAACATGCCTTCTGTTACCGGCATTTGAGGATTTTGTAAGCGTGGAATAGCCTCGCCTAAAACCCAAATCGAACCGATGATGATAATGATGCAATTGATAAACGACCCAAGCAATGAAAATCGACGATAGCCATAACTATAATTTTCACTCGCAGGTTTATTACTTATGTAAGAAAGAACCCATGCTAATCCAATAGCCAAACTATCACCCAGATCATGAACAGCATCAGCCATAATAGCGGTACTGTTAGTTAACCAACCACCAATGAATTCGATAATAGTAAAGCCAACATTTAAAAAAAAGGCCCAAGCAATACGGCCAGATGCGGTATCAGTTTGATGAGAATGATTATGGTCGTGCATATTTTTCCCTTATTGATTTTTTGCTTAACATACTCAATCGGTCATCGATCGTACCAATACTCCCTCTCTCCGTGCAAAGGCCTCATACTATAGTTTTATTGATTCATTAACGAATATACAATCATTCAACCCATTTATCTGGCTGGATATCTAATATTAATTACTAGCTCTAGCTATTAAAAACTTTACAGATGTATGAATCTTTATTATCTTCACTTAAAGGTTAATTGCATGCACCACAATTAAACTCCACAATCAGTTAAGAACCTTGTCCTTAATAATATGAGAAGCTATTAAATACCTCAGGAGTGAGCATTTTCTTCAATTATCTACTATTATTAATAGTATTCATCATGCAATTTAACGACACAACTACAGTAACTATATAACAATAATAAGGTGTCGAATTAGATATTAGGAATGTGGAAAAACTAAACCTATGAATATCTTAAAAATTAATTTAACAATCGATAATAAAAATTACAGTGCTGCCATCGTGCAGTTATTTCATCTCGAGCACCTTATAGTGAATAATGACTTAGTAGTTAAAGCCCTAGATTCGAGCTCGCTTGCGATGGCTCTTTTAAATACAAATAATGAGATAACTTGGTCGAGCCCGCATTTCTTTGAGTTAATTAATAATCGTAAGGATTTAAAACAAGAAACTATTCTCATTAACTTGATTAAACCACTGCTCACAGATTTGAGTTTTCAGCACCTTAAGCTGGCGTTCAGGCTGTAGAAAAATACAATTTTCCCGATAAATAAGCCATTATTTCCTGTAAAATAACATTTTTCAGTTTAGTGGATCTACTGATGACTAATTTCATTGATACCAATATCAATCAAACAGTTTTTTTAGATATCAATTATCTAGATGTATTGGGCAATAACACGTTTGAGTATTATCTTTATCAGTT
>JAWUWW010000010.1:0-138648 GCA_034111645.1 Cellvibrionaceae bacterium
TGCGTTTTTGAGAAAAGTATTTAGGGTTAAGGCTTTGCTTAAGACAGAATTGCGTTTGAGTCAAACCGCTTTGCTCAAATGCTATGAATAAAGCGGGCCAATCGTATTTGCGATAAGGTTTCATCAGCACCTCCTTAAAATAGAAGGCGTGACTTTATTGTAATAATGATGGCTATACTAGGGTGGGGTTGGATTGGCGTTTACTAAATATGTAAGAATTTCTAAGGAAAAATAACGTTTAATCCTTCCCGGTTAACAAACTATCCATTTTGTTGATGGGTATTGACGATGCATTCTCAGTGAACTGATGTCCTTCTTCTATGTACTACCAAACAGCACCTGTAACCCTATTAATATTTCTACGGGCAATAAATTTTTTCAAATTACCGATTATCAAGACAAACATTTCTTGTTTGCACATTCCTATAACTCTGTGACCAGTAGTTGGCGGTTTTCTTATCAACAACGCTTATTAATTAATCCTACTTATTTTGTTGTTGCTGAAAGAATAGATGGTAAAGGTATTCACTTTACTAACGATAACGGCTTATTTATTTCTTCAACACAACGTCGCGAAAAGTTAGTCTTTGATGGCACTAATTATCTGTTGACATTCCCCGATAACAGCGTCGAAACTTATGATGTTAACGGCCGCTTATTAGAAATTAGTTCACCTAACGATTTGCCCGTTGCGCTTAGCTATGTAGATTCGACGGTCACCTTAACTAAAGGTAATGCGCAATTAAGCTATACCTTCGGCACTAATAATGAACATAGAGGGACATTGTAATTCTGTTATCTAAAAAGATAATGTCTTTTGATACTAAATTCCCTTTTAAATCGCCTGAAATACGTTAGTAATAGCAGAAAAAAGCGAGCACTGTCTGAGTCCCAATTTTTGCATCGCAAAAATGGTCGAGCCGCAACAGCGGCTGTTATTACTCACTTATTTCATGGTTTGCCGCAGGCCTTGGGCCCCAGGCACGATTCATTCGGGGGTGCCCTTTAGAGTTAAGAGAGGTTTGGGCAAGCAAATCTTTCTTATCGCCGCCGGGCGACTCCGGCCAACACAGTAATGATTTACTTCATATCTAGACTCATATAAAGAAATGAACTTGCCCTTAAGCGAGACGATAATTCAGTTATACAAAAAAATGTTTTTAGATTTTAAACCCCCTTTGGAGCTAATCAAGGTGTTTTAAAACAACAGTTCTACAACGTAGAAAGTGTGAAAGTGAACGTCATCTGTTTATTTATCGCATGATATGATGTGGGATATTATTTTTTTAAAGGATTTGTTTTTATTAATGTTTAAGCCAAACTTTTCAGTTTTTAGAAGACACCTCTTTTTTATATTCTCTTTTTTTACACTCTCTCTTTTTGTATTTTGTTTTACGGCTCACGCGCACGCTAACTCATTGCTTACAATGAAAGCACCCGACGTTAATGTGTCGCAAATAGAAATTATTCGTTTGGTCGAAAAAAATCTATTTTTGAATGTTACTTTTAAGGTTAAAAATACAAACAATAGCCAAATTAATATTAAAGCCATCCGCTACGAAATGTTTATTTTAGGGCAAGTGGTTGCTGAAGATTATAGAGATCAAAATATTATTCTAAACGCCAATACAATAACTAGTGTTGTTTTACCGGTTACCTTAGATGTTGTGCGCCTGTTTTCAGTAATGCCAGAAGCCTTGATACTTAATAAAGTTGATTATCTATTAACGGGTGCGGTTGTGGTTAAAGATTTAAAAATACATATCCCTTTTGAGCGCAAAGGCGTGCTGCCATTATTTACTCAATAGAATCTTGGGGGTAAAAGTATAGGGAGTATTGAATTGTGAATCACCTCAACAGTAATGAAAATACAGTTATGAGCTCTCTTTTAAATGTTTACCAAGCGGACTTTTAATCCAGCCGGCATGTTGTGGATGGTTAAACTGGGCCGCTAATTCTGCAATAATAACGAGTTTGTCTACCTTGTTTTGATCTAGGCAATAATCCACGACATTTTATTAGTCATAAAGGCTTCGGCTTGAGGCAGGTTTTCTGTATAGTCCGACACGGTCTCAAACCCCCATCGGTTTGCGCCCCTAGGTCAACTATATCGGCAAAGCCAATAAAAGTAGTAAAAGCCTCTGTTATTTCTTTTTCTCCCTATCAGCGTAAAAGCGTTAACCCTAAAGGTTATTGATTAAATTACGTCAATTAAAAAAGTCAGACACCACGGTAGAATATAAAATGGTCAACAATAAAGTGACCAACAATAAAGTGGTCAACAATATATTGGTCAACAATGAGAGTTAGTATGTTTTCAGGATTCGATTTCGGTACTTCAAATTGTGCTATGGGTACCGTTAGTAATGGCAGCAAGGTTCAGTTACTTCCTATTGATAAGGGTGAGGTGTTTATGCCCTCTACGCTCTATGCGCTTGATCGACATTTAATTTGTGAATCGGCAGCATTGCTAATGACCGATAAAAAATTACAAGATGATTATATGGCTGAAAGAGAAGATCAATTAGCCGGTGCTAGGCGGGTACGCATTAGTGAAGATATTCCTGTAGATACGCAAGCTGTATTTGTAGGTCAAGAGGCCTATGCTCAATATCTTAATTTTCCTGCTGAAGGTTTTTTTGTTAAATCGATAAAATCTTTTTTGGGTAGTAGTGGTCTACAACCTAAAGCGATACAGCTTTTTGAAGATGTTGTCACAGTAATGATGCTCAATATAAAACAACGCGCCGAAGAAAGTTTAGGTCAATCAATTAGTCACACGGTGATTGGCCGACCCGTTAATTTTCAGGGGATTGACCCTATAGAAAGTAATCGTCGAGCGATTGAAATACTGACTATTGCTGCAAGGCGTGCAGGATTTAAATCGGTAGAGTTTTTATTTGAACCACTGGCAGCAGGCTTAGATTTTGAGATGGGTCTGACTGAAAATAAAACTGTGTTAGTTGTTGATGTTGGCGGTGGTACTACCGATTGCTCGATGGTAAGAATGGGACCAAGTTTTCGAGATAAAATAGCTCGTATAAATGATGTCTTAGGTAATAGTGGCAGCCGAGTGGGGGGTAATGATTTTGATATACAGCTGGCAGGAGATTCTTTTATGCCATTGTTCGGTCTGCACTCACATTTCAAAGGTGGTGGTATTATTCCTAACCAAGTATTTTGGAATGCGGTAAGAACAAATAATGTAGCCGAGCAAGCCACGTTTAATAGTAAACAAACAGGCTATAACCTTAAAAGGTATTTAGCTGAGAGCGAAAAACCAGAGCTTTTCTCTCGTTTTATTCAGTTGCGCGATGAGAAAAAAACCCATCAGCTAGTGCGGATTGCAGAAAAAACAAAAATTTACCTTTCAGAACATACTACATGTCAAGTTGATCTTTCGTTTGTTGAAGAGTCATTGGCGTGCTCCGTTACGCGCGATCAGTTCTCTAAATCTGTGGGTCGCAATGTGTCGTCAATGCTAAAATTAATAGATGAAGTAATGAAACAGGCAGCATGCCAACCTGATCTTGTGTACATTACAGGGGGGGCTGCTAAGTCTCACGCGATAAGAAATGCGGTAGAGCAAAAGCTAGAGGGCATTAAAATTATTGATGGTGATCACTTTGGTAGTGTGGCAAAAGGCTTAACGGTTTGGGCCCAGCGCCTTTTTTCTTAGATGAATTAAAGTGGGTAAAGAACTATAGGGGCCAAAGCCGAATGGCGCTAAGTTAAGGCTGTTTAGCATGAGGTATGTTTTTGGAAATGCCCTTTTTTATTGGGCTTTGCAGAAGATTAATCTCTATTTTTAAGGTTCAAATAGGCAATGAAGTGTAAATTTCTTCGTGTCGATGTAAACGCTAAATTTATGCTAAAACGACTTAACTTAGCGCCATTCGGGCCAAAGCCTTAAGCGATAATTAAATTTTTTCGCTACTCCGAAACATGAAAGATGATCGGTAAAAGAAAATAAATGGCTCGATTAAAACTAAAAAAAACAACACCCTCCCATTAAAATCCGACCAATTACCAAAACCGTAAAATCCCCCAAGCTAAATATTTCAACACAAAATACATGAGCAAAGCCATGCCCATTAAACCTAGCAGAAGTTCAATAATATCAGTCGGATTATTATTGGTCTCTAGTCTGTCGTTTGCGCAGTCTGAAAATACTAACGCGCCCGATGATATGCAACCAATCAGTATCTTCTCGATTGATCGCACCGAGGTCACTATCGGTCAGTTTGCTCATTTTGTTAATGCTAAGAGCTTTGTGACCAAGGCCGAACGCGATGGTGGTGGTTTGGTTTATGGCTTTGGATGGGAGCAACAAACGGGTTGGACGTGGCGCACGCCTTTTGGCACGGCCGCGCAAGATGACGAGCCCGCTGTTCATATTAATTTTGATGAGGCGCAAGCTTACTGTGCTTGGTCAGGCAAACGTCTGCCAACCGAGGCCGAGTGGGTAGAGGCCGCTTTTACAGAAAAGCGCGAATAGCCAACCGTACCTTTTGAGCGTGGGGTTAGTTACCCCTATCCAACGGGTGATAGCCCCAAGGGTGCAAACTGCCTTGGTGATTGTGGCACAACAGCAGCGCTAGATTATTCGGCAGTGCTTGATCGCGGGGTTGGTCATGCAAAAGCATACACCACCAAAGCGGGTGTTAATGGCCTTTACGATATGGGTGCCAATACCTGGGAGTGGGTTAATACGGGTAATGGCAGCCAACAAGGTACACGCGGTGGCTCTTGGTGGTATGGCGCCGATAAAATGCGCCCAAATCACAAGGCATCTAAGCCACGCGATATGGCGGTGGTTTATATTGGCTTTCGCTGTGTAAAAGATATCGATACTGTTAAGTAAGTCGATAAGTTAAATGAGTATAGAGTTAGAGCTTAAGCCTATTAATAGCATGTGAGTCGAATGAAGCTTTTAATCGACTCAAAATATAAGCCGAATAGCACATCTATTCGGCTCATATTTTATTAATCCCTAAGTTTAGGGGGTAAGTTTAGGAGCCAAAGCTCTGGTCGATACGATAATAATTTATCGGCTAGATAAAAATAATGCCGCTTGTATTATCACTAAGTATTTATTTTGGGTCATAATGTTCACATGATTTGATTCAAAATTTTAGGGGCAAAAAATGCAATCAAAATTAGTGTTAGTCACAGGAGGAAGTCGGGGTATTGGCGCCGAGTGTGCAATTTTAGCAGCTCAAAAAGGTTGGGATGTGGTGATCACTTACCGCAGCAAAATCAACGAGGCGCAAGCAGTTGTTAATAAATTAATAGCGCTAGGTCAAAAAGCCTTAGCCATAAAAGTTGATAGCGCCAACGAGCAAGATATTTATAATTTGTTTGCCAAGGTAGATGAAGAGTTTGGTCGCCTCGATGCGTTAATTAATAATGCGGGTGTTATTACACGCATCTCTTCTTTTGTTGATATGTCACCCGCCAGAATCCGCGATGTGTTTAATGTAAATACCGTGGGCACTTTCATTTGTTCTCAAGAGGCGATAAAGAGAATGGCCAATAGTCGCGGTGGGCAAGGTGGCGCAATTGTTAACGTATCTTCTGCTGCCGCAAGAATTGGTGGCCCAAATGAGTTTATTGATTATGCCGCCTCAAAGGGTGCAATCGATACGCTAACCATTGGCTTATCTAAAGAATTCGCCGCTGATGGCATAAGGGTAAATGCAGTTCGTCCTGGGCTTATTATTACCGATATGCATGCAGATGCCGGCGACAAAGACAGACCCGAAAAATTTAAAAGCGGTATTCCAATGCGGCGCGCTGGCAGTGCATCCGAGGTTGCCGGGGCTATTGTCTGGTTGATTTCTGATGAGTCGTCTTATGTATGCGGCGCTATTCTTGACGTGACGGGTGGGCGCTGATTTCAAAGCGCTTTTGGCTTTATTAAGCTGATTATTAAACACCTTTGTATTCTAATTATTCTAAGCAAATGCCAATAGTTGCAGAGGCCGAAGATAATGCTCAGTGGTACCGGATATTGATTAACGTCAGATAAAAAAAACAGTGAATCCCAAACGGGTTGCATTGCCCATTACAGACGCTATTAAGATTGTAATAGAGGGTTATTTAATAATGATAACGGCATTGCACGACAACAATGGTGTCATTTGTGAGCTTGTAAACTAACCTATGCTCTCGATCAATCCGACGGGACCAGTAACCGGACCAGTTATGTTTTAAGGGTTCAGGATCACCTAAGCCACTGAAAGGCTCGCGGGTAATATCTTTGATAAGTAAATTAATGCGTTTTAGGGTTTTCTTATCGATCCGTTGCCAGTACAGGTAATCATCCCATGCATTTTCAGCCCAAGATAATATCATTCTTCAATTAAGGTCTTCTGTACCATTTGGCCAGCATCCACTTGTGCAATAGCTTGGTTCAAACGCATTGCATTTTGAGGGCTTGCCATAAGATAGGCGGTTTCTTCATAGGATTGAAAGTCTTCAACGCTCATTACGATAGCGGGTTTACCATTTTGCCGTGTGATCATAACGGGCTTATGGTCGTCGTTGACTTTGTCGAGAACACTGGCCAGCTGATTGCGGAATGCGGAATAGCTTAATGTGTCCATTGTTATTGCCTCTATTAATACGTACATATTATTGTACCTGTACTTGTTATTGTACGCAATAATGCCTGAACTTATTTTATAGAACTAATATCTTAAGCTAATTGCTTAACCCTTATTTATGCTGAGCAAATGTCAATAGTGGCGAACCCTAGTATAAGCAATGCAGAGGCTTGGTTTATTTTTGTAGGGCATAGTGCGTTACATTTGCTATACTTATTGCATGACAAATAATAAAACATCGACCTTAAATGTAAGAATAAAGCCCGCCCTTAAGCATGCGCTGCGCGATGCCGCGGTGAGTGATCACCGGAGTGTGTCTAATCTTCTTGAAAAAATGATTATTGATTACTGTAAAGATAACGGCATTGCTATTCCTGAACAGGAAGATTTTTTTGGGTCAGAGTTAAACGAGGCGAGCGATGCAAAGAGCAACCATTAAAGCCTTACTTGATGCGGGTGCAGTTAAACAATTTGAATTGATTGCCAACGGTGGCGATTTTTATTGCGAGGTTAAAACAGCAGCCGGCAAAGAAATTATCATAGGCTCCAATGGAAAAATAAAAACCTGGCGCACCATCGATAGTGCTGCAAAATGGCTGTATGTGTTAGGCGTTGGTAAATTACTATTAAAGCTAGGGCGCTGGCAGCCGGGGCAAAAGACTATCAATTTATAAAGCCAGATTGAATAAATAAGCTTGTTAAAATATTTTTATAACTAAGCTTCAAAAATTTAATGCAAATGCTTAGTGCAAAAAATACTCTCTATTAAAACCGCATCTAAACTCGTATTAATTCCCGTATTAAAGTTTATGCAAACGCTTAGATACTCTTAACGATAACCAATTAATCGTCCCAATATTAAAATCGCAATCCATAGTATTAACGATAAAAATGCCTGAATTTTAATTCTGTTGCTCGATACATTATTGTTTAATGCTTGTTGCCACGCGTTACAAAAAGATAAACATAAAATATTGAGCAGTGCCAAAAATAGTAGGCCGATTTTCAAAATAAATATATTTGATTGTAGATAATCGACGGGGCGAGTAATAAATAATAACAAACCAAATATTATCGCTAATACTACACCGCTAATGGCAACAGGACGAAGTATTTTTATAAACACATTTAAAGAAACACTAGGCCATAGGCCAAGTAATTTTAAATCAAAAGGAATGATCGAGCCGATTAATAACGCGAAACCAAAAATATGAGCGGTATTAATTAAAGGATATAGCCAAAATGAATTGCGCAACAGCTGCGACAATTCACTTTGTTGCATTAGTTCGGCAATAGTAGTAATCAAGGGTAGCAATCAATTGCCGCATCAAGTGTTGCAATTAAAGGATTAAATGCGGTCTGGATAAAGCACATAACTTTTACCCATAATTTTTACGGTCTCGGCTTTAACGCGCAGCTCTTTTGGGTCGGCGGCACGTTGGCCTTCGATGGTTATTTCTTTACCTTTGCTCATCATCGCGTCAGTTAGGCCCGCGCGCTCGTTACGCCAAGGTTGGCCAACTTCAGCTGTCCATTTTTCGCCATTCACATCCAAAATCAAAACCCCGTGAGGGTTTCCTAGCGTGGCAGATTCAATAGTGCCAATTACTTCTACATCGGTATCAGATGTCCAGCGCCAACCATGATGGGCA
This sequence comes from Cellvibrionaceae bacterium, assembly GCA_034111645.1. Classification (GTDB taxonomy): domain Bacteria; phylum Pseudomonadota; class Gammaproteobacteria; order Pseudomonadales; family Cellvibrionaceae; genus CANLBN01. The sequence goes on from JAWUWW010000010.1 coordinate 8,261, forward strand.
TAAGCGGTTACAGTGATTATTAACATTGCGAATGCAATTAAGACTTTATTTATCATATTTGTAACCCTCTGCTTTTAGATTTTATTCAACCTTAAGTTATACGCATAAAATTATAAATTCTCTTTTTAATTAACGCTAGTTTATCGTCTACTTTAGGGTATTTTAAGGGTACTGATAACAAGTGTAAAAGGCAAATTGAGTGACAGTAGGCTAAAGTCTTTTGCAATAAAACCCCCTACAGCAGCTTGTTATCGGCGGCCAAAATCAGCGGCTTTTTTAGCGCGCTTTTCATTTAGCCTCGCGGCATCTTCTAAATCTAATTCGGCAGGTTCACCAATAACTTGGTCGTCGGGGATTATGCGATCACGGGGAGGCAATTCAAATTGTTCGCTAGAGGCTCTGGGTAAGCTTTTAAATTGATATAAATAAAAACCCTCGACTTTTTCTCGGGCCCAGTCTGTCTTTTTTAAAAACTTAACGCTCGAGTCAATACTAGGATTAGTTTTAAAGCAGTTGATATTAAGGTAGGCATATAAAATTTGAAAACCATAATAATCGACAAGCTCAATTAATAAGTTCTTTAAACTCAGCCCATGTAGAGGGTTATTTTTGTAATTAATATCGTCACTCATAAAAGACTCTAAACACTTAAAAATTAAACTAGTATACCCGCTACCGCAAAAACCACCTACAGCCTATCACTTAAATATCTTTTATATAATATAACTTACAGGTATGGATTAGGCGTATGAGTGCAAAGCCCTGATGTGGCTGTGTTTGTATTACTGCAACTTTTGTATTGTCGCCACTAAAGACACTATACCTTTCTGTGCAGGCTAGCTTTTATGCAAGAACAATAGGCTGAGGCTTTGATCGCAAATGCTAGGTGCACTTATTGATAACGATTCTGACTATTTTAGGTGAGTAAATGCGTGCTGTGGTCAAAATGAGGTGGCAGTTGTGGGTGATGATCTATAAAATCACGCTCAAGAAATAAGGCATCAAAAGAATAGGGCTTAAAAATGGTAAGCAGCAGCTATTTAATCTAAGCCATTCAATAGTTATCCATTTAAACTAATCGCATTTAACGATCAACAGTAGTTACTTAATATGACCGAAGATAAAAAAAATTCTGCACAAGATTCTGTACAAGACAACGACAATACAAAAAGCGAAACCCCGATTGCAGCTGATGATAAAGTTGTCCCTGCAACGAAAATGGGCAAATTAAAAGCCAATATTAAAGATACCATAGAGTATAAAAGTAGACCCTTAGAGTGGTATTACTATGTTGGCTTTGCCATACTTTTAGCGGCTTGGCTCTATGGTAAAAACTTAGAAAAGAAAGCAGAAGATGCCGATAATTTCGCCTTAAGCGGGGCGAGTAAAACAGAAGTGTGCTTAGAGTTTGTAAAAACTCAGTCACCTGATTATGGAGATTTTAATAGAGCAACAATTGATGGCGATATCATAACCGTGCATCAAGTTCGCGGCGGTGAAGGACGAATCTTTTTTTACGACTGTCAAATAAATAATGATGGCATTATGTGGAGAGTCAATAAGGAAGATGGCGGAATGGGACCATGGGTTGGCAGCACCGAAACCCCCGCTGCAAAATTTTCGGTGTCAGCTGACAGTAAAATCGTTATCAATTAAGAATCAGTAAAGTGCGTTTTTTACGGTGTGGTTAACTAATGCAATTCATCTTTAGCCATTAGTTTAAAAATGCACTCAAAGCTTGTCATCCAAGGCGGTTATTTTATTTAAATATCCTAAGCCCTACTTAGCCCACCAACGCGAAGATATTTCTATAACGCCTGCATCACGTATTGTGCGTCTTGCATTTGCACGATCGTCCGGGTTCAAAAATTCACCTACGGGTATCGTATATAAGTCATTCTTTAAGGCTAGTTCTAGGTTATCTATTGGTTTTCTGGGAGTGGTAACCGATAAAAAACAATCGGGTCGAGTAAATACATATTCACGACTGATTTTACCAATGCCAGATGAGAAGGTGACATTTTTACCTTCTATGGTGATGAGTTGTTTGCGATAATTTTTGTAACAAACCGAATACATTATATAGGTAAGCAGGCTCAGCTCTAAAATAGCAAAAGGCAAAATGATCCATACGCCAACAAAAAGCCAACCTAATGCAACAATCATAGAGGGCAGGCTGATAAATAATAACCATTTTTTTATGTCTTTCCATTCGGTAGAGCGATTGGGCGACAGAATTATCGTTGTTACATCATTATTAGTGTTTATAGTAACCATTGTTGCTACCGATATTGTTATCTAATAAAAGGATTATAAGAGATGATTGGGCAAGATAACAGAATCAGTGTGCTTGATCTTGTGACCATAATCTTAGTCATTAAATACATATGCGCACTCATATACTTATCCTTAAACCTATCCTTAAACCTATCCTAAAAGCTACTTATAAACTTGTCCTTTAAGCTACCTATAAACTTACTCTTAACCCTGTATTAAGTTCTTATGCAACGGGCTTTTATCGCAAGCTGATGATTAGAGATCCTTATTAATCTCAATAAAGCGAACTTTTAAATAGCTTTGTCAGTATAAAAGTAATATCTGCTTAAATCCTAAAAATCTTATACGTACTCACACTGCAAAAGAGAGCTCTATCTATGCTTGAGGTTATTCAATTACTGTTGCTGTCGGTCATTTTTGGCGGAATGGTCACTTTTCAGGTCTTATTTGCACCGTTAATTTTTATCAAATTAAAGATGGATATAGCGCGGCCTTTTATAAGAGCATTTTTCCCATTTTATTATCTCTATTTTGCGCTATTAAGCCTTTAATATTTTGCGGTCTCTTTGTTGATCGGCAATAACTTTGAGGCAATAATTGGGGGTGCTGCATTAGCAGGTTTTTTAATATCTCGCCAAGTGCTTATGCCAATGGCAAATACGGCGACAGACAATCAACAACAGTCAAAATTTGATGTGTTACATAAAGCGACGGTGTTAATAAACACATTGCAACTGATTGCGTTTTTTATAGCCTTCATTGCATGATTATTAGTGCGGGCGCTGCTATAAATACACGGTTTTTGGTAAGTCACTTTTAGACTAGGTAAGCCACTTTAAGAATAGGGAAGTCAGTTAACGAAGAGATAACAACATGGGAAAGTCGCAGCGATGCCGCCACACAAAGCCCTGCGATAGCTGCGGAAAAAGTGAATCTGTACTTTATCGAATTAAAGTACAGATAGACGAACCTTGGTTTTTTGCCTGTCCTGAATGTTTAGCAAGCGCAAAAAAACAAGCGTCATATCAGTATGGCGGAACCTGGAAGCAAAAAAAGCGCAATTAAACCTAAACAGACTGATGTCTTTTAAAGGCCTAATAATTTGCTCTTTGTTGTTATGTTGCCATTTTTTTAAGGGCCGTTATTTATAGCAGCCGAGCTTGTAGCCAAGCAGACACATCATTAATTTGCTCGATACAAAGGCTGTGTTCCATGGGATAGGTTTTGTATTCCGTTGAATAATTCTTTGCTTTTAATAAGCTATTCGCTTGCTCGCCTAATATGCAAGGCACAACATTATCGTGAGTTCCGTGTGCAATTAATATCGGGATTTCTTGATTGATCGCATTTAGGCTTATGGTCTCTTTGGTTGCAAAATAAGTAGAGAAAGCCATTATGCCGCCCAAACGTTTAGGGTAGGTTAGCGCAAGCTCATAAGCGACGGCGCCACCCTGAGAAAATCCTGCAATAATAATGCGCTCGCTAGGTATCCCGCGTGCTATTTCGCGGCTTGCATACTCGCCTACCATGCTAGCCGAATTTGTTAACTGCTCGGTATCAATGGTGCGGTCAATATCCATCGCCAAAATATCGTACCATGCGGGCATAACCATGCCGCCGTTAACGGTAACCGGTAACTTAGGTGCATTAGGAAATATAAAACGAATGGCCAGTGAGCTGGGCAAATTTAATGCGGGGACAACATCTCTAAAATCATTACCATCGGCACCTAAACCATGCATCCAAATCACGCTAGCAGTTGCTTCTTGTTGGGGTTCGATTTCTACGGCGGTTAAACTAAGTGTTGTGTTTTTATCGAGAGTCATGGAAGAGTCGCTTTGTAAATAGGTTAGATAATAGCTAGATAACAGCAAAATAAGGTTTAAATAATAAGCGCCATATTATACAAGCATCGCAACGTTTAACCAAAGACTGGTTTGTAAAGTTAATCGGCAAAACAAGCAATAAAAAATAAGTTAAAAAGATAGGTTAACTAAATGATTGTATATCTTTTATATTTTAAGGATTAAAACGCTTAAAATCTGTTTATATGAATTTAGTCAATGTATATGTTTACCTATATAGTGTTAAAGTATACATTTATATAGATTATAGGTTGATTTGTGTATATAAATATATTGATTTACAAGTCATTATCGTAAAACTAAAGGTTGACCATGACTATAGAGAAGATAGTTGCGAAGCAATATCGAGACAAAGTAAATCAAGCTGTAAAACAGTTTGGCAACTTCTCTATGCGCCCTCAAGAGGGATGGTTACGAACCGTAAGAACCGCGCTTGGTATGTCGGGTACGCAGTTAGCAAAGCGCTTAGGTGTAACCAAAGCTAGAGTATCAAAAGCAGAACAAGACGAACCATTGGGCAGTGTGACATTAAGGACTATGCAAACAATGGCTGAGGCCATGGATTGTAAGTTCGTGTATGCTGTCGTGCCAAATGAAGAGGTAGAGAGCATTATTATAAAGCGCGCAAGAGAAAAGGCGCGATTACAGGTTAAAACGGCATCTACACATATGGCTCTAGAGTCAAGGTCACTTGGTAAAGAGCAGCTAGAGTTTGAGATTGAAAGAGTAGCCGCGCAAATATCAGATAAGATTCCGGCCGATTTTTGGAAAAACGACTAAGTGGTAATCGCATGACAAAGCATTATTCAGGTTTAGTCGAGAATCCCGATGGCGGGACACCGCTAGACCCTGATGAAATGAATGGTCTTAAATTTAAGCATGTGTCGACCAGAGGTGAGCTAGATCAACTTGAGCAGGCGAGTGTTACAGACGGTCTTGCATGGTTAGCTAAACAAAAAACGCCTGATGTATTATCAGAGAGTTTTATTTGTGAGCTACACTCTAGACTTTTTGGTAGCGTTTGGACGCGGGCAGGAACATTTTGCAGAACCGAAAAAAATATAGGTGTAGACCCGATACAGGTATCAATTCAGCTACGGCAATTGTTAGATGATGTAAAATATTGGGTCGAGCAGAAAACCTTTGAGCCTAAAGAATTAGCGGCAAGGTTTCATCATAAGTTAGTCTATATTCATTTGTTTCCCAATGGTAACGGCCGCCATGCGCGAATAATGGCAGATGCGTTGTTAACAAAAATATTTAATGAGCCAGCCATTGATTGGGCGGGTGGTTACAAGTTAGAGGCAATGAATGAGCGCCGTAATCAATATATAGCTGCGCTAAGAGCAGCCGACGGACACGAATTTAGTGCTTTACTAGCGTTCGTTGGTGCTTGATAAACACTGTGGCTAATTGTTATAACAGTGTATTAGAACCAAATATCAAGGTTCACTTTTTAGCGCATAAAAAGTGATTTTTAAATGAATGTAAGTTTCAGTAAAAATGTGGGTTTTTGAAGTATGAGTAGTAGCAATCTTATCAATGAAATTAGTAAGCGAAGAACTTTTGCTATTATTTCTCACCCTGATGCGGGTAAAACGACGATCACCGAAAAGCTATTGCTGCTGGGGCAGCTGATTCAATTAGCGGGCTCTGTTAAGGGTAAAAAAGGGCCTCATGCGCGCTCGGATTGGATGAGTATGGAGCAGGAGCGAGGTATTTCGGTGACTTCGTCGGTGATGCAGTTTCCTTACAAAGGGCGCATTGTAAATTTACTCGATACTCCTGGACACGAAGATTTCTCGGAAGATACTTATCGAACTTTAACGGCAGTCGATTCTGTGTTGATGGTGATTGATGGCGCCAAGGGTGTCGAGGATCGCACCATCAAATTAATGGAAGTGTGTCGTCTTCGCGATACCCCTATTTTATCTTTTATTAATAAAATGGATCGTGATATTCGAGACCCAATTGATGTTCTGGATGAAGTCGAGAATGTATTAAAAATATCAGCCGCACCGATTAATTGGCCCATTGGAATGGGAAAACAATTTAGAGGTATCTATAACTTATATACCGATACTATTCATGTGTATCAACAAGGTAAAGGCAATACTTTAAGTGATGATATTCGTATCCAAGGATTAGATAGCGCAGAGGCGAATAAATTATTAGGTGCTTATGCTGAAGATGTGCGCGAAGAAATAGAGTTAGTGCGCGGGGCAACACAAAAATTTAATCAAGATGAATATTTAGCGGGTCGTCAAACACCGGTATTTTTTGGTACGGCTTTGGGTAATTTTGGTGTCCGAGAAATGCTCGATGGCTTTGTTGAGTGGGCTCCCACACCGCAGCCACGAGAAACAAAATCGCGCGAGGTGAGTGCACTCGAAGAAAAGTTTTCGGGATTTATTTTTAAAATACAGGCCAATATGGATCCTAAGCATCGCGACCGTATTGCATTTATGCGAGTGTGCTCGGGCAAGTATGAGCAAGGTATGAAGATGCAACATGTGCGTCTTGGCAAGAGCGTCAAAATTGCCGATGCGGTGACTTTTATGGCGGGTGATAGAACCAGTGTTGAAGAGGCAATCTCGGGTGATATTATTGGCTTACATAATCACGGTACAATTCAAATTGGCGATACTTTTACCGAAGGTGAAGATTTAAAGTACACGGGCATTCCACATTTTGCGCCAGAGTTATTTCGTCGTATTCGCCTAAAAGATCCCCTTAAAACTAAAGCACTTCAAAAAGGTTTGCAGCAATTATCGGAAGAGGGCTCGACGCAAGTTTTCTTTCCGGTCAACAGCACTGATATTATTGTCGGTGCAGTTGGAGTCTTACAATTTGAGGTTGTTGCATATCGCTTAAAAGACGAATATAAAGTTGAAGCTATTTACGAGGCGGTGAATGTTGCCACAGCGCGTTGGGTAGATTGCGATGATGCAAAAGAGATGGATAATTTTAAGCGTAAGGTGAGTGATAACCTCGCAATAGACGGTGGTCGGCATTTAACTTATTTGGCGCCTACACGCGTTAATTTAAGTTTAAGCCAAGAGCGCTATCCAAAGATTTTATTTAGATCAACACGAGAGCATTAATGTTATCAAGTGTTTTTACAGTGGTCTTATCTGTTGGCATTATCTGCTTACTGTTAGCAGTTTTTGTGTGGGTTAAAACACCTTATTATCGTGTTGACCGCGACAAAATGCTTAAAGTACTCGAGATGATTCTGACGGGTCAAGCAACAGATAATGATTGGCATACGACCTTTGGTATGACTATTCGGCACTCGGCAGAGCTAGAAGATATACGCCAACAATGTATCGAAATTGAAGATGACTATTTTGTCGGCGAAAGCACATCGGCCTATTTATTTTCTGGTGAGGGTTTAAAAGCATTAAAAATAATTCGCGATGACTTATATAAGACGCAACAGCTAGAAATTAATCAAAAATAGAAATCGTGAAAAATACAGCGAGCTCAAAATTTAAAATAACTGTAAAGCTTAAGATCAAATATTACTTGTAGAATTTGCATTAGTTTTTTTAAATCAGTGATATAAAAAGTCAGAGAGATGATTATGGATATAAGATCAATACCAGTGACGCGTTTTTTATTAGTGTTGGCAGCCTTTGTGGTCGTCGTTGCAGGTATGCGCGCTGCCGAATCTCTGCTAGTCCCTTTTTTTCTCTCATTATTTATTGCCGTTATTGTTACCCCGCTGCTCGAATGGTTTAAAAATCGAGGACTACCTAACTGGTTATCTATTTTACTCGTGGTGTTGATGATTCTTGTAGTGGGTTTTTTTATCGGCGTTATAGTTGGCTCATCTATCAATAGTTTTCGAGCTGATCTGCCAGAATATCAAGTACGCTTAGTCGCCTTGTCCGATACGCTGCAACAAAAGCTGGCAAGCTTTGGCATTTCTATCGATCCTAAACAGTGGCGCGATATTTTTAATCCAAGTGCTGCGCTTTCGATGGCGGGAAATACACTAAGTTCTTTTGGCAACATAATGGCCGATGGTTTTTTAATCTTATTAACCGTTATGTTTATTCTTGCTGAAGAAGTTAACTTTAGCGAGAAACTTCGCCATGCCGTTCCCGGCGGCGAAAAAACAGTTAAAGCCTTAAGAAATTTTACCTCTAGTGTTAATAAATATATGGCGATAAAAATGATGGTTAGCTTGCTAACGGGTTTTATCGTGATGGTGAGCTTGTTTATAATCGGTGTCGATTATTTTGTGTTGTGGGGTTTGTTGGCTTTTTTGCTTAACTTTATTCCCACGCTAGGTTCAATACTTGCCGCTGTGCCACCCGTGTTGTTAGCGATTATTCAATTAGGAATACCCGAGGCGCTAGCAGTAGGTGCCGTCTTTTTTGCTATAAATACAATTATAGGCAATGTTTTAGAACCGCGTTTTATGGGTAAAGGTTTAGACCTTTCATCACTTGTTGTCTTTTTATCGTTAGTGTTTTGGGGGTGGATACTTGGCCCTGTCGGTATGTTGTTATCCGTGCCTTTAACCATGACCGTAAAAATTGCCTTAGAAAACTTTGAAGGCACTTATTGGGTAGCAATAATGCTAGGTTCTGGATCTGGTTTTAAAGCCGCAAACACAGAGTTTGTAAAAATTGAGTCAGATTCCGAATCTAATTCTAAAAAGAAAAATGAAGCGGCTGATGAGAAGTAGGAGTTAGGTTTTTAATTTCAATTTCAATATCTAAATTATTTCCTCCTAAGGCGAAACCTTTTAGAGGATAATAAAACCTCAATAAAAACTAACCCCCCGTGGTATTCATAAACCTTACAATATCAGGCTCGTCAGACAATTTAAAATAATGCCGCTCAGGTTTTATCATCATCGAGTCGATTATAGCCTGCTTTAAACGTCCTGAATCATTTGGGTAGTTTCGCACAATTGCTTTTAGGTCTACTGAATGCTCGTTGCCCAGACACAATAATAACTGGCCGGTTGCCGTTAGGCGCACGCGGTTACAGGTCGAACAAAAATTATTACTATGCGGCGAGATAAAGCCCGCACGAGAATGTGTGGCTGTCGTCTTTGAATCGGATAAAGTTGACGCATTCTCTTTTAAGCTAATGCTCCAATATTTTGAAGGCCCTGCATTACTAGTATCTGTGTCTAATTGTTGCAAGTTATATTTTGCTTCAATAATCTTGCGTAGTTCTTCGCTGCTAATAAATTCTTCATCGCGCGAGTGCTCGGCAATAGCACCTAATGGCATTTCTTCGATAAAACTAATATCAATTTTTTTACTGACCGCATAATCAACAAGTGCGATAACCTCGTTAACATTGCGATTTTTTAACACTACACTATTTAATTTTACATGTAAGCCTGCATCAATGGCACTATCGATACCTGCTAATACATGGTCGAGATTGCCCGTGCGGGTGAGTTCTTTAAACAATGCTTTATCAAGGCTGTCTAGGCTGATATTAATTCGCTTTACGCCAGATTCAACAAGGTTTTTTACATATTTTGGTAATTGCGAGCCATTGGTTGTAAGAGTGAGCTCGTCGATGCCCTTTAGCTTGCCTAGCTTTGTAAATAGCTTGTCTATATCGCGACGAACTAAAGGCTCGCCACCGGTAATGCGTACTTTATTGACGCCCAGTTCAACAAAAGCTTGGGTGATATCACTAAGTTCTTCAAGTGTTAACAATTGCTCTCTGGGTACAAATACCATTTCTTCAGCCATACAATATACACAGCGAAAGTCGCAGCGATCGGTAACAGAAACGCGAAGGTATTTAACGGTACGGTTGAACTGGTCTTGAAGCATAAATTTTATCTTTAAAACACTTAGGGAGCATTAATCTCATTTGCTTGTTTTCGTTTACGACAACTTTTACCTTTTCATCTGTGGTCAGAGTTATCTAAGCATTAAATGAAAGGTATCTGTGACAGCTATATAAGCGTTAGCTGCTAAAGTGGTTCGATTAAGCAGACCAGTTATAGCTAGATATGCAAATAGATACTAAAGTCAAAAGCCTGAAAACACAGCAAATCAGTTATGTGATCAGATCATTAAGTTTACCCTTGATTGGATGGTTTCATCAATCTTTGAATGAGTTAATTATCAATAACTGGTTTAGTTATTGTACGAAAGAGAAGATGGTTTAAACCTTAGTCGTTAAATGCCCCTATGCTTTATGGTGTTATGTTGTTTTCATTCATTTTAAAGGTTTAAATTTTGTAAGTGTTAGGTAGGGTATTTGTTACCGTTAAAATTTTAAATTAGTTAAAAATAAGCGCTTAGAATTTAGATTTTTATTTTTATGCCTTTTATTCAAAGGTTTTATCAAAGTATTGATGCTTGTAAATGAAGCAATTTGATAATAATGTGTTAAGCCCTTAAATTCTATGGCATTATCTCGCCTGTTAAGTCGTGCATTATTTACGCTATTGAGATAATTATTAATAACACTATGGTCAAGAACAAAAATATAAAAGCCGCTATTTTTTTTGGCGCACTCGTATCTATTTTAAGTTTTATGCTGGCAGGCTATTTTTATTTTACCGCAGCTCTTGTCAATACTGCCGATAATTTTTTACGGTCGCTCGAAGGTAAAGCAGCAGATAGTCCGACAATGTATTTGTCGGATGATTTTAAACACCATGTTACAACGTCATTATTTTCAGAATATATTAATGAAAATGGGCTAAATAATTATGTGTCTGCGAACTGGGGGTCGCGCTCACTAAAAAGTAATCGTGGTAGTTTAGTCGGCGTTATACAGACAAAAGATAAGTTGCTACCTGCAACCATCAGTCTTGTAAAAGAAGGTGAGCAGTGGAAAATTTATTCATTCCAAATACGCAGTGAGCAATCACAACAGAATGAAGAAACAAGACAGTTACCTGACCAACAAACACAGCTGCTGTTAGCCACAGACATAATGGCTATATTTATAAAATCGCTAGAGCAAAAAAGTATGCAATTACTGTATGAATCTGCAGCTGCTATTTGGCAAAACAATACAACGGTTAATACACTAGATAAAGCCTTTGAGCGTTTTTATTCAGAAAATATTTTAATGTTTAATCAAGTTAATAATAAACAACCTATTTTTGAACATGTTGCTAAGTTAGACGGTGATGGATTTATGTTGATGGCAGGCTTTTATGAGATTGAGGGTCAAACTCTCAGTTTTGAGCAGCGATATATTTATGAAGGCTTAGCCTGGAAGTTAGTTGGCCTAGATGTTCGTTTGAATAAATAGCGACGTGCATTTTTAATTAGCGCAATTTGCAGAGCCAATAACTCAAGACATGCATTTGCATGTCTTGAGTTATTTACGCGATATGATTAGTTTCGACTATTGCTAAATTAATCAATTTTGTATCGAAAACTAAATATTCATTGATACATTTTTTAAATAAATTATTCAAATTCCATTGCGCGAAATATTCTACCCGCATTTCTTTTTGCAAGCTCATCAAAGGTGTGAAGTTGCGAGTATGCCGACTGATCAATCTCATAGGCATCTTCAAGCGTGCCACCTTGCTCTATTAACTTAGCAGCTTCACCGCGGACATATTTTAAATAATCAACGGTGAATTCTTCGACCACACTAAGAACAGTTGGGTCGCCATGACCAGGGATAATAACTTCAGCGCCTAAAGCAGCAAAAGCGTCCCATGTTTCAATCCATGCGGCAGTATCGGTATCATCAAATACGGGTAATAGTCGCTGATGGAAGGCAATGTCACCCGCAATGACAAATTTTCTCTCGGGTAGCCATACGACGATATCACCAGGGCTATGTGCCGCGCCTAAATTGATAAATTCTATTTTTTGGCCGCCGAGCTCGATAGTATATTTATCATCAAAAATAATATCGGGTTTAGTAAGTACAGTGCCCATTGCTTTGTCGCGTTGTTGGGCTTGCATTCTTGCTATTACTGCGTAACCGTGGGCTTCTATTTCACGCGCGGTCTCTGTTTGCGCTATAACTTTAGCCCCTTGTTGTTGCCAGTAGTTGCTGCCAAGCATTGCGTGACCCTGACCATTTTCTAAGCTGACAAACTTAACGGGTTGATCGGTTAATTTTTTAATTTCTGCATGTAACGCTTGCGCTAGTAAATAACTAGCTCCGGCATTGACAACGACAACGCCCTCGCTGGTGATGATGAAGGACAAATTATTGTTATGCCCCGAGTTTTCGTAGGTTGGTGGTGCCGTAGCCCCAATCGATGACCATATGCCATCGAGCACTTCAACCGGTTTGTTATAAAGCATAGAGCCGATGTATTTATCTGAAACGCGAACGGGAAGACCGGCATCACGCCATTTATAAAAACCATCTGTGTAGTTATAAATATTGGTATAACCCATTTCTGTCATTGTTTGTGAAGCGTACGGGCTTCGCGCAGAGGTATTACAGATCATAACAATGGTAGTGTCTTTGTCGAGTGCAAGATTGCCAACGAGTATTTCTAGCCAGCCTCTACTGACATTATAGTTTCTATATCCACCATCTATAGTACCTTCTATGGCAACTTCCTCGCCCATGCGCACATCAATTAGTACAGTGTCTTTTTGTTTAGCTAATAATTCTTGAAGCTGTGCGGTATCAATATCGGTATACGACTTTGGTATACCCGTTGTTGCAAGTGCCGAGGAGCATAACGCTAAAAGTGATAAATAAATTAAGCAACTTTTTATATAAGTCGTTGATCTATATATAGAACTAATGATTCTAGAGTTGTCCATGTTGGCGGCCTCGGTGTTGTTGTATTATTGTGCTTATAGCTTGACGAACAATCATATTGGGTGTTTAATATATAAAAAAATAAAGTATAGTAGTTTGACAAGATAGTAAAACAATAATTAATAATCTTGGGGTAATATCAATGCAAAATCCATTAGTAAAATGTAAAGCGCTCGCTAAGTTAATAGCTTTCTCGATCTCGGTGATAATGTTTATGTTAGTTAGTATGACTAGCATGGCCAGTACAGCTGACGATGTTGCAGAAGGCAAAAAGTTAGCCTTTGATCGTAAAAAGGGCAATTGCTTAGCCTGTCATGCGATGGAAGGAGGCGATCTTGCCGGAAACACAGGGCCACCACTTGTAGTAATGAAAGCTCGCTATCCAGATAGATCTAAATTGTCTGAGCAGATTGCAGATCCTACTATTCGCAATCCAAACAGCTTAATGCCTCCATTTGGTCGTCATGGCATTTTGACCAAAGATGAGATAGAAAAAATAACAACTTATTTACTGACTCTTTAACAGTAATTAAATAACAGAATTAGACAGGAGCTGAAACGATGCAAAAATTTAACAATGAAAGACGTACCTTATTAAAGGGTTCAGCCATGGCCATGGCCTTAGGCATTACTGGTGTTGCTCAACTACTAACTACTCCAAAAGCTTTTGCAGCATGGCCTAAAGATGCTTTTGCGGCTCGCTCGATGGACGATGTGATGAAAGCACTTTTTGATGGCAGCGTAACAACGATAGATTCTGGTGACATTACATTAACAGCACCTGACATTGCAGAAAACGGCGCTGTTGTGCCAATTAGTGTCGAGTCTTCGCTGCCAAATGTAAAACGTATCATTATCTTAGTAGAAGATAACCCAACGCCGATGACAGCTGCATTTAATCTTGGTAGCAGCTCTAAAGCTGATGTGTCCACACGTATCAAAATGGGTAAAACTTCAAACGTTATTGCGTTAGTTGAGTCCGATGGAAATATTTATGCGACGCGTAAAAACGTAAAAGTTACCATCGGTGGTTGTGGCGGATAATTACTAACTAATTTTTGGAAAAATAATTTTAGAGGACATTAAAGATGGCTGGAATTAAAGCAAAAGCAAAACAGCAAGGTGATTTTGTTGAAATTAAAACGTTAATGACACACCCGATGGAGACTGGTCTTCGCAAGGGTAAAGACGGCAATAAGATACCTGCTAATCACATAACTGAGATTACAGTTAAGTCGGGTAGTGAGGTTCTAATGACAGTAGAGTATGGCCCTGCTATTTCACAAAATCCTTATACTTCATTGATGATTGGCGGTAAGAAAAAGGGAGATGTATTAAATGTTTCCTGGGTAGATAACACCGGTAAAAGTGATAGTACTGATGTAGAAGTAAAGTAGTTAAAATTAATTAACTATAAAATTAAGTAAATAATAATAAATAAAATTAAATAATAGTTTAATAATAATAGTTAAATGAAAGTTGTAATAAAGTATGCATGTAAAAGTGGTTGCTGTTTCATTTAACTTTAAAAGTTTTACTAGTCTGTAGAAACGGAGAATAATAAGATGATACGTACTATAGTACTGACAGCAATAGCATCGTTTGCATTTAGCCAAGCGACATTCGCAACCCCTGAAGAAGACAGGACTTCATACACCAATTATTTTACAAATAAATTTACTGGTATGGCTCCAGCTGAATTTATTGATGGCGTATATGCTCTTGACCCAGCATCAAAAGAGCAGTGGAAGCAAATTGAAGAGTTTCCTCCATACGAAATTGACGTTGATACAGGTGAAGGTCTTTACAATAAGCCTTTTGCAAACGGTAAAACTTATGCCAGCTGTTTTGGTGAAGACACTAGTGCTGTTCGAGGCAAGTATCCAAACTGGGACGCCAAAAAAGAAATGGTTGTCACTCTAGAATTAGATATCAACAACTGTCGTGTTGCCAATGGTGAAAAACCATTAGGCTATAAAAAGGGCCCAATCGCTCAGCTTTCGGCATACATTGCTATGCAAGGTCGTGGCAACATGATCTCAGTATCAATACCATCTGATAGTCCTAAAGCCTTAGCTGCTTACGAAAACGGTAAAGAATTCTATTATTCAAAACGTGGTCAGTTAAACTTCTCTTGTGCAGATTGCCACATGTCTAATGCGGGTAATTATGTGCGTGCAGACAAACTAAGTGCTGGCCTAGGTCATACATCTCACTTCCCAGTATATCGCTCAAAGTGGGGCGAGCTAGGAACCTTGCAGCGTCGTTTTGGTGGCTGTAATAACAACGTTCGTGCTAAAGCATTTGAAGCCCAAGGTGAAGAGTATCGTAACCTTGAATACTTTATGGCATATATGAACAACGGTCTTGAGCTTAATGGACCGGGCGCACGCAAATAATTAACGCAAATAAAGTAGTATTGGAGATCGTAAAAATGAAAATAATAAAATGTACAATCTTGTTTGCGGCAATAGGTTTATTTGTTGGCTGTGCTACACCTGCAAAACCTCAAGATAAAGCAGTTGCATCTTGTGATGCGGCTGATACCTCACGCAAAGCAGCTGCTAAATCAGGCATGGAATGGACAACAACTTCAGGACTTATCAAGACAGGTAAAAGTTCTATCGAAGAAGGAAAATTCGACGATGCAATAAGTACATGTAACAAAGCAAAGTTTGAAGCTCTAGCCAGTATTGATCAGGCAAAAACAGAATCAAAACTTTGGCAGTCGCGCATTCCAAAATAACGTGCCTTACAAACTATAAAGCTTTTTGTTGCTTATACGATTACTCATACTGCAGAAAATATATCGAAATACTTTTTCTGTAGTATGAAGTTAAATTAACAGTGAATAAAGACATCTTTATAGGTCATAACTATGGCAAAGTTTGCTAGTTTTCTAAATCTTTCTTTGATATCAACACTTTCAATATCGAATTTTGAAATATAAATTCTTTGATATTACAAACTTTGATACCTAAATTTTAACAACAAAATAAAAGAAATCTTATTATGCATCTTAATCGTCGCGAATTTAATCAACTCTTAACTATGGCCGTTGGTGCAGGTATGTTCGCAGGCCCGCTATCCTTGCTTGCTAGTTCTGCTAAATTTGATCCATATGCTATTCCAAAATTTGGTAATGCACGCTTGCTGCATTTTACGGATACTCATGCGCAGTTAAATCCTATTTATTTTCGCGAACCTAATGTTAATTTGGGCTACGGTCCTGCTTTTGGTAAGGCTCCGCATTTAGTCGGTAAAGCACTAACAGAAAAATTTTCGTTATCGAGTCCTATGTTGCAGCACGCTTTTACGTACATCAATTTTACCGAGGCCGCTTTAAAGTATGGCAAGGTCGGAGGTTTTGCTCACTTAAAAACGCTTATCGATCGTCTGCGCTCAGAAGTTGGCATGGAGAAATCTTTGCTGCTTGACGGTGGTGATACTTGGCAGGGTAGTGGCACAGCTTATTGGACGCGCGGAAAAGATATGGTGGGCGCCTGTAATCTTTTAGGCGTTGATGTAATGACCGGCCATTGGGAGTTTACGTATCAAGAAGAAGAAATTCACGACCTGGTAGAGGAGCTTGACGCCGAATTTGTTGCGCAAAATATACGTGTAACCGAAGAAGCGCTGTTTGATGATGCTAAAGCTTATGATGCTGATACTGGCCATGCATTTAAACCTTACACGATTAAAGAAATGGATGGTGTGCGTATAGCCGTTGTTGGGCAGGCATTTCCCTATACGCCAATTGCTAATCCACAGCGTTTTATTCCTAACTGGAGCTTTGGTATTCGCGATGCCGAAATGCAAGAGCTAGTCAATGAAATACGCAGTACTGAAAAACCAGATGCGGTTGTTGTGCTGTCGCACAATGGTATGGATGTAGATTTAAAAATGGCATCAATCGTTTCTGGTGTTGATGTTATTCTTGGTGGTCACACGCATGATGGTGTTCCTGGTGCAATTGAAGTTAAAAATGAAGGTGGTATTACTTTAGTTACTAATGCTGGTTCTAACGGTAAGTTCTTAGGCGTGATGGATCTAGATATTCAAAACGGTAAAGTTAAGGGCTATCAATATAAGTTGTTACCCGTATTTTCTAATTTATTAGAAGCCGATAAAGAAATGACTGCATATATTGAGGCGGTGCGTAAGCCTTATATCGAGCAGCTCTCGGAAGAGCTAGCGGTATGTGATGACCTTTTATATCGTCGCGGTAATTTTAATGGTACTTTTGATCAGGTTATTTGCGACGCACAACGCGCTGTTGGCGATGCGCAAATTTCATTGTCGCCTGGTTTCCGATGGGGCACTACCGTGCTACCGGGGCAGCCAATTACAATGGAAAACGTAATGGATCAAACCGCTATTACCTATCCAGAAACCTATGTTCGCGAAATGACAGGTGCTGAGATTAAATTAATTTTAGAAGATGTCTGCGACAATTTGTTTAACCTTGATCCATACTATCAGCAAGGTGGTGATATGGTTCGCCTTGGTGGCATGGATTATGTTTGTGATCCTTTGCAAAAAATAAATTCTCGCATATCGAATATGCAATTAGATGATGGAACTGTCATCGATGCAACTAAAAAATACAAAGTAGCTGGTTGGGCAACTGTAGGATCTCAGTCTCCTGGCAAGCCAATTTGGGATGTCGTCAGCGAATATTTAAGAGATGAAAAAGAAGTAAAAATTAAAAAATTAAATCAGCCAAAGCTTAAGAATGTAAAAAGTAATCCTGGCTTTAGTAACGTGTAATATGCAAACAATTTGCCGACATTTATTTTTTATTTTTCTGTGTCTCTTTGCCAGCCAAAGTCACGCGGGGCAATCAGTTTTAATCGAGGCTAAAAACCTACAGTTAGACGCAGCTACCGCTAAAGAAAAAAATATGGTGGTAGTGGTGTTGGTTACTATACCCAATTGCTCTTTTTGTGAATATATCAAACACGAAGTTATGGAGCCGATGATAAAAGCGGGTGACTTTGATGGTATTGCTGTAGCGCGCGAATTAAGTCTTCAGGATTACTCAATCGTAGATTTTGATGGCACTACTATTAAAGTGAATAATTTTGCGAATCGTTATAGCGCCGATTTTGCGCCTATGATGCTTTTTTTATCTTCGACTGGTGATCAGTTGCACAAACCAATTATTGGTTTGTCTTCACGTGATTATTATGGTTTTTATTTAGAGGAAGCTATTAAAAAAAGCGTAGATAATCTCAATAATTAAATACTATAGTGTTCTTTTCCAAAGGCTTTTCAACGCTCCTGCAATAGACCCTTGTTCAATATAATGAAGGCCAGCAAAAGCGCCAAAAATAATACTGGCAAAGGTTAAAAAAGACATAAACCCAAGCGTTGAAATTCCGCTTATCCCCTGGCCGAAAGTACAACCTCCAGCAATTGCTCCCCCCATTCCCGTCAAGGCACCGCCAATCATATAGCGGCCCATTTCTGCTGAGTCCTCAAAGCCACGCACATAAAATTGGCTACGATAAAGTGCGGCAATAAAACTACCGACAGCTAGACCGCCCACAGTGGCGATACCAAAATTAATAGATGAGCCTGTCCAGATCATAAGATATAGGAGGCTGTCGCCAACGGGTTCTACAAAGGTAAGTGACACGGGTGTTATCTCTTCAAATTCATCTTTAAAAATCCAGCCGCTAAACAACCATCCGCTAACAACAAGGCAGCCAACACTGATACCAGCAATTAATCGTCTAGGGGTATGCCGAAATTCTCGGTCTTTAAAGATAAACCAAAGAATAGGGCTAGTAATAACGACTATAGCGATAAGTCGACTGAGGTTATTGCTGGTAAAAAAAATATCTGAGATCAAAGCATCAATGCTGGGTATTCTTATCCAAAAATCAGATTGAATAACTGCAGTGTTATAAAACCACTCGCGTGGTATTGCAAATATGCCTCGTATTGTCATGTAGGCAACAATACCAAGCGTAATAATTGACACTAAAGCACGTAAATCTCCACTGGCAGCCATAACTATATTTCTGGTACCACATCCGCAAGAGAGAACCATGCCAAAACCAAATAATGAGCCTCCAAAAATTGCGGCCAACCAAAAAAGTTGTGGCTGTAGATAGCTAGTTTGATCGATGCTCAAAATTCCACTGATAACAGCTAGCTGAGTGCCAATAATTGCAATGACAATAGCCAATAACCATGAACGCATGCGACCATAATTGTTAGACAAAAATATGTCTGCAACAGCGCCCATTGTGCAAAATCGTGTCAAGATAAAAGTGAACCCTAAAAGGATACCAAGAATAAATCCAGAGCAGGCAAGGTAGAATGATGTGTTGGATATTTCTAACATAAAAATGAAGGCTTCTATTTACAATATCATTATACATAATTATATAATGTGTTATACTTAATTGCAGCACCGTTTGGAAAATACCATCAAAAGATAAAAATAAGAAGGTAAAATTATGTCTTTTAAAAAACCAATACCTTATCGCCATTCCTCGTCAGACAGTTCTGAAAAAAAAGATCTAAAAGGTCGACGACAGTTTCTTAAAGCCGGATTTGGTCTTGCGGGTTTAGCTGCAGCGGGAACAATATCACAACCGTTACTTGCGGCTGGCAATCCTTCTAATTTACCTAAATGGAGCCAGTATCTTGGCAACAGTGTGGATAAATTTCCATATGGTATGCCATCGCCCCACGAGAGTGAAGTTGTTCGCCGCAGTGTTGAATGGCTTACGGCTACCAGAGAATCATCAATAAATTTTACGCCAATATATGCTCTCGATGGCATCATTACACCCAACGGTTTATGTTTTGAGCGCCATCACAGTGGTGCACCAGAAATTCCTGCTGAAGAACATCAATTAATGATTAATGGCCTAGTCGATCAGCCTCTTATGTTCTCGATGGAAGACATAGTCCGTTTTCCTCCCGAAACCAGAACTTACTTTTTAGAATGTGCGGCCAATGGTGGTATGGAGTGGCGTGGAGCTCAGCTCAATGGCTGTCAGTACACGCATGGCATGATTCACTGTGTTCAATACACCGGTGTGCGTTTAAAAACATTACTCGATGAATGTGGTATCAAAACTAATGGCAAGTGGTTATTAGCCGAAGGTGCCGACTCTGCAGGTATGACGCGGAGTATTCCTATCGATAAAGCGCTTGATGATTGTTTTGTCGCCTACTCTATGAATGGTGAGCGACTAAGAACAGAGCAAGGTTATCCACTAAGATTGGTTGTCCCCGGTTGGGAAGGCAATATGTGGGTTAAGTGGCTACGGCGTATAGAAGTCGGCGATAAACCATGGTATCACCGCGAAGAGACATCAAAATATACTGATTTATTGGCGAACGGAAAAGCGCGTGAGTTTACTTGGGTAATGGATACAAAAAGTGTTATTACCTCACCTAGCCCAGAAAATCCTTTACGTCGCGGTGGGCGTCAACTTATTAAGGGTATCGCATGGTCGGGGCGCGGTGCGATTAAACGCGTCGATGTATCTGTTGATGGTGGTATGAATTGGGTAACGGCAAGGCTTGATACGCCGGTCCTATCGAAAGCCTTAACGCGATTTTATTTAGAGTGGAATTGGGACGGCGAAGAAGTCCTGTTACAAAGTCGAGCGATGGATGAGTTTGGTTATGTTCAACCTCAACCTAAAGAGTTGCATAAAGAGCGCGGCGTAAATTCTGTTTATCATAATAATGGCATTCAAACTTGGCTCGTTAATAAAAATGGAGAGGTTGAGAATGTACGTCTTGGATAACTCGAAATTAAATAACAGACCGAGAGTGTCGACTATGAAGAATGCTCTTTTATTAGCTTTATGCCTTATCAGTTCTTATACGTTTGCGGCTGAAAAATTAGGCTTGGGAGTACCCGCAACCAAACAACAGATAAGTGCATGGGATATCGACATTCGTCCTGATGGCAAAGGCTTACCAGAAGGCTCAGGTAATGCCATAGATGGTGAAGCAGCTTATGTTCAAAAATGTGCAGCTTGTCATGGTGAATTTGCAGAAGGCGCGGGTAGATACCCAGCATTAGCCGGTGGCATGGACACTCTTAAGACACAGCATCCCGTTAAAACGGTGGGTAGTTATTGGCCATATGCCACAACTGCCTTCGATTATATTCGCAGAGCCATGCCCTATGGCCATGCACAAAGCTTGACTAATGATGAGGTTTACGGGATCACCGCCTATATTTTGTATTCAAGTTACATTATTGAAGATGACTTTGTGCTTGATAAAAACACATTGCCTAAAGTCGAGATGCCCAATAAAGATGGTTTTATTAGTGATACAAGACCTGATGCTCCACCAAAAACAGTGTGCATGAGTGATTGCTTAGCTAAGGCTCCAAAAGTCATTGGTAAAGCTAGAAACATTGATGTTACACCTGAAGATGAAGCGCAGGCCGCTGAAGAGACAGTAGTTGCCGCTGCTTCTACTCAAAAAGGTGAGTCAGTATTTGCCGGTCAATGTATGGCTTGCCACGCGGTAGCAAAAGGTGAAAATAAATTTGGACCTAGCTTATATAATATAGTGGGGCAAAAGGCTGCTTCAGTAAGTGGTTTCAGTAATTATTCGGCTGCCATAAAGTCATCGGGTGCATCATGGACAGAAGAGAACCTACGAAAATTTTTAAGTGGGCCACAACAATTTATGCCTGGGACAACGATGCCATACGGTGGCTTGCAGGATGCTAATGAACTTGATTCGCTGATTGCATATCTTATAGAAAATACAGAAAAGAAATGATTAAGCGTTCATTTTTGCGATCTTGATGGTGAAAGATAGTTAAGCTTTGCGTATAATTTAATTATTCACTCTTTAAAAGGTTTAACTGACTCGCATGGCATTACCTAGAGATAACCTTGTAGAAAAGTTAGAACAGTCTAAAGGCAGTGCAGCGGCATTAGCTTTATTAAAGTCGCTTGCAAATATCGATAGGCTTACTATTTTATGTTCTTTAATTGAGGGCGAAAAAAGTGTCGGTGAACTAGAGTTAAAACTTAATATTCGACAGCCCTCTTTATCTCAACAATTGGGACGCTTGCGAACCGATGGTTTAGTGAATACTCGACGCGATAGCAAGGTAATTTACTACAGTATTGCCAGTAGTGATGCCGAAGAAGTGATTGGCGTTTTATATAAGCTTTATTGTACTGATTAAATAGTACTGATTAAATTGTATTGACAAAGCAGCTGCTTCTTAATGTTTAGTTCATGCTTAAGAGCCATAATCTATGGTCGGCCTCGCTATTAAAATTAAAGACCAACATTAATCTAATAAAAAAATATTCACTGTCCAAGTAAAAGACAACCGCACTCCAATCTTATTTTTTTTCATGACATTTAATTAGCAGGTATCAGCTATGAAATCCTCTTTTGTGCGCGGTACCATCGCATTATTTATAATATTTTCTACGTCAATTTCCTCCGCACATATATTATATAATCCCCCTAGTACACTGTCTGCAATGAAAGCAGTTATGGTTGCTGACAATACATATGTGCTTCACGGTACTGCTCAATCACCTTCACCCACAAATAAAGCGCAGATAGCTAACTTGGGGTTTATTGTCAGTGAAGCGGGTGTAATTATTGTTGACTCCGGAACTTCAAATGAGCACGCTAAAAAGTTGCTAGATGAGATATCAAAAATTACTGCTCAGCCAGTTGTTGCAGTTTTTAATACGCATATTCATGGTGACCATTGGCTTGGAAATAATATTATTCATCAGCGATTTCCCAAGGCAAAATTCTATGGCCACAAGGATATGATTAAGTTGGCGCTAGCGGGCAGCGGTGATGATTGGATAGGCATTCTCGATCAACTGACTGATAACGCCATCAAGGGCACAATGCCTTTTCCTCCCTCGGTAGCGGTATCGGCAGGCGAGGAGATTGATTTTGGTGACACAAACATAACAATAATTAGCAGTAGTGATAGAGCTCATACAACGACTGATCTTGTTGTTATGGTTGAGCGCAAGCGTGGCGAGAAGATAATTTTTTTAGGCGATATTGGCGTACATCATCAAGTTGGGCGTATGGACGATGGAAATTTTACGGGCAATATAGAGGCGCTTGATCAGGCGATAGCCTTAAATGCGGATATTTATGTTCCAGGCCATGGTCCAACAACGAAAGGATCCTCATTAACACAGCTTTATCGTGACTATATGAAGACGTTGTATGACCAAACAGAATACTTTTATAACGAAGGTCTTGCAGATTTTGAAATCAAAGAAAAAATATTACCACTCTTCAAAACAGAAAGTTCATGGGAAGGCTTTGAGAGTAATTTTGGTAAACATATAAGTCTCGTTTATTTAGAGATAGAAGAAAACTCTTTTTAATATGTTTGATTAAACTTAATAAAATGATTTGGAGATTTGTGTAGATAAAGCTCTTTGCAAAGCAAAAAAATGGACATATTAAGGTTGAGCTCTGTAATAAATATTGCCTCCGTTACTTGTTTAAGACGCGTATAACTGAGTCAAATGAGTGTTATTTATAAAGTATGGAATGACAAATTTTATGACAGTTGAAACTATTGTACCCACAAAAATGTTTGAGCCAATTGGTCCGTATAGTCATCTTACTAAAGCTGGTCCGTTCATAACTATATCTGGAACACCGAGTGTTGACCCTGTTACTTCACAGATAGTAGGCACCGACGGCTATAGTCAAGCTAGGCAAATTATTAAGAACTTTGCCTCTATGCTCGATGATGTTGGTGCAGCCCTTAACGATGTAATGCATGTTCATGTTTTTTTGATCCACGCCGACGACTTTAAAGAAATGAATCGCGCTTTCGCTGAGGCGTTTGGTTCACACCTTCCTGCTCGCACGGTCATTTGTGTTGCTGACCTACCCAAAAAAGGGGCGCTCATGACTATGAACTTAACCGCTTTTTTGAGTGCTGATGGCTAATAAAACTGTCAAATACTTACATAAGTCTATTTTTATATTGAGACTTAAATGGCTGGCGGATCTCAAAAAATATAATTTCACATTTAATGGCTCATAAGTATTTATTCAGAGCTAATAACACTATATTCATGCGGTTTAATCTGCATCAGCTTAGATAAATTGATTCTTGCCTTACGTTATCCCCTGAGCAGGAGTTCATGGATATAGTGTATTTATAATTTAGGAGAAACTAATAGGTGATAGTGAGATTTTTAGACACCTTTCCGTGCCCGCCAGCCATCAGGCTTTGAATTTTTCCATCGCTTACTATCAGCTCTACTGTTATTAAGCTTGGTGATATAGGCACCATAAATTTACCTTGTTCAATCAAAAGAATGTTTTTTCCTATCTGTAAGTGATCGTGAAGAACGCAAGCGAGTGGCCCCGCAGCCATTCCTGTAGCTGACTCTTCTTCAATAGCATAGCGCGGGGCAAACATACGAGTTGTCGCATCTTTATCTGTAGCACTCCTGTCGAGCGTGAATAAGTAGTAACCTATCAGGTCAAGTTTTTCACTAATAGCTGCGATGCGATTAAAATCTGGCTTTACGTTACGAAGTGTCGCTCCATCTTTTACACCAACAATCATAAAGCTATTGCCAGTGTTTACTTGAATGGGGGCGATGTCTGGGTTTAGGTCACTTTCTGTTAATCCGAGGGACCGGAGAACCTCCGCAACGCCTACATTGTCTTTTTTCCAATCGTTAGGCGTCCGATACTTGGGTGCTAGCTGTTCCATGTAGGCCGCCCCATTTTTTATCGATATTCTACGTGGGCCATCAACGGTCTCTTTTGACGTTTCGCCCTCGGACACGCGCCCAAGTTCTGCGAGGTACGAAAACGTTGCGATAGTGGCGTGACCACAATGAGCGATACGACGGTTAGGTGTGAAGAAGTCTAATTTAAACCCTTCTGTCTCAGATTTTGAGACGAAAGCTGTCTCAGATAAGCCAACTTCTTTGGCGATAGCAAGCATCTCTATATCGCTAAGTTTGTCAGCATCGAGTACAACACCTGCAGGGTTGCCGCCAATGCCATTAGTGACAAAGCCGCTAACGATATGAGCTGGAATAGTTTTTACTAAGTCTTGAGTATAATTCATGTTAATCTCCTAAATATAAAATAAACGTGTATATGTTGATGACTTAAAAAGCATCAATGTCGTTAATTTATAGAATTAATCACAGTACTGGAACTCATATAAACATGAGAAATTTTCATTAATAAAGAGCGAGGCGAGGCGACTGCAAAGCTTATCCAAGCGTCTCCAATACTGATGGCAATAGCTGTAGAGATGAGCTTTACTAAAGCCGCCGAGCGTCTAGGTGTCGATCAGTCCGCCGTGAGCCATAGGGTTAAATCATTGGAAGACGCACTTGGACACTCTCTGTTTGATCGAACCACACGGACGCTTCGACTAACAGAAGTTGGAGAGATTTTGTGTCGTGCCGCAATTGACAATATGGCGAGTTGGGATACCGCATTGGATAAAGTTGAGCGCAGTCGATCGACAAATTTGATCCGGCTTTCGCTGCCATCTTCACTGGCAATGAAGTGGTTGATTCCGGCTTTACCCAATGCGAGCGAGATAAATTTAAAAATATCCTTGGTTGTAAATGAGGAAACTGTCGATCTTCAAGCAAAAGAAGCCGATGCTGCGATTCGATTTGGCCCTGGTCCGTATCCCGGCCTGCATTCTACACACCTTTGTCATTGCTGGATTCAGCCGGTAGTAAGTGCAAACTATCCGAGTGGTCAAGATGATCATGAGCTACTTCTTAACGACTCGACAATGCCATTTCTTGCTGATCGTCGTGGCGAACTTGATAAAACTGATTTTAATTGGTCTTATTACTTTTCAAAAATAGGCACAATAAAAAATGACTTTAATTATGATTTACAATTTGATCGTGCCGACCTGATGTTGCAGGCTGCAATTAGCGGTGTCGGTATAGGGCTAGGTCGTACGCTTCTTATCGAGGCCGATATTGAATCTGGATATTTAAAGACTATAGGTACATCGATTCGTATGCGTTCAAGTTATTGGCTAGTTTGTTCGTCAAGCTTTGCCGAGTCGAGTCGATTTAAAAAATTACGCGATTGGCTCAACAGTGAGGTGCAAGCAACTAAAAGCCCGACTAGGGTGGCAGTGACTTAAGGCAGCTTTACATCGATTGCACTCATTATTTTTATTACCGTTGCGCATAGCACAAGCTCGTTTTTTCTTTTTACCATATCGCCCAATACCCTCTTGTGCTGTGCAATACTCTTTATATGTTATATGCAAGAGTAAGGTCGCAAGCTTAGTGGCATTTGAATCAGTACGCAGATTATTGTCAGGTTGTGGTGTCTAATCTCATTAAATATTTAACATTGTGCGGTAGTTATTAATTGGCAAGTTTGAGCGTTACAGTTGAACGCTAAGCATGCATAATGAACCATTGAAATATTAGGCTAATAACAAACAATGGTGCATCCTCGACAGCAAGTAGTTATAAAGTTTTTATTATTATGCTTGATTTTATTATCGTATTTTGTTTATTTAACGGTTCAATATGACCTGTTAACGGGTGGCATTGCTGCTCTTATCACGTGGAGCTTTTTTGTGCTTTGCACGCCCATTGCAGATGCGGGGTTTTTATTAGACTTTCCACTCAGGCTTTTGTTCGGTATTCGCATGGTGGTGTCAGAAGTTTTCGTCTGGGCTATTGCTATTTCGATCAATGTTTTTGCTTTAGTCTATTTTAGAGAGTTTTACGAAACCACCTTCATTACACAGTTAATGCAAGTCATCGTAACGACACCTTATCCGTATTGGAGTGTTATTTTTCTATCAGTTGTCGGTACTTTTCTGTCTATTCGCTTTGGCGATGAATTAATGGACGTACTGCACCATAAAGACCGGCATTTTTATCTCAGCCATCAGTTTAAGCATGAACTTCTGCTATTTATTTTTTTCCTCTTTGTTATTTTTGGCTACTATGAAATCATTTCAAGTCTGGGTATTACTATTGAAAGCCATTAAGTGTCGAGTTGTGCTTTGCTAATAAATAAGTCGTATTTCTTGTTGCATTGGCTAGTTCATAGTTTATGCTTTTCAAAAGTTTGCCAGCACTATTGTCGATCGTATCTCATCTCAGGAAATATAAATCATGCCTCCATTGTTTGAAGAAATTGATAGCCAAGCCTCAGTTTTGGGTGAGATATCCTTGCGCAGGCGACGAATTCCAGTGTTTGGCGATAGAGACATTTATGAAGTTAAGCTCGGCGATGAATTTTTAATGTCGAGTATGTTCGTCGAGGCCGAAGAGGCTCTGTCTACACTTGGCTTAGCCGCAGTGCAGGGCGATAGCCTCAGCGTTGTGGTGGGTGGTCTTGGTTTAGGATACACCGCGGTGGCCGCACTGAATGACGCGAGAATTACAGAGTTATTTGTGATCGATGCTCTAGACGCTGTTATAGGCTGGCATAAAAATGAGCTTGTCCCTCTAGGTAAAATACTCAACGCCGATCCCCGGAATCAGTATGTTCTTGGTAGTTTCTTTGATCTAAGTACAGAGTCTGGCAAGGGTTTTGACCCAAATGATGCGAGTAAAAAGTTTGATGCTATTCTTTTAGATATCGACCACTCCCCCACAGAATTTTTATGCGTAGCTAACGCCAGTTTTTATACCACTAAAAATCTAGCGCTTATGGCTCAACAGCTTAAGCCTGAGGGTGTGTTTTCTATGTGGTCGCAAAATCTACCAGAACCAAGCTTTGAAGCGTTGCTAAAGGCGGTGTTTGAGAGTGTCGACTCTCATGTGGTTTCTTTTTTTAATCCCTTTCAGGGTTGTGAATCGACGAATTCAGTGTATGTTTGTGTGAAAGCAGCGGTTTAAACTAAAAATAATGGCACCATATATAAATTGATACACTAGTGGCACTTAAAATGTCACTAATAATGCCTTACACTATGAGATAATAAACCGAATTTGACGAAGGGATGATCTAATCATCGTTTTTTCACTTTATATTCGAACCGGTGAATTCGGATATAATTTTTATACTTCACCAAAACAATGAGTAAATACGATGAGTAAAGGTACAGTTAAGTGGTTCAATGCCGATAAAGGTTTCGGTTTTATTACACCTGAAGATGGCAGTAAAGATTTATTTGTTCATCATTCAGAAATTCAAGCGGGCGGTGGTTACGCAACTTTGAATGATGGTCAAGCAGTTGAATTTGAAGTTGGCCAAGGCCAAAAAGGTCCTTGTGCGAATAAAGTTGTTCCTGTGTAGGCTTTTAGTTGATAAAAATCAAAGGCAGTCGGGTGGCTTTGCCTCCGCTGCTTTTGATGCTTTAAGTGGTTGTTGATGTTAAATACGGGAAAATAATGAAACTAACACCTTTTCATTTAGCGGTCCAAGTACGTGATATTGATGAAGCCAGAGATTTTTATGGCTCAAAAATGGGGCTTGAAGAAGGTCGAAGTGCTAAAGACTGGATAGATTTTAATATGTTTGGTCACCAGTTTGTTGTTCATCTAAACCCACAATTGGGCAAAGATGGAAAAACCAGTAGTATTTCGAATTCGGTAGATGGTCACGGAGTTCCAGTTCCTCACTTTGGCGTTGTTATGAACTTTGATGATTGGGAAAGGTTTGCTCAACAAGCGAGAAAATTTGTCGATGAGTTCATTATTGAGCCTCAAGTTCGCTTTAAGGGCGAGATTGGTGAGCAGGGGACTATGTTTTTCTCCGATCCATCAGGCAATGCGCTAGAGTTTAAAGGCTTCAGAGATATCGAGCTAGAGTTGTTTGCAACATAAAAGCCATCGAAAAAGTTGACGCGTAGACGGTCACTCATCTCTGTGCTTAACTTGTAAAATATGAAAAGCAAAACAAAAATATTATTTTCGGTACTTCTTTTAGGTTTGGCAGTCACCGTTCACACCCTAATTAGTGACCCATTCTCAATCCCATTTCAAGATTACGAACAGCTTTCAAAAGACGTTCAGTTGTCATACGAAAACGAATCCAAGAACATGAAAATATTACAATACATCGGTTTGAGTATGTTTGTCATAGCTTTATTTTCGCTAGTATTTTTAAGAGTAGTTAAAAAAAAGTAAGTGCCGGCTACAACTATCGAGGTTGCAGCGGCCAGTAAAGCGTATCATCAGTTTTGAGTTATGATTGTGAGCTATTATTTTTGACAGTCAGGTCTAGCCATTTTCACGCACTATCCTAAAAGTCGCCATTAAAAATATTCATTACGATCTTCTATGCCGCTTCTACTAACAGTAATATTATCTACGTTATTTGCAGGCCTAGCTATGGCTTTAGGTGCTGTAATCGCCTGCTTCGAAAAAATTGAGTCGCAGTGGCTTGAAGAAGAGTTTAGGCACAGTGTGACGGCTTTTGGGGGCGGCGCGCTGTTGTCAGCCGTTGCTTTAATTCTTGTGCCGGAAGGGCTGGCTAACTTAATGCCACTGTCTGCTTGTGTTTGGTTTGTAGTAGGCGGTTTTAGTTTTATGCTCGTTGATATTTGCCTAAAAAAAATGAATACCCCCGCCAGCCAACTAGCGGCAATGCTCGCTGATTTTATTCCAGAGTCCATCGCATTGGGAGCAGCCTTTGCCACCGGAAATAGCAGCGCATTTTTACTGGCAGCATTAATTGGGCTTCAAAACTTACCCGAGGGGTTTAGCGCATATCGTGAATTGAATGCAACCTCAGCTTATAAGCCTCAAAAAATCATCTTGATCTTTGCTTTGATGGCAACGCTTGGCCCTATGGCAGGAGTGTCTGGCTATCTATGGCTATCGGAGTCGCCAGTAGTGATTGCTGCCATCATGTTATTCGCGTCTGGGGGTATTCTCTATTCTATATTTCAAGATATAGCACCCCAGGTGAAATTAGAAAAACACTGGGCGCCGCCAATGGGAGCGGTGCTAGGTTTTGTGCTTGGTGTATTTGGTTTCATGGTTACAACATCATGAGAGACAATACAGGTATAATAATTTATATACCCCCCCTTAAAACGCATTAGTCAAATGGATTAGTGCCAACCTTTAATGAAAATTTTGCATCGGAATAACTATGAAATTATTAATACGTAACCTAGATCGATTGACGACAGAAACTGAGCTAAAAAGTTTGTTTGAAGAATTTGGTATTGTTCAATCGTGTAGTTTGGTCATCGACCAAGCAAGCGGCAAGTCTAAAGGTTTTGGTTTTGTCGAAATGCCAAAACCAGGTGAAGCCAAAGCAGCCATCAAAAAGTTAAATGAAAAAAAAGTGGGCAGTAGTAAAATACGTGTAAAAAAAGCTGAAGATAAGATTGCCTAATAATACACAGTTGTTATAGATGTTTGAGTAAGCGTGAGCTTCATTTAAATGATTGACTGGCTTTGCACGAGTTAATTGGATGCCTCACATCAAGGCAAAGTCCCTCTTTATGTAAAGGTCTAATAATATGAGTATTGAACAACCGAAAAACCCATTGCATGGTTTGACGCTTGAGGCTGTTGTTACAAGATTAAAAGATCACTATGGATGGGATGAGTTGGCTTTGATAGTTGACATCAACTGTTTTAAGAGCGATCCATCCATTAAGTCTTCATTAAAGTTTTTACGAAAAACTCAGTGGGCTCGGGACAAAGTAGAAAGTCTTTACCTGTCGACATTTGAGCCTTAAGAATTGAAAAAATGCGAATAATTTGCTTTAAGTGAAATTTATGAAAATTGAGAAAATCAATATAAATCGGGGAGTGTTGCCGGAAAGTGTCGCTCTCGCCTACGGCATTGATTTGGTTACATCTAATCATAAATGCTTTTATAGCGGATGAAATATCTGCTTTGTCTAATTGTTTTTATGACGAGCTTTACCGAATCTAGCGGTAACATAAAGCCATTTACCACCGATGGCTGTAGCTCATTTCCCGATGGCACATTAAAATACAGTGAATTGTGGCTTTCATGTTGTAGTAGACATGATTTAGCTTATTGGCAAGGAGGCACAGCTAAGCAAAGAATTACTGCGGATCAACAGCTTGAGCAATGCGTATCGCAAGTAGGCGAACCCTCAATAGCGGTAATTATGCTTGCGGGCGTGCGTGTTGGTGGGACACCTTATCTACCTACTAAGTTTCGCTGGGGGTATGGCTGGCCTTATTTTCGGGGTTGCCAAGCAATATCACCTGAGGAGCAAAGAGAGATAGACGCTTTGCTTAAAGACAAAGATTAGTAAAGAAAAAAGACCTGCATCGTTGCATTGCCATTTGATCCTAGCGATAAAATCACATCAAGCCTCTTTGGTACATCTACGGAGTCAGTAAATGTTGATGGTGATACCTTTTAACGAGCTCTACGTAAAGGATGTAGTTACAGTCTATGTTTTGCAGATAGTCCTGTATTTTAGAAGAAAGTTTTTGAAATTTATGATGTCATGTTATAAAATGTGAGTAATTAGACGTTTAGACCAAGACAAAGCTCTAAAAAAGAGTTATTGTAGGCGCGATTAAGAATAGATGACTAAATTAAATTAGTTTCTACATTATATTCGAACCGGTGAATTCGGATGTAATTTTTATATTTTACCAATAATACGAGTAAAGAGCATGAGTAAAGGAACTGTTAAATGGTTTAACGCCGATAAAGGCTTCGGTTTTATTGCACCTGAAGATGGCAGCAAAGATTTGTTTGTACATCATTCAGAAATTCAAGCAGGCGGTGGTTACGCAACACTAAATGATGGTCAAGCTGTTGAGTTTGAAGTAGGCCAAGGCCAGAAAGGTCCCTGTGCAAATAAAGTTGTTGCTCTTTAAGTTGTAACACACAAAAAATAAAAGCAGTGATTGGTCATACCAATCGCTGCTTTTAGCGTTTCGGGTAAGAGAAAATTTAAGTTTCGCCAATTAACCTATTCGTTCATAAGAAAATTATGACCCGTCTTCTGTTTTAGCCGATCAAAATCCCATACACGTTGTATAGACGTAAACTTCTCTTTAAAGCCATATAGTATTTTAAGCTGTTGTGCTCTCAATAAGCTTCTCGGTAAACTCTTAAATACCTACTCACCAAGCAACTCTACAGCGTACATATTCTTAGTCGATATGTTTTTTTATGTTTATAATAGCCATTAAAACCTTGATATAACTCTATGCGTATCTATTAGCTGCATTAGTGATTATTGTGATTTTTAAATATATAGTGACATTACTTAATCTTTGTATTCATGTGTTTTTTACCTCTGCCTTAACTTTTGGGTTTATCTAGATCAAACCGATATCGATATGCGACATTTACGGACAAGCGCAGAATTCATCTTTGTGTTTGGTGCTAAGCTTCGACGACAATTTAGGCATAAAAATATAAAATTTCTTAGTGCCTTTCAAGAGTACAGCAATGATGCAAATTTATTGTAGATACTGCCAAGCATTAATAATACGGGTAAAGCCTGCTAGTTATACCGTTAAAGGTTTTCAGTTTGATTATGGGTAAATATAAATGACGCCTGCTATTAACGCCGCTAAAAAATTAAAAATCAATCACACTGTGCACGAGTATAGTCATGATGCTGCAGCGGAGTCTTTTGGTTTGGAGGCTGCAGAAAAATTAAAGGTCGCACCAGAGATAGTTTTTAAAACTTTGGTCGTACTTCTCGATAACAACGAACTTGCCGTGGCTGTAATTCCTGTGGCCCAGAAATTAAGCTTAAAGTTAGTTGCAAAAATAATGGGCGAAAAAAAAGCTGCTATGGCAGATAAGCTTGTGGTCGCGCGTACAACCGGTTATGTGTTAGGTGGCGTCAGTCCGCTGGGCCAAAAAAAGCGTTTGAAAACAGTCATTGATGCTTCGGCTATGCAATGCAAAACGATTTTTGTGAGCGCAGGTCGCCGAGGTTTAGAGATAGAGTTATCGCCTAAAGATTTAATAATACTGACAAATAGCATGGTTGCAGATATTACTCAGTAATGACTGCAGGCAGCATTAAAAGTTATTTCTATTAGGCGTATTTTTTATTGTTGTTAAATAAAGTGGATATGCGTATTAACAATATGGCCATAAAAAAGGCGCTTCAACGGAAGCGCCTTTTTTGACTAGCTATAACTTTTCAAGAGCCTCAAACAATTAGGCTAGATCAAAGCGGTCTGCATTCATCACTTTATTCCAAGCGGCTACAAAGTCAGCAAGAAACTTTTCTTTTGAGTCTGCTGATGCATAAACTTCTGCGATAGCGCGTAAAATTGAATTAGATCCAAAAAGTAAATCTACATCAGTTGCAATCCACTTAGGTGCACCGGTCTTACGATCGTCACCCCGATAAGCATTGTCTCCGATTTTGTTCCACTTAGTACCCATGTCTAAAAGATTTACAAAGAAATCGTTCGTCAATGTTGCGGGCCTGTGTGTGAAAACCCCGTTAGCCTTACCATTGGTGTTGGCGTTTAGCACACGAAGACCACCGATAAGAACAGTCATTTCTGGTGCAGTTAAGTTCAGTAGCTGTGCGCGATCGACAAGTAAAACACCTGCTTGAAAGCCAGTATTAGTCGAAATATGGTTGCGAAAACCATCGGCAATTGGCTCTAGCACGGCCGTTGATTCTACGTCAGTTTGCTCTTGCGTAGCATCAGTGCGCCCCGGTTCAAATGGCACGGTAATATCAAAGCCTGCAGATTTTGCTGCGGCCTCAATACCCGCAGCACCAGCAAGCACGATAACATCAGCCAAAGATACTTTTGTGCTGCCGGAAGCTGCATTAAAGTCACTCTGAACAGCTTTTAGTGCCTTTAGAACTTTTGCTAGTTGAGTTGGATTATTGACCTCCCAATCTTTTTGCGGTGCTAGTGCGATACGCGCGCCGTTGGCGCCACCGCGCATATCACTACCACGGAAAGACGCAGCTGATGACCAGGCTGTGTTGACTAACTCGCTAACAGATAAGCCCGTTGCAAGAATTTTGGCTTTGATGGTAGCAGCACCTTCATCGTCAATAAGGTCGTGGTCAACTGCTGGAACCGGGTCTTGCCATAACTGTGCCTCGGCGGGGACTAATTTACCTAGACCGCGGACATACGGACCCATGTCGCGGTGAGTAAGTTTGTGCCAAGCGCGCGCAAATGCATCTGCAAACTCAGCGGGATTTTGATGAAACCGGCGAGAAATTTTCTCGTATGCTGGGTCCATTCTCATGGCCATATCGGCAGTTGTCATCATGGGCGCATGGGTCACTGATGGGTCGTGTGCATCTGGCACAGTGGTTTTAGCCGCTGGGTCTGTCGGCGTCCATTGATGAGCGCCAGCAGGGCTTTTTGTTAACTCCCACTCGTAACCAAAGAGCACGTCAAAATAGTTGTTATCCCATTGTGTTGGCGTTTGTGACCAAGCCCCTTCAATACCCGAGGTAATCGTATCGACACCATGCCCATCATTTTTTGAATTGATCCAACCTAAACCTTGATCTTCAACACTAGCGCCCTCGGGCGCCGGACCCACATATTTGTCGGGATCGTCAGCACCGTGGGCCTTACCAAAGGTATGCCCACCCGCCACTAGAGCCACTGTTTCTTCATCGTTCATTGCCATGCGTGCAAAAGTATCACGCACATCACGAGCCGATAGTAAGGGATCTGGATTACCGTCAGGGCCCTCGGGATTAACGTAAATTAAACCCATTTGCACAGCGGCAAGATTACCCTCTAGTTTACGATCGCCAGTATAGCGCTCGTTGCCCATCCACTCGGTTTCCATGCCCCAGTAAATATCCTCTTCAGGCTCCCAAATATCTTCGCGGCCACCAGCAAAACCAAAGGTTTTAAAACCCATAGATTCAAGTGCAACATTTCCGGTAAGCATCATTAAATCAGCCCAAGATAGCGCTTTACCGTATTTTTGCTTAATAGGCCAAAGTAGGCGGCGTGCCTTATCGAGGTTGCCGTTATCGGGCCAGCTATTTAACGGAGCAAAGCGCTGGTTGCCAGTGCCTGCACCACCTCGGCCATCTCCGGTTCGGTAAGTGCCTGCGCTGTGCCAGGCCATGCGAATAAACATTGGTCCATAATGCCCGTAATCTGCCGGCCACCACTCTTGTGAGTCAGTCATTAAAGCGGTTAAGTCACTGACCACTGCGTCTAGATCTAGCTTTTTAAATTCGCTCGCATAATTGAAGCCGGCATCCATAGGGTTGGCTTTGTGAGTATTCTGGTGAAGCATTTTAAGATTGACCTGATTGGGCCACCAATGTTCATTTTTTGAGGGTACTGATTTATGGCTGTGACCACCGCCCATCACGGGACATTTTCCGATATCGCTCATGAGACTAGCTCCTATATGTAGTTAAAATTGCAATACTTATAAAATATAATTTGAACAAGTTAATGCTGATAACCGTGAATCCATTATCAGTCAGTTATTGAAGTAATGAGTCATACCGATGAGGTATTTGTGTATGTTTAATAAACTTATTCTTTGTTTAATTAAGCAGTAAGATCACAATAGCATTGAGCCCCCTGTTTATTATAATGATGAATACATATGATTCAGATAGTTAATATCTATTGGTATTTATAATTTAATAGTTTTTAATTAATAATATCGAGAGGTAATAGCTTTTAAAAGAATTGCCGCCGTGCTTATAGTTTTTCGCTGGCCTTGAGTTTGCCGATGTGGTTGCTGAGTTGGTTAAATAGTTTGAGCTTATCAGCGGTAAAACAAACAAGGCAGAGCATATTAAAGAGCTTTATTTTTGAGTTGAAGTGCAGGGCTTTACTTAAGCGGTGTATGTCAGAGCTATATTCAAGGCTATAAGTTGTTGAGTAGGCGCTTCAAGCTTAATATTTTATCATCCTTGGTAATTTCTCAAAATAAAGCAGCCTCTCAATAAACTAAATAGAGTAGACTGCGCCCATCAATTTATCTGTTAATTATCTTTTAGTTTCATTAAGCCAATATTCACTGTGCCAAACTAATTGCTTCATATAAGGCTCTCTATGAATACTCGTATTGCGGTTATTGTTTTACTACTTAGCTCTACTGGTTTTGGGTTGACCTGGTTGCCAATTAAAGCTTTAGGTGACGCGGGCCTTAACGGTCTTCATTTAGTTTTTATTATAACGGGCTCAGTCTCATTGGTGCTTTTGCCTTGGTTGATTCGTCAACGCTTGCAGTGGTTGCCTATATTGCCTTATATGTTGCTAGTCGCTTTGTTTGGAGGCACCACGCTCCTTGCTTTTCAGCTAGCTATTCTTCACGGGGATGTTATTCGTGTGATGATTTTATTTTACATGCTACCTGTTTGGAGTGTACTGGGAGGCTGTCTACTTTTAGGTGAGATTCTTGATAGGCGCAGAATAATCACCTTAATTCTTTGCATGGTTGGCGCGTTTTTAATTTTAGAAGTTTGGAATGTCTCGTGGTCCTCCTTTGGTTGGATTGACGGACTCGCGTTACTATCGGGCTTTGCATTGTCGGCAAATGCTATTGCGTTTCGCTTTACGATGGATGCCCCTTTTACCAGTAAAATTGGTTTTATGTTTGTGGGCGGTTTTATTTTAATAAGTGCTGTTTTATTGTTGTACCCAACGGGAGCTGCGCTGCCAAGTGCTACTGTTCTCGGGGGAGCAGTTGCCTATAGTCTTGCTTGGATACTGGTGGTTAGCTACGGCAGTATGTGGGGCGTAACATGCTTGGGCGCCGGGCGTGGCTCGGTACTAATTGTGGTCGAGCTGGTGGTTGCAGTGGTATCGGTGTTGATTATTACCCAGGTAGGTCTGAAACTTTACGAGGCCATTGGCTGTATTATGGTTATTGTGGCTGCAATTTTAGAGGGTACGCGTGACGATGAAGTTATTGGGTTTGCGTCACCGCAGTAATAAAGTCTGTTGGCAGTGCCTTGTGGTCTGTTCATAGAATCAAAATGTCGCTACAATCGCGGTTTTAAGTACGTTTCAGCCAAGAGTAATGAGAGTAGTTAGCAAGATTTGGCATTACTTTTATTTTTTGTTTTATCTTTCATTTTGTTCAGCTTGGGAGCTGTTTTATATGTCACCTGATTCATCAATTAAAAAAGTGGTACTAGCTTATTCTGGCGGTCTCGATACCTCTGTTATTGTTAAGTGGTTACAAGAAACCTACGAGTGCGAAGTTGTCACCTTTACGGCTGACCTAGGTCAGGGTGAAGAAGTTGAGCCCGCTCGTGCAAAAGCAGAAGCTCTGGGCGTTAAAGAAATTTATATTGATGATCTTCGCGAAGAATTTGTGCGTGATTACGTCTTTCCCATGTTTCGTGCTAACACTATTTATGAAGGTGAGTATCTACTAGGTACTTCTATCGCCCGCCCACTCATCGCTAAACGCATGATCGAAATTGCTAATGAGACCGGCGCAGATGCCATAGCACATGGTGCAACCGGAAAAGGCAATGACCAAGTACGTTTTGAACTAGGCGCTTATGCGCTAAAGCCAGGTGTAAAAGTTATTGCCCCATGGCGCGAGTGGGATCTAACCTCGCGCGAGTCCTTGATGGCTTACTGTGAGCAGCACAATATTCCTGTCGATTATGCCGGGGGTAAGAAAAAGTCGCCTTATTCAATGGATGCAAACTTGTTACACATCTCCTTCGAAGGCGGTATTTTAGAAGATCCTTGGGCAGAAGCAGAAGATGATATGTGGCGCTGGAGCGTATCGCCAGAAGCGGCGCCCGACAAGCCCCAGTATCTGGAGTTAAGTTACGAAAAGGGTGATATTACGGCCATTGATGGTGTTGCTATGTCTCCTGCAACAGTTCTCGAAACCTTAAATAAGATAGGCGGTGCGCATGGTATTGGGCGCCTAGATATTGTTGAAAACCGTTATGTTGGTATGAAGTCTAGAGGTTGTTATGAAACACCCGGCGGTACAATTATGTTGAAAGCTCATCGTGCAATAGAGTCTCTTACCCTCGACCGCGAAGTTGCCCACTTAAAAGACGAGTTGATGCCTAAGTACGCAAACTTGGTCTACAATGGTTATTGGTGGAGCCCAGAGCGTAAAATGCTGCAAACTGCTATCGACGATTCACAGCAGTCTGTTAACGGTGATGTGCGCCTCAAGCTTTATAAGGGTTCTGTAAGTGCTGTAGGTCGTCGCTCGGCAGATAGCTTGTTTGATGAAACTATCGCTACCTTTGAAGATGATGAAGGAGCATACAATCAGCAAGATGCAGAGGGCTTCATTAAATTAAACGCATTACGTATGCGCATTGCCGCAAATAAAGGCCGCAAGCTACTCTAAATTAATCCACATTTGACTAAACTAAAAGCTATTATAGGTAGTATATTAATAAGCATTCTAAGCGATATGTATTCCAAATCATGAGAATTGTTGTCGTTTAAATGCTTATACTTATGTATATTTTTTTATAAAGTTATACGTATCGTATCAAAACCAAGAATATAGATTATATTTTGAACACGCTTTTATTATTCACTAACAAAGCTTTAATTGTTCCTTTGCACTTTTAAACCTAATAATTATAAATAAACATTTGTGAACCCTATCGGCTTATAGTTGATCTGCGTCATGCTGTTTGTTTATAAGTGTTGTAAGCTGAGTGCGCCTCTGTATGTATAGCTAAAAGCATTTCTTGAATGTGTACCTAAAAGATAAGATCATTAAAGTATTAATGTCACCAACAATATGTGGGAATAGAGTTATGAGTAGCCTCTCGACAACGTCAGAACCAAAATTATTAGGTGATCAGTTATACAACTATCATGTCGTCAGGCAATTTTCTATTATGACTATTGTTTGGGGTGTTGTGGGCATGGGTGTTGGTTTACTGCTTGCCTGTCAATTGGTGTGGCCAGGACTGAATGATATATTTCAGCCTTACACGCATTTCGGACGCCTGCGTCCACTTCACACTAATGCCGTTATTTTTGCATTTGGTGGATGTGCCTTAATGGCTACTTCTTTGTATGTGGTGCAGCGCACTTGTCAAACAAGTTTGTTTGGCGGCAGGCTTGTACCATTTACTTTTTGGGGTTGGCAAACAGTTATTGTACTGGCAGCTATCACCCTACCTATGGGGATGACATCAACCAAAGAATATGCCGAGCTTGAATGGCCAATTGATATTCTGCTAGCTATAGTTTGGGTTTCTTACGGTATTGTATTTTTTGGCACGATAATGAAGCGTAAAACCCCGCATATATATGTTGCGAATTGGTTTTTTGGTGCATTTATTGTCACCGTTGGTGTGCTGCATATTGTTAACAGTGCTGCGGTGCCAGTCACGTTGTTTAAATCATATTCTGCCTATTCCGGCGCTGCAGATGCAATGGTGCAATGGTGGTATGGCCACAATGCGGTGGGTTTCTTCTTGACCGCAGGCTTCTTGGGCATGATGTATTACTTCGTCCCGAAGCAAGCGGGGCGTCCAGTTTATTCTTATCAGCTATCAATCGTTCATTTTTGGGCATTAATCTCCATTTATATTTGGGCCGGTCCTCACCACCTACATTATTCGGCACTGCCTGACTGGGCACAAAGCCTAGGCATGGTGATGTCATTGATTCTACTAGCGCCAAGTTGGGGCGGTATGATCAACGGTATTATGACTTTATCTGGTGCTTGGCATAAATTACGCACCGATCCTACACTTCGCTTTTTAGTGGTGTCGTTGTCATTTTATGGTATGTCTACTTTCGAAGGCCCAATGATGGCTATTAAAACGGTCAATGCACTTTCGCACAATACCGACTGGACAATCGGTCACGTGCACTCCGGCGCACTTGGCTGGGTGGCAATGATTTCTTTTGGTGCTATTTACCATCTAATCCCTGTACTTTACGGACGCGCCCAAATGTGGAGTGTGCCGTTAATTAATACTCACTTTTGGTTAGCAACGGGTGGTACGGTTTTATATATCGCTTCAATGTGGGTTAATGGTATTACCCAAGGATTGATGCGCTTAGCTTTCAATGAAGATGGCACCTTAACTTATAGCTTTATTGAATCTGTCGAAGCCAGTTATGGCGGATATATTGTGCGCGCACTTGGTGGAGGTCTATTTTTTATCGGAATTTTATTAATGGCATTTAATGTTTATAAAACAGTACTCGATGCTTCTGAAGAAGAGACTATTTTAGAAGAGAAACCTGATTCAGCAGCGCAAGTAGCCTAGGAGATTTGAAGTGAAGAACCATGATATTGTTGAAAAAAACATTGGGTTGATGGTTTTATTGATTGTCGTAGCCATTAGCTTCGGTGGTCTTGTGACAATCGTACCGCAGTTTTTTCTTAAAGAAACAACAGAGCCCATCGAAGGCCTAATGCCCTTGGCTGCAGTTGAGCTTGAAGGTCGCGATCTTTATATTCGTGAAGGCTGTCACGTTTGTCACACACAAATGGTGCGTCCATTGCGTGCTGAGGTTGAGCGCTATGGTCATTACTCTGTAGCTGGCGAGTCAGTTTATGAACATCCTTTCTTGTGGGGCTCTAAGCGTACGGGACCAGACCTTGCCCGCGTAGGCAACCGCTACAGCGATGCATGGCAAAAAGCACATCTATACAATCCTCGCAACGTTGTGCCTAGATCAAATATGCCAGCTTTCCCTTGGTTGTTTGATAGAACCCTCGATGGTATCGATACGCCCAAAAAGATGACAGCATTACGCAGAGTTGGCGTACCTTATACCGATGAAGATATTGCGGGTGCAACCGAAGCTGTTGCAGGTACTCTAGAAATTGATGCGCTTGTGGCTTATTTACAACAGTTAGGCACACTTCCTATTTTGCAACAGAAGAGATAATACGGTGGATATTAACGACGTACGTGGATTTTCAACAGTGTTGATGATGATTGCTTTTGCCGGTATCTGTTGGTGGGCATATGCGCCAAGCCGAAAAAAACGCTTTTCTGATGACGCTAACCTTCCTTTTGCAGATGAACAAAAGCATCATCAGTCACAAGCTGATAGAGAGAATACAGCTAAGACCGACGCTACGAACAAATAGACAGGATTAAGTTATGAGTATATTTTGGAATGTTTGGATTATTGGCTTAACGTCAATTAATCTACTGCTAATAACGTGGGTACTTTTGGCTAATCGAAAAGTTGCGGTTAGGGATGATGCCGATCCAGAAAATAAAACCACAGGCCATGTATATGATGGCATTGAAGAATACGATAATCCACTCCCTAAGTGGTGGTTTATGCTATTTATTTTAACTATTATCTTCGCCATTTTCTATCTGATTTTGTATCCGGGGCTAGGTAGCTATAAAGGTCTTTTAGGGTGGACGAGTACTAATCAGTTGAAGAATGAGCAAACAATTGCGTTCGAAAAACATCAAGAGACATACGGCGTTTATTTACAAACGTCAGTTAAAGACTTGGTTGATGAGCCTCGTGCAATGAAAATGGCGCAGCGTGTTTTTGCTAATAACTGTGCTGTTTGCCACGGTGCAGACGGCAGTGGCTATCTCGGTTTTCCAAACCTAACCGATAAAGATTGGCTTTATGGTGGCTCACCTGAGCAGATTAAGACAACACTAATTTATGGTCGCCAAGCGGCAATGCCAGCATGGCAGGCGGTAATGGGCACTAAGGGTATTGCCGATGTCACCGAGTATGTGCTGAGCTTGAGTGAGTCTGAGCGCGAGTTCGATGCAGAGCAAGCTGTACTTGGAGAAAAGCTTTACACACAAAATTGTGCGGCTTGTCACGGTGCCGAGGCTAAAGGCCAGCACGCGTTAGGTGCGCCAAATTTGATCGATGATATCTGGTTGTACGATGGTTCTGCTGCAGGAATTCGTCAGACTCTTCGCATGGGTCGCAACGGACTAATGCCTGCGCAAGCTGAGCGTCTTCGCGAAGAAAAAATACATTTGTTAACCGCTTATGTATATAGCTTGTCGCTAGAGGACTAATAGATAATTTCTGATTAAACAAAGGCTGTGCATTAATTATTTTTACAGATAGCTTAGTAATTTTAATGGCTACAGCTGTTGTTGATTCATTTAAAATAATCACTCATGAACGCAAGTGGCTAGATAATTAGTCACTCGTGCGACCACATATTCCGTCTCTTTTGGAATTCTTCCCGGCTAGGTTTTTTATTCAAATGTATAACTTTATTTTATGCTTGATCTAGGATGTTGAAATAATATAAGGATTGCCATAAACGTCGAATTTGCAGGCTATGCACACATGATTAGCCACAGAAAAACGCAGTTGCTTTGAGCTATGCAATTACTTCGGCTAAGTTTTTAAAGTCGCACAGGAACAGCGAGGCCGCTACGGAATTCCAAAGTTTTTTACCCACCTACAACATGTACATATCTTTGGCGCTGATTGCGGC
Organism: Cellvibrionaceae bacterium; assembly: GCA_034111645.1. GTDB lineage: Bacteria > Pseudomonadota > Gammaproteobacteria > Pseudomonadales > Cellvibrionaceae > CANLBN01. The sequence continues at coordinate 50,479 of JAWUWW010000010.1, forward strand.
TTTTAGTAGTGTATAGATAACGCTAAATATTATGGCTAGTAACGTAGCATTTCTGTGTCTTTACTTAAAAAGTAATAAATTTGACATAGATATTCAAGTGTCAGATATAGTTTATGTCTCGTTGCACGATATGTTAAATTTGGAGTGTCATTAGATTATGAAAGATTCAGATCGAATTCCCACTGCAGCGGATAGCGACTCTGCATCCGCTTCCAAAGATAACGCTATTAGCTATATTAATTTATATGAATCTGAAGATAAGGTTTATGTGCGAAGGGTGAAAGGTTTCTATCAGCGCATTCGGCGCTACACCGGCATCCCTCTATTGCTCGCTTTTTTAATTCTTCCCTGGCTGCAGATCGACGCACGTCCCGCAATATTTTTTGATCTTCCTCAGCGCCAGTTTTATGTATTGTGGATGACTTTTGGGCCTCAAGATGGGATGTTACTCGCTTGGCTACTCATTATATCCGCGTTTGCTTTATTTACTGTTACAGCCTTATTAGGGCGTGTTTGGTGTGGTTTTACTTGTCCACAAACTGTGTGGACCCTGATGTTTATTTGGGCTGAGCACCATTGCGAAGGCGATAGAAATAAGCGCATTAAACTGGACAATAGCTCTTGGGGTCGCGAGAAAATACTACGTAAAAGTGCTAAGTATTTAGCGTGGTTCGTTATTTCTTTTGTTACGGGTGCCACCTTCGTTGGTTATTTTTATCCTATAGGCGATATCTTTTTAGGTTTTTGGCCGGTCATTTTAGACAGTGGTTTAGTGATACTCCAAGGTAATAGTACGGTGATCTTTTGGACATTGTTCTTTACGGGTATGACATTTATGAATGCAGGCTTTTTACGCGAGCAGGTCTGTAAATACATGTGTCCCTATGCACGTTTTCAGTCGGTGATGTATGACAACGGTACGCTCGCTGTGCATTATGATACGCAGCGAGGTGAAGCACGTGGCCCCCGCAAAAGTAATGATAATTATAAAGAGCAAGGTTTGGGCGACTGTATAGATTGCTCCTGGTGTGTACAAGTTTGCCCAGTAGATATTGATATCCGCGACGGTATGCAATACGAGTGCATAAACTGCGGTTTGTGTGTGGATGCTTGTAATTCGGTGATGGATAAAATGGGCTATGAAAAGGGCTTAATCCGTTTTACCAGTGAAGATCAGTTACAAACTGGGACTACACGCTATATTACTCCCAGAGTTATTGGCTACTTCGCAATGCTGTCAATTATGGCCGTTGTGTTCGTCTACACAGTGTCAAATAGAGAGCCTGTCACTGTCGATGTGGACCGCGATCGTGGTGCACGTCTGTATAAGTTACAGGGAGACAATGTTGAAAATGTCTACATGCTTAAAGTACACAACATGGACCGGCAAGCACATGAATTCGACCTAAAAGTTGAAGGTGACTACGCATTTAAGATTAAACGCTATCGTGCTGTGCCCATAGAAAAGAATGAAATATATTCATTCCCCGTACGTATAGTAGTCGATAAGTCTGAACTTCTCAGTGTTAAAACGCCGTTGACTTTTACCATTACCGCAAAAAGTGATGGTAAAATTTCCGCAAAAGAGAAAAGCGTGTTTATTGGTCCGGAGCTAAACTAGAGCTAAACCAAGAATTAAACAAAATACGTTAATATAAAGTTCTGCAAGTAAGGTGCGAAGTAGCATAAATTTCAGCGTAAATAGCGATGTTTACAAGCCATTAAACGAATTGATATCCCCGTAAATATAAACAATACAGCGAAAAAAGTATGTTGGAAGATCACACAGAAGAAGACCAAAAACCATGGTACCGCCAGTTTTGGGCGTGGTTTATTTTATCGCCGTTAATTGCTGTGGTTGTCGTATCGAGCATTACTGTCTCTATAGCGGTTATAAATGCTGACGATCGTGTTGTCGATAATTATTACAAAGAAGGTCGCGCAATTAATATGCGATTAGACCAAGACCTGTTGGCAATTTCGCTCGGTATTAAGGCGCGACTAACGTTTGATACTCTAAGTGACGATTTGATTTTAATATTAAACAGCAAGTCTGAAGACTTGCCTGAGTTCCTACTGCTAGAGCTGAGCCATCCAGCGCACTCAGAACGCGATCATAAATTACTATTAACGCGTACCGCGGCCAACCAATATAATACTGAGTTGTCGGACGAGGTGCTAAATAGTCGTTGGTACTTGCGTCTACTACCCATTGAAAGTTTAGCAGATTCTGATAGAGCTCATATTGTTGAACAGACTAAAAGTTTTGTAACGCAGACTCTCGATAATACAAAGCAAGTATGGCGCCTTCGTGGCGAGATTGATTTTGCTAAAACGCAAACAGTCTTCTTGCAGCCAGATGGTTGATAATAAGATGGATTTGTCTACATCCTTCAAACCTCAAATTACTGTTAAAGATAGCTCCTCGCCTTCATTTACTGGCTGTTATCACTGTGGGCTACCGGTCTCGCATAAAAATGAATTTGTGTATGACATTGCAGAGGAATCACAAAGCTTTTGCTGCGCTGGTTGCCAAGCTGTTGCCGCACTTATTCATCAAGGTGGTCTCGATCAGTTCTATCAGTACCGCTCTGAACTCAATAAAAAACCCGATGAACGTATCAATGATTATGCGATGTTTGACAATAATGAAGTTCAAGAGAGCTTTGTTGTTGCTAGCGAGAACGATACAAAAACAGCCGATTTATTGTTAGATGGCATTACTTGTGCCGCTTGTGTCTGGCTAATAGAAAAATATCTATTTTCATTCAAGGGCGTTAAAAAAGTCTCTGTGAATGTTGTTACCCATCAGTGTACCTTGGTATGGGATATACAATTACAGCCTTTAAGTCTATTGATGCGCGCTCTTGAAAAAATAGGTTATCGACCTCATCCCTTCACACAAAAACACCAACAGCAACAACAGCAAAGTCAGCAGCGGACACTGTTGCTGAGACTAGGTTTGGCCGGTTTCGGTATGATGCAGGTAGGCATGGTCGCCATCGCTTTATATGCGGGTGAGTTTCAAGGTATAGAGTCTAACTTGCAACAGTTGTTGCGTTGGCTAAGTCTACTTGTTGCGACTCCCGTCGTTTTATTTAGTGCACAGCCTTTTTGGATGGGTGCATGGCGCAGTTTAAAACGTCAATATTTAACAATGGATGTGCCCGTCTCTTTGGCAATCATCCTTGCCTACCTTACTAGCTTTTGGGCGACCGTTTCGGCAAGTGGCGAAGTCTATTTTGATTCAATTGCAATGTTCACATTTTTTTTACTGTTAGGGCGATACTTAGAAATGCGCTTGCGGTATCAAAATCAACAGCTCAGCGGCATGGCAACACAATTATTACCGATATCGGTAATCACTGTTGACGATGACACTAATGAATGTCAGATTCCCTTAGTAGAGCTTCAAATGGGGCAGCGAGTCCGAATCGTTAGTGGTGATACCATTCCCTGTGATGGACTAGTCATATCGGGTAAAAGCGCTGTCGTCGAGTCACTGCTGACCGGTGAAGTGATGCCCGTATCAAAGCTAGTGGGTGATAATGTTATTGCAGGTACTGTTAACACCGATGGCACATTGATTATTGAGGCAACTGCGGTAGGTTCACGAACAAGATTGTCGATGATTTCTCAACTAGTGCAACATGCGGAACAATCCAAGCCCGCAGTGCAAATGTTGGCAGATCGTGTGGCCAGTTACTTTGTGGCCGTAGTTTTAATATCGGCAGCTATTGTGTTTATCTACTGGTGGAATGTAGAGCCAGATATAGCGCTCTGGGTGACTCTCTCAGTACTAGTTGTGACTTGTCCATGCGCTCTATCTTTAGCAACTCCAACGGCTTTAACTGCTAGCGTTGCGATGATGCGAAAGATGGGCTTGCTGGTATTAAAAAGTCATGTGATTGAGACCTTAACGACTATTAATAAAGTTATATTTGATAAAACCGGCACGCTTACTCACGGCAAGCCGATCATTGTCGCTGTAAAAATCGTTCGAGATAATACTGATAAGCCATCAAATAATGAAGTTGTAGACGAGATTGCGAATGTTATTGATGAAGCTAACGTTTTGTCTATTGCCGCTAGTTTAGAGCAGGGTTCAAGTCACCCACTCGCACGCGCGTTTGATAATATTACGGATCGTTTTATTGTTACTGATCAAGACACTTTTACGGGCGAAGGTGTGTGCGGCGATATTGATGGTGATCACTATCGTTTAGGTAAGCCAAGCTTTTCAAAAATTAGCGCTGAAAAGCACGATGATCAGCTAACTAAGCTAACAGTTGAATCAAGAGTTGAACTAAAAGTTGAGGTCTTAGACCAGCCGGCAATACTTAAAGCTGGAACATCAGGGCAGTGGTTATTGCTTACTAAGAACGGATGTGAGCTCGCGTGGATCGGCTTGTCAGATCAATTGCGAGATTCGGCAATCAGCTCTATTACAGAGTTAAAAGCAAAAGGTATAACGTCTGAAATTCTAAGTGGCGATAATTATGCGTCAGTTAAATCAGTTGCGGATGAGCTAGACATTAATTTTAAAGCCGCGCAGATGCCAGAAGACAAATTAGATTACGTTAAGCGCCAGCAACAAAAATATCAATTGATGATGGTGGGTGATGGCATCAACGATGTACCGGTAATGGCCGGAGCAGATTTATCAATAGCAATGGACACTGCAACAGACTTTGCCAGAACTCACGCTGACAGTATATTGTTACATAATGATTTAACGATACTACCTAAGATGATCACCTTGGCTGAAAAAACCAAAAAAATTATCAAGCAAAATATTACCTGGGCAATTACCTATAATTTATCAGCCTTGCCTTTAGCGGCGTTAGGTTATCTACCGCCTTACCTGGCAGCTATTGGTATGTCAGTAAGTTCTTTAGTTGTACTACTTAACGCATTGCGATTATATAAACATAACGATTAAGGGAATTTATGAACGTACTGTATTTATTAATTCCCATCGGTTTAATTATTTTAGCCTTATCGATTAAGTTATTGTTTTGGGCGATTAATAATGGACAATATGACGACCTCGATATGGAAGGTCACCGTATTTTATTTGATGACGATACTACGCTGTTATCAGAAAAACCCGTAGCTACAGATAAAGTGGCTAGCAATAAGTCATCAGTACAGCCGCTCTCTAAATCTTCAACAGAGCAAGCATCAGTAAATGATAAGCCTGAGTAAACAGATGAAAATGAAAGCGCCACTATTCATAAATGATGCTATTTTATTGAATGATAGAAGATAATGTTTAAATGGAATATCTAGCATTTTTGACAGCAGTTAGCATTGGTTTGCTAGGCGGCGCGCACTGTATTGGCATGTGTGGAGGAGTGATAGGAGCGTTAACAATGGCTGTTGATGCGCGTGAATCCAAGCGTCGCTTGGCATTAATTACCGCTTATAATATTGGCAGAATCAGTAGTTACGTGTTGATCGCCGTATTATTTTATTCTCTGGTAGATAGCCTCGAAAATTATTTTGCTCTGAATGTTATGCGCAATATAGCGGGCCTATTGTTAATTGCGATGGGTTTGTATATTGCTAACTGGTGGCGCGGTTTAGTTTATCTCGAGAAGCTGGGAACATATTTATGGCGATGGATTCAGCCACTCAGTAAAACGTTAGTGCCCGTAAAAACAATTTGGCATGCACTTTTGTTAGGTCTACTTTGGGGTTGGTTACCCTGCGGGCTTATTTATAGCGCACTAGTCTACTCTGCTACTGCGCCTACCGTGGGCCAAGCGGCACTTATTATGTTTGGTTTTGCTCTGGGTACGCTGCCTACTGTGTTACTTGGTAGCTTTATGGCCGAGCGCTTTATCACCTTAATTAAGGCTAAAAATGTGCGTGTGGTGATGGCGTTACTAATGATTATATTTGGCGTGTGGACAATACTAAATAACCACAATAGTAGCCATCAAACCAGTAGTGCTGAGGCTGAGGCTAATGCACACACTGCTATTGATGCATATACTTATCACCAGGTAGATGCATAGATTTTTTATAAACTTTCACTAGTTTTTTGATTTAAAATCACTAGTATTGATGCCATATTTATTCAGTTTTTGATTAAAGGTTCGACGTTCTAGCGATAGCTCATCTAAGACCTTACCTACCTTGCCTTTATGTTCGTGTAACTTAAGTTTGATAACCGATGACTCATAGTTTTCGACAAGTTCTTTTAAGGTCTTGCTGCCATCATCTAAATCAACAATAGTCTCTTCACTTTCGAGTGCATAATCTATGTCTGAGCAATGTTTAATGGCATAGCGTGTCGTTACATTAATCAACTCTCGAACATTTCCCGGCCATGAGTATGCCAAGAGTTTTTCAAGCGTGTAGGGCGTAATGGGCCTGTAGTTGGTGCCGAGAGTTTTACAGTTCTGTATCGAAAACACTTCAAAAAGATGAACAATATCTTCCTTGCGGTCTCTCAACGGTGGTATTTTTATTTCTGCGACCTGGAGCCGAAAAAATAAATCTTGTCGAAAATTTTCATTGTTGCGCAAATCATCTTTAGTTGCCGAGATAATTCGACAGTTTATTTTTATCTCCTCATTGCTTCCAATAGGCGTAATGACATTATCTGATAAAGCTCGCAACAGTTTGGCCTGAGTAGCCAATGATAAACTTTCTACCTCATCTAAAAATAAGGTACCGTCTTTAGCGTATTCTAGTTTGCCAACGCGGGAGTTTTTTGCGTCCGTAAAAGCCCCTTTTTTGTATCCGAATAACTCGGCCTCGGCAAGTTGTTCGGGTATTGCGGCACAGTTGAGAGGAACAAAATTAGCATCGCTTCTATTACTATAGGCGTGCAAACAACGAGCGGCCAGTTCTTTTCCCGAGCCAGTTTCACCATAAATCATAACGGGAATATCCATCGGCGCTAAGTCAACGATATCGCGCTTTAATTGCTTCATTCCGGGACAGAAGCCAATCAACTGATGCTCTATGTTTCTATTGTCATCGAGCTTTTGTTGCATGTTTAACAGAGATAATGTGAGCATACGCTTCTCAATAGCTCGATGCAGGCTATCCATTAATCGTTCAATTTCAAAAGGCTTTTCTATAAAATCATAGATTCCATGTTTAAGCGCATCGACTGCGATAGAAATATCACCATATCCGGTCATTAAAATAACCGGCAGGTCTGGATCAATACCGTGTACTTTTTTTGCAAATTCAAAGCCGTCGGCATCGGGCATTCTCAGGTCAGTGAGAATCACTACAGGTAGGCCTATAGTGATTGTGTCTATAATTTTTTTGGGTGAATTGAACGCTTCAACCTGCCTAAACTTTGTTGATAAAAGATCTACGGTGTTGATACGTATATCCTCATCGTCATCAATAACAATAATTTTTATGTCATCTTTGTCTATTAAATTAGTCATACGTCTATTGGAACAGTCATTTGTAAATTAGTTAATGCGAAGATGCTAAATCAAAGGTTTGCTTTAATGGTAGGCTGATAATAAATTGTGCTCCCTGTTGTTTTAGCTTAGCGTTTGTTAGTTTGGTTTTCTGTTGGCTGGTGACGTCATCCAGAATGTTTTCTACCCGAATAGAGCCGCCATATTCTTGAATAATTTCGTAAGTAATTGCAAGGCCTAAACCCAAGCCTTTGCCCACTTCTTTGGTAGTAAAGTAGGGGCTGAACATTTTTTCCTTGACCTCGTGATCTACACCAGCTGCATTATCTTTGATGGTCAAAAAAACCCAGCCATTATCGCTATGCATAGTAATAGTGAGGCAGGGGTTGGGTATATCTTCCAGAGCATCAATGGCATTTTGAATAATGTTGGATAACACCAGATCGATTTTAAGAGGGTTAGCACTAATTAATAATTCATTAATGTCAGTGTTAATAGTGTAGCTAATCCCTTTTTCTGTCAGCATGTCCTTGAATGTATTGAGTGTTTTGTTGATAGTGTCTACAAGGTTTATAGTTGTATACGAGTCTTTATCTTGGTAGCTAAAAAACTTAAGTAATTTTATCACATTGTGCATCTTGTTACTCAGTGGTGCGAGTCTAGCCGTAGATTCGTTAGCCCCAATCCAGTCGTTATTCTTGATTTTTGCGTCTATAGCTGCAATCGAACTTTTCATGGCGGTTAACGGCTGGCTAAGTTCGTGTACGATCGTCGCCGCCATATTGCCAAGTGCTAGCGTTTTATTTTTTTGAATTAATTTTTTTTGTGCCTCTTGAAGTTCTTCATTACGATTTTCGACAATATTTTCTAGCTCAGAATTCATGCTTATTAATTCATTTTCAGCAATCTTTCGTCGAGTTATGTTCACTATGGTCATTAAATAAACTTCTTTATCCATAGTGTTCACTTTACTAATGGCAAACATCACCGGTATAGATTTTTGACCTCGAGCAATTGTGGTTGTCTCGTGATATGCCGGTGAGGCAATGTCTTGCAGTAAAATATTGTCAAAGTCTTTATTATCTATATTGATTAATTGGCTAATGTAGGTATCTTCAATAGCTTTATTTGAGCTGTAAAGTTCATTTTCGTTATCAAATAATAAATGTTTAGCGTGCTCATTTGTCGATAACAAAGCGCCTGATTTTGAAAAAAGAATAACTCCAATATGAATGTTGTCCATAACCGTTTGTTGCTCTTCACGGCGCTTAATTTCTAGCAATCTATTTTTGTTTTTAGATTCTAAAATATGTTTTTTATTTTTTATGTTAAGTTGTGCGAGAAATAGTAAGATAAAAACAACTAAAAATACAATTAAAGCTGACCTCAAAATAGCATCGTGATTGACTAAATAATAAAGTCTCCATTGTGTTTGTGGAATATCAAAGTAGTTAACTAGGTATAGTTTTTTGTCAACGAGCCAAAAGTTTTTATTGTTGTCCTTAGAAAAATTAAAATTTAGAGATTTAGAATACAAGCTTGAGTGATCTTTACCCGGAAATTGTTGCTGAAGGTTAATTTGCTCTAAGGTGTTTTGGGGTAGGTCGCCAATACTTCGATACCGCCATTGATCGATAGAGCTTAAGATGACAACATTGTTTTTGTCGGCAACGACGATGTTTTCAGTTGACTTAGACCACTTTTCCTCCCAGTGACTTAAGTTTAATTTTACAACAGCAACACCAATAGCTTCGTTATCGAGAAGAATGGGCGAGGAAATGAAAAATCCAGGTATACCCGTTGTGGCGCCTTTTGCATAATAAAACTGCCGCGTCTTCTCAGTTAATGCTCGACTAAAGTAAGGTCTAAAAGAATAGTTGTGATATAAAAAGCCACCATTTTCTGCCTCGTGATTACTGCTGGCTTTTACGGTTCCATTTTTATCCATCAAGTAGACGACTTCAGCCCCAGAGCGCTTAGAGATAAAGTCTAATTTTTTGCTCGCCGCTAAGTAATTTGTTGTCGGATCTAATATAACTTGCCTAAGAGTTCCATCCTCAGCGATAAGCGAGGGCAAATATTCATACTGATTAATAGAGGCAACGAGAGATTGCTCATAAATGCGGGAGGAGCGATTATTTATAGAGCTAGTGTAAAATAGTTGTACAATATAAAAAATAAGTCCACACGCTAGCGCAATGAATAAAATTAGCAGTGTTTGTTTAGTGTTGATATGCATTTAGTGACCTATTTTAATATCTAAGGATACTACCCTATCTTAGTCAAGTTGTAATCTTAGGCTCATAATTTGTCAGTAATAATAATTATTTCGATACTTATCACTTTATAAGCCCCTCCACAGATCTATCATTACCTGCAGATACTTAGAGTTTTTAGCTTTTTAAGAGTTTTATTTCCTTTTTTAGTCTTTAAAAAAGAAATAAAACTCTCATTTTCTGATGTTTGTTTCTACTTGTCGTGTTGCTGTTAGCTAAGAATGGCTGCTTTTGGCGATTTAACATTGTTGGTATAAAACGTGCTCTGATTATTAATGTACGAAAATTAAACTTTAGGATTATTATTGCATAATATCTTTGTCTTTGAGTGTTGAAGCTAGATGCCTTTGGTTTTATGCAATGCTAGATTTAAGGTTATGAGTGTAGTATTTTGTGATGGTAAATGTAGTTATTAATTATAAAAATAATGTGGAGATAATTGTATGTTAAAAAAAATGAATATCGCGATTTTAGCCAGTGCTGTAGTGCTGAGTTCTACTGCGGCGAGTGTTGCGGTAGCTGACGAATGGAATGTATCACTTTGGAGTAAGCGTCGTGCCTTTACCGAGAATGTAGAAAAATTAGCTGAATTAGTTTCTGCTAAAACGAATGGCGAGTTCACGCTCAATATTTCTTATGGCGGTCTTTCTAAAAGCAAAGAGAATCTTGATGGTATATCTATCGGTGCATTCGAAATGGCACAGTTTTGCTCGTTCTACCATAAAGCAAAAAATCCAACAATTACCGTTAGTGAGCTACCTTTTACAAAAGACGTATCGTTATCGAGATTAACGGAAATTCAGCGCGAAATTTATAAGAACCCAATTGTTGTTAAAGATCTCGCTCGCTGGAATGCAACAATGCTAATGCCGACACCACTCCCACAATATAACTTGATTGGTGTTGGCGACATGCCTAAAAACCTATCAGATTTTGATGGCAAGCGTCTTCGTGGCCCCGGCGGTATTGCTGAAGTGATGTCTCAGCTAGGCGCGGTTAAAACGGGTGTTCCTGCAAGTGAGGTTCGTCAAGCATTAGATTCTGGCGTTATCGATACAGTCGCCTTTGCACAGCATGCGCATATGGCTTTTGGCTCTATCTCTGCGGGTAAATGGGCAACAACTAACCTAAATTTAGGGTCAGCAGATTGTCCTGTTGTTGTTAATACCGATGCCTTAAACGGTCTTAGTGATGCACATAGAGAAGCGTTGCTGAGCTCTGTAGATGAAGCGCTTGCTTATTATGTGAGTAATTATGAAGGTGCGGTAATAGATAAGTACAACAAGACTATAAAAGAGAATGGTATCGAGTTGCTAACCTTTACTGCTGCTCAAACTGCTGAGTTAGACAAGTTGGCCGCGGCTGTTCGAGCTCAATGGATTGCTGATAACAGTGATGATTTCGATTCACAAGCACTTTATGATTTTACGGTTGATCTTTTTAATAACTAATTTTTAGTTAGGTCTTAGCGCCTTATTTTTATAAGGCGCTAACTTTTCAAACATTACTTTTATAAGTGTTGTTTGAAAAGTTTATATATTATACAAGTATCGCAACGGATCAAATGATTCCTTGTTTGCCTCCCAGCTATACTCTTAATTATAAAATTTTTTTTTAAGTTTTATGATGAAAGATACAAAATAATAAAAAATATTTTATCAATCGTTAATCCCTCCACCATTTATTGAGGCTCACTATGTCTGGCTCGTCAACTATATTGGAAGATGATTCTTTATTAAGTAAGTTGGATCGTTATTACTTTAAATTTGAATCACTGTTAAATCTTATCGGTGGTTTAGTTATTTTTATCATTGTGCTGCTCGCTGTCGCTAATATTCTTGGGCGCAAATTACTTGGGATTCCGGTCAGTGGTTATATTGATTGGACCGAACAGTCGATGGTGTTTTTTGCGTTTTGTGGTATTGCCTATTGTCAGCGCTTAGGTGGTCATATCCGGATGGACATTTTGGTGTCAAAGCTTAGGCGTCGCGCTTTATGGTCTTTTGAGCTAGTTTCGACCATCATAATGTTGACGATTACAGTTTTATTAATTATGGGCTCGTATGATCATTTTTTAAGAGCGTGGACAAACGGTGATAGCTCCTTAGATATCGATTTGCCAATATGGCCCTCAAAGCTAGTGGTGCCTGTTATGTTAACGGTATTGGCGATACGCTTTTGTCTCAATATCTGGGGATACCTTCGAGCCATAAAAGAAGGTAGTGATACCGCAATTGCTGTTCCTTTAATCGAAGATGCAAGAACACAAGCCGAAAATGAGGCGAAAACAGTTTCTGGTGCGTCAGTCGATAATGAGGAGATTAAGTAATGTTTGCATCTTTATACGAAAATATGATGAACGTATCTCCTATTGATATGGGCCTTTGGATATCAGGTTTTATGTTGGTTACTGTATTGATTGGTGTTCGCGTTGCGTTTGCAGCGGCGATAGCCGGTTTTTTAGGTTTGCTATGGTTTTTTACGGCTAAATTAGGTTTTGAGAAAGGTTTTTGGGTAGCGGTGAAAATGGCTGGAACCGTTCCGCACTCTAAAGTTTCGACGTCTGCATTATCATTGATTCCTGTTTTTATTCTTATTGGTTTCCTCGCTTACCATGCTGGATTAACACGAGCACTGTTTGAAGCGGCTAAAAGATGGGTGGCTTGGTTGCCTGGTGGCATGGCGCTTGCGACTGTCTTTTCTACAGCAGGTTTTGCTGCAGTATCGGGCGCATCGGTTGCCACATCTGCAGTCTTTGCACGAATTGCTATTCCGGAAATGTTAAAAATAGGTTACGACAAACGTTTTGCAGCGGGTGTTGTGGCCGCCTCCGGTACCTTGGCGTCATTAATTCCGCCCTCCGCTATCTTGGTTATATATGCAATTATTGTAGAGCAAGATGTAGGCGCATTATTGATGGCTGGTTTTTTACCAGGCGCTGTCTCGGCTTTGATTTACGCAGCCTTAGTCATTGGTTTAGCGATGCATAATCCAAAGTTAGGTCCTCCAGTTGGGGGCTTTACTTGGACAGAGCGATTCAATGTGTTGCCGGGAACGTTTCCAATCTTTTTCGTTATCGGCATTATCATTTTTAGTGTTTATGGTGGTTGGGGTACGCCAACTGAGGCGGGTGCCCTAGGTGCTTTCGTGATTTTTTGTATCGCAGTATATAAAGGTATGAAGTGGAGTACTTTTCGTGATGCCTTAATGGAGGCGAGCAAGCTTACAGTGATGATCTTTTCAATCATTTGGGGAGTTTTGTTGTATGTGCGCTTTCTTGGTTTTGCCGATCTGCCTCATGCATTTGCAGATTGGATTGCAAACTTAGATCAGGCTCCAATGATGACTCTAATATTTATTTTGCTAGGTTATGCAGTGTTAGGCATGTTTATGGATGCCATCGGTATGCTGTTACTAACTTTGCCTGTTGTCTTCCCTGCTATTATCGCCCTTAATGGTGGCCCAGATGTTACCGCTGCAGATTCAGCCTTTGGGGTGTCGGCAGTGGGGTGTGCCATATGGTTTGGTATCATTGTGGTTAAAATGGCGGAGTTTTGTTTGATTACACCACCGATTGGTTTAAATTGTTTTGTGGTGGCAGGCGTTCGCCCTGAGCTATCGGTGCAAGATGTGTTTCGCGGTGTGACTCCGTTCTTTTTTGCGGATATGATTACCATCGCAGTACTAATCGCATTTCCGAGCATTGTGCTTTGGCTGCCTGGGGTAATTATGGGTATTGTCTGATAGTAAAATCTAATTGCAGATAGTTAACTTTACTTTTTTCAATAATAAGATTGTTTATAATGTTTAATAATATATTCTCAAAAATTTTATTTAGCTGCTTCTTAGTCGCTACTTTTCCGCTGGCTGGTTTTATTTATCAAACTCAGCTTAATGAAACTGATCAGACAGTTAATGTTAAGCGTAACCTTTTGCAGACTCTAGATGTTGTTGGCGCCGAGGTTAATAATTGGGTTGATATTAATTTCAGGAACACTCGCTTTTTAGCAAATCTTGAAGCGTTTCGTTCGATGGACGCAGAGGCCCAAGTGCCAATGTTAATAGCGGCCAAGGAAAGTTTAGATTGGGTTTCATTAATTTTTGTCAAAGACTTAAATGGCGATGCTGTCGCAAGAAGTGATGGAAAGAAATTACAAAATTATAGTGATAGAGAATATTTTAAACAATTACAGTCTGGCGAAAAATTGGGTCAGCAGGTGCTAATAGGTAAGTTGGCACCGGTACCACTCCACTGCTTCGCAATACCGATTAATAAATATAAAATTGGACAAGAAAGAGTTGGTATAATAACTCAATGTTCTACACTTTTATCTATATCGGATTATATTAAATCTTCAAGTTTTGGTCAGTCTGGCTATGCTTTTTTGGTTGATAATAAACAACGTTTGATAGCAATTGGTGATAATCCGTTGGCGTTGGGTACCAATTTACAAGATTTTAGTGGTCATCCAGCATTAACTCTTAACGATGGTGATGTAAAGGTTCTCTCTTATGAAGGGCAGGATCTTGTATTCGCTAAAAAAACAGTGGGTCCGGATTGGACATTGGTTATTCAGCAAGATTATACCGAAGCTTATGATAGAATTTTGAATTCGAAAGTGAATGCATTGATATTAATAATTTCTTCGGTTTTAATAACTATAATATTGTCTATCATTGTTAGTAAAAATATTTCGTCACCTGTAAAAAAATTGACGTTTCTAGCCAACAATTTAAGCAAAGGTAAAATGGTTGGCGATTTTTCTGGGAAAGAAAGAAAAGACGAAATTGGTGAGTTGTCAAGAGCTGTTGCTAGAATGGGTAAAACTATAGAAGTGGCGATTCGTCGCCTACAAAAATTAAAAGAAAAGTAACTTAAATATTTATAGGGTGTTAAATGAGTAAATAAATTTACTTACCTTGAGCACCCTTGTCTACATTTATAAAAATACTCTAATGGAGTTTAACTTTTAGATGTTTTTATTTCCTCGCTTGAAAATATCAAAAGTTTTGCTGCATTAGCCGTTCAGTAGGTTTTATATTAACTATTGATTTATAGCAATAGCACCAAAATTTTGCATCGGTCAATCTGTAAACATATAAGTTATATAATTACACTTAATCATTAAACTAAAAAATTATAGCCACAAGTTATAGCGATCATTTATGTATATTTAGTATCTTTATGTTTTTATTCGTCAAAAAATACTATCGAGTCCCCAAATTTTTAGTCATAATTTACATTATTTAATTGATCACAATATAAACATAAAATTTAAAGATAGTAAGAAATTGAAGATAGGTATATATTCTTTAGTAGTATTATTGTTGTTTTGAGTCAAAAAGTAACTAGAGGATTATTTTTATAGCGCTCAAATGGATTTGACTGCGATTATATAAAAGTAAAACCTATTGCTATAAACAACTTTTTGTTGTGGTTAACAATACACAGAGACAATCAAAAAAATAATAAAAGGGTTATATTGAGATGAGCTCAGATAGTAATGTTTTTGTCCATATACAGGAGTGCTTAGACAATAAGTCTACAGGGGCCTTATTTTTAAAGCTTAGTAATGAGCAGTTACTGCAGCTTTTTTTTATTGATGGTCAAATGCAATCGATGAAATACCACGGTGTCATGGGACTTGAAGTAATAGATATGATAGCGTCTTTAGAGGTCATAAAATCACAATTTCATGATGGTGCGATTAGCCGAATTGTAAATCAACTCCCCAATACAGCTGACATTATTCAGATGATGAAAAATAATGATGTTGTTGAATTATCTCCTTCCGTTCAATTGTCAGGCATTAGTCCAAATCAAATTGATAATATAGGGCGAGTATTCATCAGTTTTGTAGGCCCAATTGGTGACATGATCTTCAGAGAAGAGATAGAGGCATCTAGCTCTAAAGCAGATTTAGTAAATCGATTATCCCAGCAATTAGATGAAAGCGATCGCTCAAAATTCGAAAGTGAGGTTAGTTAAATCAATTAATCACACTAAAATATTCATCAACTAATGATTTTTCGGTAGCATTTCTTTCATGATCCAAAGCCAGCTTTTAGCTGGTTTTCTGCTTTTTCTAAGTTCACTTTTGGATAATATTGCTCGAGTGCATGTATAAACTTTAATGTTTTGAAGGCATCAAACCACTGATGAATGTGTCTGAGGCAAGATTTTTTGTCCTTGATTTGCGAAGTGATATGCTTAAATAAAATCTCAATATGAATTTCTTGCAAGGCATTCTTTATTTCTTTGGGTTGTCGATCTAACCAATTGAAAGGACTATCTTTCTCATTGAATAAATCATCAAAAGAAACTAAAAGTTTTTTTAATAAGTAGAAAGTTGACGGATTATAGGTCATTAATGTTGATAGTGAGTCTGAGTTTTTCAGTATTTTTTCAACTGCAGGACCTGTTCCAAAAGGAACTCTGTCTGAGTTTCTTGCATTAATAATTAACTTTTTACCCTTTAGCTGCTTTATGTCACCAATCTTGGCGAGTTTATTAAGGCAGTAAAAGTCTTCGCCTCCTGCCCTTTTTGTAAATCCCCGGACTAAAATATAGGACATTGTGTCAATCGCAATACAACTACCCAGTGTATGATAAGCGTAAATAGAATTAGCAATACGAAGACCTTCAACGTAGTAATGCAATGATTTTTCATAAAGCTGCGTTGAACGAGTAACCAGATTATCTTCTCCAATATGCACAAAGTCATAAACAGCAGCACTAATACCTGTTGAGCTTATCGACGCTGTTTGTTCAAAATAATTATTGGGTAGTTGTGTGTCTGCGTCGCTAGTATGAAGCCAGTTTGTGAGTAATATTTTTTGATAAATAAAATAGCATGCCAGATCGCATCCAATTTTACGCGCAAGGCCAACTCCCTTTTTATTAGACAGTTTTCGCTTTTCACTAAAAAAATCTAAGGCAATAATGCTTGAGCATGACTTGCTATGATTAAGTGTAATGAAATGCTCATTACCTAAATCGCTATTTGATGACTTAAAGCTCAGCCCTATAAGCGTTGACCATAACGCTTGGTTTTGAATGATATTGTTGTCAGTATCTGGCTGATTAATAACGACGATAATTAGGGTGTTAGACCATAAATTATTATCTAATTTTTTTATTAATGATTTAATAAAATCATCGGATTCATTGTAAGCGGGAATAGTTAAACAGTGATTAAGTCTGAGTGGGGAGAGTGTTTTAGAAATAGCTCTACCTAAATCTTCTATGTCTTTTTCTGCATAGTTTTTAATGTAGTTATTAATATAGTTTTTTGCTGTGTTAATTAGCGTATTTTTTAAAGGTTTATCAAGCAAGATAGTCACCACAAGAGATGTTTGAAAAATTAATTGGATGACTAAAATTCATTGTTTGTTTTTTATTTGTCAAAAACCGCGTAAGACAATTAATGTAGAGCTGGACGTAGGGGTAAACTTTGTATTATCGAGGCCTCAATATCTAACCATTCATCAAGACGGATGGCTATTTTTTTGTGATCAATATAACGCTCGGCTAAATCAATAAATAACAAGTGATGCTTTGCTTCAGATTCAGCAATGAGTTGATAAAAAGACTTTAATTCAGTCTCGGCATGAGCCGCACCTATAAGCCCAAAACGTTCGCAGCCTCTGGCTTCAATAATAGCTCCGGTTAATAATCGGTCTAATAGATACATTTCTGAGTCGCTTTTATTTACATGTTGGCGTATTTGATTGACGTAAGGATCCTTTTCATCGCTGCCAAGTTGCAGGTTGCGTGCTTGCATGAGTTTAATGACTTCACGAAAATGTGCCAATTCTTCTATCGAAAGATCAATCATTTCACGCACTAAGTCGGGTTTGTCGGGATAGTGTGAAAGCATTGACATAGCCATTCCCGAAGCCTTTTTTTCGGCTTGAGCATGATCGTTTAGAAAGAGATTAAAATCACATAATACAGTTTGTGTCCATTGAGATGGTGTCTTAATGCGAAGATCAAGTAATTGAGGGTCAATTTTAGACATAGGAATTCTGTACTGCTCTGGTTAGATTCTGTTGCTAATTAGTGTGAGGGTTAAAAAATACAGCAGACTTTTTAAGGTAGTGCTGTCTTAACCTTGAGTTGTAACCTTTTAGTCTAAATCTTGTAATCCAAGCTTACTAACGGACATTGCTAACGGACATTGCTATGAGACATTGTAATATAAATGTCTCGCTGTGAGTATTATCCACAATATGCCAGACGCCTCAAATGAGAGCGAGAGACCGCTAGGTTTTATAGAGGGGCGTTTTATGCTGTTATTATTCGGCTGTAATTTTGTTGTTGGCAATAGTTAGCCAAAGGTTAGCAAAGGCTTCGGCAACTGTTTATAATGCACTATTAAATTGTATTTCGTTAGCATCTTAAGATGAATTTTAATACCTGTGATCAAATGACTTGTTGTTAAATATTCAAAGTAATAGGTGCGTTTTAATCTAATAAGGATGCTTCAATGATCATCTCTCCAAAGGTTCGTGGTTTTATTTGTATTAATTCTCATCCGCAAGGTTGTGCGGCCAATGTTCAAGAGCAAATTGATTATATCAAATCTAATTCTGCCATTTTTACAACGGAGCACGGCTCGCCTAAAAATGTACTTATTATTGGTTCGTCAACGGGTTATGGTCTAGCTTCACGTATAACCGCCGCCTTTGGTTATGGTGCAAAGACCTTAGGTTTGTTTTTTGAAAAACCACCCACAGAGAAAAAAACCGGTTCCGCAGGTTATTACAATTCTGCCGCTTTTGAGGATGCAGCGCATGCCGCAGGTCTTTATGCAAAAAGTATTAATGGTGATGCCTTTTCTCATCAGGCCAAACAAAAAGCAATTGAAGTTATTAAAGCGGATATGGGTAAAATTGATCTAGTAATTTATAGCCTAGCGTCTCCACGCAGACAAGATCCTGATACAGGTGAAGTTTTCTCTTCCACATTAAAACCTATTGGAGAGAGCTACACGGCAAAAAATTTAAATACTGACACCAAAGTAGTAGGCGCGATAACTGTCGAGCCAGCTTCCGATATAGAGATAGCAACTACTGTAAAAGTGATGGGCGGCGAGGATTGGCAGTTGTGGATAGATGCACTATCCAAAGCAGATGTATTAGCCGATGGCGTTAAAACTGTTGCTTATACCTATTTAGGGGAAAAATTAACTTGGCCTATCTATGGTCATGCAACGATAGGAAAGGCCAAAGAAGATCTCGATCGGGCAGCGGCTGAATTGCGTAGCCAGTTAAGCTCAATAAATGGAGTAGCACATGTATCAGTGCTAAAGGCCGTTGTTACCCAAGCAAGTTCAGCAATACCGGTTATGCCGCTTTATTTAGCTATTTTATTTAAAGTTATGCAGGCAGAAGGTACTCACGAAGGCTGTATCGAACAGCTCAAGCGTTTATTTTCAGAGTGTTTATACACCAATACCCCTCGTCTTGATGCTGCTGAGCGTCAGCGTGTGGACAATCTTGAATTACAGGCATCTACACAGCAAAAAGTCGAAGCAATTTGGCCACAGGTGACCACCGAAAATTTAGATGAACTAACGGACTTTGTGCTTTATCAGCAAGAATTTTTGCGCTTATTTGGATTTGGTGTTGCAGGTGTAGATTACGCAGCTGAGACAAGCCCATTAATTGATGCCAACTTTTTAGAACTTTAATGCGTCACTAGAGCACCGCTATTCATCAATAAATTATTTAATATCAATCGAGTACTCGTTCATCATGCTTTATCGCCTCCTAGGCAATACCGATATCCAAGTTAGCCTAATCACTTTAGGTACAATGACTTATGGTGAGCAAAATACTCAGGCCGAGGCCTTCGAGCAAATGGATTATGCTTATGAGCACGGTATAAATTCTTTTGATGTGGCTGAAATGTATCCGATACCTCCCAATGAGAATACCTATGGTGACTCGGAAGTAATGCTAGGTAATTGGTTAAAAAGCCGTGGTCTGCGCAATAAAATAGTAGTGTCGACAAAGGTTGCCGGTAATGGCCAATTACATTCAGGGTTTAAATATATTCGTGGTGGTCCACGCCTAAGCGCCGCTCAAATCAAACAAGCAGTTGATGGCTCACTCAAGCGCTTACAAACCGATAGGATAGATCTGTATCAACTTCATTGGCCCGAGCGGCGAACTAATTTTTTTGGTCGCCTAGGTTATGAAAATCCAGTGTCGGGCTCTGCTGAAGCTGAAGATGTTTATTCTCTAGAAGAATCTTTGTCGGCAATGGCTGATTTAGTGGCTTCGGGTAAGGTGCGTGCAGTTGGTGTATCTAATGAGTCGCCTTGGGGATTAATGGAGGCATGTCGCATTGCGGATAAATATAATTTACCGCGTATTGCCAGTATTCAAAATCCGTATAATTTATTAAATCGTACTTTTGAGATTGGCTTGTCTGAAATTTCTTATCGAGAAAAAATTAGTTTGTTAGCTTATTCTCCACTGGCCTTTGGTGTCTTGACAGGAAAATATCGTCATGGTGCGCGCCCTGCTAATGCACGCTTAACGTTGTATACACGGTTTTCACGCTACGATAACGACAATGCGCAAAGAGCCACGGATTGTTATTATGAACTAGCCAAAGAGCACGGTTTAAGCCTAACTGAACTATCAATGGCCTTTGTTAACCGACAACCTTTTGTAGCAATGAATATTATTGGCGCCACTACGATGGATCAGCTTCGCGAAAATATCGACACAGTGAAGGTGAGCTTAAGCGATGAGGTGTTAGCCGGAATCGAGGCTATTCATCAGCAAAACGCAAATCCTGCGCCTTAAAAGCTAGACTACACATAGTCATTTTATAATCTGTTACTTTGCCTTAAGCCCTTAGAGTATTTATGGATTCTCCACGCTTCAGAATTGCATTTTTGCACCCAAAATATTGGCTACTTTGGTTGGCATTTGTTGTGCTTGCATTGGTGGCTCAACTGCCTTTTAAGTGGCAAATGTGGATGGGTCGAAACTTGGGTCATCTGCTCTACAGGCTTGCAAAAAGACGCCGTGGCATAGCCGAGCGTAATATTGAACTGTGCTTCCCTGAGTACAGTGCTAGACAGCAAAAAGATTTAGTATTGAGGCATTTTGAGTCTACTGGCTTAATTCTGTTTGAAATGGGCATGGCTTGGTTTATGCCATACTGGCGATTAAAAAAACGTTTTGTTGTGACAGGAAAAGAGCATTGGGACGCACTGCAGGATAAGGGTCAAGGAGCATTAGTGATTGGACTGCATATGGCTACATTAGAGATTGCCAATGCCTGTGCTAATCGACTATTTACGATGTCCGTATCTTATCGTCCTCATAGCAATGCTGTTTATGATTATGTGCAGTATCGCGGTCGCAGTCGCCATAATCCTGAGGCTAAATCTATCGCTCGTCACGATATGCGTGGCATGGTGAGAACGATAAAAAATGGGGGTCTGTTATGGTATGCTCCCGACCAAGATTATGGACCAAAGGTGAGTAAGTTTGCCCCTTATTTTGGGATACAGACAGCTACATTGTCGATGACACCAAAGCTGTTAAGAATGGCTAAAGTGCCAGCTTTAACTCTTATGTATCACCGTCTTCCCGATTTTAGTGGGTATGTGCTTGATTTTAGAACGGTACTAGAAGGAATTCCCTCAGAAGATGATATTGCAGATTTAACCTTGTTAAATCAACACATTGAGGCATGTGTTCGGGAAAAGCCTGAAGAATATTGGTGGGTACATCGACGTTTTAAAACACGGCCACCAGGACAACCATCTGTTTATGAATAGTTTGAGCGTCTTATTTTTTTACGAATTTAAGTCTGCAATCATTGGCAAGTGACAATATTGATATTAGTCTCAATAATGATAACAATAATATCCTTGTATAAGCCGAGTGCGGTCAGTAAGATTGCATCTTTTTAAGGTCTCAATACGGAAATTCTTAAACGTTGCGGCTTTGCCCAAGCGTTAGTCCGTAAATTAGTAGGCCACATAATAGACACAATAGGAGTATCGACATGAATCAAAATGGCCCAGCGCTTCAAGGCAGCATGGTTGCATTAGTAACCCCTATGAATGTTGATGGTTCTATTGATTGGTCGTCCCTTGATAAGTTAGTTGAATTTCATATTGCAGAAGGTACCAATACCATTGTAGCTGTAGGTACTACCGGTGAGTCTGCGACCTTATCGGTAAGCGAACATCTACAAGTCATTGAGCGCGTTGTCGAAACAGTTAATGGCCGTGTCTCGGTTGTTGCGGGCACTGGTGCAAATTCTACTTCTGAAGCAGTTGAGCTAACTAAATCTGCAAGTTCTGTAGGCGTTGATGCTTGTTTGTTAGTCGTGCCTTACTACAATAAGCCAACTCAAGAAGGCTTATTTCGTCACTTTAGTTTTATCGCCGATGCGGTCGACATTCCGCAAATTTTATATAATGTGCCTGGCCGCACTATCACCGATATGCAAAACGATATTGTGCTGCGCTTGTCTACACATGAAAATATTATGGGTATTAAAGACGCTACCGGTGATGTGGCTCGTGGTAAAGACTTGATTGAGAGTGTAGCCGATGATTTTTATGTCTACTCTGGTGATGACATCACGGCTCCAGAGCTAATGTTGGTTGGCGCGAAAGGTAATATCTCGGTGACTGCCAACGTAGTACCACGTAAAATGGCAGAGCTTTGTCGCCTTGCCTTAGCTGGAGATGCCGACGCTACACGTTCATTGCAAACTGAGCTAATGCCTCTGCACAATGCCTTATTTATTGAAGCTAATCCTATTCCTGTTAAGTGGGCTGTATCTGCATTAGGATTAATGTCAGCGGGCATACGCTTACCATTAACACCACCAACAGACCTTAGTAAGGAGACATTGCGTATAGCGATGACCTCACTATCTCTAATTTAAAAATTGTATGATTTTATGAAGCCAGTGTTAGTTTGGATAGCGAGGTTCTTTCTTTTAAGCTTTTTGTTGAGCGTTTTTTCGTGCTCTTCACCCCAGCCCGATTACTTGAAGGCAGAGACTATTCCCGCTGTTAAAGTTCCTGAAGAGCTAGATAACAGTCGCTTAGGGCAACTTTATCGCCTCCCAGATCAAGACATAGTTGAGCCTACATCAGCTAAAACGCCTTTTCCTCCCGCCAGTGCTACACAGGCATCAGGGCAGAGTGCTTCACTCCAGCAGCTTGATAATAAATTATGGGTGCTGAATGATCGTTCGGTGGCAACTACATGGGTGCAACTGATCAATTTTTGGAATAGGCGCGGAGTTACCTTAGAAAAAACTGATGTTAAAGATGCAACATTACAAACAGGCTGGTTTAATGAGGCAATACAGCCTGGTTTTAGTATTCGTTATCGTCTTCGCCTAGAGCAGGGATTCCAAGATAATACGTCAGAAATTTATTTAAGCAATCAAAAAAGAGATAATAGTAATCTAGCAGGCGAGTGGATTAATAATCAAAATGATGTCGGTGATGATCGAGTGCATGCGCAATTAATAGCTGATAGTTTAGTGACGCAATTAATTAATGGACAAAGTGATGTCGGCAATTCATTTTTGGCCGAGTCGATCAATTTGCCGCAAAAGTCATCATTATCTATCATCAATAATGAGCCTGTACTTTTGTTAGCGGTTAACACTCCGAGAGCAAATAATGCATTATCTAAGGCCTTAGCAGACGATGGTTTTTTAACTTACGATAGCGATTTAGCCAGCGGTTTTTTTCACTTTGATCAATATGAGGTTGGCAAGAAGGGCTTTTTGAGTTTTTTCAGCAGAAGTAAAAGCTCACAAGAAGACAGTGTGCCTAACAAAAAAAGTAAATTTTCTATTGAACAAATCGTTACTCATCTACCTAAAGATCCTATTGTAAATGAATTGTTTTTTGATGATAAATCAGCAGAGCGCAAAGACTTGCCGAAGCTTTCTGGTGTTCCTGGTTTTTTATTAGTCGTTAAACCTCAAGATGATTCACAGTTAGTTTATGTAAGAGATGGCTACGGTAAGATGCTTGAGAGCGAAGAGGCGAAAGACATTTTAGATGTTATTCGTCTGCGTCTCTTTTAAATAGTTTTTATGTAAAGATTTTTAAGCAAGTAAAAAACCTAAAATAAGTTTTTATTGATTGAGTTTGTATGCAGTTTTCTTCGCTCGGTAGTGGTAGTAAAGGTAATGGAACGTTAATCCGAAGTCACGACTGCATGATATTAGTAGACTGTGGTTTTACGCTAAAGCAGACGCTAAAACGGCTAGATCGTTTAAATGTTGTACCGGATGAGCTAGATGCAATTATCGTTACCCATGAACATGGCGATCATCTTGGTGGTGTAGGGCCGCTCGCCAGAAAATATCAATTACCCGTATATATGACCCCAGGCACACATCGAAGTCGCAATATTGGTGTTTTACCTGAGGTAATATTAATCAAAAATTATCTCCCTTTCTCAATTAAATCCATCAATATAACGCCTGTTGCTGTTCCTCATGATGCTAGCGAACCTGCTCAATTTATATTTGAGGCTAATGATTTACGTTTAGGTATTCTTACTGATTTAGGCAGCATCACGCCTCATGTAGAAATGCACTACCAATCCTGTGATGGGCTAGTTTTAGAAGCTAATCACGATTCGTTGATGTTAGCTTCCGGTGACTACCCGCCTTCATTGAAGCAGCGTGTTGGAGGTCCATGGGGGCATCTAAATAATAGGCAAGCGGCAGAATTTTTAAGCCGTGTCGATCGATCTAAATTGAAGCAATTAGTTGTGGCCCACATAAGTCATCAAAACAATACTATTGCTTTAGCGAAAGAAGCTTTTGCGGAAATTAGCGCTCCCATAGAAAATATTTATTATGCTTGCCAAGATGAAGGTTTTGATTGGATCAGCTTAAATAAGGACTAGAACCATTTAAAAATCATAGTTTATTTCATTGGGTTGCATTTTAGTGTTTATTCAGTTATTTTTAGACTATGAGATAGACCTATTTCATTTTTGTGCGGTCGCAAATAGTAATCGCAAAAATTAGTATCAGATTTGAATAAATCACGAAGACAGTAGATTAGGAAATTATGACGTTTATAACAGGTATAAGCAACGATCCTTCAAAGATGCATAACAGCGATGATCGCAGAAGATCAGAGCGAAAATCGTCAATTATACGTGTGGAAATTGCACATCCTTCTTTCGGCACAATAATCGGAACTACGCGCGATATATCTGACGGTGGTGCATCGGTAAAAATTGAAAACCAATCAATTCCTCCTTTGGGAACATCAGTTAATGTTAGATTTATAAAAATGAGTGGAGCTGTCAACAAAGAACCTGTCAATATGAAAGTAATGCATCATATGCGCAATACTATTGGTTTGATGTTTGCTTAAATTTGTTTGCTGCTTTTTTTCTTTAAAATTAATTAATACGAATTAGCCCCTCCAGGATTGCCGGTATTTTTATTAGATTAATTTAATTATTTTATCCGCGTTAACAACCTTTCAATGAAAATTCTTGGCATCTATTCTTTTTTATCCACGCATGCGTCGGCTGTGATGCTTATTAATGAACTTGCACATAAAACAAACTTGCCTATCGTAAATACAGCTTCAGAGTCACTTGAAGGTGGTGATCTATTGTTATGTGCATCTGAACAGGGCCTAGCACTTCACTTTACGGGTAGAGGAGTGCCTAGTCCAATTTGCGTAGATTTTACACAAGGTGCTAGTGCTCACCGACGTCAATTTGGGGGTGGTAAAAATCAACTTATTGCAAAAGCCGTTGGTTTAAAAGGCAGCTATCGTCCCAGTGTCTTAGATGTCACCGCCGGTCTTGGTCAAGACGGATTTGTATTAGCCACTTTAGGTTGTAAAGTCACAATGATAGAGCGAGTCCCGGTCATTTTTGAATTATTAAATGATGGACTTTTACGCGCTAATAAAACTAATGACAACGATTTACGTGAAATTATTAGTCGAATCTCTGTTGCCAGCCAAGATTCAATTTCATATTTGACATCAAAAGAATTTAAAGAGAATATAATTCCCGATGTTATCTATGTTGATCCTATGTTTCCCGAGCGTGAAAAGAGCGCTTTAGTAAAAAAGAATATGGCTGTATTTCAATCACTAGTCGATGGTGATATTGATGCGGGCGAATTACTAGCGGTAGCATTAAATAAAGCAAAGTATCGAGTTGTAATTAAACGGCCAAGAAAAGCATTAAGTATTGCCGAACAATTTCCTGAAAAAAAATTACCTAAAGCGAGCTTGGTCCTTGAAGGAAAATCAAGTCGCTATGACATTTACCCCATCGCTAAGATGCCGGATAGCTAATTAAATAGTTAAGTGGAAAGTTAAGTAAAAAGTTAAGTAGATAGTTAAGCGAAATAGTTAAGCAGAAATATGGCTTAGCTAGGGACAAAAGAATGAGTAAAAAATATGAGAGCTAGTATTATTTTGTGTTTATGCATTATTTTAGTTGTCTTAATGAATAATGTGTTTGCGATATCATCTGTTAGCCTAAAATATGAAGAGCCTACTTCGGATCAAGAGGCAGAGATTTTAAGTTGGATTAAAAGTTTACCCAGTGAACAACTGTTAATCGAAAATAGAGTTTCAGATGCTATTAAAGCTAATCCCGATCTTGATGCATCGACGACTAATAACCCGACCAACAATATGGGCTCGCAAGCTAGTAAGAATGCGCTTGAAGATATTGTTAACACTATTAATAAGAGCTTTAAGTTAGAGCACTCTATTGCACTAGTAATTGGATCAGGGCGTGTTGTGTATTCCGACAGTAGCGAGAAAACTATTTTTATACCCTTTACTTTTTTTGAAAAATCACGAGAGCTTTTTGCACAAGCAGGTAAAGGCGATTTAATTGATCAGGCGGTAAGTGATGCATTTTTTCATACTGTCCTGCATGAGTTAGGTCATTTATTAATAGCTATGTATGATATTCCTATTGTTGCACGTGAGGAAGATGCCGCTGATGCTTTAGCGACTGCATTAATGATTAAATACTTTATTAATGGCGAAAGTAGAGTAGAGCATATTGCGGAGCTTTATGGGCTTGAGCGAGAGCAAATAAAAGATTTACGTAAATGGGATTTTATGGGAGAACATAGTTTAAATATACAAAGACACTATCAGATGATGTGTCACTTGTATGGTAGCGATCCAGCAAAGTTTCAACATATAAAACGCCAAATTGGATTTTCAGATGATCGTGCCAGTATTTGTATTGATGAATATCAACAAATATCTCAAGGCTGGCCACGTCTATTAGCGCCTTATTTATTATTAAAATAATTTTAGCTTGCTAACATAGATAATTTTTTTGCGGATCTAGATTAAGTCACTAAATTATGCGACTTGCCTGCAAGAAATGAGTCTATATTGCCAACAACCATATCGGCCTGACATTGCAAGGATGAATCACTACTCCATGCAACATGAGGAGTTAAGATAAAATTTGAATTCCCCTCAAGTGATAAGAGAACA
Source organism: Cellvibrionaceae bacterium (assembly GCA_034111645.1). GTDB lineage: Bacteria > Pseudomonadota > Gammaproteobacteria > Pseudomonadales > Cellvibrionaceae > CANLBN01. The sequence continues at coordinate 77,677 of JAWUWW010000010.1, forward strand.
TTGTCTTTTGCAATGGGCTCACTAATGGCGACATCGAAGCCAGCACCTGCGATTAAATTTTCATTAATCGCGCTTACTAGATCGCTCTCGTCAACCAGACCACCTCTTGCAGTATTGATTAGCAAGGCATTTGATTTCATCTTTTTAAATTCAGTTAAAGTAATTAAATTTTCAGTCTCAGCAGTTAATGGGCAATGCAATGAGACGATATCACTCGTGCTAATAAGCTCATCAAAGCTTAGATAAGTCGGTTTATTTGAAGCTGGTTGATTTTTTCTGTCGGCAAAAACAACCTTAAGACCCAGTGCACGCCCCATAGCTGCTGTAGCTTGTCCTAAACTGCCACCACCAATAATGCCCAGTTGTGCATCTTTTAAATCAAAAGTTTGAGATAAATAGCCATGAAAATGCGGTGATGTTGTCCAGCCACCATTCATCACATGGTTATGATAAGCAGATAAATGTCGACGTAGACTAAAAATTAGAGCAAAAGTGTGTTCAGGTACAGAGGTGACAGAATAGCCTGGAGTGTTGCTGACGCTAATATTATGTGCTTTACAGTATTGTGTATCAACATTATTAAATCCGGTTGCAATCACCGCAATATGCTTTAGGGCGGGTAACTTTGCGATAAGCTCTGCGCTTAAAACAACTTTGTTAGTAATAATTATATCAGCATCAATACAGCGCTCAACAACCTCATCGGGTGAAGTTGTATCGTATTCGATCCATTGATGTTGGTGGCTCACTTTTTTAAAAGGTATATGAGCTGGAACAGAGCCTTTATCGAGAAATACAATTTTGGTGCTCATAATTTGATTCACTCCTTATTTCAGATGCTGATATTGACCTTGCAGAGATTTCTTATTGTGTTTTAGGTTCTAGGCCTTGATCTTTTAAAAACTGCTTGGCGATGACAATATTAAAGGGGCGATTTTGACTTTCGGCAGCATATCGGAGTTCGTCAAGTTGCTGATAAAAGTCAATCTCGGTATCGGGCATATAATGTAGGCAAGAGCCACCGAAAAACCACAGTAGATCTCTCGAGAGAAAAATCAAAAGATGATTATAACCATTAACAATATGTTCTACCAACCATTGACCTTGTTCGCACATTTGCTCCGAATAAGCTGTGGATGCGCAAAGTTGATTTAGGGTGCGGATAAACTGCTGATCATTTTCTGTAAGCTCACTAAGATTGACTTGATAAGGCCGCTCTTGGGCAATATTCTCTTTGAATTGTTTGAGAAGACCTACATGATAGGTAAAGTATTGCGTATAATGCATAAATAAAGTGTCTGTCAAAAAATACATTCTATCTAATGTTTATTACCTAAGTCATCCTTCCTGTTCATAAACTTGTTAGCATTTTTCAAGTATGGCGTGTTAACACTGGTACAATGGTATTTTATTGCCTTACTTATTATCATTACCGCTACGATACGTAACTATGACAACTGCATTATCTATAAAGTCACTAAAAAAAGTCTATAGCAATGGCTTTGAAGCACTGAAAGGTATTGACCTTGAAGTAAATGAAGGCGATTTTTTTGCTTTGCTTGGACCCAATGGGGCCGGTAAATCTACGACAATTAGTGTGATTTGCTCTCTAGCACTTAAATCCTCGGGCTCTGTTCATATATTTGATAATGATATAGACGTTGATTTTTCAGCTGCAAAAAAATGCATAGGTGTTGTGCCTCAAGAGTTTAATTTCAATCAATTTGAAAAAGTATTTGATATCGTTGCTAATCAGGGTGGTTATTTTGGGCTGCCCAAAAAGACGTGTGCAGAACGTGCCGAAAAGTATTTAAGGCAGTTAGGTCTTTGGGACAAACGCCATGATACTTCACGGAGTTTGTCGGGAGGTATGAAACGTCGGTTGATGATTGCGCGTGCGCTTGTACATGAGCCTAAGCTGTTAATTTTAGATGAGCCAACAGCAGGTGTCGATATTGAATTAAGACGCTCAATGTGGAAGTTTCTAAAAGAAATTAATGCCCAAGGCACGACAATTATTTTAACGACGCATTATCTTGAGGAAGCTGAAAGCCTGTGTCGTAATATTGCTATTATTGACAAAGGTGAGATTGTCGAAAACACAACCATGAAGTCATTATTGCAACGCTTAGATAAAGAGACGCTTATCTTTGATTTAAAAAATGAACTGCAAATATGCCCTAATTTTGAAGATTGTGAAACGACACTTATCGATAATTTAACCTTAGAAGTTGTTGTCAAAAAAGGCACTTCACTTAATTATGTGTTTCAGTGTTTGAACGAAAAAGATATTCAAGTAACGAGTATGCGCAATAAAAGCAATCGACTTGAAGAATTATTTTTATCGTTAGTAAAAAGCGATAAAGGGTAGAAATCAATGGCATTGAAAGAACAATGGATTGCATTATTGACAATTATACGCAGAGAAATTGTGCGGTTTATGCGTATTTGGGTGCAAACATTAATACCGCCAGTTATTACCATGACACTTTATTTTGTTATTTTTGGCAAATTGATAGGTTCGCGTATTGGCGAAATGGACGGTTTTAGTTACGTAGACTTTGTAGTGCCAGGCTTAATTATGATGTCAATAATCACAAATTCTTATGGCAATGTTGTGAGTTCTTTTTTTAGTGTTAAATTTCAAAAAAGTATCGAAGAAATATTAGTATCACCTACACCAAACTATATTATTTTATTGGGGTATGTTTTTGGGGGTGTGATTCGTGGATTATTAGTCGGTTTTATTGTCACCATTGTCTCAATGTTTTTTACAGATCTAAGTATTCATCATTTAGCCATAACTATCAGTATTGTATTTTTAACGTCTGTTGTATTTTCTTTAGCAGGATTTTTAAATGCCTTGTTTGCACGAGGTTTTGATGATATTTCCATTATTCCAACTTTTGTATTAACACCACTAATTTATTTGGGAGGTGTTTTTTATTCTATAAAACTACTACCCGAATTTTGGCAAGGCGTATCACAGCTTAATCCAATTTTATATATGGTAAATGCTTTTCGCTACGGCATGTTGGGTGCATCTGATATTAATATAGTCACTGCATTTTTAGGTGTTATTGGTTTTATTGTGCTGCTCTCTTGTGCTTGCCTATATTTATTGGCTCATGGTACGCGACTGCGCTCATAAGGACGTTTTTCTATGATTGGATTGCATCTTTTAATTAAATTTAAAAACAATTAATGTTAACCTGATAAAACTTATAACAACTAAATTTATACCAACTTAACCAACCCGATTAAGAAAATCGCGATTATGACAAGTCCTCTAAACACTGATACTTCCTCGCTACCTTTGGGTCAGTCAACAGTTTATAAAACTCAATATGATGCGAGCTTGCTGTATCCTATCCCTCGAATAAATACCCGACAGCCGCTTTTTGCAGATAGCCAATTACCCTTTGTTGGTACCGATACGTGGACAGCCTATGAAGTTTCTTGGCTAAATGCTCAAGGTAAACCACAGCTGATTTTAGTAGAGTTTTTATTCTCGTATGACACTCTAAACATTATTGAATCAAAATCATTTAAACTTTATTTAAACTCGTTTAATCAAACCAAGTTTGATTCTCAAAGCGATGTTTTGAGAATTTTGCATAAAGATTTAAGTGCGGCAGCAGAAGGAGAGGTTGAGATAATCTTTTATGATCTAGACGATGCTAGTAATTTAGCTATTGATTTTTTGCCCGGCTACTGTATTGATGAGTGTGATATTAGTGTTGAGCATTATCATCGTGAAGCAAAATTATTGTCTGGTTCACAGTCGGAATACAAAAAAAATGAGCAAACAGATCAGCAAAAGTCAAAAAATGATATGGCTGAGGAAGGTCCAGTCAAAAATGAAATTCTTTATAGCCATCTATTAAAAACAAATTGTCCCGTGACTAATCAACCCGATTGGGCGACAATTTTTGTTCAATATTCTGGTCCAAAAATCAAACAAGAAAATTTATTAGTATATCTCATCTCTTTTAGAGAACACCAAGATTTTCATGAAAATTGTGTCGAGCAAATATTTTTCGATATACAAAATCAATGTCAGCCAACGAGTTTAGCGGTTTATGCGCGATATACTCGAAGAGGCGGCTTAGATATTAATCCTCTGCGTTATTCGCTAAATCATACGCAACAGCCGTTTAAAAATTTACGACTAAGAACACGACGACAGTAGCTCATTTTGAATAAATCGTTGCGATACTTTTGATTCTAATAATAGTAGTCTTTCGTATCAGTTAAGCTGATTATATGGATAGTTATTTAAAGGCGAGGTAATTAAAGGATGTTTGAAGAAAGCTAGTGGTAAGTAAGGTTATTCCCGAAAGTCTATGTCATCATCTACAGCCATCTTAAAAAATCAGTGGATTTTTTTGTTGCGCAATATTTCTGCGGCGGCTTCCAATTTATCGATCACTTGATCTTGATCGTAATTTTTAATTTTTTCTAAATCTAAATGCATCGAAAAACCTTCCATAGTTTCAGAAAGATAACTTTTTTTTCCGGCTAAGTTTTTTCTAAAATCAATAACTTGATAGACTTGGATAGGATAAGAGAATCCTTTGGCTTTAATTTGACCGTTATCTTTACATAAGATAACGTCTTTAATAAGAGCCCAGGTCTCGTGAGAAATCAAAATTTCTCCGGGTTTGCCTGCGGATTCAAGGCGACTTGCTAAATTTACACTAGCGCCTAGAGCAGTGTAATCCAAATTTTTGTCGGTTCCAAACGTACCAACAGTACAATAACCTGAGTTAATGCCAATACGAATTTGAAGTGGCTTTTTAATGCCAAGTTCAGACCAATGAGCTTGTAGTTCTTGCATGCGTTTGCTCATTTCTAAAGCCATTGCAACGCATTTAATAGCGTCTTTTTTAATGCCTTTACTGGTCTTAATGTCGTCGCCAAATAGAATCATGATGGCATCGCCCATAAATTTATCAACGGTGCCGTTATAACGATTAGCGACTTTACTCATTTCAGATAAATAATTATTAAGCAATTCAGCCAATGTTTCTGCTTCTAACTCTTCGCTGAGTTCAGTAAACCCAACTATATCAGAGAAAAAAACAGTAATACGTTTGCGCTCTGTTAAAATTGCATGATTCTTGTCGCGAATCATGGCGGTTACTGGCCCAGGAATATAATGAGATAATTTATAAACCTGAACTCGATAGGTCTCGCTATCCTTTTTATAGACAGCATTAGATATTATTAACTGTTTTAAATATTGATAAGAAGATGCACCATAAATACAAAGGTAGGCAAAAGCGCCAATTAGTACAACATTGTTTAACGTACTATTAGGTTCTAAATTGACGACTTGATTTTCTAATAAGAAAAACCCAGTAATAAGGCCTAAAATAACGCCTGTATTGACTTCGAAAGCTTGCCTAATACCACCTTGAGAGAGTGCGTTAAATTGTAATAATGTGAGTAGCAGAATGCTCGGCCAAGGCGAATAATCAAGCTCGGTGATGGCAAGCATAATAATAAAACCATCGGCTATCGCTAGACCAATAGATTTAGTGGGCTGATCTTTGTTTCGAACAAGGGTATACCAATAGGTGGCCGCACAATAAATCATCATTATGCCTGCGATTGCAAGCGTGGTAATTTGCATACTGTTTTCGTCGGATAGATCTTTACCGATTAGTGCAGCACTTGCAGAAAAGCTCAACAATACCCGAAAATAATACTGATATCGGGGTAACAACTCTTCGAATTCTTTATCTTCAACTACGGGATAGATCATAATCAATGACTAATCTTTATTAAAACACAGTATTTATGGCTTCATGGTGTGCGATATGCAAGACACAAAAGCTTTAATATATATAAGTAAATATATCATGATCAACGTTTAAAATATAAGTTATATATCTATAGTCTAGGTAAATCCCACTGCTTAACTATAATTAATAACATTAAGTTTTAGATTTTATTTTTTAAAGGGCTCTGTTATCTACGTTTGTCGTCGTTTTATGCTTTAATACGCTTATTACCTGATATTTTATTGATGTTCCATTCATTGTTTGTGAGTTTATTTACTTGGCTGTTATTTTAGCAATTATCCCTGTCTTTTTGATTATCTTTAGTGGTCTTCTTTGTGCGCATTATCAATTTGTGACTGCAGATTTTTGGCGAGGTGCTGAAAAGATCACCTATTTCTTATTATTTCCTTCATTGTTGATCAGTAAAATTGCTGTTGCCGACCTTTCTGGCTTAGATGTTTTTAATGCGATAAAAGCGATTATATTACTCTATGTAATAGTAACGATATTATTAATTGTATTGCAAAAATTTGTTCAATTTCCTTCCTCTAAATTTACCTCTGTTTACCAAGGTGGCATGCGTTTTAATTCCTATATAGGTCTATCTCTTGTGATTGCATTGTTTGGTTCCGATGGCTTAGTGGTAGCAATTATGTTGATAGCACTGATGATTCCTGCGGTTAATTTTTTATGTGTTTTAGTGCTAGAGCTCTATAACAAACAGGATGATAGTGGCGTTAAAATTTTTAAACGTATTAGTAAATCTACCATTAATAATCCATTGATTTTAAGCTGCATAGCTGGAGTGTTGATTAATGTTTTGTTCATACCTATACCGTCAGTGTTGTTAGAGACACTTGATATATTTTCTAAAGCAACACTTCCTTTAGGATTGTTAACCGTAGGCGCAGCACTTAATTTGCGCTCTATATCTGCATCAATAGCACCTTTATTAGTGGCCAGTGTGGCTAAGTTTTTAGTCCTGCCACTTTTTGCTGTGCTAGTTTGCAGCGTATTGAATATTGAACCTCTCACAAGAAATGTATTCCTATTAATAACGTTATTACCAACCGCATCGGCAGCATATATTTTAGCGCGTCAGTTAGGTGGTGATTATGAATTAATGGCGACGATTATTACGCTACAGACATTGTTGGCCGGTATTATGATACCGATTATGTTAATTATTTTATTGTGACGTTAATATAATTTAGTGGTGAATACTTTACTAATTAATAGGTAATTTAAGCTACATACTGTAAGATTCCACTTATAAACGTTTCTTTCTTTTCACTACGAGACCTTTACACGATAGTTATTTTGCCCCGTAACGGCGTTAAAAATTTATGCAGTGGTCATCTATTCCTACAGACCTCTATTTGACCTCAAGTTTTGCCTTACTACTATGAAAATCCTCTTCTCGTGTAACGATCTCTCTATTTAAAAATACAATTTTATTATGAGTTTTGATTCTCTTGGTCTCTCTGAGCCATTATTAAAAGCAGTCCTAGAAAAGGGCTACGACAAACCTTCGCCTATCCAAGAGCAAGCTATTCCTGCCATTATCAGTGGTAAAGATGTGATGGCCGCTGCTCAAACCGGCACGGGTAAAACAGCGGGCTTCACCTTGCCATTACTTAACCGTTTAGCAAAAGGCGAGCTTGCGCGTGCAAATCATGTACGTGCTTTAATTTTAACGCCGACGCGTGAACTCGCTGCACAAGTTGCCGCTAGTGTAGAGACCTATGGTAAATATTTGCCATTGCGTTCTACGGTTGTCTTTGGTGGTGTAAAAATAAACCCGCAAATGATGGCCTTAAGAAAAGGTGCTGATGTGTTGGTTGCAACGCCTGGGCGATTGCTTGATTTGTATAATCAAGGGGCTATTAAATTTTCTCAACTAGAAGTGCTTGTGCTTGATGAAGCCGATCGTATGTTGGATATGGGTTTTATTCATGATATTCGTAAAATCTTAAATGTATTGCCAGCTCGCCGACAAAATTTACTGTTTTCAGCGACCTTCTCAGAAGACATACGTAATCTTGCTAAAGGTTTAGTTAACAATCCTGTAGAGATTTCTGTTAGCCCCCGTAACACAACAGTTGCTAGTGTTAAGCAGTTGGTGCATCCCGTTGATAAAAAGCGAAAGTCCGAGCTGCTCTGTCATCTCATTCATAAGCATAAGTGGGAGCAGGCATTAGTTTTCTCGCGCACTAAACATGGCGCTAATAAGCTTGTTAAACAATTGCTTGCCGATGGTATAACTGCTATTGCGATACATGGAAATAAAAGCCAAGGCGCGCGCACAAAAGCTTTAGCAGAATTTAAAGCGGGTGGTGTACGCATACTGGTAGCGACAGATATTGCTGCAAGAGGTTTAGATATAGATCAATTGCCGCAGGTGGTTAACTTTGATTTACCTAATGTACCTGAAGATTACGTGCATCGTATTGGCCGTACAGGCCGAGCCGGTGCATCAGGCCAAGCCATCTCACTTGTTAGTGCAGATGAGTTTAAAGAGTTGAGTAGTATTGAGCGCTTAATTAAAAATCTATTGATACGCGAAACTATTGAAGAGTTTGATCCCGATCATCAATTGCCAGAGTCACGCTTAGATCATCGTCCGATTAAGCCAAAACAACCTAAAAGTGCTGGATTTGGTCGAGCTAACAATCAAACGGATAATAAAAATCAGTCAAATAGAAGACGTACTCGTGGTGACGATGATAAGGGCGGCAAGGGTAATAGCGAATCAAAGCATAAAAATAGTTATGCTAATTCTCGCAAGCCACAGACTAATACTTCAAGTTCTAGTAATGGTTCTAGTAAAGGTAGTAATAACGCTAAGCCCCAAAAGAGTGAGCATAGACCTGGTAATAGATAAGTGCGATTATTTACAAGCTTAGGTGATTCTTGAAAAAAATAGCAATTTTTGTCGATGTACAAAATATTTATTATACGACAAGAGATACATACAACCGCCAATTTAATTATCGTCAATTCTGGCCGCGAATTGCTGCAGAGGGTGACATCATTATCGCCAATGCTTATGCTATTAATCGCGGTGATGACCAACAAATTAAATTTCAAGATGCGCTCAAGCACCTAGGTTTTACGATCAAGTTAAAGCCATATATTCAGCGTAGTGACGGCTCCGCAAAAGGTGACTGGGATGTCGGCATTACGATTGATGTCCTAGATGCAGCTCCGCAGGTTGATAAAGTGATACTGCTATCGGGTGATGGTGACTTTGGGTTGCTACTCGAAAAGATTAAACAAACATATACCCTAGAGACAGCCGTGTATGGTGTGCAAAAATTAACGGCCGCATCTTTGATTGAGGCGGCAGATCAATATTATCCTATTGATGAGTCCATGTTGCTGTGATCTTTTGTTATAATTTGTGTTGTGATTTATTGCGTTGAAAGAGCTGATTTAATCTAGTGGCGCGTAAAAGTTACTATATGATTAGATAAAAGAGATGCCAATGCCCGTTAATAAAGTAGCTAATAAGTCACTCAACAAGTCACCTAAGAAGCAATCTAGTCAAGCAGCCAATAAAACATCTAACATCACTTCAACACTAGATACTCAAAAACTAAAACGCTTAGAAACTGATTTTTTAATGCGCTACCCTGGGGGCTTCAACGACCCAGACATGCTGGCTATTACTAAAAAACATAACTTTAATAAAATGGTAGCATTTACTCAATCTGCATTTGATATGGTTGCCTGCTCAAATATACATGTCACCGCAGATAATATGGTTAAAGTAATTAGCCGTTCCTCATTAATCTCTATGTTTGAAAAACCTAAGTTTCGTGATTTTGTGAGAAATCTTAATGAGTATGATAAAGCTTTTTTAGTTGAAGCCCTTATCAATATGCTGCACGGTAAGCAACAGTTTGGTTTTGAGGCAATGGCGGATCTTTTGCGCACAGAAAAACTCGCAAAATGGAGTTTGATAAGCATTATTCCTGCGTACTACGCACCCCAAAAGCAAGTGTTTGTAAAACCTACAACGGCAAAGAATATTTTAAAATATTTTGAAGTGGAGGAACCCATTTATAAGCCTGCACCTACATGGGATTTTTATAAAAAGTATCGCCAATTAGTAATTGAAGGTAAGGGTAAGGTTAATAAAAGTTTATCACCATCAAATGCTGCATTCACTGGCTTTTTGATGATGACAGTCAATAAATAAACCTACTCAGTTTGAAGCCCCTCTATCTCTTCATGAGCACTCATCCATTTTTCTTCTAGCTCCTCAATAGAGGAGCTAAGTCGCCCTTGTTCTTGTAACAGCTCTTGTAATTGTTTTTTATTGTCGTTGTTATAAATTGACTCACCGCTGAGTTTACTTTGTATGGCCTCCAACTTTTTTTGTTGGTCTTCTATTTCTTTTTCTGTTTTTTTAATGAGGTTATTCAGCGGCTTAAGTTTTTCTCGCTTAGCGGCTTCTTGTTGGCGTAATAATTTCTTATCAACTTTATCATTAATAACGTCGTCACTATTATTTTCATGCGATACTTTTGGTGCCTCGACTTTTGCTTGCTGGAGTGATTCTTTTAACCATCGCTGATAGTCACTTAAGTCACCATCAAACAGACTTATAGAGTGATTAGCAACTAGATAAAATTCGTCCACTGTATTTTTTAATAAGTGTCTATCGTGAGATATGACAACCAGTGCACCTTTGTATAGTTGAAGCGCTAAAGTGAGAGCGTGGCGCATGTCTAAATCTAAGTGGTTAGTGGGCTCATCCAAAATCAACAAGTTGGGTTTTTGCCAAACAATTAAGGCAAGTGCAAGTCGCGCTTTCTCGCCACCAGAGAAGGGTTTAATTGGCTCGACTGCTTTATCAGCATGAAAATTAAAGCTGCCTAAAAAATTACGAATAACTTGCTCGGTAACAGTAGGTGATAAGCGCTGAATATGCAGTAGGGCGCTAGCGTCTAGATCTAAAAATTCTAATTGATGCTGAGCGAAGTATCCAATTTTAAGATGCTCACTAACAACTCGTTCGCCTGTCAATAGATCAAGGTCACCGACTAAGGTTTTAACCAATGTTGATTTGCCGGCGCCGTTATAGCCTAGTAATCCAATTCGAGTGTCTGCACGCAGCGTAAGTTCGGCTTTTTTAATAATTGGTATTGTCAAAGTATCTTTATCTAAAGTTGCATAACCGAGGTCAGCTGACTCTAAACTTAATAATGGATCTGAAGTTTTATCGGCTTCTTTAAAACGAAAACTAAAGGGTGAATCGACATGGGCGGGTGCTAGTTTTTCCATGCGCTCTAATTCTTTTAAGCGGCTTTGTGCTTGCTTTGCTTTAGTGGCCTTAGCTTTAAAACGATTGACGAACTGGGTGATTTCACCAATGCGTTGCTGTTGCTTTTCAAAATTCGATTGTTGCAGAGCTAAAGTCATCGCTCGTTGGGTCTCGAAGGATGAATAATTACCGGTATAAGTAGTAATCTTTTGATGTTCGATATGTAAAATTTGACCAGCAACGGCATCAATAAAATCTCTATCGTGAGAGATAAACAATAAGGTGCCTTTATAATTCTTTAACCATTGCTCTAACCATAATGTGGCATCAATATCTAAGTGATTGGTTGGCTCATCAAGTAACAGAAGATCTGAAGGACACATCAAAGCCTGCGCTAAGTTTAGACGGATTCGCCATCCTCCTGAAAAATCAGCAACTGATTTATCCATATCGGTTTGTTTAAAACCAAGGCCGTGAAGTAGTTGCTCGGCTCGATTCTTAGCGGTATAGCCATCTGCTATTTCAAAATCAGCATAGGCTTTTGTCAGCGCATTATGATTTTCAGTGGTGTGCGCATTATTAATCGCTTGCTCGATAGAGCGTAAATAATCGTCCCCATCTAAAACGTACTCGCGAGCAGATCGATGATTTTCTGCAACCTCCTGCGCCATATGCGATACGCGCCATTGTTTAGGTATAAAAATATTACCAGTATCTAAGCTGATACCACCAAGAAGCAATTTAAATAGACTCGATTTACCGCATCCATTGGCACCAATAATCGCAGCACGATGCGTCGGTTGGATGGTGGCAGAGGTATTATCGAGAAGGCGTTGAGGGCCACGTTGTAGGCTAATGTCTTGTAAGGTAATCATGCGCGGCATTATAACCTGAGTTGGTATTAATAATGCTATTGATATTAACGTTAATACTGAGAGTGATAACAGCGGTTAGATAATTGAAATAACCTCTGTTTATTTTCGTAATTGATAGCCTGTTTTAAAAATTTGCCAGACAATCAATAATGCAAGACTTAAAAAGAACAATATCATCGCAATGCTAATGGCAACGTTTACATCTGAAACACCATAAAAACTCCAACGAAAACCACTGATTAAATACACAACAGGATTAAACAGAGTAACTGTTTGCCAAAACGGTGGCAGCATGCTGATGGAATAAAAACTGCCACCTAAAAATACTAGAGGTGTAATGACTAGCGATGGAATCAGTTGTAACTTTTCAAAATTATCTGCCCAAATGCCAACAATAAAACCAAGAAGACTAAACGTAATACAAGTCATTAATAAGAAAAATAACATAGCAATAGGATGAGCTATTTGCAGCGGAACAAAAATCCCCGCTGTTGCTAAAATAATAATTCCAACAAGAAGAGATTTAGATGTGGATGCACCTACATAGCCCAATATAATTTCGCGGGCAGATACTGGCGCTGATAAAACTTCGTAGATAGTTCCAGAAAATTTAGGAAAGAAAATACCAAAAGAAGCATTTGAAATGCTCTGAGTTAATAGCGACAACATCAACAGACCAGGTACAATAAATGAGCCATAAGGAATTCCATCTATCTCATCAATACGTGAGCCAATAGCTGATCCAAAGACAATAAAATATAAAGAGGTAGAAATAATAGGTGAGATAATGCTCTGCAGCAGTGTTCTCCAGGTGCGCGCCATTTCTGCTTTATATATAGCTTTTATAGCGTAATAATTCATGATTTAACCTGCGGCGTATCTTTTTGAATATTTTGTTGAAGGGGTCTGCTTAATTCTTTTTCATTATCTTTAACAAGTTGTACGAATATTTCTTCAAGAGAGCTTTGCTTGGTATCTATATCATTAAAGCCAATGTTATTATTGTTAAGATCATCTATTAAAGTCGCGATGCTTGAATGCTCGTTGCTTTGAATAGCGTTGCTTTTTTGGAGAAGATCGCTTTTTTGAATAGTATCGCTAGAGTTATTAAACGTATAGCTCAAGTATTGCCCGTCACTAGATAAGTCTAATTGATAATGTTTAAGTGCCACAGGAATAGATTTGAGGCTTTTTTCTAATTGCAGAGTGATACATTTTTTGCCTAATTTTTTTATCAGTGTGGCTTTTTCTTCGATTAAAATAATCTCACCGTTATTAATGACGCCAATTCTATCGGCAATTTCTTCAGCTTCTTCTATATAATGAGTTGTTAAAATAATAGTTACGCCTGATGCTCTGAGTTTGTTGATGACCTCCCACATATCTTTTCTGAGCTCAACATCAACACCTGCAGTTGGCTCGTCGAGAAATAATATCTCTGGTTCATGAGACAAAGCCTTGGCAATGAGGACACGTCGCTTCATGCCCCCTGAAAGCGTCATCATCATATTATCTTTTTTATCCCAAAGAGAAAGATCTCTTAATATTTTCTCAATGATTGCTGGATTGGGTTTTTTACCAAAAAGGCCACGACTAAAACTGACTGTATTCCATACCGTAGAGAAAGCATCTGAAGTTAGCTCTTGCGGCACTAAGCCAATTTTTTCGCGTGTTTCACGATATTGTTTTTGAGTATCAAAGCCATCCACAAGAACAGTCCCCGAGGATGAATTTACAATGCCGCAAATAATAGAAATTAACGTCGTTTTACCCGCGCCATTAGGCCCGAGTAAAGCAATTATTTCACCACGATTAATATCAAGATTAATATCTTTTAGTGCTATAAAGCCAGAAGCATAGATTTTATTAATATTTTTAATAGTAATAATTGGTAACATTATTTGACCTAGAATTATTGATAGCTAACGCAATAATTTTGTACGATGTGTGTTTATATTGTTGTTTTATGTTAACGTTTTTTACACTAACAATCCACCGACACATTTACGCTTATAAAAATGAGGATAGTGACTTTATTTTTGTTGCAGCTCGATAAAGATTCTATCCTCTTATTAGCCTTACTCTAAATGATCTACCTTTTAGTTTTCCCTGCTCAATTTTATGGAGTGCATCTGCTGCATTACTGCGACTAATAGCAACATACGCACAGTTATCAAAGATATTTATTTTGCCAACATATTTACTATCGATACCATCTTTACCTGTTAACGCTCCAAGTATATCGCCAGGGCGAATTTTTTGTTTTTTACCGCCATCAATTTGGAGCGTTGCCATCGGTGGTTTATAACTAGGTTCATTTAAGTTAGCCGTTGGCGGAAGTGATTTTATGGTGAGAGCTTGGCCCATATATTCTTCTAACAGTTTTAATTTATAACTGTCTTTTTCACTAACTAAAGTAAATGCTATGCCTTGGCTGCCTGCACGTCCGGTGCGGCCAATACGATGTGTATGAACCTCAAGTTCACGTGCGATTTGATAGTTAATAACAGTGCCTAAATCATCGATATCTAGACCTCTGGCTGCCACATCGGTTGCGACTAAAATAGAGACGCTTTTATTCGAAAAGCGCACTAATATTTGCTCGCGTTGTTTTTGCTCTAGGTCACCATTTAAGGCGACAGCACTAAAGCCAATATTCACAAGCGCAGTGGCTATCTCTTGGGTCTCTATTTTGGTATTGCAAAAAATAACCGCAGAATCTGGTCGATGTTTAAGTAATATTGTTTGCAGAGCGCTAATGCGAGAAGTGCCGTTGTCGAGCTTGTAGACTATTTGCTCAATACTGGTGTTGTCGTGAGTAGATTCAACTTTAACGGTGACCGGCTGAGTCATAATTTGCTGGGCAATGGCACTTATTTCAGCGGGAAATGTGGCGCTAAATAGCAATGTTTGATGCTTTGCCGGGACGTGCTGCAAAATAGCATCTATCGCTGGCTTAAAGCCCATATCCAACATGCGGTCAGCCTCATCAAAGACCAAAGAGCTAAGACTATCTAAATTAAGATTATTTTTGCGTAAATGCTCTTCTATGCGACCAGGCGTCCCTACGACAATATGCGCGCCATGCTCTAAAGAACCAATTTGTGGGCCAAAGGGCATGCCACCGCATAAAGTCAGTACTTTAATATTGTGAATACCTCGGGCCAATTTACGTATCTCTTTAGCTACTTGATCGGCCAGTTCTCGGGTCGGACAAAGTATTAACGCCTGGACACGATATTTTTTGACATCTAGATGATGTAATACACTTAAGCCAAAGGCTGCGGTTTTGCCAGAACCTGTTTTTGCCTGTGCAATAACATCTTTTCTATCGAGCAATAAGGGCAGGCTTTGTCGCTGAATAGGTGTCATCTCGTTATAACCAAGCGAAGCAAGATTGCTAATGAGATCTGGGTGTAACCGCAGCGATGAAAAATCGTTAGTGCTCAAGTGGGAATCCTAAATAGGGTGCCAATTTTGTTGATCACAACATTAATAATCAATGTTAATTATTAATAATCGGCCTGATGAATAAAATCTGAATATTGTAACATTTAGCCGGTGATAAGATTGAAAATATTATCGCGCTACCCAAGACGATCGTTATCTTTACAAATAATGTCATCGATTTCTCAGTTATACATTAACCAAGAATTAAATAAATTTTAAATAAATACCAAGTATATAAGCGATGTGTGAGCGTAATACTTTAGAACAGGTAAGATTTATTCATGTAAACTTTAAAGTTTATTAATTGGCCCTGTGATGGCTAGTGCCCCTCTGATTTTGTATAGGTTAATTTTATCGATAACTCATTGAGCAAATAGTCTAGCTATCGGTTTTTTAAAGAGGGTGCAATAGTCGTGTATAAAAGTAAGTTATACTGATCGGTATAGATACCTTAAGATATGACTTTAAAAGGTGCTCCAGTTAAAAATATTCATTGATCAAATGTATAGGTCTATATTGGACTGATTTGGCGAATGTTACTGAAGATTTTAGATATAAATCAATGTGCAGAAAATGGAAAACGAAAAACAAAGATGTTAATCGATGAGGTGATATATGAGTCAGCGTGAATCTATGGAATATGATGTGGTTATCGTTGGAGCAGGTCCTGCGGGGCTATCTGCTGCAATTAAATTGCGTCAGTTAGCCATTGATAAAGACATGGAGTTAAGCGTTTGTGTGTTAGAAAAAGGCTCTGAATTAGGGGCTCATATACTATCGGGTGCAGTTATTGAGGCTAGAGCGTTCGATGAATTAATGCCAGATTGGCAAGAAAAAGGTGCGCCACTAAATATATCGGTTAAAGAAGATCAGCTTTATATGCTTAGTAGTGCAACAAAAGCTATCAAGGTACCTAATTTTATGGTGCCTAAAACTATGCATAACAAAGGTAATTATATCGTCAGCCTTGGCAGTGTTGTGCGTTGGTTGGGTGAACAAGCTGAGGCTTTAGAGATTGATATTTTTCCGGGCTTTGCTGCCTCTGAGATTTTATATAACGCAGATGGAAGCGTTAAAGGAGTCGCTACTGGAGATATGGGTAGAGGTGCCGACGGTAAAGAAAGGGATAGTTTTCAGCCGGGTATGGAGTTGTGTGCAAAATACACTATTTTTTCAGAAGGTTGTCGCGGGCATTTAGGCAAGCAATTAATTGATAAGTTTGATCTCAATATAAATAAAGATCCGCAGCATTATGGAATAGGGATTAAAGAAATCTGGCAGGTAGATCCCACAAAACATGATGCAGGCCTGGTAGTGCATGGTGCAGGTTGGCCGCTACAAGATAGTGGTGCATCGGGTGGGTTTTTCCTTTATCACGCCGACGAGAATCAAGTTGTTGTTGGTTTGATTACTGATCTAAACTACAGCAATCCGCATCTCAGTCCATACGATGAGTTTCAGCGCCTTAAGCATCATCCTGTTATTGCAAATACTCTAGAAGGCGGAGAGCGAGTTGTTTATGGTGCGCGCGCAATTACCAAAGGGGGGATTAACTCACTCCCTAAAATGACAATGCCGGGGGCTTTAATGATTGGTTGTGATGCAGGCACCCTAAATTTTGCCAAAATCAAAGGCACACATACGGCCATGAAGTCGGGGATTATTGCTGCTGAAACCTTGATATCTGCCTTTGAGGCTGGTGATACCGGGGGCGCTGACTTAAGCGCATATAGCGATAACTTTAAAACGTCTTGGTTGCAAAAAGAATTGCATGAGAGCCGCAGCTTTGGCCCTGCAATACATAAGCTTGGTATGTACTTCGGTGGTGCTTATAACTTTATCGAGCAAAATGTTTTTGGGGGTAATTTGCCTTACACACTTCATGATACAAAGGCGGATCATGACCAACTAGTGAAGGCGTCTGAAGCCAAAAAAATTCAATATCCTAAGCCTGACGGCAAATTAAGTTTTGATAAATTATCATCTGTATTTTTATCAAATACTTATCATGAGGAAGACCAACCGGTTCACTTATTATTAAAAGACGCCGCTATTCCGATTAGCTATAACCTAGCACTATACGATGCCCCCGAGCAACGATATTGCCCTGCTGGTGTTTATGAAATTGTTGGAGACGGTGCAGAATCAAAATTACAAATCAATGCTCAAAATTGTGTGCATTGTAAAACCTGTGATATTAAAGACCCTACCCAAAATATTGTCTGGGTCACACCCGAAGGTGCAGGTGGGCCAAATTATCCAAATATGTAAAGCGTTAATAGTGTTTTATATATAATCATTAATAATGAAATTAATAAATCCCTAGCTCTATAATATTTATTAAATGATTTTTAGAATCTGAGAAAAAGCTCGAGAATATATTATGACAAAAGAAATAAAGTCTTTTTTGATTGGTTTGCTAGTTTTTGTACCTTTTTGTATATTAACCGCAGAATGGCGCTTTCTTCAAATATTAATATTATTGTTGTTTCTCGTTTATGGTATAGGATTCTTTTTTTTAAAAGAATTTAAAAAGTATATCCCATTATCAGCGGCTTTTTTTCTTGCTCTTTGTGGAAGTATTTTTATTTACCCATTGTTTAAAAGCACTATCTAAAAATTTCGTTTAAATTATTATTTTTTAAATTGTAAAATTAATCAATGTTGCTCTTTGCTATTTTTTTCTAAAAGTTTTTGACATTCTTTAAAGTCGCAAGGTTTTGAATAGTAATAACCCTGCACAAAGTCGCAGTTATGTTCTTTTAAAAATTGCATTTGTTGTTCTGTCTCAATACCCTCGGCTATTACCTTAAGTGAAAGACGTTTGGCTAGATCGAGAATAACTTTTATAATAACTTCTTGCTGGGGGTTAACGCCAATACCTTGAACAAAGCTCATATCAATTTTTAAGATATCAATGGGTAATTCAGTTAAATAACTAAGCGATGAATAACCCGTACCAAAATCATCAATAGCAATACTTACACCTAGTTGATGTAATGAATTTAGAATATCAATACTTTGCATTGGTTGATCAATCAGAACACTTTCGGTAACTTCTAATTCTAATTGATGTGCATTTATTTGATTGCGATGTATTAAATGTTCAATGCAATGCAATAGTTGATGACTAGCAAGCTCGCTAGCAGATATATTAATACCCATTTTAAGATGGGGATGAAATGGAATAAACAAGGCTAAATCTGCACATGCCCGTTTAAGCATTGCATCTGTGAGGCTTGAGATTAGCGATAACTTTTCAGCAATTGGTATAAATACACTAGGGTGTATAAAACCTTTTTGAGGGTGCTGCCAACGAGCTAGCGCCTCTAGACCAACAATTTTTCCAGTTTTTAGGCAATACTGCGCTTGATAGTGTGGAAAAATTTGTTTACTTTTTAGTGCGATTAAAAAATCATTTTCAAGACTAATGCTTTCTTCTTGAGATTGTTTGTAATCTAAATTGAATTGCACGTAACGTCTTCGACCTTCATGCTTTGCTCGATCAAGGGCATGATCTGCTTGTTTTAAAAGATCTTGAGCATTAATAGAATTTTCAGAAGTAAAAATAGAGAGACCAATAGAAGCACTGATATTTAACTCTATATTTTCAATAAAGAATGGCTGCTCTATATTATTAATTAATTTCTTGGCGATACTCTGAGCACCTATTTCATCAATTTCTTCAAGAATAATAATAAACTCATTACCACCAAGGCGAGCAGCCGTGTCGGTGATACGAATATTTTCTAATAGTCTATTAGCAAATTTCTTAAGTAATAGATCACCTACTAAGTGGCCGTATTGATCATTAATACGTTTAAAATAATCAATATCAATATATAAAAGTGCATGACGTCTGTAATGACGACTTAACGACTGAGTCATATGTGTTAAGCGATCAAAAAACAAGTTGCGATTGATGAGTTGAGTCAATTTATCATAATGAGCTAAATATTCCTGCTCAAGGGTCATCTTTTTATGATGTATCGCATAGCGAATAGCGCGTTTTAACACTGAATCTGTTAACTCTTCTTTGTGCAATAAGTCTGCTGCACCAGCAAATAATAACTCATCATCATCGATAGCATCATCTTTTAGATTTGAAAGTATAATAATACTAGTTGAGGGGTTTATTTTTAGAGCTCTTTTTAAGAGTTGCAAGCCACTATAGCCATTAAGGTGGTAATTAAATAGGCATATATCGAATTGGTTTTTTTCGAGACAATTTAGGGCTTGTTGGTAACTATGGGCACAAATTATTTGATATTTATTTGAGGTGCTGCCCACTTGATTGCTAGAACTAGTGCTTGAGTTGCTGCTTAATAACAGGCGCTTGATTTTTTCACGATCGTAATCATTGTTATCAACCAACAGTAATTTTATAACGTTAGCCGACGAATGCTCATTGTAACTATCTTTATAGGCACTATTCATAAATATTCATTTATTTAAACTGCTTATCAATATACTTGGATCGTGATAATAATTAGCTTAATGATACTAACAATAAGGTGAACCTATAGCTTAGTTTAAAAATTAACTTTTTGTAAATGAAACCCTAAGTATTTTACGGTTTTGTATATTTTTAGGTCATAATTGATGATTATCTAGTCGACTTGATCGAATATAGCGCTAAGAGACTCATTGATGAAACAGAATTTTTGTATTAATTTTGTCACTAATTAATATTAAGCTATGATTTTTGATGTACGTGATATAATAAAAATAATTTATAAATAACTTGATCAAACAAAAGTTGTTTTAAGTTTTTTATTAAATATTATGTAATGTGAGATAGGCTAAAGAAATATTTAAGTTTGTATATGGCTAATCCTAGAGACAAAATTATTTTAAAACATATAGTCATAGACTAATCTTTTCATCGAATTTCTTACATGAAACCGTAACTCGAATAAAGATAGTGACACAGAATTTTCTATGTCAAAAACTAACTAGCTTAGAATAATTAAGATAGAAGGGCTGCTTTTAGATAACAATTAAAAAAACTGATTTAATTATAATCATGAGCCTGATAAATAACAGGCTCTTTGATTTACGATTTACAAATTACTTAGTTTTCGAGAGTGTTATAAGATATTTCATTGGTTATAAAATCTGACTTTTTAGGCCTACCCTTAGCCCCCGAACATCTCCATGCTCCGCTGAATTTGACATGATTCATCACCACAAACTGGAACCTCAATAACCTCAATAACCTCAATGGCATCTACAGCATCCTGAATATCCTGATTAATACCTCCGTCATTATTCAGTTGTTCGAGTGCAATAGGTAGCTGATCTAGTGCGTTTTGGAGTGTGTCTTGAATACTGGTTTCGCTTTGAATTATCTCGATTAAGGTATCTAAGCCCCCCAAAGAGCTAACTTGTCCTGCGTCAAGAGGAAGTGTCTCGCCGCCCGGTAGAAATATATCGACGGCTCCGTCTTCACCCATAGATAAAGTCATCTGAAATGCCGGTTCACCATCAACCGATGGGATTTCTAATACTACCACTCTAAATTTTGTGCCTCTTATACCAATGGTAGCAACGGGTGTTTCTATTGAGTAATCTTTTTGGTTGGTTTTACCAATAAGGCCACTGACGGTGCGTATTTCACCAAAATTTAGTTTGTATTTGCTCTGTTGTGACGACGCATCGTCTTGATCATAGTTGTAGGTATCGATCACGAATTCTGTTTTAGGTTTGAGTGACATAAAGGATTTGTCGGCAAAACGAATTTGTACAATACCGCTTTGAGTAAGAATTGTATCACCTGAGCCTAGATCGTCACCTTTAACAATATCGCGTGAGCCTTGATTATTCGTGACAATAGGATCGCCAACTTTAAAAACAACGGTGCCTGCATCTAGAGCACTAGCAGCGCTTGATATAATCGATAAAGTACTGAGAAGACTAGTGATTAATAATCTATGTATTGAAATTTTCACGCAGGTCTACTCCTAAAATGTTTTTGCAATTTCGATAAAAAAAACATTCTTATCAAAATCGTATAAAGTAATATTCGAATCGTTATCGGTATGCTGATAAGCAACACTAAATGTTGTTGCCGGAGCAATATTCCATAAGAGTCTAGAGTTAAAATTTATACGTGTATCCGATCGATCACGAAAAAATAAGGTATCTTGACCATCGTAATTATTGACGATGTAATTTAGCCCAAGCTTTAAATCTAATTGTTGGCTAAGCTTCTTGTCGAGCATTATTTTTGCGCCATAAGAGTCGTAATCAAGATATTCAAAAGAACTGACCGTTTTTATATCCCGAGACATCATTAACTCTGGTTTAATACTCAGTGTTGGCGAAAAAACATAACGATACTGACCACTTAATGCAAGGCGTCTATCATCACGTATATCCTGATTTTTATAGTCTAGAGCTTGTAAATCGACAGAAACTTTAAAATAGTTTTTACCTTCTAGCTTTTGTAAATACTCATAATTTAATATTGAGCTGTTAATTTTATCGAAGTTGCTATAGTCGAGAAAGTTTTGTATAAATCGGAATGAGCGCTGATAATTTTCATAATTTAAGTAAGCTCCAACATCGATGCCGACATAGGATTGGTTATATAAATCATCATTGGTTTTTGCCAAAGAGCCTTTAAACACATAAGCAAGATTATCGGTATGTTGATAGCGAAGATTGCCAGAGGTATAAAGAGTTTGTGTGATCTCATCGCGCTCGCCGGTGCTAGCGGGTAGTATCAGATCAATACCGGCACTAGGAACAAAAATAGTCGTATTGTCTAAACCTGAATTGATATTGTCATCTTTACCTAGGCGATAACCGACAACGCCTTTATGGCTCCACTCGCGTACAAATCTCAAGTTATCGAGCGCTAATTGTGCTGATGCTGATTGCTCATTTTTTGCATCGATAACGATTGTAAATTGTTTTTCTGCCGAGTCTTTTTCACCTAATTGTGCATTAACCTCACCCAGTAAAAACTGTGCCTCAAGATTATTAGGGTCGATAATAACAGCACGCTCAAGAGCAAATATTGCCTCTGTTAAATTACCTTTAGATTGCTCTATGCGCGCAAGCTTGAGGTTAGATTGGCTGTCTTCTATATCAAAATTGGGTACCTCTGCATAAGAGGGTTCATAAACAGCAAATGCCGAAAAGCTTGAGCTTAAACATATAACTATTGCAAGACCAAAGAAGCCCGTATTGTTTTTTGTCTTCTCAGTAACAGCGAATAATTTACTTAACATAACTTTTTAACCAGTTGAACAATTTATTTTTAGGGTGAGTAGTTATCATAATGATGGTCGAATTGTCTTTGCCACTTTTTTCATTGGATACATCAATAATTACTTGTGTGTTATTTTTTTCAACAGCTTGTTGAATTGTTTTCTCCAAATCCATATGGCTCATAGCATCGTGTACGCCATCAGTGGTTGTTAAAAATATATCGCCTGCCATAACTTCACAAGAATCAATACTTACATCTAAAACTTCTCTTACGCCTAGTGCCTGTGTCACGATATTACTGTGAATAGTGGCGTGGAGTTCTTGCTCTTTTTCAGGAGATTTATTAATCATCTCTTGTAATAACGTATGGTCTTGCGTTAATGGAATTAACAAGCGGTTACGATAAAGATAAAAACGCGAATCTCCAACGTGCGCAAAATATACAAAATTTGCATAAAAAAGACCAATAACAACCGTCGTGCCCATACCTTTGTGGCCGCTATTACGAAGACCTGCCTCATATATTTTTTTGTTAGTATCTTCAACAATTTTAATAAGTACGTTGTTGATCTCTTTAGGGGTTACTTTATTCTCGAGTGATGATACATAGGCTTTTAAAGCGTTCATTGAAAGATCAATTGCCATCGCGCTTGCTATCTCACCGGCTTGATGACCGCCCATGCCATCGGCTAAGGCAAAAACATAGTGATCCTTATTGAAGTCAGCATGGTCTTCATTCAATGATCTAACAAGACCAACATCGGTACTTTTTAAAAATTCTAGGTTATAGCCTAAGGTGAAGTTAACCATTGTCTACCTCTAGCATTTTTCTGCATTCGATTAGATCTTCTGCCATCATAGTTGCATTAAGATAACGCTCGTCTCGATCTTTAGCCAGTGCATTATGTAGCACTTCGTTAAATAAATCAGGAAGCTCTGGACGCAATACTAATGGGTCGGGGTAGGGCTCGGTAGTAATCGAATACATAAGACCCGCTAATGAATCGCCGCCAAAAGGTAGTGTGCCCGTTGTTAATTGAAACGCCATAACGCCCAATGAAAAAATATCGGCACGACCATCAGATTTTTTACCCTGAAATTGTTCAGGCGACATATAGGAAGGTGTACCTAATACCGTGCCGGTTTTTGTTTTACTCGAGTCGGTCACGCGCGCAATACCAAAATCGGTGAGAACAACTTTTTTCTTGTCACGATTGTACATAATGTTAGCGGGTTTAATATCGCGATGCACAACATTATATTCGTGTGCATAAGCGAGTCCTTTACACACATCAATCAATACATCAAAAGCTTCTTTTAGGGGTAATAAATTATCTTTCTTCGTAAAAGGTGTTAATTCACCGCCGGGCAAAAACTCCATGGCTATGTAGGCTAGATCGTGTTCATCGCCAGCATCAAAAACAGTGACAATATTAGGGTGATTTAATCGGCCTGCGGTTTCTGCTTCTCTAAAAAAGCGCTCTTTCACGGATTCAAGTTCATCGGCTTCAAATTCTTGACTAAGCGCCATGGTTTTAATCGCAACCACACGATCAATTTTAGGGTCACGCCCTTTATAGACAATGCCCATTGCGCCTTTGCCTAGTTCGGCTGTAATCTCGTAGCGACCAAGCATGGGGTTTGCTACGTCACCATCGGTAATTGCCATGGTTTGCCCAGGCCCTGAAGTCGAGCTGCCTGCACCCATAATAATGGTGTTTTCTAACTGCAATGCTTTATTTTTTCGCTCTGCGATATCTTTATAATTTTTATCATATTCAGACATATGAATATAAATAACGGTAGCTTTACTAAATTGGCGCTTGCGCTCAAAGTCGAGGGCTAAATTATAAAGCACCGGCATCATCGAATCATCGAGAGGACATTTTTTGAATTTCTCGAGTGCAGCATCTAATTGGCCTTGGCCTTGATACGACAAGCCCAACATTCTATTACCTTCGGCACTTTCTTTATCGGATGACTCTTTAGCGCGCTCTGCATGTAGGTATTGATTCGTTGTTATTAACAAGTGACCCACTAATAAAAACAAAGCCGCGGGCACTAGTGGCAACCAATATTGATAAGCCGCTAATGTATAGGTCTCGGTAACAATAATAATAAGTAGCAAACCAAAGCTAACCAAGGCACTGATATTGGCTTTTAATTGCTTGTTAACAAGTAGTAGGTATAAAAAGATAACCAAAAATAAAATATATAATAAAGTACTCGACCAAGCTGGCGTGATTACATATTCTTCATTTAATAAATTGGATACATTGTGTGCCATAGCAATAATAGGCGCCATGGCTGAATCGATTGGTGTCGCATGTTGATCACCAATGCCTGCGGCAGTGATACCCACTAAGACCACTTTATTTAAGTATTTAGACGGTGAAATATTGCCCAACAAAACATCAGAAAAACTATCAATCTCAAAAGGTGAGAGCCCACCCTTACTACCATAGTAAACATTTTTCATACGATAAAAATCGTCGGTGGCAATCTTTAAATTGGCAAGCTCTACAAGTTTATGCTGATTAAGTTTGATATCGGTAGGCGCTAAGTTAAGTGCTTTAGCCGCAACCTCTAGCGTAAAAGAAGGTAGTAGCTCCCCGTAGTAATCTAAAAATAGCGGAGTGCTGCGGATAATACCATCGCTATCACTTAAAACCGCTAAATGCCCCAAGGCACCGGCAGCTTTTGCAATTTTCTTTATCGGTGGAAATATTTGAGTGGTCGAAATAGGCGATGCACTAAAAGCCAAATCGCTAGTATCAAAAGCGGGTTCAACTACAAACTTTTTAATTTCAGCGCTTAGTGGCTCGTCGGCAAGGCCTAATTGCCTGCCAAGGCCAATGTGGTAGGGTAAGACAACATTGTTAGCTTTTTCTATTTCGCGCGCTAACAAATCATCTATATCTAGTTTTTCTCGAATCGATAACAATTCAACAAACACTGCATCTATATCATTAATTATTAACGCTTGTCGCTCGGAGTTTTCTATTTCTTCAGCTGTGCTTCTTACTTGATGAAGATTAGGCATGCTAAGCAAAGAGTCTACTAAATCAAGTCGGCGATCTTTTTGGGCTTCTAAAAAAAAGATAGGATAGGCAATAACTTTTGCACCGCCGTCATTGAGTCTATCGATCATTGCGCTGTGATAATCTCGCGACCATGGCCAACGACCGATCTCGGCAATACTTTTTTCATCAATGGCAATAATATTTATTTTTTTATTAGCTGTGCCTGAGAAAAACCCCATAGAAAAATCGTACAGCCAGCGCTCGATAAAAAACGACGAGCCTAATTGCGATAATGGTAGCGTTATGAGCAACGAGAATAAAACGATCAACACGTGAGAGTTTATTTTTTTTGTCAATGATATGTTGATAAATTACTCAATTAATTAATAGTTTTGATATTTTTATAGCGTGAATTATTTACGCGGGGCATCTAAAATCAATAATAATTAACTACAATCAGCCGTAAAAGCATAATCTCTAATTGGCGTCTGCATGCGAATAACTGCTTGCGACACAATAGGTATACGATCATCCTCGTAACAAGCTTTGGTAAACTTACCTAAGGTGGTGGGCACTGTCCAACCTTCGAGAGGATCAGGATCAGTATCTGCATAGTCTTGCAGCATCAATCTTTTCATGGTGATACCAATAATAGGCGTTATTATTTTTGGGCAATAGGTGACTTTAATTTTTAATAAGTTAGCATCTTGAATTGAAAGACCATTAGCGTCGGGTGCAGCCGAGCGATAAACAAGATGATCATTTGGAATATAACTTGTATAAGGAAGTGCTTTAGGCAGAAGTGCACCTGCTTCCGGATCTCTTAGCCAATGACCATTGTCATTAGTTGGGCTGATACGTTGCATACAGACAAACTGGCCTTTATCTACCATCTCTATGGCAGCATCTTGTGATGTTTGATAATAGAAAATATCGTAAAAATCCTTATCAGGGGCAGGTGAAGTCTCAAGAGAGGCAAGAACACGTGCCAGCGCATAGTTCATTGCTTGTGGTGAGCCATAGTTAAGAGAGCCTGCTCGCGCTGCCTCATAGGCTGCATAATTAAGGACAGTTTTAGCATTGTACATAAAACCAAAATGCAGTAATGACAATAAAATAAGCAAGGTCGCAAAAGTGATAATAATCATCTCGACCATGGCTTGCCCTAAATTAAAATAGGGTCGTTTATTCTGACGTTTGTTTCTCATCAGCAACCTCAAGTAATTTATTTGATATATCTAAAGCTTTATCATAAAGAGGATCATCTTTAGAAATATAGATCAGCATTTGTCGCCACGTATTAACGCTTTGCTTTAGCTGAATAACGCCCATATTATGCCAAGCTTTAGATAAGCGTGGGTCAAGTAATAGAGCTTTTTCATAAGCTGTTATGGCCTCATTATAATTTTCTAGGCGAGTATAGCTATTGCCAATACGAAACCAAATAATAGCATCTGCGCGCACACTTTCACTCAGCTTAAGATATTCAAACAAAGCAAGTTGATAATTTTTGTCAGCGTAAGCTTGATTAGCTGCTGTATAGGTTGTATTGATGTCCTCAGGGGGTAACTTGGACAAGTTTGTCACGCAGCCGACTATTAGCCAACATAATGCTAGTATCGATAAAATTTTATAGATTGATTTGAGATGCATTAAATAATTCACAGTTGATGATCAATATTAATAATAAAAATTCTTCAATTTATAGTTGTTATCGTAAAGCTAAAGGTAATATTTTGTTAACGACTTATATTCATTAACAGTATCAACAATCTTTTTTTGACTATGCATTAACGTCCAATGTCAGTGTCATATTTTTTTTTAGTTCTAGGCGACTGATTTCTCCGGCAAGTAGTTCTAAAGTATGTTTAGCCTTTAAGCCAAATGACATTCTTTTGGGTTTTATGTTCTCAACTAGCTTAACAACTTTTAAATGGCGATTAAGATACACAACATCTAAAGAATATGTCATGCCAAAGGTATGGATAGAGTTACATTTGTTAATTAGCAAGCCTTGATCTTTCTTTAAGGCTGGTAGTCTTAATAATCCACCGGTACGTTCAAATACATTTTCGGTACTGAAAACAGCCAGCGGTATCTTTTTAGCGCTGTTGCTTTTCTCATCAATATCGTCATGAAATTGTTTAACGTTACCCAAACCTTCAATTACACGGCTACAAGAAAAATATCCTTCAAAGGTTTTCATTGTCGTCTGCTTATATTTCTAATATCTTCATCGCAATAGGAAAGCCCACAATGATAAATGTCACCGGAAAAATAAATACCATTAGCGGAAACACTAATTTAACAGGTGCTTCCATGGCGGTTTTTTCTGCACGCTGAAAGCGTTCGTTACGACGTTGCTCGGATTGAATGCGCAATGTCCTTGCCATGCCAGAGCCTGATTTTTCGGCCTGAATCATTGCATTAACAAAGCTCGTAATATCTTTCATGTCTAGTCGCTCTGCCATGCGCTTAAATGCCTCAGCTCGATTAACGCCAGAGCGGAGGTCACGCATAATAATGCTAAACTCTTGGCGTAATGGGCCCTCTGGTCCTTTATTCATTGCTTGTTGTAAAGCCCCCGATAAATTAAGGCCAGCTTCTACGGCCATGGTGGTAAAGTCTAAATAAATAGGTAGGGCACGAATCACATCTTTTTCGCGTCGCTTACGTTTATCCGATAGCCAAACTAAAGGAAAGAAAAACCCTGCTAAGGTTGCTAAAATGATAATTAGCGTGCCGTGTTGTTCTGGTTTTAGTGAAAAAATCATCAATAAACTTAATAAAAAACAAATTAGTGCCGTTGCAAAACGAAGCGACACAAATTGCTCGGCGGTTAACATAAAGTTAACCCCTGTTTTGTGTAATTTTTTTTCTACCTTGTCAAAATACGCATTGCTAAAAACATTTTCGACAATAACCGAAACCAATAATATAAAAGGCCAAATTATCTTTAAGCCTGCTGGCACCTCGTCCATATAGGTACGATCTTCTTCGGCAACCTCGGGCGCTGCAGTTTGCGTCACATAGGCAAACAGCATCACACATACACCAAACAGAATAATGGCTATAAGATATAAAGTATCCGTTGCTAAATTAAACATCGATTGTTGTCACCTTGTTAATAAAAAAGTAACCCAGTACTTCCATCACTATAATAATGCCCAACACGATCCAGCCCGTGGTTGTGGTAAATAATTTTTCCATGGCTTCGCGCTCGATGAAAAAAAGTATAAGACCTATCATGAGGGGTAGGCCTGTCATTACAATACCCTGCATTTTACCCTGTGAGGTAAGTGATTCAATTTTACCTTCCATCGTTGCTTTGCGGCGTAATGTATTGGCCAATGTATTAATAACATCACCTAAATCACCACCCACTTCTCGTGAAATTTTTAATGCAGAAGTAAACATTATAAAATCAGGGTTAGGGATGCGCCGCTCCATATTACGTAACGACTTTTCAAACTCGACACCAATACGCTGTTCTCTGGTAAAAAGCATAAACTCTTGTGATAGAGGCGCGGGTTGATTTTTAACAACGGCTTCTAAGGCCATATTAAGGCTGCCGCCCGATGCTAAGTTACCACTAATCATAATCAGTGCATCGGGTAATTGCTCTTCGATCATTTTAAGGCGCTTTTTACGCATGCGACGATAAAGTCGAAACGGTAGAATCATTATTATCACTAAAACAATGGCAGAGGTAAGTAAGCTGCCAAACATCATATAACTTATTAGCGGAATTATTATAATTGCGATCATGTTGTATAAAAATAGTCGCTTAGTATCAACGAATAAAAACATATCGCTTAAGCTTGCCGATGACGTCTCCATAAAGACATCTTCATATTCGCCCCAAAAACGCTCACCTTTTTGCACAACAACCCAAGCAATAATTGCTACACAAACAAAAATAATGCCAAGTACAATCAAAAATAATGTGCCGGTCCCGAGGTTAAGTAAAGTCTCCATCATGAGAAAATACTCATATCAACCTCAATGCCTTGGCTGCGCAGTTTCTCATAAAATTGCGGCACCATACCCGTCGCTTTAAATTCACCCATAACTTTTCCTTGAGTATCAAAACCTGTTTGATTAAAAACAAAGATATCATTGATTTGAACCGTACCGCCCTCTATTCCTGTTATTTCAGAAATATGAGTTACTTTACGAGAGCCATCGGCTAGTCTGCTTTGTTGTACAATAATATTAACCGCCGATGCAATTTGTTCGCGAATAGCACGTTGGGGTAAATCCATGCCGGCCATCATCACCATCACCTCAAGACGAGAGACAACATCACGCGGAGTATTGGCATGCGCCGTTGTTAGCGAGCCATCGTGACCGGTGTTCATTGCCGTTAACATATCAAGTGCCTCAGAACCACGACACTCACCTACAACAATACGGTCGGGGCGCATACGTAAACAGTTTTTGACCAACTCGCGAATAGTTACCGCACCTTTACCTTCAAGGTTGGGTGGTCGCGATTCAAGCGATACAATATGTGGTTGACCTAATTGCAGCTCGGCAGCATCCTCGATCGTAACAATACGTTCTGATGGTGGAATAAAGTTAGACATTATATTGAGCAGTGTTGTTTTACCCGAGCCGGTACCGCCAGAGATAATAATATTACAGTGGTTTTCTACCACCATTTTTAATAGCTTACCCATTTTTTCATTAATGGTGCCAAAGCCTAACAAATCTGACACATCGAGCTTTTTCTTAGAAAATTTACGAATCGTTAAGCAGGGGCCGCGAAGCGCTAATGGCGGAATGATTGCGTTAACTCGTGATCCATCGGGTAGACGCGCATCAACCATGGGCGAGCTCTCATCAATGCGTCGACCTAGCGGCGACACAATGCGTTCGATTGCAGACAAAACCGCAAGATCACTACTAAAAGTAACATCGCTTTTTGATAACTTACCTTTATATTCTACATAGATATCGTCACAGGCATTAACCATAATCTCGGTGACGTCGTCATCTGCTAATAATTCTTCTAACGGTCCTAAACCAACCGCTTCGTTAAGTACCTCATTTTTTAAGACAGCAACATCTACATTTTCTGGTATTTCATTTTGCATCGATGCAATCACTTCATCGATAATAGTAGATACTTTTTGTCGTAGCGCTTCACCGTCCATACTGGCGACGTCTGTTCTGCGTAAATCCATCAAGCGTAAAACATCTTGATGGATTCGGTTGCGCCACATAAAAATACGTTGGCGATTAATCTTATCGGTGCGCTCTTCTGGTGTTATCGCCTCTTCAACTGCACCTATAAAGGTTTCCATACTCCAATCTTTTTCACCCAGTTTTTCGGGTGCATTGGGGATAGGTTTAGGCTTAGCAGGTGATGCAGGATCGACCTCAGAGATTTCTTCGCTGCTAGCGGTACCTAGGCGGAAATCATAATTACCAATACTGATTACATCAGAACTTCTTATAGGCCCATAAAAAGGTACCGAATTACCATTAACGGTAATACCGTTGCCATCACTGACATCCTCTACATATAAGCCCTTATCGGTGAGTTCAATTTTGCAATGTACCGGCGCCACACGCCAACCACGAATAACCACTAGATTATCGCGAGATTTACCAATCGTGCATTGCTTTAAAGTACAGCGAATACGATTAACATTTGTGCCTTTATCTGTAATTACAATAACGTCAAACATTAGTCTAAGATCTCCGTTAAACCATTCTTTTCACCGTCAACATTATCAAAAAAACGTTTGCGTAATGATTGTTCAGTGTCCAATGCTACCTTATTAAGCTCGCTATCGGCATCATAGGCATAAGGTGTGATAAATATAATGAGATCAGAACGCTGATTTCTAAAATTAGTCGATTTAAATAATGCGCCCAAAATAGGAATATCACCTAGCCATTTTACTTTGTCGATATCTTTACCCATCTCTTGATTAACAAGTCCGCTAATCGCTAATGTCTGACCTTGACGTAAGCTGACCTCTGTCATGGTTTTGCGTGCCCGGGTACCCGGGGTGCCATTTACCGCGACTGACTGATCAATACTGCTGACTTCGGTTTCAACTTTGGCGGCTATTTTGCCTTCGCGGTCTATCTCGGGGGTCACATTTAATAGAACACCATATTGTTTAAACTGAATCGTCGTGCCACCGTTGCCATCGGGTACCGGTATGGGATATTCACCACCCGATAAAAATTCTGCCGAGGTACCACTGCGGGTGCTTAGGGTAGGCGAGGCTAAAATAATCGCATCACCGGAAGACACCGCTAAATTGATTTGTGAGGTAATACTGGTTGCAATGCCAAAGAAGCCAACCCCCTTACTTAATTGGCTGAGTGATGTTGTATCAGCAATAGTAAAGTCTGATGAATTATTATCAAGGATACTATTGCCACGCTGGCGAGTGAAATCTTGGGCAAAACCGGCAGAGGGGCCATTAATTGAATTTGACCAATTGATACCTAAGTTTTCTAGTGCATTGGTACTAAATTCGGTGATTTGTACATTTAAATAAACCATGGGCTTATTAATAGTTTCAGGCGCTAAGGTTACGTCAATAAGATCAGGATAAGCTTGAGCAACAGCCTCAATAAACGCTTTATCTTCAGCGTTAACTTCTCCTCGAAGTAAAACCTTAGTCCCTGCACGTGACACGGTGACCCCTGTTAAACCTGTAAACATAGCCTCTAATTCTTGTGTCGAGGTAGCTTCAGTTAAATTTAGAATCTGTGGATAAATTGCTGTGAGTTTATTGATCATTTGAAACTGTTTGGTGCTGACATTACCTTTAATAACAATGTTTTTACCCACTTCTGATACTTTTGCATCGGGTAGGTTACCCAATATGCTTTTGATTTCAGCAGTGTCACGCGATGAGTTGCCTTCAATAACATAAAATTTATGCGATACAACTGAGCCATTTTTAAACCAGATTTGTAATTCAGTATCACCTGCTGACTCTGCAAGAACTAATAAATTACCATTCTCAAGAATCGATGTGCTGAGGATGTTTTTGCCGACAGCGACACGCTCAATCGGCGATTTTGAGGGCAATGTTTTTATCTCGCCGACAAATAAGCGGTAGTCAGCGGACATTGCACTACTAGCAAACCCTAACAATAAAAGTAAGATAGAGAGTTGGAACGTTTTTATCATTGTAGAAAAATTCATGTTATATCCCATTGTTAATTACTCCGCTACCGGAACTTTGTTAACTTCCAAAACACTGTTTTCACTAACACCACCCACAATAAAATCGACGGTGCCCGAAAATCCTCTTGAAGGTGCAACACTTAAACCAGCTAGGGCTTGGCCGTCTTTGGTGCTAATGCTGCCATCGGTGTTAACAACTAAGTCATCGGGGTTTACAACGGTACCATCGGCTAGAACAAGATTACCGTCTTTGTCTATTGTTGCGCCGCTAATTAGCGTGCCATCAGCAAGTTGTATCGTGCCATCGGCGAGCATTACGGGTGCGCCGTCAGGCGGTGTCTTTGCCGTTAAGCCTGCCAATAATTGGCCGTCGCGGGTAGACATCGTGCCATCGCTATTAATAACCACATCGTTCGGGTTAACAACGGTGCCATCGGCTAATACAAGATTACCATCTGCGTCTAACGTTGCGCCGGTAATAACTGTTCCATCGGCTGCTAAAATAGTGCCATCTTCTAAGACTTGTAATCCGCCAGCTAATGTTTTCAAGCTAGGACCATCTAAAATTACACCGTCTTTTGTCATTAATGTGCCATCGGCTAAAACAATCAAATCATCTGGGTCAATAACGCGTCCGTCTGCGGTAACTATCTCTCCATTTGCGTTGATACTTAAACCGCGGCTGGCTAAATCTATACCGCTTTTGGTGCGAATAGAGCCATCTTTACCAATGACTAAATTCTGGTTAGCTAAAACTTTGCCATCGCTTGTGCGTAAAACTCCGTCTTCACCAACCACTATGTTTCCGGTAAGTGTATTAGCCTGGTTACGTTGCTCCCCCTCAACAAGTAGCTCAAGCGCGTTGGCAATAATGCTGCGCTTATCAATAAACGCAAAACCACTACCGCTAAGGTCTCGTCTATTACGTAACAGAGCCATAATATCGCCAGACTCTTGCGCTAGTGAAAGCACAGCCGCTTGTTTTGGGGTTACGTTTAGTGTGATGGTCGAAAAACTTTGTGGTTGATTTACGCCAACTCCACCGCGTAATAATCTTACTTT
This sequence comes from Cellvibrionaceae bacterium, assembly GCA_034111645.1. GTDB lineage: Bacteria > Pseudomonadota > Gammaproteobacteria > Pseudomonadales > Cellvibrionaceae > CANLBN01. The sequence continues at coordinate 111,528 of JAWUWW010000010.1, forward strand.
CTCTTCGTAGTCATAAGCGGTATCTCTACCTGTCGAGATCACTTCAACATTTTCTAAAACGGGGATAACGATTTTAGTGCCGTTTAATGTTTCATCGCCTGATTCTGATGCTGTAATCACAAATAAATCAATTTTGTTACCAGGGCGCAATAAGCCAGTAAACGAATTAAGTTCGTCAATTTGAATCGTCATTGCCCGGCGTTTTTCGATAATCGTATCCGAAAAATCTAAAGGAAAATCTGTGCCCATAAATGAATTTAACAAAGGTTTGCCAGCGGCTAAATTTACTTGCAATACCTTACCTTCTACTTTGTCAAAGTCACCCGGAAGAATGGCTAAATTACTCACAAAAGATTGAGGAATAGAACGCACCGATAGGGTGCTACTATCCAAAATATCTCCCTTTACGAGATCGCGAGAGGCAACGACTACGCTAATAGGTTGAGTTTTAGGTCTATATTGTTCGCGTAATTGTGCTTCTTTGGCATTGAGATAAAACATTGCTAATAAAGCGCCCACAACGCCTAGTACAAGGGCTATGACAATTAGTTTGATATTGCTTTTATTACTTTTGGCCATTTTTGTTTTTCCTTTAACCCTAAAAAGGATTGATAGTGTCTTTTAACTAGTCTTTTAAATAATACTAATGTTGGTGATCTCGTCTTTTACCTTTTCTTTTAATTCTTTTTTAAGTTTGTCTTTTAGGGTGCTGGGATCTAGGATCTCTTTTGCCTTTTTGGGATCGGTGTATTCTTCTAATTTATCAAGACCATCATTAACTGCATCGAGGCCGCTTGTTAACTTGTTCATAAACGTGCCTGCTTGCAGAATTTTTTTACTAAGCTCTGGAAATTTTCCTAAACTATCATAGTATATAGAGAGATCTTCTAAGCTATTGAGTTCGGGTGGCTCTGGCAAAGAAAGTGCATAAGCCTGTGCGGTGTAGCGCTTGTGTAAAGCCTGTACTAAAGAGCCCTCGTCATTTTTTGAAAGACCAATATAACCTTCATCTTTTGCATAACCAGCATCATCATCCTGAAGTCCCGTCAGCAATGCGGCCACTAATACGCCCGTTATGACCACATATTCGATCATCGCTTGGCCCTTGCTGCGAGCAAGGCTATTAGTCTTGAAGGGTTTTAGTCGTCTCATGATTAACCTTTTTTGTTTTTTTGGCCTTTAAAATTCGATTTATTTATTAGAGTTAATGGTTATAGACCGCTAAACATTTTTGCTGTCTCTATATTGGCGACCACGCTAGTAGTTGACTTTACTTGATTGATCGTCAACGATAACAATTGTCGTCCTTTAGCAAACGTCATTGCAGCGCCTTTTAAGCGAGAGCCTTTACTATCGGCAATGATTTGCCAGCCTTGGCTTTGATAATGATTACGATAAAATTGCCCATTTGAATCGACTGAAAAATTATTATTAATGACTAATGTACGTCCGTTTTTAGTGGGGTCATTATATGTTTGATCACTTAAAACTTGGCTTCCTGACATGCTAGGAAATCCAGCGCCGGTTGGTGGTTGTATGCTATCTTTTTCGATCGCTGTGGGTAGGTCGCTAATACTTAAATAACCCCAAGAGCCTGAAAAACCATTTTGTACCTGCACATTAATAAACTTTTTATTCTCGACTTTACCAATCATCTCCCAAGGGTCAAAAAGCGTAATCGCAGCAGTGTCTTGCCAGTGATTGCTATAAAAGTCGATAATTTGATCTTTGTTTAAACGGCTCTCAAACCTGCGAATCTCCATGGTAATACCAAAGGTAGAAGTGCTCTCAGTGATACTTGTAATTGTTGATCTTGGTGGCTCAGGGAAGTCGAGAGCCCATGCGTGTATGCTAGCTAAGGTGGTTATAATAATAACAAGTAAGTGTATACGTTTATTCACGACAATAACCCTTATCATTACAAAGAGGATTATCTTGTTCATAATTAGCAGGCCATCCCGTTAGCTTATCTCTAGGTAGCACTTCGTTATCCATTTGCCCAAAGACTAGGCTTTTTGTTCCAAACTCAGGTGTTGCTAGGGCTGCTGCAATCACGTTTTGCCCCGAACCAATCAAAGGTATATCGATAGCATTAAAAATATCACCAATTATTTTTGTGGGGACTAACCCCTGCGCTTGGCTCTCTAGGTGCGAGCCTCCACCAGAGCTCCATGTTTGAGATAACACACCTGCCTTAGCGTTCATTTTGAAATCACTACCAAGGGCAATTAAAGGGGTAAGCGGTCGCTTATTATCGCCTATAGTCGTTGCGTATTTGGGTGATTCTTTAACGCTCATATTTATATCAATCTGAGTTCGTCCCTTCATATTGACCGCATCAAATACCGATGGGTTACTGGTCAAACTATCGGGGAAAATATCCGACAGAAAAGCAAAAGCTGCGGCTGCGGTATCAATAATTTTGGCGGCTGCTTCCAAGGGAGTTTTATCGGGTGTCCACAAATTAGAGCTGACCTTAACGGTAGGCTCATCATCTAGACTAACAACCTCGGTGTACATGGGGCTACCATCGTGGTATGTCCATAAGCTTCTGCCTGGTTTAGATGGTATCCCATTAATGGGCACATCTGCCCCTGAAAAGATGCGCAATTTCGCCTCTGCAGCTATTTGGACATCGCTTTTCATGTTGAAATTAATCTTTTTAAAAGCCGTGCGTTCGACAAAGTTACTCGGTTGATTAGCTAGTGTAGCGTTATTAAAAGAAACGGTTCGCTCCCAAGCACTGTAGCGAGCAGCGCTAACGGCGGCATGCTTCATATCAACATACTTGCCAAAGGTAGGGATAATTAAAAATAAAGGCACCACCACAAATGCACTGGCGACAAGCATCTCGGTCATGGCCTGACCGCGTTGCTTACTGTTGAACACCCTTAAATATTTTTGCATCATATTAATTTTTCTAACAATCTTTTAAATGACTCTAATAAAGCTTCAGCCTCTGTAGGCAGTGTTAACTGCCCATGCTGAAACGTTAAGGCCGCGTTTCTATCGATATAACTGGTATCCACTAAGCGCGCCTGCCAAAAGGGATTAAACGCGTTCGATTTTTCTTCTAGTGCATTGCTGCGCCCAAAGTCGCTACGCCTAAACCATTTTGCGCCTATATCAGTAGGGCGAGTGTAATACACTTCTGACTTTGCAATGACACCAAAGGGAACCGTGTCGCCAAGTACAAAGCTAGCATTTGCTGTTTTGGGAGCATCTAGCTCAAACACGCCTTTGCTCATTTGACTATCTTTAACAGCATCTTCTTTAATCAAGCCTATTAATAGATAAGGTGCCTCTAAACCACTAATCCAGTCCTTGGTGCCTTCTGTATTTGCAAAAGTTGAAATAGCTTGCTTATCTTCAGTGTCTTGATAACGACGAAGTTTGTAGTTCTTATTGATATTGCGATTCTCTGTTCCCATTTGATACTTAACGCTTTGCATAAGATCGTATGTCTCAGCAAGTGGAAGCCAGAGACCTGGGGGGTAAGGAGTTGCCGGAATGACGAAATCCCATGCTAAAAAGTTTTTACTGGCACGCCCATACATAATGTCTCGATCTTCTTTTCTTGAGGGTATGTCGTCTAGGTTGGGTTTAGGGTTCGTTTTGGTTCCGCCAGCAGGTCCAGCTAATGCCGCGCCAACACCAAAAGGCGGTGCGGGTACGTCAATATCAAATCCAACTCTATCGCATGAGCTAACCCCAAGAAACTCACCACAAATTTCAATGCTGCCCCCAAAAAATATCTTGGGTCCAATCGTATCAGCACCGCTCCAAGAATAGTCGTTCTCTTCCTCTCGAAGGTGAGAGCCGCCTAATCTATCTATACCAAGATCGAATCTAAAATAGCCGTCAATTGATAAGCCGGTACCAAGACTTTCTTCGCCTATATAAGCCGCAAAATCAAACTTAAAGCCAAATATGTTGCCTAGCCAGCCACCGTTATGTTCGTTGTAAGGTGCAAAACTTTTTTTGTTTTCTTTGTCGTAACAGCCCCAGCCGGGTGGGTAAACTGTGGTAGTAAAGGGACCCAAAGAACCTATTAGAGGAATACGTAGCTTACCAACGCGAGCAACCACTGGAGGCACTGCTATGAGTGGTGCAAAACATTTGCGATTCTCAGTAAAGCTATCTCGCGTATCATTAACCACTTGTGCTAGGCGGTTCATGCCCTCTTTATCACCGTCATTACCCGATGAATAGCCTTGAACAAAGCCATAGAGCGGAAGGCTACCCATTAAGCCGGCATAGTAAGAGGTAAAATGTCGGGCCAAGGCAATAGCACCAAATTTTGAAAATTCTGCACCATCACTATTGTTATCTTTCATTTCGAATAAGGTCGAAGCAGAAAAAATAAAACTCAATAAATGAAAAAGCTGTTGGCCTCCGCTATATATTTGATTCAGGATAGAAATGCCAGTGGCGACTGCTTTTGTAAATTTTTGAGTCACCTTAAACACAGGTGAAGCAACCTTGCGCATGGGCTTAGTCACTTTTTGCACAGCCCCGATGACTTTGCCCGTCGTTGATCCAAGGCTAAATATGGCGGCGACACCATCTATCTTGCCACCATAGTCTTCTAAAAACTCAGGCATACTACGCATCATCTGGCCCCATGACATCATGCTGACCATCTGACCAATAGCGACTTCATTGCCCACCATGCCACGGTTCATATAGGCGGTAAAATTGAGATCACGCGCTTCTACAACGGACACGCTATAGGCGGAGGCATCAGCAGCATTTTGGAGCTGCATTTTTTCGCTAGTTAATATACCGGTGCTATAAAGAGCCACACCACCCACAAGGCCTGCGAGTGTCAGCATAAGAATTAGAACAATGGCTTGTCCAGATTGCTTAGAGTGCCTCCTGTAGTTTTTAGGTGTTAGCCCTACAGGAGTTTTCATTATTAAGAGCTCTGTTAATCAGAGAATGTGCCAAGAGTTTTGCCTTTGGCGGCACCTTCTTTGCCACCCTCTATTGCTTGATCTGCCGCAGCCTTAGAAGCAGCCGTAGCACTTTCGCCGCCCAAAGATGCGGTCATCGCGCCCACTTGTCCCCGAACCGTATCACCAAAGAAGCCGTAAACAGTAATTGCAGCAACAGCAATTAGCGCCACAATAATAATGTACTCTGTCATGCCTTGACCCAACTGCTTTAATTTACCTTTCATAATGATCTCCAAATAGACTGGTGTAGTAATGTTAAAATTGGTTTAAAAAATGAGCTTAAAAATTGGTTATAAATGAGATTGGGTTGATCAAAAATACAACATTATATTATTTTTATAGTCATAATTAATAATACCTATAAATACAAAAAAAACAACAAAATGTTAACTGAAGCACGCTTTTTTTGAACTAACTTAATGTTAGTTTGTCCCGTCGTCTCTTAATAAAACAACCCGCTAGCAAACAGCTAATTAATATGGCTGCTTGTTCTGCCCATTTTGTCTCTATTGTCGCTGTCACTAACATCAATAAAATTAGCGAGAGCGAAAGCTGGGTGCTTACAATCGAGCCTTTTTGTTTAGCTAGCAATAGATAAAACAGAGGCGTTATTATGACCACATAAGCGCTAAATTTTATGCAGCTCCATCCTAAGCCGTGTTGGGCTAATTGTATAACTTCGTTCAGGCAGAACTCTAAAAGTTCTGGGCCGATATCGTTACATACTTCAAGAAAACCATAAGGAACCACAAGCATGCGATAGACAGTCAACACAAAGTAGATAAAAGCTATTAATATATAAGCCAGTATCGCCACTAACACAATTCGCTTAATGGGTAATTCGTCAATATTCAATGATGAAATGTTTAATGAAGATTTTCTTCTGCTACGCATGGTCTAAAGGCTGTTGTTCAATATTTGTTGTTTTTATGTCGTATCAATATAGTATTATTAATACAGATTTATGAAGTATCTCTGCTTTAATTTAGGTGTGTTGCCGATCAATTTTGGTTTGCAAGTCTGGGCGATTCTTATTTTGAAAGTACTCTAACAGACTTTACACAAAAGACGAGTACTTATATTAAACCTAGCGCCAATTACGTTGATTTTTATTTTAAATGAGACTGTTTAGCATATGCTATTCATTTTTTTGAGTTTGATGATTGTGATTTTGTATTTAATAGTAAATTTTAAAAGGTATGTAGCTTTCAGGTCATAAATCTTTAGGCTCTGTTCTGCGATTTAATGATAGGTGTAAAATTAACTAGGTGTTCAATTAGCGCAACATTCTAATTGGCTTTTTAATCTCTGTTTATCTGCAAGCTGTATCTTTTTTATGTGTTCACTATTGCTATACTGTCAATTCATTTGATGTTTGGTGATATTATTAACACTTCGTATATTAAATAGGCTGCACAATAAGTGTAATCATTTAGCCTGTATAATTAAGAGCCTTAAAAAGTGTTGTCAGCGTTGGTTGATCATAATTTTTATTGCAAAATCTTAGTTCTTAACAACGCTTTACATACCTTATGTTTTATCACTAATTGCTTAATAATCAGTAGTCAGTGTTTTTTGCTCTGTATTTAATTCGGTAATCCAATGATCAATATCTTGTTAGAAATCATTCCTATTTTTGTGCTCATACTGTTGGGTTTTGGCTTGATGCGTTTTAGTATCCCAAGCCTAGAGTTTTGGCATTTAAACGACAAACTCGTTTATTGGGTGTTAATTCCTTCGCTGTTATTTAATAGAACCTCGCGTATTGAGCTTAGCGCCGATTTAATTGGAAATTATGCCTTGGTCATTTATAGTGCTTTTTTTGCGGCGGTTATTTTAGCACTTTTTGTATCTAAACTTTTTAAGTGGTCGGCGCCATCAATGACCTCTGTTATGCAGGGGTCGGCAAGACACAATACTTTTATTGTGTTGGCCGTTGCTGAGAGCTTATATGGCTCTAGTGGCTTATCGACCGCTGCCTTAGGCTCGGCTATTTTAATTCCTATTACCAATATTTCTATGGTTATTTTAATGGTCTGGAATTTAAGTGAAGGCGAAAAATTGCATAAGCTTTTTTTAAGTACCTTACGCGAGCTTGCAAGAAACCCGCTGATTATTGCGGTGCTGCTTGGTATTAGTTTTAATCTTTTACAATGGCAGAATGTGCCAGTGTTGCATGAGACAACACGTCTGTTAGGGGCAGCGGCATTGCCTATCGTATTATTATGCGTAGGTGCCAATATTAAAGTAGAAAATTTCACTAGCCGTTGGTTACCTGTTGCCGTCTCATGCATATTAAAAATGATTGCCTTCCCCGCCATCATATTTTTTACCTGTGTCTATCTAGAGCTAAATGCGGTTCAAACCTCTATTGCTGTTTTGTTTGGTGCGGTGCCGACAGCTGCAGCGGGATATATTTTAGCGAAACAGCTAGGTGGGGACGCGCCCTTGATGGCAACGATTGTTGTGGTTCAAACAGGCTTATCAATTATTACAATCCCAATTACCATGGCATTAGTGGGCATATACTTCGGCGTTTAACATGACAGTTGTTCAAACAGGGCTGCTAATTATTTATTACAATCCCAATTACGATGGTATTAGCGGGCATGTACTTCGGTGTTTAACATGGCAGTTGTTCAAACAGGCTTATCAATTATTACAATCCCAATTACGATGGTATTAGTGGGCATATACTTCGGCGTTTAACGGCCTCGCGTTTAAGCGAATAATTAATAAATAAAAAGTAATTTTTAAATTGAAATATGAAGGGATAATTTTGATTTAATGAGTGCAGTTGATCGCACTCATATTATTTTTGCTATATTTTTAGGTTTAAACTCTAAGCTTCTTGAGCAGCACTAAAGCATCGATATTGATTGCGTCCAGAATTTTTTGCTTCATATAATGCTTGATCAGCTTGGTCTAATATATGTTTAGGGTCGATAGTTTCTTCATTAGGAAAGAACGTCATCCCAATAGACGTTCCAATACTAAGTGAGTGCTCGTTAATTTCGAAGGGTTTTTTTATTGCTTCAAGTAGTTTTTGTGCAACAACTTGTGCCTGGTCCGGGCTTATCTCCTCTAAAATAATGGCAAATTCATCTCCGCCTAAACGTACTGCCGTATCACCTATGCGAATATGTTGGCTTAGTCTTTTGGCGCACATTTGTAAAACTTTATCACCGATAGCGTGGCCTAGTTCATCGTTTATTTTTTTAAAATAATCGAGATCGATATAAAACACAGCATGATGTCTATCACAGCGATGAAGTTGGTCGGTAAGATGTGGTAGTCGGGTGAAAAAAAGACTACGATTAGCAAGCCCCGTTAGTGAATCATGATTGGCTAAATGTTCATGCTCTAAAGAGGTTTCTTTAATATTGCTGACAAGGTCTTTTAGCCAACTCATATAATTATTAATGCCTTTGGCAATATGGGTAACTTCATCGTTGCCGTTGTCTATAATTTTTATCGAAAAATCACTATCGTTGATGCTGCGAGTGAGTAGGGCATCAATATTACGAATGCGTGAAATAATATTTCTTGCAATATAATAAGATAAGCCGATTAGCGCTAAAATAATAACTGCCATCATAACGCCGCCCACTATTAAATAACGTTGGCTTTGAGCTAACATCTGTTGAGATTGATTTTGGATGTATAAAGCCTGTTCATCTACAAGGTTCTTGATTGCTTCAATTCGTTGTGTCGCAAGAGGAAACCATTGTTCGGGAGTTGGGCCTTGAATGTTATCGAGCTCGTTATATTGATTGATAAAATTATTTTGAATAGAGTCAATTTGCGTAAATATCGATGATCTTATTAAGTCAAAGAGAGCCGCCTTAGTATGAAACTGCCTGTTATTTATCAGTGTTGCTAAGCCAGTGTCTAAATCTTTGATGTTAGCATAAATGTTTGCATAATCTTCAATGGATGCTGAGCCTTTAGCGTATATACCATTAAGGTATCCACGACTTTGGCCAGATCTTTCCTCTAACCATTGCATCATCACCATATTATCTAATTCGCTTCGGAGACTGGTGTCTTTAACAAGGGTTGTTAGTAGGTCAATGGTATCGATGGCTTTTTTATTAAGCGATGAATAATAAGCAAACGCCTTGCTATTATGATTGAGTTGATCAACATTCTTGCGGACATTGTTTTTTTGTTGGAGTAAATCGATGAGTTTATCGAGATCGGCATTTATATTGTCTAAATCACCTTGATTGGTATTAATAAAGGTCTGTAGGTCAGCAACAGATTGATCAGCCTTTTTGCGCTGAAGCATTACTTTTTCTTTACCTTGAGTACCGTCGCTGCCTAAAAAGCCAGCCGTAAGACCTCTCTCTACCGCATGTTCATGTGCAATATGATCTAACTTTAATGCAAGCTCAATAATTACGACTGTCTGATAACTATATGTTTGAATATCGAACAGCTCTTTGCCTTTATGAAACAAAAGAGCTGTCAATAAAATTAGTGGCAGAGTCGATAAGAGCAGCAGTTTTATGCTTATAGAGAGTCAAGAAAACAGCATTAATGTTTTGCCTTTATAGTCTAGGTAATCTCGATAAGTTTAGACTATGAATCTGGTTAGTTTAGATTATGATATAGATTAGTATAGGCTATGATAATGTTAAGAGTCTTGATTGGTTTTTTTCAAAATCAATTATAAATTTGGCGCTATTTTGTGAATGTCGATGGGATGATCTTAGCTAAAAGATAAGAATTAAGTCTCTCTGATCATATCTTTATTAAGCAATGATCCATTAATTCAATCTATGCGCATATGATTTTTAGATAACACATTTCCACATAAAACTAATTACACAACAACATAATAAAAGTATAACTAATTAAAGGAGCATAAAATGAACCTCAATCAGATCATACCTAAAGCTGCAATCATGTCGCTTGCGACACTTTCTGCCGCCGTAGGCATAACAATTTTATCGACCCAAAGCGCTGTCGCTGCCGATGTAAAAATTACTTCTCTTGGCAGTATGGAAGGCGAGTTCTGCCAGCTTGATCGCGCTATGATATTTGAAGACCCCGATGGTACGCGTGTACTTTATGATCCAGGCCGCACTGTAGCGGGCGCTGATGATCCACGATTGGGTAAAATTGATGTGATTCTTGTCAGTCATATGCATGGCGATCACGTTGGCGATAAGCATATTGCCAACGTCGGTAGTGGTGAGTGCAGTGAAACGGCTTTTCCTGTTGATGCTTTGCCTAATACAAGTGCCGTCAACATAGCGATGTCGAAAGGCGCGGTTATTATGACGGGTAGCGAAATGCCAAAGTTTTTTGCAAATAAGTTAGCAGCGCTTGGTGGCGACCCTAAAAAATCTGAGCTAGTACGTTTTGGTGCATCAAAAAATGTCGGTGGCGTCACTATTACAACGGTTCCTGCCGCACACTCTAATGGCATATCTGCCGAAATGATTGGTGGTGAACTAGGTAAGTTGTTAGCAAGCTCTGGTGTTGGTGCATATGCCGGTCCACCTACAGGTTACGTGTTAACTTTTTCTAATGGACTTGTTGCCTATCTTTCTGGCGATACAGGTATAACGGCTGAGCAAAAAACCGTTGTTGGTGATTATTATAAAGCCAGCTTAGTGGTGATGAATATTGGCGATACCTTTACTACTGGCCCAAAAGAGGCGGCATGGGTTGTTAATAAGCTAGTAAAACCCAAGTCGGTTATTGCCTCTCATGCTAACCAACCATCAACAAAAGATGGTAAGGTTATTGAAGGTACGCGCGTAGAAAGCTTTATTAAAATGAGTAAAGTGCCAGTGTATGTGCCATTAAGTGGTGTGACGATGAGTTTCAATATGAAAGGCGTTTGTACGGAAGGTTGTTAGATTTTTAGTTAGATTAGCGCTAAATATTTTTAGCACTAATTGTATCCATCAGTTTTTTAACACTAATTTTTTGTAAATTTCAATGTAAAGCCCAATGAAGAACCCAATGTAATTACAATGAAAAAATGGGTATAAAAAGACTGATGATCCTATGTTGCCTAACAGATGATCCTATGTTGCCTAGATGTTGCCTAGATGGAATAGTTAATCAGTGATTCTTCACTCCCCATTATCCATTATCCATTATCCACTATGGGCGATATATGCTTCAGCATAAAATTCAATAGCCTGCTTTTTATTGTAGATTGAGACAAATGAGGGCCTTAATCTTTGTTATACTACTGCGCTTTGAAGCGTTTGACGGTAACAGAGATGTTTGCCAACTTTAGGAGCTGTTATAGCATAGCGAATTTTCATAAAAGCATAAAACAATAGGAACTCACATGAGCCCACACTATCCATCACTGGTCGCAGGCATAGAAGATTCTGGTAATCATAAAGACATAACTTCACCTTACGATGGCTCTGTTATCGGTACCGTTTCCACCGTTGATCCCCTAGGCGCTAAACTCGCCTTAAAAACTGCTTACGAAATTTATCGCGACCGCAGCCGCTGGTTATCGAAAGTAAAGCGTATCGAGGTATTAGAAAAAACGGCAGCCATTATGCGAGAGCGTTTTGATGAGCTCACCAAAGAATCTGCCCGTGAAGGGGGTAAGCCTCTCACAGATTCCATCGTTGAAGTTAATCGCGCCATCGATGGCGTACTCAATTGTATAGACTGCATTCGTAGCGATGCAGGGGTTGAGATCCCAATGGGAATTACCGCTGCATCTGAAGGGCATATTGCCTTTACTCGTCACGAACCTATTGGTGTTGTTGTGGCCGTAAGTGCATTTAATCATCCATTAAATCTTATTGTTCACCAAGTTTGTCCCGCCATTGCCACCGGCTGCCCGTTTATCGTTAAACCTGCAGGCGCCACTCCTATTACCTGCCTACGTTTTGTGAAAATTTTACACGAAGCAGGCTTACCCGAAGAGTATGGACAAGCCCTTGTTACTGATTCAAACACAACGGCAACAGCACTGGTGACCGATGAGCGTGTGGGTTTCTTTAGCTTTATTGGGAGTGCGGCTGTCGGCTGGATGTTAAAATCTAAACTGGCACCCGGTGTTCGTTGCGCCCTTGAGCATGGCGGTGTTGCCCCCATTATTGTGGAAGCCGATGGCGATTTAGACGATGCCGCACCGCTACTAGCCAAAGGCGGTTTTTATCATGCAGGTCAAGTGTGCGTATCGGTACAGCGGGTATTTGCACACCGTGATATCGCTCGAGATCTGGCTAGTCGTATTGCTACACTTGGGAGCGCCATGAAAATTGGTGATCCCATCTCGGCGGATACCGAGATTGGCCCGCTAATTAACTCAAAAGAAGTTGATCGTATTGATCAGTGGGTACAAGAGGCAATCGAGGCGGGTGCCGAGGTTCTGTGTGGTGGTAAGCGTTTACCCAACAACTGCTATGAGGCCACCGTACTATTAAACCCACCCAAGGACTGCACTATTAGTAAAACCGAAGTCTTTGGCCCTGTTATTTGTGTTTATAGTTATGATGACGTAGACGAGGCAATTGCCGAAGCTAATTCGCTGATGTTCTCTTTTCAAGCGGCGGTGTTCACCAAAAACATTGACAAGGCGCTACATTTTTATACCCAAATTGATGCGGCCGCTGTGATGATTAACACCCACACCGCATTTCGCGTAGATTGGATGCCCTTCGCTGGTTTAAAGCATTCCGGCCATGGTGTTGGCGGAATTCCTTATACCTATGAAGAAATGCAAGTGACTAAACTAGCCGTCATTCGCTCACCATCATTGGCATAAAAAAGGATATGCATTTTTCAGGTGCCCTAAGTCCTTTAGGGCAAGGGGCATGAATGTGGGATGTGCTTCTTTAGTTCGATTCTTTGCTCATACAAAGAGTCGAACTCGACCAAAGGCGAAACTCTTTAATCTACAGTAAAAATACTTGAAGTGGTTCAGTTCGCGGAAATGACGCGAGGGAAAAATTAATGCTAAACCGGCATGTACTTCATTTATACAGGTCTCCTATTAAAAATCACGAAGATCAATATTATATTTTTTAATCCGCGAGGCAAGTGTTGTCGGCTTTAGCTCTAGCATTTCGGCGGCGCCATTTTTACCAAATACTTTACCTTCTGTGCGCTCTAGTGCTAATAAAATATTTCGGCGATCTTGGAGCTTAAGTTCAGTTTCTGTCATTATAGTATGTTGCTTGGTTAGAGTTTTTTGAGCAGAAGATTCCCTTGGTTCTAGTGACGAAGTATCAAATCTTATCGTATCAGTTGTGGCGAGAATAACTTGACGCTCTATTACATTTTCTAATTCACGAATATTGCCGGGCCAGTGATATGCTTGGAGTTTTTCAAGCTCGGTGATGGGTAACTTTAAACCAACTTTTCCTGCTCTACTGCTGGATTTTTTTATAAAGTGCTGCGTCAATAATGGAATATCTTCTCGCCGTTCTCGCAATGGGATCGACTGCAGCGGAAACACATTTAATCGAAAATATAAATCTTCACGAAACTCTTGGCGCTCTACTAAAGCGCTTAAATCTCTGTTGGTGGCTGCAATAATCCGCACGTCGACTTTACGCGTTTTATTGTCGCCAATACGCTCTAATTCTTGCTCTTGTAAAACGCGCAGTAATTTACTTTGTAAATATAGGGGAATTTCGCCAACCTCATCAAGAAACAAAGTGCCGCCATCGGCTAATTCAAAACGTCCAGGGCGCTCGCTAGTGGCACCGGTAAAAGCGCCTTTTACATGCCCAAAGAATTCGCTTTCAAATAAATCAACGGGAATAGCCGCACAGTTAACGCGAATTAATGGTCTATCTGAGCGATGACTGTTTTCGTGAATAGCGCGAGCAATTAGCTCTTTGCCCGTGCCCGATTCACCATGTATTAATACCGTTGCCTCTGTTGGCGCCACAAGATTAATTTGTTGAAGTGCATTTTTAAGCGCCTGACTGTTGCCGATCATCTGATGAAAATTAAACTCTGAGCTAATTTCTTCTTGCAGATACGCTTTCTCCATTTCTAGTCTGTTCTTAAGATGCTCAACTTCTTTAAGTGCCTCAATTAATTTTCGCTCTGCTGTTTTTTTTTGTGAGATGTCACGAAAAATAACCACGGCACCTACAATAAAACCGTTATCATTAATGGGGGTGCTGGTGTATTGCACATCAACGGGTTCGCCCGCTTTATTCCAAAAAATATCTTCTTCAACGGTATGTACAACACCATCTTTGAAAGCGGCAAAAATTGGGCAATCTTGTATACTAAAATGGCTGCCATCGGTATAAGAATGGTGCACAGTAGTGTGCATATTACGACCTGCTAGCTCGAGCGCGGTATAGCCTAAAATTTGCTGTGCGGCAGGATTAACAAATGTGGTTATGCCATCGGCATCAACACCATAAATACCTTCACCTGCTGCATCTAACAGCAGCCGATTTTCTCGTTCAAATTCTTGAAAGGTTCGTGATACCTGATTCCAATGTCCAATGCCTGACAAGTAATGTCTATGTGCATCTGCATGCTCTCGGTACTGATCAATTTCGGCAATACGTTGTAAGCTAAGATAAACACATACTTCATCATCAATAATTTTTGAAAGACCATTAACTTCTAAAGGCTCTTCGCCTTGATGAGTCTTGATTGACAGTTGGTCGCTCCAAGCCCTTCCGAAGTTGATGATTTCTTGGGTAAAAACAATAAGGTCGGGAAAGCATTTGGCAAATAATTGGCTCACACGTATGTCTTCTATTTGCTTGACGTCCAACCCTAGTAAGCGAGATGCCTCTTGATTAGCTGCGATAACAGTATCGGCAACGGGGTTGATAACTAGCTGAGCTGTCGCTGAATAATAAAAATGCGGTTGGATATACAAGGGTAAATTATTTGTATTTTTTGAGGAATCTAACGCAGTATTGGTTAGGCTAGATAATTCGCTTTTGGGCTTACTGGCTTGACTCATTTTTTCCTCTATAAAATTAGCGTCGTTAAATACTTATAGGGTCACCAAAAATCTTGTGTATTCTTAAACTTATAGATAAATCGGTAACCATGAGGGGCTTCAGCATAAGAAAGACATCGTTAATGTAAAATCTTTGCTATTAATATAAGCACACACCAAAAATATATTCAATAACCAAGCCAATATCACGAGATTTCGTAATATAAATTACACTTTTTCGTAATTAACGAAATATCGTAGCGATAAATAAATTCAAATTAAAAATAACTCATTGTTTTTCAATTACTTAGTAACCCTCTTTCAGTTGGCATATCGCTTGCAATAACTACATTAGCAAAGGTGAAATGCTGATAGTAGATATGTGGTTGTTGCAAATAGATACAAAAATGCAATCAATTGGATAGAAAAAGGGTGATTTGCCATTTATGTCTATCAATATCTAATTAATGCGCACAAATAAAGGACGCAAAATTATTTAGAGCGCTAATTTAGTGCGCTAACTAACTAAATAGGTGCGCAAGTTTACGGCACGACTAAAGGCTTGTTAAGAATTTGAATTAAAAATGAAAACACGCTAACACGTTTGGATTTGAAACATTTTAATTAGAAATACCAATAACAGAGGATTGAATAAATGACTTCTAAAAGCTTAGGCAATCCATTTGACGGAACAACTCGACTTAACCATACCACTGGTTGTCGTTGCGAAATTTGTGCGGGCCATTCTGCAAATCCTCAAGGTTTAACGGATTATCAGCAGGGCGCATTGTTTGAAAAACAAATAGAAAAGCAAGAAACTCAAGCTCACAACCATGCGGCACACAAGCCAACAGCGAACGCGAATGCACCTACTTTTGATAGCAGCGACGATATGATGGATCGCGCCATTGAGAGCGCCATTGTTCGTGGAATGTTCGGCCACAATGATGAATCGCGTAGACGTTTTATCAAAATGGTAGGTGGCGGCACATTAGCGGCTGCTTTGGGTAGTATCATCCCTTTGGATAAAGTGAAGGCAGCAGTTAAAGATTCTATTGGGCCTTTAGAAAAGACAAAGCTAAGCGTTGGCTTTGTTCCAATTACTTGTGCAACGCCAATTATTATGGCGCAGCCAATGGGCTTTTATGCAAAATATGGCCTAGACGTTAATGTAATTAAGACTGCTGGTTGGGCTGTTGCGCGTGATAAATCTCTAAACGGCGAATACGATGCTTCGCACATGCTAACGCCAATGCCGCTAGCAATGTCAATGGGTGCTGGCTCGATTGCCTCACCTTACATAATGCCTGCGGTTGAAAATATTAATGGTCAGGCGATTGTTCTTGCCAATAAGCACAAAGACAAGCGTAATCCAAAAGACTGGAAAGGCTTTAAGTTTGGAGTACCTTTTGAGTATTCAATGCACAACTTCTTGTTGCGTTATTACGTAGCCGAGTTTGGTATCGATCCAGATGTAGACATTCAGATCCGTGTTGTACCACCACCAGAGATGGTTGCTAATTTACGTGCGGGTAATCTTGATGGTTATTTGTCACCCGATCCTTTCAATCAGCGTGCTGTTTACGAAAAAATCGGCTTCTTACATTTGCTGACTAAAGACATATGGGAAGGTCATCCTTGCTGTGCGTTTGCTTGTAGCCAAAAATTTGCGACAGAAATGCCAAATACATATGCGGCATTATTTAAGTCTATTGTTGATGCTACGCAATTCTCGTCGAAGGCAGAGAACCGTGTTGATATTGCTAAGGCTATTTCACCTAAAAATTATCTGAACCAGCCAGAAATTGTTGTTAAGCAAGTTCTTACCGGTCGTTACGTCGATGGTCTTCAGGATAAAATTTTAGATGTGCCAAATCGTATCGATTTTGACCCGTTCCCATGGCATTCAATGGCAGTATGGATCTTGACGCAAATGAAGCGTTGGCGATATGTAGAAGGTGATATCGACTATAAAGGCATTGCTGAACAAGTCTATGTTGCTGCTGATACTGCACAAGTAATGCGGGATTTGGGTTATACACCACCTTCAACCACTTACAAAATGCATACCATTATGGGTAAAGAGTTTGATTACAATAAACCCGAAGAATATATCAATAGCTTTGCTATCAAGAAGACGCCTTCATGAAATATTCTTTAAACGTGCGAGCGACATTATTGTCGCTCATCATACTTTTTGTATCTTTGGGGATTTGGGAGGTTCTTAACCAACCTCCCAAATCAACAGAAGCTCTAACGGAATATGAGCTGATGATGGGGAGTGCTGATAACGAAGCTAGAGTTCCGCCACCATCGGCGGTTCTCAAGCTTGCATGGGAAGAGTTAAGTAACCCTTTTTATGATGCTGGGCCCAATGATAAAGGTATTGGTATTCAGCTAGCGTACTCGATATATCGGGTATTGCTGGGCTTTACTGGAGCAGCACTAGTGGCGATACCCTTAGGCTTTCTTATTGGTATGTCGCCGTTAATGCAAAAAGCGCTAAATCCATTTATCCAAGTATTGCGACCTATATCACCACTGGCGTGGATGCCGTTGGCATTATTTGTTATTAAAGATTCTGAGAAGTCTGCGATATTTGTTATTTTTATTTGCTCAATTTGGCCGATGTTAATTAACACCGCTTTTGGTGTATCGGGAGTAAGAAGAGATTGGATTAATGTGGCAAGAACACATGAATTAAGCCAGTTAAAAACCGCCTTTTTGGTTATTCTACCGGCTGCTGCGCCAACGATATTAACGGGTATGCGTATTTCTATAGGTATAGCTTGGTTAGTTATTGTTGCTGCAGAAATGTTAGTGGGTGGAACCGGTATTGGCTATTACGTTTGGAATGAATGGAATAATCTCGATTTAAATAGCGTTATTTTTTCTATTTTAATGATCGGTATTATAGGCATGTTGCTCGATATGGCATTAGGTGCTGTCGCCAAATTAGTAGCATACAAGGAGTAGAACATGTCAAAAGATTTTGTAAGTGTAGAAAATTTAAGTCGGGTTTATCCATCGGAAAGTGGCGATGTTACTGTTTTTGATAACGTTAATATTGGCATTAAAAAAGGCGAGTTCGTTTGTATTATTGGCCACTCTGGTTGTGGTAAATCAACAATTATGAACATTCTTGCCGGGCTTGATGAGCCCACCAGTGGCAGTGTGATCATGGATGGCAGAGAAGTTTCTGGCCCTAGTTTAGATCGTGGTGTGGTGTTTCAAAACTACAGCTTACTGCCTTGGTTGAGCACACTGCAAAATGTTTGCTTTGGTGTGGCAGCAAGAAATCCAAGCTGGAGCAAAGAACAAATCAGCGCGCACAGCGCTCATTTTCTCGACATGGTGGGTCTTAGTAGCGCGTTAAAAAAGAAGCCATCTGAATTATCAGGGGGAATGCGTCAGCGTGTCAGTATCGCTCGTGCTTTTGCGACAAGCCCAAAACTATTGCTATTAGATGAACCCTTTGGAGCGCTCGATGCATTGACTCGCGGAGTCATTCAAGAGGAGCTGCTTAAAATATGGAGCGAAACTCAGCAAACTGTTTTTATGATTACGCATGATGTTGACGAGGCCATATTGCTTGCCGATCATATCTTGTTAATGTCTAACGGTCCTAATGCTCGTGTAGCTGAGTCGGTCAAAATCAATATAGAGCGTCCTAGAAATCGCGCTAAGATTATCGAAGACCCAGCCTATTACAAGATTCGTAATCACTTGGTTAATTTCTTGATTAATTGTCCGAAAATGGAACGATCTGATGACGATAATGGTGGTGTGCCGCTGATGGTTGATCCAAGCCTGAAATAAGGTGACGCAATTAAGATGTTGTATTTTAGCTGTTTTATTTGAAATGTTCTATTTCGAATAAAAATCAAATTGAAAAATACATTTGATCATTCAATTGTTGGCGAATCGAATGGTTTAAAAGAAGTTAAAGTTTTCGAAAAAATTAGCGGTAACAATATTTTTAATTAATACATTTATATTTATAGAGTAGGAGATATTATGAATAAGGCAAGCATGACTGAGCTGATCATCAGCACAAAAATAGAAAAAGGTTTAACCTGGGAAAAAATCGGAAAAGATCTAGGTTATTCAGATGTGTGGGTAACATCGGCGTGCTTAGGCATGAATAGCGCCTCGCCTGAACGAGCTAAAGCCATTGCAGATTATTTTGGTTTAGGTGCTGAAGTCGCGACGGCTTTAGAGGCGTTCCCAACAAAAATTTGGGATCAAATGGTACCGACTGATCCGTTAATGTATCGCTTATATGAAGTGGTTGGCGTTTATGGCGAGACTCTCAAAGAAGTGATTCAAGAGAAATTTGGCGACGGCATCATGAGCGCAATCGACTTTACTATGGAAGTGGATAAGATAGAAGATCCAAAAGGCGATCGCGTGTTGCTAACAATGAATGGTAAATTCTTAAAGTATAATAGCTGGTAGTCTTTACATATTTCAATAAAAGAACCCGCAGTTGCGGGTTTTTTTATGCCTGTTTAAAAATGTATAGATGATAAATAGTTAATAAACAGGGGGTAAATACTTTAAAAATTATTTAAAGTATTCGATTCAATATTTATCGAAAAATATAAATAGGGCTAGACCAAACAAAGTGTCCGTCTTCATGAGTTACTCTTATATACAAAGCATTGTCGCGATCATTAGCTAGCGTAATGCGTCGTTCGAGTGTAGCTTTGTAGTGCGGGTTTTCATCGGGCATACGGAAGATACGAATTCTTCTATCTATACCACCATTTTCAAAAATAATTTCATCACGGCCGATATCCTTGATAGCAATTTCTTCTTTTACTAACGCGGTATGAATTTTCAAAATTCCATTATTAGCATCGCTAAGCATTGCATCAAAACCACCAAAGCCACCTGTTGTAAGAGCCTCCCACTCAAGCCGCTGCTGAGTTGATAGCTCGAATTTTTTATCTAAATTATATTTATTAATAGCCGTTACATTTTCAAAGCTATTGCCACTTAATTCAGCATAGCCATCCCAGATTGTCTCGCGGCCACGCCCACGATATTCAGATCCCTCCCACAACACACGAATACGACGACCGAGATCTTCTTCTTTATAAGGACGAAATACTTCAAGTGTTTCTAATCCGTTTCTGATATCAATACGCTCTATGGGTGAGGGTCCATGGACATCAATTTTAAATAAAACTTGTGCGTCGCTACTGCGCAAAATATCACCCATCATGGCTGTATTTGTCTGCACAGATGTAACACCACCAAGATTTGGATCATCTGAAAATAATTCTGCTGCACTATCAAAGACTGCTTCAATATCAAGTATTACGCGACTACCTGTGGTTCCATAATGATGACGTTTTTTGAGCGCTTGCATAAAACCTTGTCGAGAAAAAGCAGGCGCTAACATACAGGTTAAGCCGCCATAAGCGCCAAATTTTGTCGAGCCCGGATGCGATGCGCCCGGTCGGCCTTTATGGCCATCAGAGTTAGATACAATGCCGACGCGGTAGCCTTTTTCAAAAGCATCTGCTATTAACCACTCGAACGTTCCCCAAGCAGAATGTACTTCGACTGATTTTTCTAAGCGCACGTCATGAGATATTTTGATGTCAGCGTAGCGCCCACCTATATGCGCAAACACGGTACAGTCTTCGCCTTTTAGTGCCTCAAATAAATCATCTGCCGAAGTGGCATCGGAATCAACATCAGAAAGATCATCGACTAATGCATGGGAAGATCGATGGATTTGCTTGCCTTCGTGCATATGTAAAACATTGCGGTCGCCGCCAAGTCCTGTATTGCCCGACCATTCCCAACCAGGAAAAACGATAAATTCACCATCTTTGGTGAACTCTTTAGAAAGATCATTTAAATGATGCCAGAATTCTGTGGTAATTTGAAAGTCATTACCTTGGTGAACACAGGCATCTAGGAATGCTTTATCGCGAGCAAATTCATAAAAATCACGCGCTGAATTTGTACCGATTGTCTCTTCAGACTGACCGTGTAAATCACCCCAGTAAGGTAGTAGTTCAGCTGGTTCTGTTATGCGTATGGGGTTGGTAGAGCAAACCCTTTGACCTTGATCATTGATCAGATCAATCGTGATATCGCTAGGCTCATCAACACTGAGTCCATCTATGGCTATCGAATAATCGCCTTTAATAAAAGTGACGCTCGCGGGTAAGTCTTTTATGGGTGCCGATGCTTTAAGTGAAAAGGTGCCATCGCAAAGATTTGAAGGATTGCCCCAACCATCTTCACCTTTTATTTGTAATTTAAACGTTTGCCCTACAATACGTTGCGTAGGAATAATTGCTTTATAAAGCGTTGGTGGGCCAGGGACAATTGCAATAATCGGCTGCTGAGGTAGCTCGACGTAGTTATAGACAGCCATTGCATCGACCAATACGCGAAACTCAAAAGTATGCTCGACAAAGGTTTGCAGGCGTATGCCGGGCGAGCCTTGACGACGATCGCCAAAGCGAATAATTATTTGGTCACCTTCACGTAAAAACCCACGCACAACTTTGATATAAAGCGTTTTATCCCAAGGGCGGATATTACGTTTCATATCATACTCAACATGCAAGATAGCGCCGTTAGTTGCTTCAACTGTGGTGTAATTTTCGGCGAGAGGATTGTCAAATTGGGGGCGACCCATGTCAGAGGCAAAGCGATGCACGAGCTTGATTGAGCCGGTATCATCAATGCCAAAGTAACCCGCCGTATAGGTGACGGTAAATTCATGAAACGAGCCCGCCTCGAAAGAGCCTTGAGGAGAAACCGTAGCTGAGCCCATTTTTTCGGGAAGATAAGTCGAGTGTGGCATTATTATTTTATCCTTTACAAGATTAGTGGATTTTTTCTAAAAATTCCATTTGCCGATCACTCGGTGGAATATAAGCGCGTTGCCAAATAATTGGAACATGAAGATGCGAGGCATTACTTGCGGTCAAAACAATTCCAAACTGACCCATCGGCATATTAATCACCTTGGCAACTCGTGGTGGAAATACATCGCAAACTATCGATTGCCGTGTATTTAGGGTTTGCGTATTAAAACGCTCGGCAAGCATGTCGCGAATCGATACGCCATCAAGTTGGCTCGGCTGCATTTCTAATAGTGACGCAAATTGACTAGCAGGAAGATACAATTCACTAAAAATTTCAAACTCTCGATTGACGTTAATGACACGATCAATTTTGACAAAGCCAGCCTGATCAATCCCAAGAGAATCGACCCATGGACCTTTGCAATCGGTATGGGTGATGTCGTGAGTTTTAAAATAGATGGGCAGTAGCTTTGAGCCATCCTCATTAAGAAAACGGAAATGGCGCAAGTGTTCTTCAGGTGCGCGTATGCCTGCAACAAAAGTTCCTGAACCATGAACCCGCTCGACCACACCAAGTTCGACTAAATGTCTGAGTGAGCGCTGAACGGTGCCTAGGCTATATCCAAGTGTAGTGACTAGCTTATCTTCTGAGGGTAGGCGATCACCGGGCTTTAATTTGCCTTTGTTAATATTTTCAGTAAGGGTTTGAGATAAGATTTTATATTTTATCTTTGTTGGTTGTTTTGATGCTATCTTGATCATTATTAGGCTCCAAGTCGTATAACTGTACAGTAATAATGTATAAATTCAATAAATAATAGGTATTTTTACTGTGAATATATAAAGTACTACATAGTAATTTTTATATCCTATTAGTCTGTATCGTTAAAATTTAGGCGCTCAAGTGCTAAGCCCGTATTGATAATTCTTGGGTTTGTCGAGTTAAGATTGATTTTTGAAAGCGGTAAAGATATTTATTTTTAGGTTTTACATTAAATTTATTAAGGACGATTCATTGTTTACATGGATTAAATTTTTTGCTTTATGTTATCTATCTTGATTCAAGTTTTAGATTTTTTGTAGGCAAAGCACTACTCCAATTATATCTATTACAAAATGAATTTCTAATTTGTATTGCAAATTTTGTCTAATTAGATAACATCAATATTTATGAAGAAGACTCTATCCTTGCTGTTAATTTTTTTGTTGGTATCGCCTGCGTTTGCTTCGTGGCTGCCACATAGCGTTATCCATTCACTGCATAACATTAATATAGAGCATCTCTCGACAGGGAGCCATCATCATTCACCCCACGAACATAATCACGATAACAGTACCGACAACAGTACCGATAACAACACTGGTTACAACACAGACCTAAATATTGACGATCATCATCCAATAAATATCGATGTTGTTACTTACTTTAGTGATTATTTGAATGCCGATTTACAGCGAGTAATACCAAATACCTTAGAAATCTCTTCAGTCGATGTGGATCAAATTGATTTTGTTGCACTAGTAACAGCTATTGAAAATTATCGCGATAATGATTCCCCTCCCAGTAATAGCCATATTTCTTCGAACTCGAAAATATTTGGCTTAAGCAAACTACCGTTATACCTTTCTACTCAGCGTCTACGAATTTAAACATTCTTTTTATAGGCGTATTCACCTGCTTGCTATTAGTTTGGCATTGATTCGTGTGCGCCTTTCATAATTTTTAATCATCGTTATTTTATGAATGGAGAAAGCTTTTATGCTTCAATTTTTTCAACAATGTTCAAAAAAAGACTACGTCTATGCCGCTATTGGTTTAGCGCTAATGCTGATTGGGCTTTTCGGGATAATTCCTGATGCTTGGGCACATGCTGTAACCTCAGGCGACAAAGGATACATTCAAGAGACTACAGGAATTCACCCCATCCCCTTTATCTATCTTGGCGCAAAACACATGATGACGGGCTATGACCATCTGTTGTTTTTGCTTGGTGTTATTTTCTTTATCTATCGGATGAAAGAAGTCACTATTTATGTGACTCTTTTTGCCGTTGGGCACGTTGTAACACTGTTGTCCGGTGTGTTGATGAACATCAATATTAGCGCGTTCATTATTGATGCCATTATTGGCTTTTCGATTGTTTATAAAGCTCTGGATAATATGGGTGCCTATCAACGCTGGTTTGGCGTTCAGCCTAATACCAAGATGGCAACATTTTTCTTTGGTTTGCTTCACGGTTTTGGTCTCGCCACTAAAATTCTGGAATATGAATTATCGACTGATGGCCTACTGCCTAATTTAATTTTCTTTAATATCGGTGTAGAAATTGGTCAACTTTTAGCGCTAGCTGTAATTCTTATTGCTATTACTTATTGGCGTAAATCAGCTAATTTTTTGCGACATGCCTATAAAGCCAATGCCTTTATTATGATGCTGGGTTTTTTGTTGATGGGATATCACATAACGGGCTATTTCGTTCTGTAAATTAACTTCTAAAATTTTTTAATAGGAAATATCAACATGTATAACACCAATATACCTTCTGAAAGAGAGCTACCTTCTACTTCTAAACTAATAAAATCAACTATCATCGCGGCCATTGCCGCCGGTGTTTTATCACTTACTGTGGTCATGCCAGCAGAATATGGCATCGACCATACAGGCGTTGGTGAAATGCTCGGCCTAAAACGTATGGGCGATATAAGAATCTCACTGGCTGAAGAAGAAAAGGCGGATGCAGCCAAAATTATAGAGTCAACTCAAGCTGTTGTTGACATCGAAAAAGTAGTCGTAAACGAAAAAGTAGTCGTAAACGAAGAAATTGCTGAAGTCGAAAAAATAGTTGAAGTTACAAAAACTGAAGCGGTAGAAGCGCCGACTGTACTTGCGTCAAATAATCCGACAACACAAAACCACGAAATGACATTTACTCTCGCGCCTGATGAAGGCACAGAAGTAAAAGTGACTATGGCGAAGGGGGCAAAAGTTGATTACATTTGGGAAACCAATGGCGGTAAATCAAACTTTGATGTTCACGGCGATTCTAAAAAGCTAAAAATTAGCTATCACCCTTACTACAAAGGCACTGATTCAAAACGCGAAGGCACATTAGAAGCAGCGTTCGATGGTGGTCACGGCTGGTTTTGGCGTAACCGCACCAAGCAGACACTTACCATCACCATCAAAACCAATGGCGAATATACGGACATTGTGCGTTACTAATAATAAAGACGGGCTGAAAATGTTAAGTCTTTGTTCTTGTTGTTATTATGCTGATGGCTTAGGCATATTGACTCTCAGTACTTTAAGTGCTGATAGCCATGACTCTCAGCACTTAAAGTAATGATAAAAAGCGGCTTTAGTGCTAATAATCTAGTCCTAGTAATAAAGGTAAAAACTATGCTATTTACTATTTTTAAAGTGAGTATTGCTGTGTTTGTAATTGCGTTCGCGTCTTGGCTTGCAGGTAAAAAACCTGAGATGGCAGGCTTTATTACTGCATTGCCATTGGTATCTATTTTCGCAATCGCGTTTGCTTATATGCAGCATCAAGATCTAGCCATCACCAGCCAATACGCGAAAAGTATTGTTGTTGCCGTGCCTATCTCATGGCTATTTTTTGTGCCGTTTTTTTTCACCGAAAAATTTAATGTTGGATTCTGGCTAAGTTGGGTCTTAGGTTTAGTCTTACTTGTTTTTGGTTATTTTCTGCATCAATGGATTTTGAAACAGTTTTAAGGTGATATTTCAAATAGTGATGAGCAATATTAACTATCAAGAAATCGAATCAACTTTTGCCAAGCATAGCTAATCGTTATCCATAAGGATCTAAGTGTTGGTTGAATGATAAAGACACAGTCTGCGAATATCAACCCTCTAGTTTTTTGGACCCTCGTTATTCAATTCTTTAAAAAACGTTGATAAAAATGGGTATGTATTTTTTAATAAAATTTGGTTATAGATTTTTCACTACTGTGACAGTTGAGTCTACAAATGCCATGGTTTAGTAGTCCTTAGTGTTCAAAAATCTGCTTTAGAAATTTTTGTGTTCGTTCGTTTTGTGGGTTGTCGAAGAAATTAATAGGATCGTTTTCTTCGATAATCTGTTCAGCATCCATAAAAATCACCCTGTCGGCAACTTTGCGTGCAAAACCCATTTCATGGGTGACGCAAAGCATAGTCATTCCTTCCGAAGCCAGTTCTTCCATAGTATCTAGAACCTCGGAGATCATTTCGGGATCAAGTGCCGAGGTGGGTTCGTCGAAGAGCATCACCCGTGGTTGCATACATAAAGCACGTGCGATGGCCACACGCTGTTGCTGGCCACCTGAAAGTTGACTGGGATATTTATCTGCCTGATCTGGGATCTTCACCTTCTCCAAATAATGAGCTCCCAGTTCTTTTGCTTTCGTGCGAGGCAAGCTACGAACCGACATAGGCGCTAAAATTAAGTTTTCCATGACAGTCAAATGAGGAAATAGATTGAATTGTTGAAAGCACATGCCGACTTCTGAGCGTATCTTGTCTATATTTTTCAGTTCATCCGTTAGTTCAATACCATCAAAAATAATATCGCCTTGCTGATGCTCTTCGAGCCGATTGATGCAGCGGATTAATGTAGACTTTCCCGATCCCGACGGACCACAAAGCACAACCCGTTCACCAGTTTTGACGGATAGATTGATATCCGTTAATACCTTAAATTCGCCATACCATTTATTCATATTGCGAATCTCAATCAATACCTCTGGGTTGAGTTCTTGGTTAGCCAATTTAAATTCTGCGGTTTTGTTTGTCATGAATTAGTCTCTTATTGTCCAAGTGGCAATTAACGAATGTTGAACTCACCGGGAGTATCTTCAGCACCAATCTTGACCTGTAACATATGTGCCAGTTTTAGAAACACTGTTGATATCAACCAGTAGAGCAAAGCGATGGTGGCGAAGGTCTCCACTGGCGTGAAGGTACGACCGTTGACGTCATGCGCAGCGTATGTCAGCTCTGCCACCGTGATCATCGACAAAAGCGAGGATTCCTTGATCATGGTCAAGGCAATGTTTGTTCCGGGCGGGAAAATGTACTTGTATAGTTGGGGAAGTATAACCCGGCGCATATAAAAGCCGTATTTTAGACCCAGTGCTTTACTTGCGTCGAACTGTCCTTTCGATACAGATTGAATACCTCCACGGAATATTTCAGCGAAATAGGCGCCGCCATAAATTGACAGACAGACGAATCCAGTTGTAAGGCCGGGTAGACGAATGCCATAAAAAGGCAGCGCATAAAACACCAGAAAAATCAAAATTAAAAATGGGATGTTACGGATAAGTTCAATATAGGTGATTGCCGTCCAGCGCAAAATTCGTTTATCGGATATTCTCATCAGACATATCGCGACCCCAATACA